>CAMZAM010000005.1 GCA_947304185.1 uncultured Bacteroidales bacterium
ATGTTTCTCCACAGCTCATACATGAAAGCCTGGCAGAAACGCATGATTTCAGCGTCTGATTTGCCTGTTGGGTCGAAATCAGCACCACCTTTACCGCCACCGAGTGGGAGGTTGGTCAATGAGTTCTTGAAGATCTGTTCGAAGCCCAAGAACTTAAGCATTGAAACGTTCACTGCTGGGTGGAAACGGAGACCGCCTTTGTATGCGCCGAGAGCGGCGTTGTACTGAACGCGGTAACCGAGGTTCACCTGCACCTGGCCTTTATCGTCAACCCATGTCACACGGAATGTGAAGATACGATCAGGTTCAACTAAACGTTCAACGATCTTTGCAGCCTCAAATTCAGGATGCTTGTTGTAAACTTCTTCGATTGATTCGAGCACTTCGCGAACTGCTTGTAAATACTCTTTTTCGCCTGGATGTTTCTTTTCCAGGTTCTCCATGATAGTTTTTACTTTCATTACTTTATTTATTTAAAGTTTGTTAATAAGTCTTTAAAATTTTCTGCAAAATTATAACTTTATTTTATAATTGACAACTATTTTCGAAAATATTTTTATTTCTCTTTTCCGACATACTCCCCTTCTCGCCAAAGCAAGATTTCACTGATACTTCCGTCCATATTGAATCGCGTCTCCTTGCCGTCCTTAAGGTTATTTTTGTAATGAATTTCGGCATTCTGATACATTCCACCCTCACTATAACCCTTCTGGACACCCGTCCCCATGTCATAAACTGCACTGCTGCCGATACTTCCATCGGGATAAAACATAATCCAACCACCATGCATCATACCATCGAGATACTCTCCCTCGACAAACGGCTTTCCATTATCATAATATTGATAAAATGGACCGTTCAAAACGCCATTTTTATAAATCGATTTCTTAATTAAAGTGCCAAAAACATTATACTCCTCCACCACTCCATCGTATTGATTATCAACATAATACGACTTCTCTTCAAGAATTCCGTTCTCGTACCAGCGCTTGGATTCGCCATTCAGGACATTCATCCGATAAACTGCCTCCATCGACGGCTTGCCATTACTATAATACCATCTGCATTGGCCATCCAATTTACCGTCGGTATAACGCAACTCAGATTTTAAAGTCCCATCAGGCCAAAATGATCTCACAGCATCGTCCTTTTCTTCGCAAGAAATAAGTAAAATGCTGATTATCAATAATATAGAAATAAAAAGCTTATTTCTCATAGCCCGTCTTCAAAACGACTTTATTATAACCTTTAAATTGATAAACGTTCCAGAAAGTATTTTCATATCCCGTAGTATCCGACTCTCTCTCGAAATGGAAACGCGTCTGCAGCAACGGAGTGTTGTAATATGGCAACTTTTCCATCATCTGGTCGCCGAAAATGTTAAGCGCATTGAGAAAATACCAGCCTATATCGAATCCCTGATAAGCATAATCATTAGGCTCGGTCTCGTATCTGTTTCTGAACTTACAGATAAAACTTTCAGTCCTAATATTTTGATAATCAATGAATTCGTCATCGAAATAGATGGCATGCATCTTCATCAGGTTATCGTTGAACAGACGGTCGAACTTACTCCATTCAGGAAGCATGATAACCGTAATCGGGTAATGCTCAATGAGTTTCGTGACTTTGTTAACGATCTCATTTGCAAAGACCTTATCATTTCCGTAAACGATGAACAGGTTGTTTCGCATCGACGAGGCATAGTCCTTAACGAAATGCAGACTGTCGAGCTCGTAGTTGATATTCACCACCTGATTTTTGAATGCAGTACTGTCGTTGATATTTTGTTTTAAAATATTGACATTCAACGAGATATTGTCAGTCAGGTAATCTGTTGCTTCAAACTCCACTTTGAGATATTTCCACCTCTTTTGATGAGTCTTGATAACCTTTACGATATGCTTGTTGTCGACGTACGAACAACTGTCGATGTTGCGGTTTACTATTTCATTTATCTGTTCGATATATTCCGAATTACTGTCATCTTTTTCCCTGATGATAAAGACGTTGTTAGCGTGATAATATCTCTTGATAAGGCTGTCGAGAGGTGCCATCTGGCTGTCCAACGAAGGCTTCACCTTTATCACATTCGGGTGATTGTCAACAATTTCCGAGCGTTGCGTGATAGGATTCACTATTGGGATGCCGTTATCCGACGCAAACTGACGTACCACGTGGAACGGCTTGAGATAGAACGGTCCGATGATCATGTCGGCAGTGGCCAGCCAAGGATCGTTGATAGCCTCAACAGCCTTCTTCACATCGTTGTCGACATCGTAAACCTTCAGCTCCAGCTGCATATTGCGACTGTTGACCACTGAGTCGGCGGCAATCATGAAACCCTCATAAAAATGCAGAAATGAGAACGGTTTCGTGAGAAGTGTCTTATTCGATGGTTCAGCCGTCATAAACTGCCCGTCGACCTGCTCCAGATAGAGCGGCACCATGAGCGCGACACGGTATTCATCCTGCGCCTTGACCTCTGCAGAAGCCAGCAGACACAGGCAAATCAGAATATTGAATAGTTTTTTTAACATTACTTTTCATTATGCGGGAGCGGCACGAAGCCGTTGCCCATGACTTCAGCACTCTCAATCACGTTGACGAATGCATTCGGGTCGAGGACACGCAGATTCATCTTCAGCTTCACCAAATCGGCGCGGTCAAGGTTGGTGTAAATCATCTTACGCTCCTGTCCTTTAAACAATCCAGTGCCCACAAAGCATGTTCCACCTCTCTCCAAGTCGTTGATAATGAATTCCCTGACCTCTTCCACCTTATCGGTGACGATAAATGCCGTCTTGTAGCTCTTGATACCGTCAACCACCATATCGATGATCTTGCTTTCTATCACAATCAGGAGGATTGAGTAGATTGGCAGACGGATCTGACCGAGCAGCAATGACGTCAATGTGATTATCGAGTCAACTATCATTACTAACGTTCCGAGGGAGATTTTAGTATATTTATGCAGAATCATCGAGATGATATCGCTGCCGCCCGATGTAGCGCCCGACTTGAACACGAAGCCGATGGCGAGACCGTAGATGCCGCCGGAGACGAGGGTGTTGAGGAAGTAGTCAGGCTTGAAATACATGTCAGTGCCAAGGATTTCGAGCATCGACTTATCGATAGGCTGTCCTTCTTCGATGGTATGCATGAATTCAAATATCACAGGTTTATAGCCCCATGTCGACTCAAGGACGAATGTGCATCCGAAGATGAGAATCGTTGAGAGGATGGTCTTGAAGCCGAACTTCGGTCCGAGGATCCATGTTCCGATGACGAGCAGCGGGATATCCATGCAGATGGCGTACAATGACACCTTCCACGGGTACAACGCGTTGATGACGTTTGACAGACCGTAGGTGCCGCCAGGAGCGAGATGGTAAGGGTTAACGAACATCACGTCGCCCACAGCGAACAGTGCGCTTCCGAAGATCAGGAAGGCATAGGAGATTATCTCCTGTTTCCAGTTGATTTGTTTAGTCATTTCTATTATCTATTATCTTTTATCTATTATCTTTTATTCCCATTCGATTGTCGCTGGCGGTTTTGAGGAGATGTCGTAGCACACTCTGTTGACGCCTTTGACCTTATTTATTATGTCGTTCGACACTTTTGCCATGAATTCATACGGCAGATGCACCCAGTCGGCAGTCATTCCGTCGGTAGAGATGACGGCACGCAAGGCTATTGTGTATTCGTAGCTACGCTCATCCCCCATCACGCCGACGCTCTTCACTGGAAGGAGCATCGTTCCGGCTTGCCAGATGCTGTCGTAGAGGTTGTCGGCCATCTCGTTAGGATATGACGCGCTCGGCAGCTCACATTTCCATTCTCTGAGTCCGCGGATGAAGATGTCGTCGGCATCACGCAGGATGCGGAGTTTCTCTTCAGTCACCTCACCGAGGATGCGAATTCCGAGACTCGGTCCAGGGAACGGATGACGGCCCACGAGCTCACGTTTGATGCCGAGCGCGCGGCCTACACGACGAACCTCATCTTTAAACAGTGTGCGCAACGGCTCCACAATCTTGAGGTTCATCTTCTCGGGCAGCCCGCCCACGTTATGATGCGACTTTATCTTACAGCTCGGTCCGTTGACACTTACGCTCTCGATAACATCAGGATAGATGGTGCCTTGAGCGAGCCATTTCGCGCCGGCTATCTTCTTCGCCTCTGCCTCAAACACGTCGATAAACGTCGATCCGATCGCTTTACGTTTCGCCTCAGGATCTGTCACGCCGGCGAGTTTCTTCAGGAACAGATCGCCAGCATGAACGCCTATCACGTTGAGTCCTAAGTCTTTATATGAATCAAGGACGTCTTCAAACTCGTTTTTACGGAGAAGTCCGTTATCTACAAATATACAGGTCAGGTTTTTGCCTATTGCCTTGTTAAGCAACACTGCGGCCACTGTGCTGTCGACACCGCCTGAAAGTCCCAGAATCACCTTGTCGTCACCGAGTTTGGCGCGCATCGCCTCGACGGTAGTGTCGATGAATGAGTCGGGAGTCCAGTTGCCGTGGCAGCCGCAGATGTTCATCGCGAAGTTTTCGAGCATCTTCGGGCCTTCCTTGCTGTGGAAAACCTCAGGATGGAACTGCACCGCCCAGGTGTCCTCGCCTTCGATTTTGTAAGCGGCGTTCTCCACGTCGTCGGTCCTTGCGATAACATGAGCGTTTGTTGGCAGCTTCGCAATTGTGTCACCATGCGACATCCATACCTGAGAGGTCTTCGATACGCCACGGAAGAGGATGTTGTCTTCCTCCACAACTGTCAGCATCGCGCGACCGTATTCCCTTGCTAATGAAGAGTTTACCTCTCCACCGTAATGATATGCCATAAACTGTGCACCGTAGCATATTCCGAGCAACGGCAGCTTGCCTTTGATGTTCGACAAATCGGCAAAAGGAGCCTTCACATCGCGTACCGAAGCCGGACTTCCGCTGAGGATCACTCCTTTGACATCGCTTGTAATCTCCGGGATTTTGTTGTATGGATGAATCTCACAATAGACGTTGAGCTCGCGCAGACGGCGGCCTATCAACTGTGTCACTTGTGAACCGAAATCTAAGATTAGAATTGTTTCCTGCATGGTCGTTAAATTTTCGGTGCAAAATTACGAAATTTATGGCGATATTTTACGTTATTTTATAAAAAATTATTACCTTTGCAAATCGTCATTTCGACTGAAGCGAAGCGGAATGGAGAAATCCTCAATAACATAAAGCTTTCGTTAATGGAGGATTTCTCGACTACACTTCTCTTCGTTACGTTTCGCTCGAAATGACGAGTCACGACATAAATATTTGATTATATGGCTAAAAAAATTAAGAAAAAAAGCGGTTCAAAGAAGAAAAGCGGCAATGTCTTCACAAAAATATTGGTCGTCATTCTAGTTTTGATACTGGCATTTTTTATCGTCTCGAGGTTTCTGACACCTTCCAAACCTGACGTAAACGCCAATGGAGCCTGGATGAATGGCAACGACGAGTCGTTAATCATCAAAGACAACCGTTATGCCATCTATCTCAGCGGCATCGAGCGCGACCACCCTATCGTCGGCGAATGCAAGGTGAAAGGCGATGTCATCACTTTCGTAAATAAAAAAGACCCTTGCGAAGGTGCAAAAGGTCTTTATGAGGTGAGTTTCAACGGCAACGACATCGTTTTCAAATGCAAAGACGACGGCTGCTCGAAACGTCAGGCCATACTGCTTAACGACTGGCAGTGGCTCGACGCTGATATGGACGATATCACTATCGACGAGTGATCACTCAAACCACTGCTTTTTCTTGAAAAACGTGGTGTAGACGAACATCAACACCGTGATGAGCACAAGCCCGATTCGCGAGGCTTTGTAGTCGCCAGCCAAGTCGTAGACAACGAAATCGTAAACTACGAAGCACACAAGTCCAAGCGAGAACAGCAGATACACGACATTCAGCCTGTTGATGACTCTTATTCTGGTTTCCATGTCGTAGATCCTTTTCGCCACTGCAGGCAATCCAAAATAAAATGCCACAACGCCGATAATCAGGGTTAATTCAATAATTCTTTCGATATCCATAATTACATCCTTTTATTTTTCTTAAGTGCTTCATTTATAATCCATTGGATCTGCCCGTTGATGGAACGGAACTCATCCGCCGCCCATTTCTCGACAGCATCCATCGTCTTCGCGTCGAGACGCAAAACGAAATTCTTGGTATTTTCCTTATCTTTTGACATTTTTAAATTATTGCGGGAAGCAGACCAATAACAATAGTTATCACAATAAAAACACCCACAATCACCCAACTTCTATTTGTCGTAACAAATTTACAATCAACGAGTTCCGTCTCGTTTAACAGCTTGACATTTTTCGTCAATTCGTCGTAAAGCTGATTGGTTTGCTCCTTATTCTTGAAGTTGATGTAAATGCTTTCTCTGACGGTTTCTATCTTGACGAGAGGGCCTTTAAAGTGGTTCTCAACGTAGAAAAGAGCCCGTTTACCGCCTAAAATCCTGAATATTCCCTTCCATGTCCTCAATCCGCCGTAGCCATTGGAGCGCATCATGACTTTCGGCAGTTTTTCCACCATACTGATTGATTTTATAGCATAATTTGGAATATTTGCAGGATACGCAAAATCACGGATGATGATGAGATCGCTAAAAATCTCAAATCTCGTCTTTTGCCTGAAAAGGACCAGCAAGACTATCGTCATGACGGAAATCAGTCCTATCATCATCCAGCTTATTGTCATATCGTTCATAATCAAAAAATTAGAAGATTATTGATACAAAGTTCCGGTGTTTACTACAGGCTGGGCGGCATCGTCGGCGCAGAGCACCACCATTAGGTTGCTGACCATAGCGGCTTTCTTGTCGTCGTCGAGTTCGACCACTTTCTCATCTTTGAGTTTGTCGAGAGCCATTTTCACCATTGAGACGGCGCCTTCGACAATCTTTTCACGTGCTGCGATGATAGCTGCAGCCTGCTGACGACGAAGCATAACCGCCGCAATCTCAGGAGAATAAGCCAAGTAGTTGATGCGAGCTTCTATGACCTCGAGACCCGACATCGCAAGACGGTCGTTGAGCTTGCCGAGAAGTATGTCGTTGATTTCCGAACCGCCGGCACGCAGTGTCAGATCGCCTTTCGTAATGTCGCCATTCTCATCGTATGCAAACATGCCAGCGACTTCACGCAAAGCAGCGTCGCTCTGCACTCTCACGAAGCTCTCGAAGGCGCGCATACGGCTTGTGACCTGGACGCCGGTGCCCGATACACTACCGGCTGCAGCCAAAGTCTGAGAGTCGATTTCGAACATTGCCTTATAAGTGTCTTTCAGCTTCCAAACCAGAATCTGGCCGATCATAATTGGGTTACCTGTCTTGTCGTTCACCTTAATCGGGTCGACATTGAGGTTACGTGCGCGAAGAGAGACTTTCTTTGACGAATAGAACGGATTTGCCCAGTGGAAGCCGACTTTTGTCAAAGTGCCCTGGTATTTCCCGAAGAACACCATCACCATTGCCTCGTTAGGCTCGATTTTGATGAAACCGATGCAGAGGATGAAGTCTATCAGAATAAGAGCTATCCCGCCTAATATCAGGCCAAGCGGCTCACCATCTTTACATGTTGTAAATCCGTAAATTGAAACCGCAACGATTGCGATGACCACAAACAGCATCAAGAATCCATTGACTCTCAATCCTTTAAATTCAAATTCCTTGTTTTCCATAGTTGTAATTTTAAGATGATTATTTAATTTTTTGTAATATCATTATGATATCATTTTCACAGCACAAAAATACAACATATTTTTTAATATGCAAGAAAAAAAATGAAAAATTTTAAAAAACTAAATAATGTGATTTTCAGCAAGTTTCGCGAAAGCGATTTTAAACCAAGCGGTATAATTTTCAGGATTTTGGGCAATATCCTTTTTGATATTCTCGATGGTCTCGTATTTATACGACTCCACTTCTGCCCTATTAATAATAGGTGTCGCGTCGGTGGTCCCGATGAAAACATGGTCGAACTCATGCTCGGTGAGACCTTGCATCACGTCGGCCTTGTAGATGAAGCTGAATGCCTCTTTGAGGTCGCACTCCATCCCCATCTCCTCCATCAGACGGCGTTTGGTGGCATTTTGCAACGACTCGCCGTCACGCGGATGGCTGCAGCAGGTGTTGGTCCACAATCCCGGTGTGTGATATTTCGTGAGAGCACGCTGTTGAAGCAGCATCTCCCCTTTGCTGTTGAAGATGAAAATCGAGAAGGCACGGTGCAGCGTCGGGTTGACGTGAGCGGCCTGCTTCTCCATCAATCCGATTTTATTGTCTTGGGTATCAACGAGGACGACGTATTCAGGCATAAGCTACACGTTGAATCTGATATTGATGATATCACCATCCTTCACCACATAGTTCTTTCCTTCAACGGCGAATTTTCCGGCTTCTTTCACAGCCTGTTCCGAGCCATAGTGCAGGAAATCGTCGCAGCTCATCACCTCGGCGCGAATGAAGCCACGCTGGAGGTCGCTGTGGATTACGCCGGCAGCTTCAGGAGCTGTGTCGCCCACATGGATGGTCCAAGCACGAGTCTCGTCAGGACCTGTTGTGAAGAACGACTGCAACTTCAGTGTGCTGTAAGCGAGGCGAACAAGCTTGTTGACGCCAGGCTCGGTGAGACCTGCATCTTCCATAAACAGAGCACGGTCAGCCTCGTCGAGTTCGGCGATCTCCGACTCGAGTTTTCCGGCAAGTATAATCATGTCTTCGCCATGGAGAGCGGCTTTCACAGCCTCAGTGTATTTGTTTCCGGTGAGTGCCGAAGCGTCGTCGACGTTGCAGACGTACATTATCGGCTTGACCGTAAGTAATTGAATATCTTGGATATACTTTTTGTCTTCCTCAGGCACGTTGGCGGTGCGGGCGTTCTGCATATTCTCGAGGCATTCCTTGTAAATTGTCAGCACCTCGAAGGCACGTTTGTTGTCTTTATCGCCGTTTTTGAGCAGTTTCTCTACACGTTGCAGCTTACGTGTCACGAGGTCGAGGTCGCGCACCTGAAGCTCGAGGTCAACAAGTTCCATATCGCGCACAGGGTCGATGCTACCCTCGCTATGAGGGATATTCGGGTCGTCGAAGCAGCGCAACACATGGATGAGAGCGTCGACGGTCTGCACCTCGGCGAGGAGTTTGTTACCGACACCTTGGCCTCCCTTGCTCAAACCCGGGAGGTCGACGATTTCGACAGTGGCGGGCACGATACGCTTCGAATGCGAGATGTTGTCGATGAGTTTGAGGCGTTCGTCGCGCACCTCGCACATACCGATATTCGATTTCGTGGCGAATCCAATTTCCGCCTTAGTGTTTGATATACAATTAAATATGGTTGTTTTCCCAGTGTTGGAAAGTCCGATAATTCCGCAGTTTAGTGCCATAAAATTATTTTTTTGCAAAAATAATAAAAAGTTTGGAGTGTGGAGTGTGGAGTTTGAAGTTTTTTTGTTCTCGTATTATTCGGATAATTCGCGCCCCGAAGGGGCAACGAGCCGTTAGCCCGGGGCAACGCCCTGGGAAATTGGGATGAATAATCTCGAGGGAGAACGATGCGCCCCGAAGGGGCAACAGCATAACATCATCAATCGGAGAAAACATATTTTTCGTCATATTCGATATTATGCAACCGTAAAAACTCCAAATATTCCTCCTGGACACTCTGTTTTCTATGATGTTCCTTCTGATTTTCGATATATCTCATCACCTTGTCAACCTGCGACTGGCTGACCGAAAATGCCCCATAACCGCCCTGCCATGCGAAATTTTCATATATTGGCGAAATTGTTTTTATCCATCGGCTGCTATTCCGTTTCATTTCCTCAACGACATGAGCGACCGTCTCCGTTCTTGAAAACATCAACAAAACATGAACATGGTTTTCGACTCCGCCGACGCGCAAAACATGGCAACCTGTTGTATTAACGAGTCCGCCGATATAACTATGCACTCGCTCCCAATGCTTCTCCTCTATTGTCGGGCCCGTATTCCTCACATGAAACACTATGTGTAAATAAATTTTGGATAATGATTGTGACATAATTTTGATTTTTAATTTGTTATAAAATGTTGTTTATTATTTGTGTTCCCATTACGCCCCAGGCGATGCCGTGGGGCTAACGGCTGTTGCCCCTTCGGGGCGGCCATTCCATCCCAAATACCGTTTGTTCATTTGGGGCGTTGCCCCTAGCTAACAGCTTATAGCCTTTCAGGCCGAGAAATTGTCTCGGTTATCAAAAGGCTTCGTGTTTTGATTGTTAGTTCATTTGTCACAAAATATGTTTTAAATTTTGGCAAAGATACAAAAAAAAATGAAAAGCGAAAGGTTTATAATGAAGATATGGTTACATTCAATGACGGAATATATGAATTGTAGTATCATTAACCACCCTATCGACCAACTCTTCGTGTCCGATTTCCACACTTTTATAGGGTTGACCTTCTTTGAAATAATACGTCGTTGAAGTATAACAACACGCTCCACCACTTGTAACCAGCGCCAATACCTTGTTTTTTATATCAAAATAATAATACATTCGACAGGTTTCCGTGGATAATCTATAAAACGGCACATTATTAATTTGAACAAAGCCCTCGGGAAAATCCTTGTAAAATGTAAAATTCTCACAATCAAGCCAACGCTCAGCAACGTCTCCTTTCCAAGGTTTGGGGCTATCACAAATTACGAGTTCATCCTCTCCATCAAAATTATAATCTCCGAACCCGACAAAAGTGCGCCAATCCAAATAAGGTTGCATGGATTTATCATAATATTGATTCAAAACAATAGTATCATTACTATTCAACATTTCTTCACCAAACCAGCTGTCCAAATCAACCAATTGTGTTAAAACTTTTGTTTTTTCGCCTTTTGTAAAATAAAAACATGCTGTTCCCCAATAACCTTGTGCTTTATCACCAAGCCAATGGATTTTGACATAATAGCCGTTGATAGGTTTGTTGTAAACGAAGCATTTTTCAATACTTTGTGTAAAGCCCGCAAATGTCAGTATCGTAAATAATATGACGAACAAACATTTATTCATCTTCATCCAGCAACAATTCATTTATAGTATCTCTAATATCTTCGAGTTCTGCGTCATAATAGTTCGAAGGTGCTACTGAATCCACATTTTTTATTATTCCTGTTATTACCTGAATAAGGTTATTCATTGACGGGAAAAGATTTGCTGTGCTACTATTGACGAATCCATCAAACCAAATACCAGCAGAATCGTCAACTTCAGGGTCATCATCCTTGTGCTTTTCATACATATCATAATTCTCGATTAGCCAGTAATGGAGAAAATCGAGACTTTTTTCCATCTCCTTTTTAGCTTGAAGAAAAGCATCTTGAAATAATCCTTGATTAAGCAGGGTATTTATTTCATGTGTTGGTTCACTTGGAATCGATTCATTTTTTTGTTCTTTGTCAGTTTGCATATAATTCTATATTTTATTGATGTTAAAACCCCATAAAACTATAATCACCATCGAATCCTTCTGGCATATCACCATATTGACCATCTGTTAAAGCGTCCCACGTATCATTTTCATAATCACACGACTCACAATTATTCTGCAAATAATACTTTCGACTTCCTCTTCTTGCAGGCAACGACGGATTTAAATCACAAAAATACACATCTCGTTCAACACCATTTTTCACAACTTTTGTTGAAAAACGATTTTTACCATAAAATTTCCAAATATTGTCATATTCAACAGGCAGGACTTCTTCACCTCTCTCATTGATAATTCCCCATTTTCGCAAATCATTTATTCTGCCATCCAAGGCGAAAGCTGCAACAACATTTGGAGAATAACCAATCCGAACCCGTGCCAATCCATGATCAAATCCATCAATCCATGCATATTTTCCAAATGGAACAATCACATTATCATTTATATCAACCACGCCATACTTACCATCATTTCTTTCCACAACTTTAATATTGTGAAATGGCTTTTCTTGTATATAATTGGTATTCATATCAACATTATTTAACAATTATTTTCTTTGGTTCGAATTATAAAAAGCGTGGAACTTACTCCTTGCTTGAACATCGGGTTACCACGCCCACTCCTCTAACAAGTTATTCCACGCCGTATCAAATACGGCATTTGTTAACTTATCCTTGAGGAGTTGTCCAATATGGACTATGTGGTAATTGATGTTCAAGGATAGCTACAAACGCTATCTAATATGTAAGTTCTATCTGCTTTTTCTATTATTACTTATACTTACTTTATTTTAATTAAACGATATTTTAACGATGCAAAGATAGCAAAATATAATTATGTTTCAAATCGTTTGTTTGAAAATTTATCAACATTTTTCAACTCGTGAAATAACGTCTCGATTTCAGTTAATTTCAGCCTGTTACATAATGTAACCATCTCAAAACACTAATTTTCAGTTGGTAACGAGTTGTCACCAACTCAGCTAATCCATTGTAAATCAATGTATTTAATCTTAATTATCATTTTGCTGACGTCAGCAAGATGATCGTTATATCGGGACATAATCAATCAATTTCTTTATCCATTTTCTTTTCCTGATAGTTTTCCTTGGCAATTGCAATCGCTTTTTTAAATTTTTCAGCCAAAAGTTTCTTGTCGGGCAACTGGGTGTAATACTGTGCCACTTTTATCGGGCTGTTTTTGTCAAGCATAAGATACTCAATATGTTCGGTGTTTCCTTCCGAACACAAAATCAATCCAATTGGTGACTCCTCCCACTCTTTCCGCTCATTTTTATTAAGATACCTTAAATATAAAAGCATCTGCCCTTCGTATTCTGGTTTGAACTTACCAAGTTTCAAATCGATGGCAACTAATCGGCGAAGTTCACGATGGAAAAACAACAAATCTAGTTTATAATCAATAGAATCGACAGTTATACGTTTTTGCCGCGCCACAAAAGTAAAATCAGAACCGAGAGTCCATGTTAATTGGGTACGCGCTGCGTACCGAATTTCATCTTCTGAAAAAGTCTCCGCGCTGCGGAGACAATGTCTCAACTTTTTCTCGCTCCACCCTTGCCCATACTTTTCTTGCAACTTAATCGCAAGATTTTTAACGATTCGCTTGCCGATATACCAATTGGTCATGCAAACTTCGGCATTCATGTAGGTCGCAACACGGCGACGAACACCTTCAATTATTCCACATACATCTTTGTAAAGAGCCTCTTCTTGAGGCGCATTTTTTTGAACTATATTATCCATAATTTTAAAAGTTTCAAATCCGCTTTAGTTTTTAATTCTTAGTTGCAAAGTTAAGAAAAATAATATTATCAGCATACATCAAATCAAAAAAAATTTTTTCGCGAGGCTTGCCGCTGTATCAAAATTTTTTGTATCTTTGCAGTCCATTTTCGAGCCTTATTCCGAAATTGGTTTTTGTAATTGAAAATCAATGACTTGAGATGGAAAATAAAAGTTTAACAATCCTCGATTGCCCAATTCGGAAGAGCCATCGGGTACAATTTTAAATAAAAATTATAATGAGCGAATTAGAAAACACCGTCAACGAAGAAATCCAGAACGTTGAACAGCCACAGGCAGAGGTGAAGAAAGAAACCAAGAAGACGAAACCAGTTCCAACAGATGATTTCGATTGGAGCAGCGACGCAAAGAAACACGACAGCTACAAAGCTGAAGACCGCGCACGCATGGAAGAAATGTACGAGAAGACCATGAGTCAGATCGGCGACCACGAAGTTATCGAAGGAACAGTTGTCGCAAAGACTTCACGCGAAGTCGTCGTCAACATCGGATTCAAGTCAGATGGTGTTATTCCGATTTCAGAATTCCGTCACAACCCAGACCTTAAGGTGGGTGACAAGATTGAAGTTTACGTGGAGAATCAGGAAGGCATCAACGGCCAGCTCGTCCTTTCACACAAGAAGGCTCGCCTTCTCAAGTCATGGGACCGCGTCAACGAGGCATACGACAGCCAGGAGATCGTCCGCGGCTTCGTCAAGAGCCGTACCAAAGGCGGCTTGATCGTCGACGTGTTCGGCATCGAGGCATTCTTGCCAGGTTCACAGATCGATGTCAAACCTATCCGCGATTACGACGTATTCGTCAACAGCACAATGGAATTCAAGGTTGTGAAGATCAACCAGGAGTACAAAAACGTTGTCGTGTCACACAAGGCACTTATCGAGGACGAAATCGAGCAGCAGAAGAGCGAAATCATCAGCAAGCTTGAAAAAGGTCAGGTTCTCGAAGGCGTTGTCAAGAACATCACCAACTACGGCGTGTTCATCGACCTCGGCGGTGTTGACGGTCTTATCCACATCACTGACCTCTCATGGGGCCGCATCAACGATCCTAAGGAAATCGTCCAACTCGACCAGCAGATCAAGGTCGTTATCCTCGACTTCGACGACAGCAAGAAACGCATCGCCCTCGGTCTCAAGCAGCTCACCCCACATCCATGGGATGCTCTCGACCCGAACCTCAAAGTTGGTGACGTCGTTAAGGGTAAAGTCGTTGTCTTGGCCGACTACGGCGCGTTCATCGAGATTGCTCCAGGCGTTGAAGGTCTTATCCATGTGTCAGAAATGTCATGGTCACAGCACCTCCGCACAGCTCAGGACTTCCTGAAGATTGGCGACGAAGTGGAAGCTAAGGTCCTCACTCTTGACCGCGAAGAGCGCAAGATGAGCCTCGGTATGAAGCAGCTCGTCCCGGATCCATGGGAGAACATCCAGGAGCGTTATCCAAAGGGTTCAAGACACACCGCCACAGTGCGCAACTTCACTAACTTCGGCATCTTCGTCGAACTTGAAGAAGGCGTTGACGGTATGATTCACATTTCAGACCTCAGCTGGTCGAAGAAGATCAAACATCCGGCAGAGTTCACCAAGATCGGTGACAAGATCGATGTCGTGGTCCTCGACGTTGACCAGGAGATCCGCCGCTTGAGCCTCGGCCACAAGCAGCTTGAAGAGAACCCATGGGATGTCTTCGAAAGCATCTTCACAGTCGGTTCAATCCAGCAGGGAACAATCATCAGCACAAGCGACAAGGGCGTCATCGTCTCATTGCCATACGGTGTTGAAGGTTTCTGCCCGAACCGCCACCTGAAGAAAGAAGACGGCACAACCGCTAAGGTTGACGAAACTTTGGATTTCAAGGTTATCGAGTTCTCGAAGGAAAACAAGAAGATCATCCTCTCACACTCACGCATCTGGGAAGACAAGCAGAACGCTGCAGCAGAAGCTGAGACCGTTGAGAAGGAGAAAGCTGCAAAGAACACCAAGCGCGCTGTGAAGCAGATCAACGACAACGTTGAGCGCACAACTCTCGGCGACCTCGATGTTCTCGCAACATTGAAAGAAAACCTCGAGAAAGAGGAAAAAGGCGGAAAATAATCGAAATCGATAAATCGATTAAACGCAAAATTGTAGAGACGTCATATTATGGCGTCTCTACGTTTTTTTACAATAAAACCAAAAGATTTTACTTCAGCGCTGAAGCCTGATGATACTGGCGGGCGCCTAATTCCTTATCGAACATATACAGTCCGAGGGCGTTGTCGCCGATAGCCTTCAATGCCTCGAGGTTCTTGCCGGCCTCTTCCTCTTCTTCAACCTGCTCGTCGACAAACCACACCATGCGGTTCTGTGTTGCATAGTCCTTAGCCTCGATAGCGAGTTTGTTGATGTTGTGAATCATCTCGGTCACTTTCTTCTCGTGAGCGAGTGTGTCTTCAAATGCCTCGACTGGCGATTTCCAATCGGTCTGCACCTTCGCGATAGGCTTCAAAACCACGCGGGCGCCGCGGCTCTGCATGTATTTGTAGAAAATCATGGCGTGGTCCTGTTCTTCCTTGAACTGAACCTCAAACCAGTTGGCGATGCCGTCTAAACCCTTCGCGCGGAAGTTGGTTCCCATTGATAAGTAAAGGTATGCCGACCATAATTCAGCATTAATCTGCGCGTTGATAGCGTCTTCAATCTTCTTGTTCATATCATTAATTTTTAAAGTTTTTAATCAAATTTTGTATCGCAAAGATACACATAATTTTTGATTTTGTCAAATTTTCCAAAAATATTTTCTTTTTATAAAAAAATGCTATAACTTTGTAAGGATAAAAATTTCGTATTATGACAACACTCTCTTCTGCCGACAAACAGCAACTCGAATCTTTGGGAATTTCAGCGCAACAAGTTGAAAATCAGATAGTTCAGTTTAAAAACGGATTTGCTTTCAGCGACCTCATCGCACCTGCGACAATCGGGAAAGGCATCGTCCGTTTCAACGAAAATGAGATAAAAGAGCTTGTCAGGCAGTTCGATGAGGACAAACAATACTACGATATAATCAAGTTTGTGCCTGCTTCGGGCGCAGCAAGCCGAATGTTCAAGGATCTCTATGCGATGAAGCCCGATGCTGTCGAGACATTCATCAAAGGAATCCATGATTTCGCTTTTTTCAATGACCTAAAATGCCAGCTTAAAGCAAAGGGCAAGGACATTGAAGAAATGTTGAAAAACAAAGAGTATCAAGAGATTATCGACACTCTGCTCAACGCCGACGGCATGAACTACGGCAACCTTCCGAAGGCATTGTTGAAGTTCCACAAATACGGCGATTCAGCTCGTCTCGCAATGGAGGAACATCTCGTGGAAGCCGCTGAATACAGCAACAACGGCGAGGTGGCAAAGCTGCATTTCACAGTGTCGCAGGAGCATCTCGACATCTTCAAGAAGATTGTGAATTATGTCGTGCCGAAATACGAGAAACAGTTCGGCATCAAATACGAAATCAGCTTCTCTGTGCAAAAGCCATCGACCGACACCATAGCCGTCGACATGAACAACGAGCCGTTCCGCGACAAGAACGGCAAGCTGGTGTTCCGTCCGGGCGGTCACGGCGCTTTGATACAGAACCTCAACGACTTACACAAAGAAATCATTTTCATCAAGAACATCGACAACGTGGTTCCCGACCGTTTCAAGGCGACCACCTATGAATATAAAAAGGTACTCGGCGGCTACCTCTTCCGCCTGCAGCAGCAACAGTTTGAGTACCTGCAGCTGCTCGACGACGGCGACGTCACCAACGAGGAGCTCGACGAAATCACCGCCTTCGCGAAAGACCAGCTCATGATCGACATCCCTGATTTCTTCAGCACCTACAACGAAATCGAGAAGGTCGACTTCCTCTACGGCAAGCTCAACCGCCCGATGCGTGTGTGCGGCATGGTAAAAAACGAAGGCGAGCCTGGCGGAGGTCCTTATTTCACTCGCAACAGCAGCGATGAGATCTCGCTTCAGATTGTGGAGTCGTCGCAAATCGACCACAAAAACGAGAAGCAGGAGGCGATGTTCCGCTCCTCCACCCACTTCAACCCTGTCGATTTGGTGTGCGCCACCCAGGATTTCAAAGGCAACTCGTTCAACCTCCCGGATTACGTCGACCCTGAAACAGGCTTCATCTCGTTGAAGTCGAAAGACGGCAAAGACCTGAAAGCCATGGAACTTCCCGGACTCTGGAACGGTGCCATGGCCGACTGGATCACCATCTTCGTCGAAGTCCCGATTCTGACGTTCAACCCGGTGAAAACGGTCAATGACTTATTGAGAGAGACGCATCAAGGATAAACAAAAAAGCCCGCCTCACGGCGGGCTTTTTTTACCACTCATTCTTTGAAAACATTATTTTATTTTTTCAACAATAGCTTTGAAAGCTTCTGGGTTGTTCAAAGCCAGGTCGGCTAAAACCTTACGGTTAAGGTCGATGTTGGCAGCATGAATCTTACCCATGAATGTACTGTATGTCATACCGTACTCGTGTGCGGCAGCGTTGATACGTACAATCCAAAGGCTTCTGAAATCACGTTTCTTGGCCTTTCTGTCACGATAGGCGTAGGTCAAACCCTTTTCCCAAGAGTTCTTGGCCACTGTCCAGACGTTCTTACGTGCGCTGAACTGTCCCTTCGTCTGTTTTAATACTTTTTTGCGTCTTGCTCTTGAAGCGACTGCATTTACTGATCTTGGCATAATTTTCTAATTTTTATCCGCTAGAGCGCCCCGCATCTGTCCGGGAACTTTCTTCCGCTCTAACAAGAGTTAAACAATTTTGTTGATTACATGAGAAGCATTTCTCTTACAGCTGCCATGTTGGCCTGCTCCACAATTGTCTGATGACCTAAAGCGCGTTTACGTTTGTTGGTCTTCTTTGTCAAAATGTGGCTGTGATAAGCGTGCTTTCTCTTGACTAAACCGGTGCCAGTGATTCTGAAACGTTTCTTGGCAGCGGATTTTGTTTTCATTTTAGGCATTTTAAAACTATTTTTAAATTTGTGAATGAGTGTCTTTCTTACTTCTTAGGAGCTATTATCATCAACATGCGCTTTCCTTCGAGCTTTGGCAATGACTCAACCTTGCCTACATCCTCCAAAGCCTGAGCGAACTTGAGCAACACCAGCTCTCCCTGCTCCTTGTAGGCGATGGAACGTCCGTGGAAGAACACATCGACTTTCACCTTAGCACCGTCCTCGAGGAACTTCTTGGCGTGGTTCAACTTAAACTCGAAGTCGCTGTCGCCAATCTGTGCACCAAGACGTAACTCCTTGATAACCACTTTGGTAGCCTTAGCTTTGATTTCTTTCTGTTTCTTCTTCTGGTCGAAGAGGAACTTCTTGTAATCCATGATCTTACAGACCGGTGGATTTGCGCTTGGTGAAATCTCCACTAAATCGAGACCTGCCTCGTCAGCCATTCTGATGGCCTCGCGAATCGAGTGTATCTCGTTGTCACCGGCCTCGCCGACGACTCTCACCATTGGTGCCGTGATCCTGTTATTTATTCTGTGCGGATCATCGTTCTGCTTGCTTTTTGGAGGTCTGTTCTGGTTTCCTCCGTTGTTTACTGGAAGTGCTATGGTATGTATCTCCTATATTAATTAAACAATATGTTAATATTCAACTTTCTGTTCGTCAGCCACCTGATTTTCAACCATCTTGGCGAAATCAGCAACCGGCATAGAACCGAGGTCGCCTGTACCGCGCTTACGCACCGATACCAAGCCCTCGCCTTCTTCCTTCTCGCCCACGATGAGCATGTAAGGAATCTTCTTCAATTCGGCGTCACGGATCTTACGGCCGATCTTCTCACTTCTGTCGTCGAGCAACACTCTGACTTCAGAATTCTTCAATGTCTCGTATACCTTCTCTGCGTATTCCTGATATTTCTCGCTGATAGGCAGGATGATAGCCTGGTCAGGAGCGAGCCACAACGGGAAGTCGCCGGCGCAGTGCTCGAGCAACACAGCCACGAAACGTTCCATTGAGCCGAATGGTGCTCTGTGAATCATCACAGGACGGTGTTTCTCGTTATCTTTGCCGATATATGTGAGATCGAAACGCTCTGGCAAGTTGTAGTCAACCTGAATGGTACCGAGCTGCCAACGACGGCCGAGTGCATCTTTCACCATGAAGTCCAACTTCGGACCGTAGAATGCAGCCTCGCCTGTCTCTTCTCTTGCTGGAAGACCTTTCTCAGCGCAAGCTTCCTTGATGGCCTGTTCTGCTCTCTCCCAATTTTCGTCTGTACCGACGTATTTGGTAGTATTGTTAGGGTCACGGAGTGAAATCTGTGCCTCGAAGTTTTCGAATTTCAATGCCTTGAAGATGATCTCGATGATGTTCATCACGCGGAGGAACTCGTCTTTCACCTGGTCAGGACGGCAGAAAATGTGAGCGTCGTCTTGTGTGAACGAACGAACACGTGTCAAGCCGTGCAACTCACCGCTCTGCTCGTAACGGTACACTGTTCCGAACTCTGCCAAACGCAGTGGGAGGTCCTTGTAAGAACGTGGCTGCCATTTGTAAATCATGCAGTGATGAGGGCAGTTCATTGGCTTCAGCAAATAAACCTCGCCTTCCTCAGGTGTGGTGATTGGCTGGAAGCTGTCCTTACCGTAGTGATCCCAGTGTCCTGATGTCACGTAAAGATTCTTATTTCCGATATGAGGGGTGATAACCTGCTCATAGCCATAATGTTTCTGAATCTTTGTGAGATATTCCTGAAGGCGGTTACGCAGAGCTGTACCTCTTGGAAGCCACATCGGGAGACCTTTGCCAACCATGTCGGTGAACATGAAAAGCTCAAGCTCACGACCGAGTTTACGGTGGTCGCGTTTCTTAGCTTCCTCAAGAAGAACGAGGTATTCTTCGAGTTCTTTCTGCTTCGGGAATGTAATACCGTAGATACGCGTGAGCTGCTTGCGAGTCTCGTCGCCACGCCAGTAAGCGCCAGCGATAGATGTCAGCTTCACAGCCTTGATGCATGATGTATCCGGGATATGCGGTCCACGGCACAAATCAGTGAAAGTTCCTGATTTATAATATGTTATGGTACCGTCTTCAAGCTCGTTGATAAGCTCTACTTTGTACTCATCACCTTTCTCTGTAAAATATTTCAAAGCGTCAGCCTTGCACACGTCAACACGCTCAAATGCCTGTTTTTCCTTGGCGAGCTCGAGCATCTTTTTCTCAATCTTCACGAGGTCATCCTCTGTCAATGTCATGTCACCAGTGTCGATGTCATAGTAGAAACCGTTCTCGATGGCGGGACCGATGCCGAACTTCACGCCTTTGTACAGCTGCTCGATAGCCTCTGCCATGAGGTGTGCCGATGAGTGCCAAACTGTAGCTTTTCCTTCTGGATCGTTCCATGTAAACAATTGAATATTAGCGTCTTCGTTAATTGGACGAAGAGCATCCCACATCTTGTCGTTCACCTTTGCCGACAACACGTTACGAGCCAAGCCTTCGCTAATGCTTTTAGCAATGTCCATTGGCGTTACGCCCGCTTCAAACTGTCTGACACCACCGTCAGGAAATGTAATATTTATCATATCAAAATAATTTTCGCAAAAAAGCGCTGCAAAATTACAAAATTTTTTAACACGAAATTCACTGATTATCAATTTTTTTTCAATCGATCTTAACCGTCTTCAAATTCAGTAAATTCACGGGGTTCCCGTCAAATCCACTCACCCGTTTGTTGACGAATCTCAGCACCTCGTCGTAAAACAGTATCACAACCGGTGCCTCGGTCATCATCAATGAGTCCATTTCGTGATATATTTCGGCTCTGATTTTCAAGTCGTTAGTGGCAATCGCTTTCGCGTAAAGCTCGTCAAATCTCGGATTTGAATAATGTGTGTAGTTCGGACCTTTCGGAGCGAAGTTTTCGGTCGTGAACAACGAGAGGTAATTCTCCGCATCAGGATAGTCGGCCACCCACGACGAGCGGAAGAACGGCAGACTGCATTGGGCGCGTTTCTCACGCAAAGCCGCCGGCATCATCTCCTCCACCTTGCACACCAAACCGACATCGGTCACCGATGACTGCACAAACTTCGCCAAATCGATGTAATCCTTTGTGGTATAAAGCTTTATCTCACTTCCTTGCAGATGATATTTCTCGATGATCTCGAACGATTTCTGTTGATTGAAGGCGTATCCGATTGTGCCCAAACTGTCATATCCTGGCAATCCCGCTGGGATGATTCCGCCATTTCCAGGTGTCCCGATGCCGTTTCTCAAATAACGCAGCATCTTCTCCCTGTCAATGGAATAATTCACCGCCTGACGCAATGCCACAGCACGTTCTTTATCGTCTCTTTCCTCTTGAGTATCAATGTAAAACGACAAATATTCGGTATTCAGATAAGGCTCGCGAATGAGATAAAATCTGTCCTCATATTTGCTTCTCAAAAAGCCGTCGCGAGTTAGAAGCTCATCTTTGTAACGCGCATCGACACCCGACATGAAATCGGTCTTTCCTTTCACAAACTCCATGAAAGCGACTTGCTTGTCGATGAGAAAACTCACCGAAACAGCATCAAGATATGGCAATCTTTCGCCGCTTTCAAACTCGAAATATTCAAGATTTTTACGCATCACGAGGCGCACGCCTTCTTTCCAATATTGGAATTTAAACGGTCCGGTTCCCACTGGATGACGACCGAAATTCTCACCGTAATATTCAACCGCTTCATGAGGCACCACCGAGGCGTAAGTCATTGATAATATTCCTAAAAACGCAGGGAATGGTTCCTTCAACTCCACTTGAAAAACCGAGTCGTTCAACGCCTTGAAAGCGTATACGTTCTCATCCTGTTTCACCTGAGCGAAAATCCACGAGCCAGGCGAGCTTAACTTTCTGTCAGTCAATCGGTTGAATGAATATTCAAAATCTTGAGCCACAACTCTCCTATTCTGTCCGTTAAAACAGCTGTCGTTGTGGAAAAACACGTCGTCACGAAGCAAAAAAGTATAGGTTTTGCCGTCTTCGGAGATGTCCCAACTCTTCGCCACTGCCGGCACCACGTTCATCTCGTTATCGAAAGCTACAAGACTGTTATACAATTGGTTACAAGCCCAGATATGCGGCTGGTCTTTGGCATAAATCGGGTCTAAAGTCAAGATTCCCGCTGCCTCGTTGTACTTAAAAATCTTGAGGTTTTCATCGGTCACTTTCTTTCCGCACGACGCGAAAACCAATATCGTTAATATAAAAATTGCCAGTTTTTTCATCATTGCAAAAATATCAAAAAATTCTGTATTTTTGCAAAAATTTTTCAAGAAATGCGCATTAAAGCTATACATGTTGACCGCGGCGTCCTCGTCATCACCGATTTCGGTGACCGCACGATGATTATCCCACTGAACAACCGCGACAAACTGCTGAGTTTCATGCGCTCCAACGCCAATAACACGCCATTATTCCCGATGGAAGTGATCGACAGTCTCGCAAGAGCTGCATCGCATAAGGTGCAAATCAAGATGGAGGCAAAGAAAATCCTTCCCGAGTGGCCTTATTTCGTATTAGACGTAAACTTCAGGTATTCAAAGAGTTACGACATCTCTTTTGAGGAGCCGTTTTTCAAGCTCTCCCACCCTCTCGACGACGGCACCGACTTCTTCCGTCTCGAATATGAAGAGATCGAGAGCGACTTTACGCCCAACGGCAAATATCGTGGCGCTCACGCCCGCCGCTACCACCTCGACGAGATAATGGAAAGTCTGGAATATCTTGCAAAAGACACCCCAGACCTTCAAATGATAGCGGTGATTCAAACCACCGCCGGTGAGATTTATACTTCGGATGTTTTAAATCCAGTAATTTTCTTGTGAGAATCCACCAGGAATTTATTGTAATCCAGTGAGTTAACCTCCTGTTCCTTTTCCAAGGCGAGGTCCAAAACCTCGAGCATGTTGTCAACGAAATGGAACTGCAGGCCTTCGACGTATTCCTTCTTGATGTCCATGAAATCGCGTTCGTTGTCACGTGACAAAATGACATCTGTCACGTTGTTTCTCTTGGCAGCGAGCATCTTCTCCTGGATGCCTCCGACCGGCAACACCCTGCCACGAAGCGTGATTTCGCCTGTCATCGCAAGTTTGTCCTTCACACGACGCTGCGTCAACGCCGACGTCAACGCTGTCAACATGGTGATACCTGCCGACGGTCCGTCTTTAGGCGTTGCACCCTCTGGTACATGGATGTGAACATTCCATTCCTCAAACACTATCGGATTGATTTTCAATTCGTTAGCATGTGCCTTGATAAACTCATAGGCTATCGTAGCCGACTCCTTCATCACGTCGCCGAGGTTACCTGTCATGTTCAGCGCACCCCTGCCCCTGCTCAAGCTGACTTCTATCGACAGAATCTCGCCGCCGACCGGTGTCCAAGCCAATCCGATGGCGACGCCAGGCATAGCATGTTTCACCTCTTCCTCGTCGTGATGCATAGGCACACCAAGGGCTTTCTTCAAGTCATCTTCAGTGACTTTTTTCTCGTAGTTTCCACCGATGACAATAGACTTTGCCTTTTTACGAATCACATCAGCGATTTTGCGTTCGAGCGAACGGACACCTGCCTCACGGGTGTAGTCGTCAATAATTTTATAGATTATCGATTCTGAGAATGTCACATCTTTCGACTTCAAGCCGTGTTCTTTCAGCTGTTTCGGGATGAGATGGCGTTTTGCGATCTCGTATTTCTCCTCACGCAGATAGCCATTCAGGTCGATGATCTCCATTCTGTCGCGCAATGCCGGATGAATGGTCTGAAGGTTATTCGCCGTTGCGATAAACATCACCTTCGAGAGGTCGTAATCCAACTCGATGAAGTTATCGTTGAAGGTGTTATTCTGTTCAGGGTCAAGGATTTCGAGCAAGGCAGCCTGCGGGTCACCGTTGATGTTGTTGCCGCTCACCTTGTCAATTTCGTCGAGCACAAAGACTGGATTCGACGACTTCGCCTTTTTCAGATTCTGGATGATTCTGCCAGGCATTGCGCCGATGTATGTCTTACGGTGTCCACGAAGCTCCGACTCGTCACGAACGCCGCCCAACGACATGCGTATGTATTTGCGTCCCAATGCTTTAGCTATCGACTTGCCAAGAGATGTCTTACCGACACCAGGAGGTCCGACGAGGCACAAAATCGGGGATTTCATGTCGTTTTTCAGCTTCAAAACAGCCAGATGCTCCACGATTCTATCCTTGATTTTCTCAAGTCCGAAGTGGTCTTTATCCAGAACTTTCTGGGCGTGTTCGAGGTCGAAATTATCCTTTGTATATTCGTTCCAAGGAAGCTCAACGAGATATTCCAGATAGTTATGCTGAACGCCGTAATCGGCAGCCTGCGGATTCATTCTCTGAAGCTTCTGGAGCTCTTTTTCAAACACCTCTGCCACCTCTTTGCTCCATTTCTTCTTCGCCGCCTTAGCCTTCAGATCCTTGACATCCTGCTCATTAGGCGTGCCGCCGAGCTCTTCCTGAATGGTTCTAAGTTGTTGATTCAGAAGATATTCGCGCTGCTGTTTGTCGAGGTCGGTTTTCACTTTACTCTGAATCTGCTGTTTCAGGTCGACCATCTGCATCTCTTTGTTAAGAAGCTTCAGCAACTCATTGGCAAACTTCGTTATCTCGTTGATTTCCAATAACTTCTGACGGTCTTCCATCTTCGCAACTAGGTTACTCGCGATGAAGTTGACCATAAACCATGGGCTCTCGATGTTACGGATAGCGAAGGTAGCCTCAAACGGCACCGCTCCTGACTTCTGCACGATCTGCATCGCCATGTCTTTGATGCTCTGTATCAGAGCCTTGAACTGACGGTCACGTGGCACTGCCGAGCTGTCGCCGTACGGAGTGATTCTGCCTCTCAGATAAGGCTCCGCGGCTGTTATCTCTTCCAGGCGGAAACGGCGTTTGCCCTGGATGATGACTGTTGTGTTACCATCTGGCATCTCCAGTGTTTTCATTACCTGAGCGATGGTACCTATCTCAAAAAGGTCGGCCTGCTGCGGATCTTCCACCTTGGCGTCGCGTTGCGTGATGACGCCGATGTCCATACCTTTTTTATATGCGTCCTTCACGAGACGTATTGTCTTGTTACGGCCCACGGTGATAGGTATGACAACGCCAGGAAACAGCACAGCGTTACGTAATGCCATTATTGGCAGTTCCTCAGGCAGCTGCGCGGCAATCATGCGTTTCTCGTCTTCAGGCGAAAACAGCGGAATATATTCTGTGTCAGCTTCAATGATGTCGCTGACAATTATTTCGTGGTTGATTTTATTACCCATAAAAACGTTTTTTCAAATACCTTCCATCAAAAATCGTGCCAAGACATTTTGTCATGAAAAAGCCCTTGTCATTACTGGCAAGGGCAAAACTTCATTATGAAAAATTTAACAAACCTATTCTGGGATTATTTTTTCTTAGCTTCCTGGAATTTTTTGTACTTGCTGTTGAATTTATCAACGCGACCAGCTGTGTCGACAAGTTTCATCTTACCAGTGTAGAATGGGTGTGATGTGTTTGAAATCTCAAGTTTCACCAGCGGATACTCATTGCCGTCTTCCCAAACGATAGTCTCTTTGGTATTGATGGTGGAACGTGACATAAAAGCGTGGTCGTTTGACATGTCTTTGAACACGACCAGTCTGTAATTCTTTGGATGTATGTCTTTTTTCATTGCTGTATAATTTTCTCTCAATTCGGGCTGCAAAAATACAACATTTTTTAATACGAAAAATATTTTTTTGAAAATTTTTTGAAAAAATTTATTTTCATCGATTTTTGTACACCATATTAATTTTATTACTAACTTTGCATCGCTGAAAAAAGTAGAAAATTCTAATATCAACTTAAAATATAACGTAATGAAACACAATTTCAATGCGGGACCATGCGTCCTTCCAAAAGAAGCCGTTGAATCAACAATCAACGCAATTCGTAACTTTGACAACACAGGTATCGGTTTGATGGAAATCTCACACCGTACTCCAGGTTGGGAGCGTATCATGGAGGAAACACGTCAGTTGTGGCGCGACATCCTCAATATTCCTGCAGAATATGAAGTCCTCTTCCTCGGTGGCGGCGCAAGCACACAGTTCTTCACAGTGCCGGCTAACCTTCTGAAGACAAAGGCAGCTTACCTCCAGACAGGTGTTTGGGCAAAGAAAGCAGCTAAAGAAGCTAAACTTTTCGGTAAAGTCGAGATCGTCGCTTCATCAGAAGACAAGAACTACACTTACATTCCGAAGGGCTACACCATCCCTACCGATGCTGACTACTTCCACATCACAACAAACAACACCATCTACGGTACAGAGATCCGCACCGATATGGACTGCCCGGTGACACTCGTCGCTGATATGTCATCAGATATCATGAGCCGTCCAGTCGACGTGAAGAAATACGGTCTTATCTATGGTGGTGCACAGAAGAACGTCGGTCCTGCCGGCGTGACATTCGTCATCGTCCGTAAAGACCTCCTTGGCAACATCGGCGACCGCGCTTATATGAACCCACTTCCAACAATGGTTGACTATAAGACACACGCCGCTGAAGAAGCTAAGAACATCTCTATGTTCAACACACCTCCAGTACTTCCAATCTTTGTCATGCACGAGACATTGACATGGTTGAAGAACACCATCGGCGGTGTCGAGGCTATGAACAAGCTCGCAGTTAAGAAGTCAAATATGCTTTATGAAGAAATAGACCGTAACAGCATGTTCGTCGGAACAGCAGAGAAAGACTCACGTTCTATCATGAACCACTGCTGGGTGATGGCTCCAGGTCGTGAAGACCTCCAGGACGCTTTCATGGCATTCGCAAAAGAACGCGGCATGGTCGGTATCAAGGGTCACCGTTCAGTCGGCGGTTTCCGCGCTTCATTATACAACGCATGCCCAATCGAGTCAGTTGAGGCTCTCGTACAGTGCATGCAAGACTTTGAAAAAGCGAATAAGTAGTTAAAAGTTAAAAGAGTAAAGTTAAAAGAGAGGAACCGCATCGCGGTTACATATCAATATGAAGGTATTAGTAGCAACAGAAAAGCCATTCTCAGCAGCAGCTGTCAATGGAATCCAGAAAATAGTCGAAGAAGCTGGTTACAGCTTCGCAAAACTCGAGAAATACACCGACGTGCAGCAGTTCTACGATGCAGTCGCTGACGCTGACGCTCTCATCGTGCGTTCAGACAAGGTGACTAAGGAAGTCATCGACCACGCCAAGAACCTCAAGATTGTGGTTCGCGCCGGCGCAGGTTTCGACAACCTCGACCTCGCAGCTTGCACAGCAAGAGGCATCGTGGCAATGAACACACCAGGTCAGAACTCAAACGCAGTTGCTGAGTTGGCAATCGGTATGATGATCTACATGGCCCGTAACACATTCAAACCTGGCACAGGCTGCGAATTGAAGGGCAAGAGAGTCGGCATCCAGGCTTACGGCAACGTCGGCCGCCTCGTGGCAGAAAAAGCCAAAGCTCTTGGCATGGAAGTCTGGGCATTCGACCCATTCGTACCAACAGAGAAGATGGAAGCTGAAGGCGTTCACGTCCCTGCAACACTCGAGGAACTCTATGCACACTGCGACTACATCTCATTGCACATCCCGGCAAACGACCAGACAAAGAACAGCATCAACTACGCTCTTCTTTCGAAGATGCCTAAGGGTGGCTGCTTAGTCAACACAGCTCGTAAGGAAGTCATCAACGAGGCTGACATGGAGAAGATGCTCGCTGAAAGAACAGATTTCAAGTATGTGACAGACATCGCTCCAGCAAATGCAGAGGCATTGGCACAGTTCGCTCCACGTTTCTTCGCAACACCTAAGAAACAGGGTGCTGAGACAGCTGAAGCTAACATGAACGCAGGTCTTGCAGCAGCTCGCCAGATCGTGGGCTTCTTCAAAGACGGTTGCACAAAATTCCAAGTTAACAAATAAAAACGAAACAACATGTCAGTTATAAGACCTTTCAAAGGATATCGTCCACCGGTTGATATCGTTGAGAAATTAGCTTCAAGACCATATGACGTTTTGAACACAGAGGAAGCACGCGAGGAATGTGCAGGCAACCCTTACAGCCTTCTCCACGTGACCAAAGCTGAAATCGACCTTCCAGCCGGCCACAAAGACAGCGACCTTGAGACTTACATCAAAGTTGTCGAGAACTTCAACATGTTCAAAGACTACGGATGGCTCGTCCAAGACAACGAAGAGAAGCTGTATATCTACGCTCAGAGCATGAACCCGAAAGATGCCAACGCCCACTGGCAGTATGGTATCGTGGCATGCGCTTGGAGCGAGGACTACATCAACAAAGTGATCAAGAAGCACGAGTTGACACGTAAGGACAAGGAAGAGGACCGTATGAAACACGTCCGCATCACTAACGCCAACGTGGAGCCAGTGTTCTTCGCATATCCGGCAGTGAACGAGATTGACGCTATCGTCAACAACATCGTTCGCCACGAGAAGCCAATCTACGACTTCATCGCTAAGGAAGACGGCTTCGGTCATCGTTTCTGGGTCATCGACGACAAGGCCACCATCGCCAAGTTAGTTGAACTCTTCGACAAGAAAGTCCCTGCAATGTACATCGCCGACGGTCACCACCGCAGCGCTGCAGCAGCATTGGTCGGACAGGAAAAGAAAGAGCATAACCCACACCACACTGGCAAAGAGGAATACAACTTCTTCATGACTGTTATCTTCCCTGACAACCAGCTGAACGTCATCGACTACAACCGCGTTGTTAAGGATTTGAACGGCTTGAGCACAAAAGATTTCTTCAAAGCTCTTCAGGAGAGCTTCGACATCGAGTGCAAGTGCGACTGCACCAAGGACGGCGGCAAGTGCGACTGCGAGTTCCCATGCCACTGCGAGTGCTCAACAGAATACAAGCCTAACAAGCTTCACAACTTCTCAATGTACATTGAAGGTGTGTGGTATTCGTTGACAGCAAAGCCTGGTACATTCAACGACAACGATCCTATCGGCGTTTTGGACGTCACAATCCTCAGCAACCTTGTCTTAGATAAGATTCTGGGCATCAAAGACTTACGTACCGATAAGCGTATCGACTTCGTTGGCGGCATCCGCGGTCTCGGTGAGTTGAAACGTCGTGTCGACAGCGGCGAGATGAAGGTTGCTTTCGCTCTCTATCCAGTGAGCATGAAGCAGATCATCGACATAGCTGACACCGGCAACATCATGCCACCTAAGACAACATGGTTTGAGCCTAAACTCAGATCAGGATTGGTGATCCACACACTCGAATAAGCTGTTGGCTTTTGGCCATTGGCTATTGGTTAAAAAAAATCCCGCTGCGGCGGGATTTTTTTGTATCTTTGCAAAAATTTTTGATCATTATGGAGAAATCTTTTGATCCCAATGCAGCGGCAGCCCTCGGCTCAGGTATTTACGGATTGCCTTGCACAGCTGAAGATGCCGAGATTATCATCATCCCTGTGGAATGGGAGTTGACGACGAGTTACAACCGGGGCACCGTCGACGGTCCGAGCGCAGTGTTCGACGGCTCGATGCAGGTCGACCTCTGTCATCACGACTACCCCGACCTGTGGCAGCGTGGCATCTGGATGGATGAATTTCCTAAGGAATTAAGGAAGTTACACGACAAACTGGCACCTGTCAGCGAGGAGATAATAGAGGCCATCGAAAATGGTGACGCCGACGAGTTCCCATGGAAATATGAGGCTAAATACAAAGCCATCGAAGAGGGTTTCGAGACAATGTTCGCCTGGCTGCGCGAGCGCATTGAGTTTTGGAAGAAACAAGGAAAAAAGGTGGGACTATTAGGCGGCGATCACAGCACACCTCTGCCCTATCATCAATACCTTAATAATATAATAGGTGTAAAATACGGAATACTGCACATCGATGCACACAGCGACCTGCGCGAGCGCTTCGAAGGGTTCGAATATTCGCATGCATCAATCTTTTATAACGTTTTGAAGCTTGAAAAAGTGGAGAAATTAGTGCAGGTGGCAATCCGCGACTACTGTCATCAGGAGAAACAGTTGATACAGGATTCCAATGGCCGCGTGAAGGTGTTTTATGACCGTGACAACCGTCGTAGAATGTACGAAGGTGCCACATGGAAGCAGCTTTGCGATGAAATCATTAATGCATTGCCTGAAAAAGTATATATTTCAGTAGATATCGACGGTTTGGACCCAAAATTGTGTCCTAACACCGGCACTCCAGTACCAGGTGGTATGGAATATGAGGAAATGATGTATCTGCTTAACAGAATCAAGGAATCAGGAAAAGAAATCATCGGCTTCGACCTCTGCGAGGTCTCGCCTGGCGAAGGCACCGAATGGGATGGCAACGTCGGGGCGAGAGTGCTTTACCACCTCTGCGGAATCATTTGATCGATTGATAATTTTGAAAACAAAAAGAGGGAAACAGCATGCTGTATTCCCTCTTAATTTTAAACTGTAAACAGTAAACCGTAAACTATTCCATGTTAGTATAAACGGCCTGTACGTCCTCGTCGTCTTCAACTTTATCGAGGAAGTTCATGATGCTTTCCATCTGTTCGTCGTTGAAAGCGACAGGGTTGTTGGCGAAGCGCTGGAGGTTAGCCTTCACGATATTGACTTTCATACCTTCCAAAGCCTCGTGCATTGTGCCGTATGATGTCCAATCGCTGTAAGCGAAGGTGCCGTCTTCAGTCTCTTCAATCTCTTCGAGACCAGCGTCAATGAGTTCGAGCTCGAGGTCATCCTTGCTCATTCCGGCAGGGATTTCGATCTGGAACACAGCCTTACGTGTAAACATATATTCAAGCTGACCAGTCTTCAGAAGTTCGCCGCCAGCCTTGTTGAAATATGAACGGACGTTAGCAACCGTACGTGTTGTATTGTCTGTAGCGCATTCCACAACACAGAGGACACCGTGAGGACCCTTGCCTTCGTAGACGATTTCAACCATATCGGCTGTGCTCTTATCGGTAGCACGCTTGATAGCTGCATCGATGTTGTCCTTTGGCATGTTTTCCGCCTTAGCGTTTAAGATTGCCTGACGGAGTTTAGGGTTCATATCTGGATCCGGACCGCCTTCTTTTGCTGCGATTGTGATAATTTTTCCGAGTTTCGGGAACACTCTTGACATGTGGCCCCATCTTTTCATCTTAGCCGCCTTGCGGTATTCAAATGCTCTTCCCATTTTATTACAATTTTATTTTTTCGGCCGCAAAATTAAGAAAAATTTTTCTTACATTATAAATAATGTGCAAAATTTTTAATGTGCCGCTAACGCGGAATGTGCTGCTTCGCAGAATGTGATGCGCTTCGCGCAATTTGGACGAAGTCCACACATTGCCGTCAGGCACACATTGACCGCAGGTCACACATTGCACGTAGTGCATCACATTGCGAACGTAGTGAGCATCAGGTTTTCTGCTTTTTTTTCTTTGCAGCCGGAAACAACACATTATTCAATATCAGACGATAACCCGGTGAATTCGGGTGCATATCGAGCTCGGTCGGCGGATCGCCCACAAGATGCTGGTAATCCTCAGGGTCATGACCGCCGAGGAAAGTCCAGAAACCATTGCCGTAGTCGCCATGGATATAACGATCCTCCCCTAACGCTGCGTTATCGCCAAGAACGACCACCGTAGGCTTAACATATCTCTTGTCAAAGGCCGTTGTCTGTCCCATGAAAGCCTTGATCATTTTCTCATGATCTTGTGTGAGCATGGTCGGAACAGGATCCCATTTTGCCGAGAAATCAAACAACAAGAAGAAGTCGTTGCCTTCTCTAACCGATTTCGGACGCGTCTGTGTAACATCGATGTTCGACACCTCGTATTCCTGCGGGTTTGTCGAGACAGTGAAGTCGGTGAACGCGAAGCAGTTATCGTAGTTCAAACGCTGCGGGTCGCCAAGTCGGATGGCGTCACCGTCGAACATCACGTCGCAGATGTCGAGACCTTCGGCCGCCAGAGCGATATCGAAGCTGTCGGGAGCCGAACACATTGCGAAGAGATAGCCGCCGCCAGCCACAAAGTCACGGATTTTTTTAGCGACTGCGAGCTTCAGCTGTGAGACCTTCGCAAAACCATACCGTTTCGCCGTCTCCTCCTGTTTTTTCACGTCTTCCTGATACCACGGATAGTTGCGGTAACGCGCCCAAAATTTACCATATTGACCAGTAAAATCCTCGTGATGCATATGCAGCCAGTCGTATGTTGGCAGAACGCCGTCCAAGACCTCGTCGTCATAGATTATATCGTAAGGAATCTCAGCGTACGTCAGCACCAGCGTCACCGCGTCATCCCAAGGGAGTATGTTTTTCGGAGCATAGACAGCCAAGCGTGGCACTTTCTGCAGCTTCATCTCATCCATATTGACGCCAGGATCAGCGATTTCAGCCAATATCGATTCTGCCTGAACGTCAGCAATCACTTGATAAGACACATTACGAAGCTTGCATTCGCGTTCAAACATGTCGTGATAAGGTATCAGATAACTTCCGCCTTTATAATTCAGCAGCCAGCTTATCTCCACCTCGCGTTGCAGCACCCAATAAGCCACTCCGTACGCTTTCAGATGGTTGGTCTGTGTTTCATCCATTGGAATCAAAATGTAGGCCGCGAATATATTCGGCAACGCTAACATCATGATTATCAATAGGATGATATATTTTTTAAACTTTTTCATCTTTATCAAAATAATAATGCAAAGATAACAAAAAATTTTACTATTTTTGCAGATTGAATTATTGGAAATTTAATTTTTATACGTAATAATATGGAAAACACAACATTGAAAAAGACTGCATTGAATGCAATGCACTATGAAATGGGTGCCAAGATGGTTCCATTTGCAGGTTTCGACATGCCGGTTCAGTTTGAAGGCGTGAACGTTGAACACGAGACAGTCCGCAAGGGCGTTGGTGTTTTCGACGTCTCTCACATGGGCGAGTTCCGTGCAAAAGGTCCTAAGGCTTTCGCATTGGTACAGCGCTGCACTTCAAACGACGTGGCAGCATTGGTTGACGGCAAGGTTCAGTACACCTGCCTCCCGAACGGCAAAGGCGGCATCGTCGACGACATGCTCGTTTATCGCGTGTCAGCTGACGAATATTTCATGGTTCCTAATGCAGCCAATATCGATAAAGACTGGGCTTGGATGTCGAAAGTCGCTGAAGAGATGGGCATGAAGCTCGGTGTCGACTTCATCAACGAGAGCAACCAGTGGTCACAGCTCGCGGTGCAGGGCCCTCTCGCACTCAAAGCTATGCAGAAGCTCACCAAGGCATCTGTCGAAGATATGGAATACTACACCTTCAAGATCATTGAATTTGCAGGCGTGAAAGACATCATCTTCTCAACAACAGGTTACACCGGCGCAGGCGGATGCGAGATCTACATCCCGAATGCTGAAGCAGTGAATGTTTACAAGAAGGTTCTCGAAGCAGGTAAAGAGTTCGGTATAAAACCTATCGGTCTCGGCGCTCGTGACACCCTCCGTCTCGAGATGGGATTCTGCCTCTACGGCAACGACATCTGCGACACCACATCTCCTATCGAGGCTGGTCTCGGCTGGATCACCAAGTTCGTCGACGGCAACGACTTCATCGACCGCGCTTACAACGAGAAACAGAAAGCTGAAGGCGTAACACGTAAGCTCGTCGCTTTTGAGGTCACAGGCAAAGGCATCGCACGTCACGAATATGAGATCTGCGACGCTGAAGGCAACCACATCGGTGAAGTGACTTCAGGCACCATGGCACCGTCAGTGAAGAAAGCTATCGGTATGGGCTATGTGAAGAAAGACTTCTCAAAGGTTGGAAGCGAGATCTTCATCAAGGTGAGAGACAAACTCATCTCTGCAGTCGTAGTGAAATTACCTTTCTACAAAGGTTAAACAAAAAAGGCGGTCAATCGACCGCCTTTTTTTATTGATTATATTTTCCTATCGTCCACACGATACCCGCTCGGATGTTCGCCGTACGGTAAGCCGACGACACCTCCAAGATATTGGATCCGAACTTCGACACGCACAAGATATTATCGGTGACAGCGTAGATATTAAACGGTCCGGCATGCAAGCCAAAGCCAACACCCACTGCTGTTCCGGTGTATTTCGACATTGTGCAGTTAAGCATCAGGTTGATATGGTTAAGGAAAACGCCGCTGTAAGCCAGTGTCACTGCAGGATACACTTTGTTTTTCACAAAATACAACTGACCGACAGCCGTTGCGCGCAGCATCGGACAGAGTTCGAAATAGCCCTGAAGCATGAGTCTCGTCTTGAGATAAGTATTGTAATCCTTAGTCTTCTCCATGAAGACTTCTCCCCACACCTCTTTAGCTATATCTTCAACCATAGCCTGGTAGTCGAGTTCCATGGTCTTAATCCCATCAAGATCATCGAACAAGCCATCATTGAGTGTTACATTGGTTTTCTCGATAGTCTTGCTCTTAGCCTCAGTCCATCTGATAAAACCGAGGTCGTAGATACCTGCGGCCAAACCGAAATGATTATTAAAGCTGTACGACGCTCCAAGGTCGATGCCATAGCCTATATTCTCACTCAGGTCGAACAGGCGGTTTACAGCCACTGAGTCAAACGATTTGAAGAAATCGTCAAGATTATCGCCTTCAACCTGAAGCACTGTGGCAGCCTTTACTGTCAAGTCAACATCGGCCGTCATGTTGTAGGTGTTAGGATCGGTATAAATCTTGGTCTTTCCATTGTCGATAGTCACGTTAGCCAAGCCAAATAACAGTTTCGGACGCGCACCGATGGTGAGTCTGTCGGTAAGTCTCCATTGCACACCAAGAGCTAACTCCGAAAACAGGGTGACATCCATGCCGAGCTTAAAATCACAAGGATTATCCTGACCCATATAGTAACCGTTACCGAAGACGAAGAATCCTAAGAAATCCCTTGAATAGTTGAGATTGGTATTCATCCTCATTCTCCAGTCGATGTTGATGAAGAATCTGTTTACTCTGAAGCCTGCATTAGCAAAGTCTAATGTTAGACTTGTATTGAAGACATTATCATATTCATTGAGATTATTCACAAGGTTCACAGCATCGATCACCGTCTTATCATCACCGAACATATTCTTGTATTTGATGCTCGAGTTGTACGCAGCAACGTTGACATTCGAAAACGCCACGCCAACGATGCCTCTGTATGGAACGGCGATACCAGGGTTGTAGTAGTTGGAATAAGGCATCTGCGGCAGCAAGGTGAATCCGATACCGTCGTTTTGAGCCTTTGTTACAAGCGATGAGCAGATTAAAACTGCGATGATTAAAAATCTATATATTTTTTTCATAACATGCCCTCCTTATTATTAATCATCGTGATGATGGTTACCACCTATTACAATTTCCGAAGTCTTAGTCAGCATTCGCAGCCGTAGCGCTATAGTATTCGATTCTCTGATAAGAACCGGGTCATCCTGGAAATCGGTATTGACACCGAGTCGCAGTATCATCTGGTCGGATTTCATCACATGTCTAAGCTTTCTGTCGTTGACGACGGTCGTCACTGTCGCCGGCTCATTATATAATATTGTGCCTCCATTGTCAAACAATGAGTCGACAACGTGGCCATCTCTCATGAACAGACCTTGCATCTGCACTTCAAGCGGAATCTTGTTATCGTAATCGACGAAGAACTTGATCTCATCGAAGTAATTTTCAATATTCACATCTTCACCAAAGTTGATGTTGACAGTATCCGTATAGCGTAAATCCGTGATTTTGAATGAGAAAGGCATCTCGATGTCGGCTATGACATCCACCGATGATGTATCGGATACCGAGATATGGTCGCCAGGCATCGCCATCACCACACTACCGTCGAAGTCGAGACGAGTGTAGCCCGCCAATGCGTCGATCTGGTCGGTAAATCCCGTCATCGTGAAGTGGCGGTAAAGGCCGTTTGTCGGGTAGATATCAACGTCGACATGATCGGCGGCTAGGAGATCGGTTATGAGACCTGTCCTTGAATTATAGAAGTCAAGCTTTGTGATGTCACCATCGGCCATCATTCCGAAGGTGTTTCGGTAGGTTACGTGAATTCTAGGTACCGGAAGGAAGGCGCTGCCGCTTAATCCATTGATACCGAAGTCGATAGCTGTCTGGTCACTGAAGATTGAATCGAGAGGTTTTGTCACCAGAGCATATACGGTCTTAAATCCCACGTTGGTCAGTCCGCCTGTCAGTGCGCATTCATAATCGCCGCCGGGATAAACGCCACTGTCGACGTGCAGCGTGATACGTGCGCCGAAAGACACTGTATCTTCCTCAGGAATAACACGATAATCGGCAAGATTCAGACTATATCTGCCTTTATTGTAATCGATAGAAATCAAAAGAGGCTCGCCGTCAGGTGAAATCAGCTGGTTGGAAAAAATCTCAATCCTTCTCATCTGCTCTATAGGCGGCTGCACCTCGAAGTCGAAGCTCATCATGCCTTTGCGGAGTAACACTGAATCGATGTTGAAGCCGTCGAAGTTAAACGGCATCGCCATAAACTTGTCCACTCCGATCACCGTATCATGGTTGTTAGTAGGATCAAATTCCGGCATGGTAAACTCTGTGTTAGTCGTAAAATCGAGGTCTTCGATTCTCGAGTCAAGCAAGTCGCTGGCCCTAAGCACCCCGTTAACCGAGTCGGCATAATAGGCGAAGATAGAGTCGTTTCTGACTCGTAGCCATGAGTTGCAGGTGCGGTCCAATTGATTGAGAAGATACCTTACAGAGATTGTGTCGTTGTACAACGCGATTGCAAAGTGATTATCGATATCTATCTTTTTCACTTCCTGTTTTTTGCAGGACGCCGTCACCGACGCTATTAGCGCAACGATAGCCATCATGATTGTAATCCTAAATAATCGTCTCATTTTATTAAGAATTAAGTTAAACTTCTGTTAAAATTACAAAATTAAACATTATTTCAATACCAGTGTGTAAAAATGTCAATATTCACATTAAATTTTTTTTGAAAATTTTTGTTACGCGTATATAAAAATGTTGTATTTTTGCAGTCCGAAAAATTTAGAGAAAAAGAATAGATATGTATTTAACTGCAGAAAAGAAAGAAGAGATTTTCGCAAAGTACGGTAAGAATGCACAGGATACCGGCTCAGCAGAAGGACAGATTGCATTGTTCACATTCAGAATCAAGAATTTGACAGAGCACATGAAGACCAGCAAGAAAGACATCGCAACAAAGCGTTCACTGGTCGCTCTCGTAGGTAAGAGAAGAAAGCTCCTCGCCTACCTCAAGAAGAATGATATCGAGAGATATCGTACTATCATCAAGGAATTAGGTATCAGAAAATAAAAGCATTGTTTATCAATGCCCTTGCGAAAAAAGGCAATTTTTGTTGCCTTTTTTCGCATTGTTGTATGCCTAATCAAAAGCGGTTTATTATTTAATTTATTAAAAAGTATTTATTATGGGTCCAGAAGGTATTAAACAGACCATACAAACTGGTAAGGACATTATTACCATCGAGACAGGACGTCTGGCCAAGCAGGCCGACGGTGCAGCGGTAGTGACATGCGGTAAGACAGTGTTGCTCGCAACAGTGGTTGCAGCAAAGGAAGCAAAAGACGATGTCGATTTCCTGCCTCTTTCAGTCGATTATAAAGAAAAATACGCCGCCACAGGTAAGTTCCCTGGCGGTTTCTTCAAACGCGAAGGCAAGCCATCAGACTATGAGATCTTGATCTCACGTCTCGTTGACCGTGCCATCCGTCCATTATTCCCTGACGATTTCCACGCAGAAATCCAGGTTCAGATCACACTGCTCTCAGGTGAGCAGAACGTGCTCCCTGATGCCTACGCAGCATTGGCAGCATCAGCAGCTATCGCAGTTTCCGACATCCCGTTCCACGGTCCTATCTCGGAAGTCCGCGTCGCTATGATCAACGGCGAATACGTCATCAACCCACGTGCTGACGAACTCGAAAACGCCGACCTCGAACTCATGGTGGGTGCCACAATGAAAGACATCTGCATGGTTGAAGGCGAGTCGAAAGAGATCTCAGAAGCACAGATGATCGGTGCTTTGAAAGCCGCCCATGAGGCCATCAAAGGTCAGGTACAGGCACAGCTCGACCTCGCTTCAAGAGTCGAAAAGGCTAATCCGAAACGCGAGTACTGCCATGAAGTCAACGACGAAGACCTTCGCGCTGACATGATGGCATGCTGCTACAAGCCATGCTACGACTTCGCACTCACCGGCAACGCCAACAAACATGAGCGCGAAGACGCTTTCGCAGCAATTCTTGAAAACTATCTTACAAAATACACCGAAGAGGAACTCGAAGAGAAGACTCCGATGGCAAAACGTTACTTCCACGACATCGAGCGTAAGGCAGTGCGTGACGCCATCTTGATCGAGCGCAAACGTCTCGACGGCCGTAAACTCGACCAGATCCGTCCAATCTGGACAGAAGTAGACGTGCTTCCTTCATGCCACGGCTCAGCCATCTTCACACGTGGTGAGACTCAGGCATTGGTGACAGTGACACTCGGCACCAAGCTCGACGAACAGACCATCGACGGCGCTGTCGTTGAAGGCACAAGCAACTTCATGCTGCACTACAACTTCCCGAGCTTCGCCACAGGCGAATGCAAGGCAAGCCGCGGTGTCAGCCGTCGTGAGATCGGTCACGGCAACCTCGCTGAGAGAGCTCTCAAGAACATGATTCCTAACGGTGAGGAGAATCCTTACACCATCCGCGTGGTGTCGGACATCCTCGAGTCAAACGGCTCATCATCAATGGCTTCGGTGTGCGGTGGCACATTAGCATTGATGGACGCCGGCGTGAAGATGAGAAAACCTGTTGCAGGTATCGCAATGGGTCTTATCACCGACAACGAGAAATACGCTGTCTTGTCAGATATCCTTGGCGATGAGGACCACCTCGGCGACATGGACTTCAAGGTCACAGGTACTGTCGATGGCATCACAGCATGCCAGATGGATATCAAGGTCGACGGACTTTCATACGAAGTGTTGAGTGAGGCTCTCGAGCAGGCTAAGGCCGGCAGAATGCACATCCTCGGCGAGATGGCTAAGACCATCACTGAGCCACGTGCCGACTACAAAGAGTCAGTGCCACGTATCGAAAAGATCATCATTCCTAAGGACTTCATCGGCGCTGTCATAGGTCCTGGTGGAAAGGTCGTCCAAGAGATTCAGAAGACCACTAACACCGTCATCGTCATCACTGAAGACGAGAAATGCGGCATGGTGGAGATCGCTTCTACAAACAAGGAAGACCTCGAGGCAGCTAAGGCCAAGGTGCGCGCTATCGTTGCAGTTCCTGAGGTTGGCGAGGTTTACGACGGCACAGTGAAGTCAATCATGCCGTTCGGTGCTTTCGTCGAGATCCTTCCTGGTAAAGACGGTCTGCTCCACATCTCCGAGATTGATTACAAACGTCTCGAGACCATGGACGGCGTCTTGAAAGAAGGCGACAAGATTCAGGTGAAGCTCATCGACATCGACCCTAAGACTGGCAAGCTCCGTCTCTCGAGAAAGGCATTATTACCGAAACCTGAGGGTTACGTTGAGAAGCCTGAGAGACCGCGTGGCGAGCGCAAAGGCGGTGATCATAAAGGTGGCGAACACAGAGGCCCAAGACGCGAAAAGAAATAAATCTTCAAAACGTCATTTCGACCGACCGGAGGGAGTGGAGAAATCTCCTTCAAAAAAGTATTACAAACATGCAGGAGATTTCTCGATTCCGCTTCGCTTCACTCGAAATGACGGATTAAAGCAAAGGAATAATCTTAATAAATAAAATATGAGGCAGTTAAAGATTACCAAACAAGTTACCAACAGGGAAACAGCTTCTTTGGATAAGTATCTCCAGGAGATTGGTAAAGTTGAATTGATAACGGCTGACGAGGAAGTCGAGCTTGCGCAGCGCATCCGTCAGGGCGACATGGCCGCTTTGGAGAAGCTCACGAAAGCCAACTTGAGATTCGTAGTCTCCGTGTCAAAACAGTACCAAAATCAGGGATTAAGCCTCCCCGACCTCATCAATGAGGGCAACCTCGGTCTTATCAAGGCGGCACGCCGTTTTGACGAGACGAGAGGTTTCAAGTTCATCTCTTACGCTGTGTGGTGGATCCGTCAGTCCATCCTCCAGGCTCTTGCAGAACAATCTCGTATAGTCCGACTTCCATTGAACAAAATCGGCTCGATTAACAAAATTAACAAGACATATGCAAAGCTGGAGCAGGAATTCGAACGTGAGCCTAACGCTGAAGAGATAGCTGAAGTCCTCGACCTCACCGAAGCCGAAGTCAAGGAATCGATGAAGAACGCAGGCCGTCATGTCTCAATGGACGCTCCTCTCGTGCAAGACGAAGACAACAACATGTACGACGTCTTGAAGAGCGACGAGGTGGTGACACCGGAGACAGAGTTGCTCAACGAGTCACTCAGAAAGGAAATTGACCGTGCTATCTCGACTTTGACACAGAGAGAGGCCGACGTCGTCCGTCTTTATTTCGGATTGAACGGCGGTCATCCAATGACTTTAGAGGAGATTGGTGAGAAGTTTGACCTCACACGCGAGCGCGTGCGTCAGATCAAGGAGAAGGCGATCCGCCGCTTGAAGCACACAAGCAGAAGCAAGATTCTCAAGAGTTATCTTGGTTGATCTTACATTATTTGAATTATTAGGGATTAACAGGGCCGGCGACGGTCCTGTTATTTTTTTGTACTTTTTGGTTTTTTCTAAAATATTTTGTATCTTTGCAGTTTGTATTAAACATTTTTGATCATGCAAAAACTTATCGCTCCATCGTTGCTTTCAGCTGACTTCCTACATCTGTCGAAGGATATCGACATGGTGAACCGCAGTCAGGCCGACTGGTTCCATTGCGATATCATGGACGGGGTGTTCGTGCCGAATATCTCCTACGGCATCCCGCTGGTGCAAGCCATTAAGAAAGAAGCACTTAAACCTCTCGACGTGCATCTCATGATTGTCGAACCCGACCGCTATTTCGAGAAGTTCCGCGACGCGGGAGCCGACATCATCACCTTCCACTACGAGGCAAGCACCCACATCCATCGCAGCGTGCAGATGCTGAAATCGCTTGGCGTGAAAGCCGGCGTGGTGCTTAACCCGCACACCTCAGTGACACTGTTGGAAGACATCCTCGGAGACCTGGACCTCGTTTTATTAATGTCAGTGAATCCGGGATTCGGCGGACAGAAATTCATCGAACGGACATATTCAAAAGTTAGAAAATTACGCGAAATGATTGACAGCCAGGGACTTAAGACTATGATTGAAGTCGATGGCGGAGTAAATGTCGAGAATGCTCCAAAATTATTCGCAGCAGGAGCCGATGTTTTGGTCGCAGGAAATGCAGTTTTCAAATCGGAAGACCCAATTAAGACAATAGAATTATTAAAACATTAATATCATGAACGAAGTAGTATTAAAATTAAAACCAGAAAATGTCTGGAAGGAATTTCAAGGCATCATGGGCGTGCCGCGTCCTTCAAAGAGAGAAGAAAAAATGGTCGCTTACCTTGAAAAATGGGCAAAAGACCATAAAGTGGAATACAAAAAAGAGAAATGCGGCAACATCATCATGACAGTGCCGGCAACCAAGGGCATGGAGAACCGCCAGACCATCATCTTGCAGGCTCACATGGACATGGTTTGCGAGAAGAACGGCGACAAGAAACACGATTTCGACAAAGACCCTATCGAGGCTGTGTTGAAAGGCGAATGGCTGCATGCTAACGGCACCACACTTGGTGCTGACGACGGCATCGGAGTGGCTGCGGCATTGGCAGTAATCACTGATAAAAACGTGAAACACGGTCCGCTCGAGTGCATCTTCACAGTCGACGAAGAGACAGGTCTCACCGGCGCCGAGAAACTCGACCCGAAAGACTTCACAGGCCGTATCCTCCTCAACCTCGACTCAGAAGATGAAGGCGAGATATTTATTGGATGCGCAGGCGGCATGGACACCATCGTCAAGATTTTCTACCAACTTGAGAATGCTCCTGAAGGCTATATCCCTTACGACATCAAGGTCAGCGGACTGAAAGGCGGTCACTCAGGCGACGATATCAACAAGAACCTCGCCAACGCTAACAAGCTGTTAGCCAGAATTTTATGGCAGGCAACCAACGATTTCGACCTCCGTATCTACGACATCCAGGGCGGAAATCTGAGAAACGCCATCGCACGTGAGGCAACAGCAGTGGTGTTCATCCCATTCGACCTCACCAAGAAATTCGAGGCAATGGTTAAGAAATTTGAAAAGAACTTCAAACACGAATATCAGGTTGCAGACCCAGGAATCACTGTGAAAGCAAAGAAATCAGAGCTCACACCTGATGTCGTCATTGACGAGATGACACAGTTCGACCTCCTGAACGGCCTCCTTACCTGCCCTCACGGCGTCATCGAGTGGTCGCAGACCATCCCGAACTTCGTGGAGACATCGACGAACCTCGCTTCTGTGAAGAAAAAAGAAGGATATTTCTTCATCCAGACTTCACAGCGCAGCTCCATCGAGTCGGCAAAGGAATACGCAGCGGCTATGGTCGAGGCTTGCTTCAACCTCGCCAACGCAGAGGTGCAGCATACCGACGGCTACCCGGGCTGGACACCAAACCCGAATTCGAAAATCTGCGCCATCGCTGAGAAAGTCTACAAGAAACGCTTCGGCAAAGACCCGAAAGTTAAGGCAATCCACGCAGGTCTGGAATGCGGACTCATCGGCGACAAGATCGCTGGTATGGACATGATTTCATTCGGTCCGACACTCCGCGGCGTGCACTCTCCTGACGAGAGAATCGAGATCAAGACAGTCCAGATGTTCTGGGATCTGCTGTGCGATATCTTGCTCGAAGCACCTAAGAAATAATGTAGGGTTTAGAGTGTAGAGTTTATAGAAGGGACACACGTAATAGTGTCCCTTTTTTGTTTTCTTTAAAAAAATAGTTGCCATTTCAAAAATATTTTGTATCTTTGTAGCTTGTACACGATTAAAACTAATAAAAAATGAAAAGATTTTTGATTACGGCGTTGTTGGCGATAGGTCTCGCAGGCTCTGTCTTCGCACAGGACATGCTGTTCAACGTCGTGAAAAACGACGGCACTACGGACAGCTATCCTATGAATGAGAATACCAGGATTTACTGCTCTGAGACCGAACTTTATGTTAACAGTTTAGATTTCGGATCTTACACTTACGCTTTTTCAACTATCCGCAAGGCCTATTTTTCAGCTACTCAAAGCATAGATGAAATTGACAATCAACAGCTTGCGATATTTCCTAATCCTGCAAAAGATGTTTTAAGAATAGCAAATATCGCTGACAATCAAGAGGTTACGATTTATTCGATAAACGGAGCGGTAATTAAAAGAGTTATCGTTTCGGAAGACGATGAAGTCAATATCAGTGAGTTACGCCCTGGCATGTATATAGTGAGCGCAGGCAATATGTTTTCCAAATTTATAAAAATGTAATGCCATGAAGAAATATTTGCTCATCATATCATTGATTCTCATAGGATTATCTGTTAAAGCACAAGACGGAGAATTCCATGTACGCATCCACGGTCAGGAAAACAAAGGCGTCATTCTCGACACCCCTGTCTCGTCAATCGACAGCATGTATATGAATCCGGATGCAGTAAACCCGTTTAAAGTCAGAACTCCAAATGGCTTGTATTCGTTTGGCTTCACTGAAATCGACAGTCTGACCTTCCCGTTTGTCCCGGTAAGCACAGGCAACACCATTTACGTCAACTACAACGGCACGACAGCGGAAGTCACCAGTCCCTACCCTGCCACGCAGGTCATTGTGACGGTCAGCGAGGCAAAAGTCAGCATCACTTCGTTGGTTTCAGACAACATCACTTATATTCTGTCAGGCACTGCAAATCCTGGACGTTTCGAGGTTGTGAGCGAAGTCTCACCTATCGTAAAGCTCAACGGCGTCAACCTCACCAATCCTACAGGAAAAGCTATCGATTTGAGCTGTGATGCAGGAATAATCATGGAGTTGGCCGACGGCACTCAGAATTATATCAGCGACGGCGAAAACAGCGACAAAAAAGCTGCTTTCATGAGCAACGACGACCTCCTTATGCAAGGCAACGGCACTCTCACGGTAACCGGATTGAAAGAGCACGCCATGAAAGTGAAAGGACAGTTCAATATGAACTCCGGAAACATTGTAATCACTGGCTCTGTCAAGGACGGCATCCATACTGAAGGACTTCTCGTTCAAGGCGGAAACATCGATGTTCAGTCGTGCGGTGACGACGGCTTGACCAGCGAACTCGACGGCTACATCAATGGCGGATTCATCACCATCACAAGTCCGACCGACAGCATCAACGGCATCTCAGCCGACAGCACCTTAGTCATCAACGGAGGAAATATCAATATCACAATGTCGGGCGTATCAGCCAACTGCATAAAAGCTGATAAAGAATTGACTATCAATGGCGGAACATTCGTTTTGAACAACTCAGGCAATGTGTCAAAAGGCATCAAGTCGAACAGCACCATCACCATCACCGATGGCGACATCAACATTACATCGAGCGGCGTCACTGTTATAACCAACTACGATCCGACATATTGCACTGGTATCAAAGGCGACACCGATATCATCATCAGCGGAGGCAACATCGACATCAACCTCCCATCATCCAACAATGGCGGCAAGGGCATCTCGTGCGAAGGCAACATGACAATCAGCGGTGATAACACAATCCATATTGAAACTCACGGCGACGGTTCCACTTACACAGCATCATCAGGTACCGACACCTATTCGAGCTCATGTCTCCGTGCTGAAGGCAACATGCAGATTCTTGAAGGAAATATAACGCTCAACAGCACAGGTAAAGCTGGTAAAGGCATCAAAGTCGGCAAGAAGAACGGCAATACATATACCGGGACTTACACTCAGGGTAACGCTGACGGAAGCGGTCCTACCCTCACCATCACCACATCAGGAGCACAAATCGGCTCTGGTGGCGGCGGCGGTCCATGGGGCGGTGGTTCATCAACAAAAGCCTCGGCTAAAGCCATCAAGGTGGGCGGCGTGGCTACCATTTACGGCGGCACCACGACCGTCAACACATCTACAAGCGGCGCCGAGGGACTGGAATCGAAGACTCAGATCAACATCGAAGGCGGCCAGCACTACTTCAAGTGCTACGATGACTGCATCAACTCGTCGGGTAAGATCTTCTTCAATGGCGGTGTGACGGTGTGTTTCAGCAACGGCAACGATGCTGTCGACTCGAATGCAGGACAGGCAGGTGCCATCACCATCGGCAACGGCGTAGCTTTTGCCTACACCACCAAAGGCAGCCCTGAGGAAGGTTTCGACTGCGATAACAACAATTACATAAGAATTACAGGTACTGGCATCGGCATCAGCGCCGGTGGTTCGCAAGGCGGTGGCGGTCCATGGGGCGGCGGAGGCAGCGGAGGTACCGTTACCAACCCGGCGCAGGGCTACAAGTTCTACACCAGCAGCTATACCTTCCAAACAGGGAAATACTACACCCTGTCGAATACCAGCGGCACAGGTGGCACCAATATGGTGACGTTCAGCTTCGAGTCTAACTGCAGCAGCAGCCTCGCCCTCATCACAGCGACGGGCATGGTAAGCGGTAGTACATACTATGTGAAATATGGAACGGAGGCTCCGACTAACCCGACAACGGCATTCCACGGGATTTACCTCGGTGGAACCTCGTCGGCATCAACTCAGGCGTTCAGCTTTACAGCACAGTAATCACTTCTCCGTAACAGTCAAAATAATCGGCTTGGATGATTTTGACGTTGACGAAAGAGCCGATTTCTAATATATTGTCTTTCATCGAGATAAGCACCTCGTCATCGACTTCAGGTGAGTCGTATTGGGTGCGACCGACATAATAGCCACCTTCGGTGCGGTCGATGAGTACTTTTTCAGTCCTTCCAAGACGTTTAGAATTGATTTCCAATGAGATATCCTGCTGGACATCCATGAATTTATCAACGCGCGCCTTCTTCACCTCTTCCGGAACGTCGTCCTCAAGCTCATAGGCCGGTGTCCCCTCTTCAGCCGAATATGCGAACACGCCGGCGCGCTCGAACCGCATCTCCTTGATGAAATCAATCAATTCATTGAACTGTTCCTCCGTCTCGCCAGGGAATCCCACGATAAACGTGCTTCTGAAAGCGATGTCAGGAACGTATGAACGCACTTTCTTGACAAATTCGATGGTTTGCTCACGTGTTACTCCACGGCGCATGGCCTTCAAAATCGGCGTGCTGATATGTTGCAAAGGCAAATCTATGTAATGACAGATCTTTGGGTTGTCGCGCATCAGCTCGAGAAGCTCGACAGGGAATCCCAGCGGATAGCCGTAATGCAGGCGAATCCACTCGATGCCGTCGATTTCGGTAAGCTTTTGCACCAGCTCAACGATATGCGACTTCCCATCAAGGTCATAACCATAATATGTAAGGTCTTGTGCTATGAGTATCAGCTCTTTAACGCCTTTCTTTGCCAGATTTTCAGCCTCTTTTACAAGGTTTTCCATCGGCACCGACTTATGATCGCCACGAATTAATGGGATAGCACAGAAAGCGCAATGGCGGTTGCAACCTTCAGAAATCTTCAGATATGCGTAATGCGATGGCGTAGAAAGCACACGCTCGCAACAATATTCAGCATGATAATCCGACTTTAAAATATCGGCAGCCACATGTTGCACAGGCTCCACACCAAAGAAAGCGTCGACCTCATGAATCTCGTTGCGCAATTCTTTTCTATAACGCTCCGAGAGACAGCCCATCACATATAACTTCTTGATTTTATTGGCTTTACGCAGCTCAGCATATTCCAAAATAGTATCAATCGACTCCTCTTTAGCATCGCCAATGAAGCCGCAAGTGTTGATGATCACCACATCGGATTTCTCATCCGAATCGTGGACAATATTATAAGTATTGTTCAATAACGCCGCCAGATGCTCTGAATCGACTTTGTTTTTCGAGCAACCGAGGGTGACAATATTTAAAACGGGTTTTCTCATTTGAATAATGAATCAACAAATTCATTTCTGTCGAAGATCTGTAGGTTTTCCATCTTCTCTCCCACTCCGATATATTTTACCGGAATCTTGAACTGGTCGGAGATGCCAATCACCACGCCGCCTTTCGCAGTACCATCTAACTTAGTGAGCGCCAACGCGTTAACCTCAGTAGCAGCAATAAACTGACGTGCCTGTTCGATAGCATTCTGTCCGGTTGATGCGTCCAAAACGAGCAACACCTCATGTGGTGCGTCCGGAATGACTTTCTGGCACACTTTCTTTATCTTCGAGAGCTCGTTCATCAATCCAACTTTGTTATGCAGACGACCTGCTGTGTCGATCAAAACGACGTCAGCGTCTTGTGCGACAGCCGATTTCACTGTGTCGAAAGCAACAGAAGCCGGGTCAGCGCCCATGCCTTGAGAGACAATCGGGACGCCCACTTTGTCGGCCCAGATCTTGAGCTGGTCGACGGCAGCAGCGCGGAAGGTGTCGGAAGCTCCGAGAACGACTTTCTTGCCTGCCATCTTGAAGTTATACGCAAGCTTGCCGATGGTGGTAGTCTTACCCACACCGTTGACGCCCACAACCATGATGACGTAAGGTTTCTTATCCTCAGGGAGGTCAAAGCTGCTGCCGTCGCCAGAGTTATTCTCCTGCAACAATGCGGCAATCTCTTCCTTCAGGATCATATTCAACTCGCTGGTACCCAGATACTTATCGCGTGCCACACGTTTTTCGATGCGGTCGATAATCTTCAAGGTGGTGTCGACACCGACGTCCGATGTCACCAAAATCTCCTCAAGGTTATCAAGCACCTCATCGTCGACCGTCGACTTGCCCACTATGGCTTTCGAGATACGGTCAAACACGCTGGTACGGGTCTTCTCCAGACCTTTATTCAGATCTTCCTTAGCGTCTTTATCTTTCTTAAAAAATGAAAAGAGTCCCATTTCAATATTTTTTGCAAATATAATGATTATTTTGATATGCACGAAAAGCTTTCTCGTCGAAACGGGAAAGCTATTCTAAATCAGTTCAAAAAACTATATATTAGTTCTTTGCGATGAATTCTTGAGCCTGGTCAATCGGGACGATGGTCTCTTCAAAATAGTAAGCACCAGTCTTCTCTGATTTCTTCATCTTGATGACCTTCGTGAATTCCTTACCAGCTGTGTGCAATGATGCAACTACCTTCTTTGCCATATCCTAAATCTTATTTAATTTCTTTGTGAAGAGTCATTTTCTTGAGGATTGGGTTGTACTTCATGAGTTCCAATCTCTCTGGGGTGTTCTTCTTGTTTTTCGTTGTAACGTAACGAGAAGTTCCCGGGATGCCTGTTGCCTTTTGCTCTGTGCACTCCAAAATCACTTGTACGCGTGCGTCTTTAACTTTCTTTGACATATCTTTATCCTTTCAAATTTCGGACTGCAAAAATACACATTTTTTTAATACACTCCAATATTTTTCAGTCAAAAATTTTATCAAATTTTAAAATCTCTTATCTTTCTGATTATCAATTGATTAAATTACTCTTTGTTGATAATCTTATTAACGACTTCGAGTATTTCAGCCTCTTTCTTGATGGCAGCGGCCTCAATCTTTGCGCCATCGGCGACGATTTTATCGGCAAATGCCCTGTCCTTCAATCCAGCAGCGTTGATTTTCACGTTGAGATATGCGCCCATCACAGCACTTCTGCAGCACAAAGCACCTACTCCAGCGTCTGACACTGATGCAGGATTGCCTGTTCTTGCCATCGCCTCGACCACTTCGAATGCCTCAAATGCCACATTCATAGTCTTGAAAGGCACCTTTGTTGCATACTGTGATGCGAGCTCGAGAGCCTCCATACGAGCGGCTTTGTCGGCGTCGGTCTTCTTAGGCATCTGCAATGCGGCCATGATCTTATTGAATGCGTTGGTATCTTCATCGACTAAGTCAAGTAATTGATCCTTAAGGACTTGACCCTTCTCAGCGACCTTTGAGAACTCTTCCCAACGCTCATCCCAACCTGGCTTGTGTGATGACAGGTTAGCCACCATCGTTGCCAATGCTGCGCCGAGAGCACCCATGTAAGCTGAGATTGAACCGCCACCTGGAGCCGGACTCTCGCTGGCTGTCTCGTTAGCAAAGCCTGTACAGGTCATATTGACGAGCTTCTTCTGCGTCATGTCTTCAATCAAGAACTCGATGACTTTTTCCTTCGGGTTGAACGGTTTCAAATCATCGAGACCCATCGACTTGATGGCGATCTTCATGATCTCATCCTCGCTCACGCCCAGTGAACGCTGCTGTTTTGCAAGATAATACTTACCAGCGTCGATAAGCACCTTCTTAGGAATCAAACCGACTATTTCGCAGCCAGTCACGCGCACGCCACGAGCCGCTGCCTTAGCGCAGACCTCGTCGAAGCAGACGTGAACCGGAGAGACGTTGATGTTTGTGATGTTCATTGAAACCTGAGCGATGCCGTATTCCTCGATGAACCAGCCGATAGCCTTGGTGCTCTTCAGAGTGCCAGGAATCATGATGGTGTTGCCGTTTTCATCTTTCATCGGCTTGTCTGTGACCTTCGGTCCCACTCTCTTCGGACGGCCTTTCTCGCGAACGTCGAAAGCGATGGCGTTGGCGCGGCGTGTCGAAGTGGTGTTGAGGTTATAGTTGATAGCGATGAGGAAGTCACGGGCTCCGACCTGTGTTGCGCCAGTCTGTGCCACATGCTCGTTCCACTCGTTCGGACCGAAATCAGGTTTCCATTCTTCTGTTCCGAGACGGCTCGACAATGACTCATATTCGCCAGTGCGGCAATAAGCCAAGTTCTTACGTTTTGGCTGGAAAGCAGCCTCTTCGTAGCAGTAAATCGGGATATTGAGCTCTTCGCCGAAACGTTTTGCAAGGTTACGGGCGTAGACCACTACCTCATCCATTGTGATGTTTGAAATCGGGATGAGAGGGCAAACGTCTGTCGCACCTTGACGTGGGTGGTCACCGTGATGGTTGCGCATGTCGATGAGCTCGGCAGCCTTCTTCACTACGCGGAATGCGGCTTCGCACACATTTTCCGGCTCGCCCACAAAGGTGATGACGGTACGGTTTGTCGTCGCACCCGGGTCAACGTCCAACAATTTCACGCCTTCAACCTTCTCGATCTCGGCTGTCACCTGATTGATGATGTTCATATCGCGACCTTCGCTGATATTCGGAACACATTCGATTAATTGTTTCATATTTGTCTATTTTATTACTTTTCCTTTTAAAATCATTGTCTGAACTTTGTTCGCACCATAATAATACGGCATAAACTCCAGCTGCGTCATAGGCTTGGTGATCATCACGTTGGCAATTTTGCCCTTGGTGATGGAACCGAGCTCGTGACTCACATCCATAGCGTATGCTGTGTTTAATGTGGTGGCGTTCAGGGCCTCCTCCGGCGTCAATTTATAACGGATGCACGCGCATGAAAGCACAAACTGCATGTTGCCAGAGGGCGACGTTCCCGGGTTAAAGTCAGATGCCATTGCTACAGGTAATCCTGCGTTAATCATATCACGGACTGGTGACAACGGCAAGTTCAAGAAGAACGCACAGCCTGGAAGCACCGTCGGCATGGTGTCGGAGCCTTTCAACGCCTCTATTTCCTCTTTCCCCATCTGCTCGAGATGGTCAACAGAGATAGCGCCGTATTTCACGCCAACCTGCACGCCGCCTGAAACAGCCATCTCGTTGGCGTGGATCTTCGGACGCATGCCGTATTTGATGCCAGCCATCAGGATTCGCTCGGTGTCTTCAACGGTGAAGAAGCCTTTGTCGCAGAAAACGTCAATGAAATCTGCCAAATCCTCAGCTGCCACAAGTGGAATCATCTCGTTGATGACTAGGTCAACATAGTCTTCCTGATGTCCGCGGTATTCCATCGGGATGCCGTGAGCACCAAGGAAATTCGATTTTATCGTCATCGGCGAATTCTCCTTCAGGCGACGTATCACGCGCAGGAGCTTCAGCTCGCTCTCAGTGGTGAGGCCGTAGCCGCTCTTAATCTCGACGGCGCCTGTTCCCATACGCATGATCTCATCCAAACGCTGCATGGCCGACTCGTAAAGCTCGTCTTCGCTAGCAGCTGCAGTGGCTTTCGCCGAGTTAAGGATTCCTCCTCCTCTTTTTGCGATCTCCTCGTAGCTTAAGCCACGGATCTTATCGCAAAACTCCATCTCACGCGAGTTGGCATACACCAAGTGCGTGTGCGAGTCGCAAAACGCCGGCAAGACCAAACCGCCTTTGGCATCGACGACTTTCTTCTCATTCGCCAGATATTCCTGGTATTTAGGAGAGCTCATCTTGCCATAGTCGGCAATCTTGCTGCCTTTTATATAAAGGTACGCGTTCTTGATACGCTTAACATCCGACATCGCGGAGCCGGCCTTCCATAGACTGCCATCCTCCACGATGCCACAAAGTTCTTTAATATTTGTTATTAGCATTATTTGTTTTTATAAATGCTTTGCCAATTCTTGTATTCACGTTTCTTCCAAGGACCGTTATGGTAAACGTAAGATGCAATCATCGGGATGACGGTTGTACCTTCGGCGTAGACCATCTGCTGGAGCTTCTCGCTGACCTTACCCCATGAACCTGCCTCGAGCAATGTTGATGATGAGCAAGCACCATCGCGGACGTCAGCAACGGTGATCTGGATAGCATATTTGTGCATCGGCACCTCATGTCCGAGGATCTCAGCGCAGACCACTGTGTCCTGTGCAAAGTTCTTAGGAGTACCGCCACCGACCATGAACAAGCCTGTCTGTGGAGCAGCCATCTTGATTTCTGTCAGCTCGAGGAAGTCGGCAACAGAGTCGATGCTCACGTAAGGTTTCTTGGCGTGTTTGCGTTCCCACTGGTGCAGACCGATACCGAAACCAGCCGAAGAGTCAGAGAATGCTGGGCAGAACATCGGGACACCACACTCGTAGCATGTCTGGATGAGGCTGTCTTTCTTCACGCCGTGACCTTCATGCAGCCATTTACCGAGGTTCCACAAGAACTCACGTGATGAATACGGACGTGGCTCGAGGATGTTGGCGAGCTCGTAAGTGGCGTGGTCGCACACCTGCAGCTGCTCCTCGTCGATATATGTGTCGTAGATACGGTCGATGTAAAGCTCGCGGAGCTTTGTATCCGGCACCACGTTCTCTTTTTCACCGATATAATGTTTGAAACCGAGAGCCTCGAAGAGGTCCATGTCGATGACTGAAGCGCCTGTTGAGACGACCACATCGATCATTTTGTTGCGGACCATGTCAACGTAAACCTGCATACAGCCTGCTGCTGAGGTCGAACCTGCAAGAGTAAGGATGTTGGTGCATGATTTTTCTTTCACCATCATCATCAAAATGTCAGCGGCGCGTGCAGTGTCGCGTGATGTGAACGACATCTCACGCATTGCGTCGATGATTTCTGTTGAGTCATACTTCTTGATGTCGATGTGCTTCACGACATTCTTCAATAAGTCTTTCTTTTCAAGTTTTCTTGCCATTTTATTTAGTTTTTATGATGAATTTTCTGATATTTTTAATCTGCAAATATACAAAAATTATTAAAAAGATGAAAAAAACCAAAAAAGTCTTTACTCATTAAGGATTTCTCGACTCCCTTTGGTCGCTCGAAATGACGCGGAGATAGTTGCTCGCTTCCGGTCCTTCGTTGAAAATCAGATCGATGACCGACAAATCCGAAACAAACGGCTGTCTATCTTCAAAAACCTGGTAATACTTAGGAAAATCAGTTGATTCCGACGACCATTTCGACAGTTTTATACGATAATCTTCTGAATCAGAAATCGGCTCAAAATCTTTGGTATAAACTATCTCCTTATTGATTTTCAACACTTTAAGGATAAATCTAAGGCAAAACTCATTCAATTCGATTAATGTCTCAAATCGCGTCGAAAAAGCTGGTTCGAGATACGGGAAATAGTAGTCGAAATAAGGAGTTTTGCGATATGCCCCCTCCAGACAACGTTGATGAATCTGCTGCCAAGGCTCTTTATAGCTTATCGCGATATCTTTCGTCAAAGTATGATTGCCGTTAGTTTTGACAATTGGTACCACCAGAATTTGTAAGCCATTGGCTGTCATCACATTACAGCGGGTGCGACACGACTGTTTCTGGTACGTCTCGTATAATTCAATACGTGGCGCCTCGTTTTTTAAAAACAGTGCAATATATTGAATGTCAGGTAGATAAGATGTCGGGAAGATATTATTCACTGAGCATCTTGTCTATAATTTTACGATAATGGTCCTCATCGTAAGCACCTATAGTCTTTTCCGGCTGCATCCCAGCCTTCATGAAGAAAATCGTCGGTATGTTCTTGATTTGCAGCACCATGGCCAGTTTCGGTTCCTGATCGGTGTCGACCTTATAGAAATCGACCTTCCCGTCATATTCCTTAGCCAGTTTTTCCATTATCGGAGCCACTTTCTTACATGGGCCGCACCATGTGGCGTAGAAATCAATAACGCATGGCTTGCCGCCTTTGAATGTGAAAGTTTTAGGATCAAGTTCAAAATCCCATATCTTTTTCACGAATTCGTTATATGTCAGCGTTTTAACGTAAGACTTCTCATTATTCGTTGATTCCGAATTAGTTACCTCCGTCTTGACTTCTTTCTTATCGTCAGTTTTCTCCTCTTTATGCGAACATTTGCATGAGGTCAAAAATGTAGCTCCAATGATTAAAGCAAATAATAATCTTTTCATAATATCGATATTTTCAATAAGTTACAAATTCTAATCCGGGTAAGCCACTCTTACGTGATAGATGTTCATCAGTTTCTTTTTGAGCACCTTCTTCGTCACATTGATATCGTGGAAAGTGATGTTGGTGTTGTCAAACTGGTTAGCCTTCATCTGTCCGTCGATGATATTGTCGACAAGCTTGTTTATTGACTCTTCAGTCTTGTCGTTCAAACTTCTCGATGCTGCTTCCACGGCGTCGCACATCATCAGCACTGCAGTCTCCTTCGAAAACGGCACCGGACCGTGGTAGCAGAATTCGCTTTCATCAACACCTTCAGGGTTTTCGCGCAGTTCCATCTGGTAGAAATACTCGGTGCGTCGAGTGCCGTGGTGAGTCCTCACGAAGTCGATAATCTGTTCCGGAATATGATATTGGCGACATATTTCGATGCCGTCAATCACGTGACCGATGATGATCTGAGCACTCTCGACATTCGAAACATCGTCATGTGGATTATATTTACCATTCTGATTTTCAATGAAATAGTAAGGATTACGAGTCTTTCCGATATCGTGGTACATAGCGCCGGTGCGGACGAGCAGCGCATTGCCACCTATATTATATATCACCTCTTCGCAGAGGTCGGCCACCTGCATCACATGCTGGAAGGTGCCTGGCGCTTCTGACGCCAGCTTACGCAGCAGCGGACTGTTGGTGTTGCTGAGCTCGAGCAGCGAAAGGTCGGTGACGAAGCCGAACACACGCTCGAAAAGGAACGCCAGAGGCAGCGCGAGCATGGTGAAGAAGGCGTTGCCCGCGTAGATTATTATGTATTTCCAGCTAAACGAGTCGAAACCGCCGTCGTAGATGAGCATCATGCCAAGGTAAACGATAACGTAGGTCATGAAGACCATCAGCGATGTCCCAAAGTAACTTGCGCGGCGTGTGCGCTTGGTCATACTGAATATCGCGACAAACGACACCAGCAACTGCACAAAGAAATACTGAAACGGGTTTGGCACTGCTAAGCTAATGATTATCAACGTCATAACCTGCACTATGATGGAGATGCGCGCATCGAAGAACGTCATCAGAAGCATTGCCATGATGGCCACCGGCATCAGGTAGATGAAGGTCGGGGCGAACTTCAGGATGAGGAACGACGGCACTATCGTCAAAAGCATCAGGAGCAGGATGAGGTTGATATAACGAAGCTGCTCGAAGATATCGGCACGTAACATCCTGAGTGTGAAATACAAAGCGATGAAGACAATGCTCACCAGAAGCAACTGCCCATACAGCATGAAGTTCTTACTGAACATGTTATTCGCAGTGATATCGGCGTATTCACGCTGTAACGAACTGATTATCTGATATTTCTCTTCGGTCACAATCTCCCCTTCCATGATAATGAGCTCGTCTTTCTGCACCATTCCAAAGGTCAGCATGATGTTGTCAACAGCCATCTTCTCGGCTTGTTTCGTCATGCTCTCCGAATATATCACGTTTTGACGCAATGAGCTATGTAACAGATTGTTAATCAATTGCATAGTGTTATAATCGTCGATATCTCTAAGCTGACTTTGGATGTAAGCTGAGGCCGTCGCCATAGTATGCAGGTCGTCGTATGCGCATTTGGTCTGCACCTTATTGCGAACCACAACCACAGTCTCGTCACCCTTAAAATTATTGGTACGGTCATTCTTTGCGACAATACCGTTATTTTCAATATAGTCGTAGATATTCAGGATGAGACTTTCGTAATAATCTTTATCGCCGACAGTATCAACCCATTGATTGTCAAAGTCTTTAAGCAGCTTTTCGCGACCGTCTTCAGTGCCGAGAGCGTCATAAACGAAGATAGGTTCGACATTGCTCAGAGCCTCTTCACGTTCCTGTCTCACTGCCTCGTCGGACTTATAGATCGGGAAGTTAAACGGGGCATACAGGCTTTCGTGCGGCCACGGACGCATTTTCTGATATTCGTATTTGAATTTGACGTTACGCGGCATCAACGAGACGACGATGACGAGCGTCAAAACGAATGCAAGAACCTTCATTATACCATAATATGAATGGCGGACTTTTTCTACTATATCTTTTATCTTACTCATAATCAATGAATTACAGATTAGATATGTTATTTTTCAAAACAAATTAAATTAACTTGTAAAATTACGAAAATTTCTTGTAACTTTGCAAAAAAAGTTTCAATTATGTTTGGAATATGCACTTTATCAGCCATTCCTGTGAGAAAAGAGCCGCATCATGAGAGCGAATTGGTTACAGAATTGTTGTTCAACGATCTTTATGAAGTGTTGGAACAGAACGGCGACTGGATTTATATCAAGATGGAATATGACGGCTACGAAGGTTGGATTCGCAGTCTGCAACACTTTGATATTCAAGAAGATGCATATAAGACTCTGGCAAGACAGGATTCGTATGTCGTCAACAAGCCGATAGAACTATATGATTCGAAGATTCTGAGTTTTGGAACGACGATTTATACTAAAGACAAATGCTGCATAGAGGCTAACAGCTTTATTAACAATGCGTTATCACTGCTTGACGTGCCTTATCGCTGGGGAGGTAGGACTATTTTCGGCATCGACTGCTCGGCTTTCGTGCAGCTTTGCGCAAAGACTATCGGGATAAAGTTGCCTAGAGATGCCTCTCAGCAGGTTGAATGCGGTGAAGACGTGTATTTCCTGACAGAAGCGCAGCCCGGCGACCTCGCATTTTTCGAAAATGAAGAGCAAAAAATCGTTCATGTAGGCATCATTTTAGACGGTGAGAAGATCATCCATGCCTCCGGAAAGGTCAGAATCGACTCACTCGACCAAACCGGCATATTTAATAAGGAGTTAGGGAAGCATACCCATTTTTTAGGAACGATTAAGAGAATTATTTAATGGTTATTGGTTATAGGTTATTGGTTATTGAGAAGATGCTATAGATTAAATCGTCAATATCATTAACCGCTTCTTTATTACCTTTCAGGATCTCATCAACAAGTTCAGTCAGCTTTTTATCAATTTCGGGTGAAATCTCCGGGAATGGCAGTTCCAGAAGGTTTCCTTTGAGAATTTTAATCTCGCCGAATAGCGATTTATAAAGGTATTTAAACAGTTCGCTGTTGAGGAAGGCAAGCACAGTCTTTATTGACATTCCCGGAATTTTCGGGATCAGAATGTTGGCACTGTTGAGGAACAGACTTTTACTGTCGTCGTAAGCAAAAACAAGGTTTTTCGAGATGAATTTATAAACCAGTTTCTCATCGGCACGATAGATCTCATCTTTTGCAACCTGTTGAAAATCAGCACGTTCGTATTTAATATATTTACTCGGTTTCTTTAAAGTATAAGCCTCGATTTCCTTTCCTGTATAAATCGGTTCCATTCCCCTGCCCCGCTTGATTTTCACCTTGTTTTTATTGTCGCCGGTGATGACCCCTAAAGCCCAGATACTGTCTTTCAAGGTATATTTCTTTTTTGCAAGAATCTTCTGAACTTTTTCAAGGTCGGAATCGGATAACAGATTGAAATTCAGGTTGTTAGTGAGGTGGAAAGATTGTAATGATACGTCGTTGATTATAGACGAACCGAAATCAAATGTAGGGACGTGGCGCGCCGCATCCCTACTATTGCGACGACCACATTCTATGTCAATATACCTTGTTTGCACTCCTGCAAATGTCCCTGGATATCTTGTAATCGACTGAATATCTGTGCTTTCAAGTAAAAACTTACGGAAACTGCGATGAGTCTTCACATTCAAAATAGATTCAGGCAACAGGAATCGTATCGTACCGCCATCCTCAAGCTGACTGAAGGCCTTTTCGAAGAAAAACGAGAAGCTTTCCTTGGTCGGAATCGGGTTGTTTTTATCATCAAAAACCACTGCACCCCACGGAGGATTGCTGATTATATAAGAAAATTTATTCTTAAAGTAATACTTTAAATAATTGCATTCAATTATTTGTGGTTTAAATACTTCCGATTTGTATTTTAACAACAAATTTATCTTTGCAATCATCACCGCGACAGGGTCATTGTCGCAGCCAAAGACTTGAGATGGTGACGCACCTTCAAGAGCCAAGATGAATGCTCCAGAGCCACAACAAGGATCGAAGAAAGTCTGGTTTTTTGAAAAATCGAGACCTTTTGTCATGTTGTGCGCCACCTCGAGAGGGGTGTAATACGAGCCTTTACGGTTTTTCTCACCTTCCTCCAGAAAACATTGGTAAAGTAGACCGAGGATGTCGAATTCATCGGAAGGCAGTGGAATTTGTGACAATTCGAGAGTTTTCAAAGCTTTTAGAGAACTCAAGGTTGACACCACATGTTCATTCTCAAAGATTCCTGCCTTTTTCAGCAGATTCACTCCCACTGTATAAATCACATCTGCGACAGCGTAATTCTTCTCTTTGCAATAATTCACAAAGCGTTGAATATCAGCAATATTCTCTTTATTTGAAAAATATTCCAAAGGTAAGATCGTCTTGGTGGAGAGCTGTTTGTTGGCGCGCGACATCAGTCTTCCGCTGCTATTGGAATGCAGACGTTCCCAGTTACGGCTCGTAGCCTCGGAAATCGTAGTTTTGCTGATGTCTTTGCCCTTCATGAGATATTTTTTGCAAAAATATTAATTATTCGGTATCATTTTTCAAAAAAATTTCTAAATTTGCAATTCAAAATATTGAAAAATTCTAACCAACAAAAAATTATAACATGAATAACGCATTATTTCAATTTGCACATCCTGCTAACGAGCCTGTAAAAGAATACAGACCGGGCAGCCCTGAGCGCCTCGCTTTGGAGAAAGAACTCAAGAAACAGTCGAAGGAAGTCGTGGAAATCCCGATCATCATTGGTGGTAAGGAAATCCGCACCGGCGATATGGGCGAAGTGGTTATGCCACACAACCACAAGCATGTGATTGCAAAATACCATAAAGTTGGCGAAAAAGAGGTCAATATGGCTATCGAAGCCGCTCTGAAGGCCAAAAAAGACTGGGAAAACACACCATGGGTGGAGAGAGCTTCCATCATGGCACGCATCGGTCAGATGCTGGCAACAAAATATCGTGCACGCATCAACGCAGCATGTATGTTAGGCCAGTCGAAGAACTGCTTCCAAGCTGAAATCGACTCAGCTTGCGAGACCATCGACTTCTACCGTTTCAACAACTACTATGCAGGTAATCTCTACTCAGAGCAGCCTTCATCAAGTCCAGATCAGCTCAACCGCGTGGAATATCGTCCACTCGAAGGCTTCATCATGGCTGTGACACCGTTCAACTTCACCTCTATCGCTTCGAATTTGAACATGACACCAGCTTTGATGGGTAACACCACAATCTGGAAACCATCAACGACATCACTGCTTTCGAACTATCATATCATGCAGATCGCGATGGAAGCAGGTCTTCCGGCTGGCGTCGTGAACTTCCTGCCAGGCAAGGGCTCGTTGATTGGCGGTGTCGCTTTGAACAACCCGAACCTCGCCGGTATCCACTTCACCGGTTCGACAGCCACATTCCAGGGCCTCTGGAAGGGCGTAGGCGCAAATATAGCCAATTACAAGTCATATCCACGTCTCGTAGGTGAGACAGGTGGTAAAGACTTCATCTTCGCTCACAGCTCAGCAAATCCACGCGAGGTGGCATGCGCCATCGTCCGCGGCGCTTTCGAATATCAAGGTCAGAAATGCTCGGCAGCATCACGCGCATATATCCCGAAGTCGATGTGGAAAGAGGTAAAACAGATTGTCGGCGACATGCTCAGCACCATCAAGATGGGCGACGTCACAGACTTCACCAACTACGTCAACGCTGTCATCGATGAAGCTTCATTCGACAACTGCAAAGGCTACATCGACAGAGCAAAAGCCAGCAAGGACGCTGAGATCGTGTTTGGTGGCAAGTGCGACAAGAGCGTCGGTTACTTCGTCGAGCCTACAGTCATCCTCGCCAAGGTGCCGAACTACGAGTCAATGGCTCAGGAGATCTTCGGACCTATCATCACCATCTATGTCTACGATGACAAGAAATACGAGGAAACACTGGAACTCTGCGACACGACATCACCTTACGCATTGACAGGAGCAATCTTCGTCAACGACCTCAAGGCACGTCAGCTCGCCGACCAGAAGCTTAAATATGCTGCAGGTAACTTCTACATCAACGACAAGCCTACGGGCGCCGTCGTGGGATGCCAGCCATTCGGCGGCTCACGCGCATCAGGCACCAACGACAAGGCTGGCGGTCTGTGGAACCTCATCCGCTGGACGAACCCACGCGCCATCAAGGAGACATTCGTGCCGGCTACTGAGTACGGTTATCCTTTCTTGGCAAAGTAAAAAACTTTGGCTATTAGCTATTAGCCATTGGCTGTTATTTTAACGACCAATGGCTATTTTTTTTTGCCAAAAGCCAATAGCTAACAGCCAATGTTATTTGATTACACGATAGATTAGTTCCTCTCCCGGTCGCGCCAACCTCATCCGTTGACGTTGTTCATCCGTCAATTCATAATACAGGCGGTCAGCATCGACGGTAAAACCAGCTTTTTCAAGCACTTGAGCATAGTCACGACCAAATTGGCGGACGTGGTCATACTGACCGAAATTACGCTTTCTCTCTTCCGGATCGGTAATTGTAGGATCTTCCCATGTGTCAACATTAGGATTTATCGGCACTAACAATATAGCCCAACCACCAGGTTTGAGGATTCGTTTTATCTCTGAAAAGGCTTTATTTACATCATTAACATGCTCCAAAACGTGATTGCAAATCACCACATCATATTGATTATCAGGGAGTTCGATATTTGTCACATCAAGATGCAGGTCGGCAATAGGCGAATCGATGTCGGCGGTGGTATAATCGAGGTTTGTCAAGGCACGAAAACGCTTGATGAACGGCTGCTCGGGAGCGAAGTGCAACACCTTCAGATTGTCAGTAAAAAAGCCTGTCTTCTCCTTTAAATACAGCCAAAGCAGACGATGACGCTCGAGTGATAGACACTTCGGGCACATACGGTTTTCCATGGCTTTGCCATAGCCGTAAGGCAAAAACTTACGGAAATGCTTGCCGCAAACAGGACATTCGACCTTGTTCCCAATATAAAACGGACGTATCAGAAAACTGAACAGCCCACTGAAACGAATCAGTGTCTGTCGTGGGAAAATCCTTGTAAATAAAGCGATTAACTTCTTCATAACAGGTTCTTAATAGCTTCGGTCATGGTTGACCATTGATACTTCTTCTTCTCCTCCTTCACACCTTCAACAAGCTTGTCATATCTGTCGTTCTCACAGAAGTCTACGAGTGCATCGGCGATGGCAGAGGCCTTCGGTTCAACGACGTAACCAACCTTTCCGTCAGGAATCATCTCGCCAAGACCGCCAACATTAGTGACAAGCATAGGCTTCTCGAAGTGGTATGCTATCTGTGTGACACCACTCTGGGTTGCCGATTTATAGGGCTGAACCACCATCTCGGCAGAGTTAAAGTAATACTTTACATCAACATCGTTAATATATTGATTTTCAATTATTACAAAATCTTGTAAACCAAGTTTTTCAACCTGTTTAAGATAAGGTTTCGGGTCGTCGTAAAACTCACCGGCGATAATCAACTTGACGGGATATTTTCGGAGTCGCTGATCGGCAAAAGCATCAATCAGGAGGTCGAGACCTTTGTAGGCGCGGACGAGTCCGAAGAACAGGAAATAACGATAGTTTTCAGCCAAGCCGAGCTGTTTTATCGCCGATTTCTTATCCTCAATATCTCCAAAATGGTCATACAACGGATGATGCACCATGCATCTAGGCTTGTTTTGCCTGTCAAGTGTGGCGATATCATCCATAACCGACTGTGATAGAGCCACAAAGCCGTCCATAGCTTTCACAAAACCTGGTGCAAACCATCTGTCGAGAACAGATTTTTCATGCGGTATCATATTGTGTATCAATCCGATACACTTTGTATAACCATTACGTTTCACTACTTTTGCAATCTTACTGAAACAAGGAGCGAAAAACGACATCCAATAGGTGAAAACCACGATATCAGGGTTCTTTGCTCGTATCTCCTTCCCCACTTTCTTCCAGTTCAACGGATTGATACTGTTGACCTTACGTTCAATTGGGAAGCTTTCCGGAGCCTTTGCATCAGAATATTGTGTCTTGCCCGGAAATAGGAACGACGGATATTGAAGTTTGAATGTAACCACTTCAATATCAACACCTTCCTTAACAAACTCAGTTGCGAGTCTGTCGGTGAAGGCAGCGATGCCTCCACGATAAGGATAAGCCGTTCCGACGATTATGATTTTCATTATTTACTCTCGTCGTTGACAGGTTCAGCCTGTTCTTTTTTTACACCTTTAGGTTCAACAACCGTCGCCTTGTAATTGATTTTGGCAAATGCCTTAACCAGTTTTTCTGTATTGGTTTTTTCGCTATCGTATTGAATAGTAACGAGGTTCGTCTTTAAATCAGCATCGATTGACTTCACTCCTTTTTCAAAACGGATATTGTCTTTTATACGTTTAACACAGTTATTGCATTCAATCTCAGGTTCTGTCGTAAAGACAACTTCTTTCATCGTCTGAGCCTGGACCAAGACTGTCAAAAACAATGCGAATGCTAATAAAATTAGTTTCTTCATAGTTTTATTATTTTGTTAATTTCCATTTAATTCCACCGTAAAACATAATGCCGTCAATCGGACCATAAATCATCGTAGCATCGAAGTTTTCGCTCCACGGGTCATGGCAGCCTATTATCGGGTTTTTCTGTTTATAATTAGTCAAATTCTCGCCTCCGATATATATATTCCCCCAACGGAACCATTTGAGTATCTGTGCGTTAAGTATTGGATATGCATCAAAAGTACCAAATCCGTCAGGCATACGGCCGTCACCATTGATTTGCAAAGTGAGATCAAACTGCCATATCTCGAGTGGAGTTTTATACGTTGCAGTCACCAAACCTTTATAACGACTGGTCAGAGGTTTCTCACGTAAAACACTGTTGATGGTAGTCTTTACGTCGTTATATCTGAAAGCTCCCAATAGCGAGAAACCATCGAAAAACGGGTATGTCGCGTCGATTTGGAAGGTATGGGAATACGATAGTCCGTCGAGGTTGTAGAAATGCACCTTATGAACATCGCTGTCGAGGTCGGTCACCACCTGATTCTCAAAGTTGGTATAATAGTATTCAAGATTGATTATCAAGCACTTTTCAAAGATATCGATGTCGAGTGTCGCGGTGGTGCCGAAATTCCAAGCCTCTTCCTGTTTAAGATTGTCATCGATAATGATTTCGCGGCTGCTTGCCAAAAGTGTATGATTATCAAGCATCGGGCGTGGCGTGCGGTAGCCTTTACCTGCCGAAAAACGCAGTTTCAACGGCTCAGCGACGACCCATTTTATATGAGTGCGCGGAGTGAAAAACAGACCGTATAAATCACTGTAATCGCCTCTAAAACCTGCCATAAACACAAACTTCTCATCATAATTGAAGGTATATTGGGCATATGCTCCACCGATATTCTCCTCGGGAGCCTTTACGAGGTCAGGAACAAAATTCCATCGCTCATCGAAACAGTCATGATTAAACGACAAACCTGTTGAAACACTGTGACTTGGAGTGAATTCGGTCTCGAAAAGCAATTGTGCGTAAGCGTTATTATTGTTCACATCGTATGACCTCAACCCATATAAAGAATTCATTTTATGGATTGAACCCGACAAGATCAAGGCAATGTTGGTGTTGTGGATTTCGTCGAAGATGTAAGCGTTTTTCAAGACGCCTTCATATCGTTCAGAGCCGATATTTATCTTAAACAACTGATTATCAGCACTTCTCGAATGATTATGAGCATCTTTAGTTTGACCTCCGTTTCTATCCTCTTTCAAGGCCTTCACGTACGCCTGCATGATGTAGTGATCTTTCTTGTACATCCAGCGGTTCATGAAGTCGTATTGTTGCACCTTAGGCATGTCCATGAAACCGTCGCCATTGCCGTCGTGTTCCATCGACATATTCTCATAATGCGCTAATAATCCAGTACTTAGAGCGTCATTGAAATGCAGGTTACCTTCTACATTAGTCTCAAATTTCAGATGACTGTCGAGGAACAGATTCACGTCGAGTTCTTCGTCAAGTTGCGGTTTCAGGTATTCGATGTTTATCTGTCCGGTTATCGACTCATAGCCGTTTTTCACTGTTGCAGCGCCTTTTGACACTTGAATCGAATGCATCCAAGTACCCGGAATATAACCCAATGAAAACGGGGCTGCCGCGCCGCGGAATGCAGGAACGTTTTCTGTCAGCATCTGAACGTAACTACCTGATAATCCTAGGAGTTTAATCTGTTTGGCACCCGTTGCCGCATCGGAGTATTCCACATCGACTGAAGGATTTGTGGAGAAGCTTTCACCAAGGTTGCAACAAGCGGCGCGGCATAATTCGGTAGTCCCAATAACGTCAATGTTTTGAGCACCTTTAGCCTTCATCACTCCCGGGCGTGTCGCCTTTACGACAACGTCGTCCAAAGTAATCTCGCCGTTGAGCTTAATCTCAACAAAATCAACATCTTTGCAATATGTGGTATCATTTGTAAAGCCGACAAAAGAAGTAACCAAAGAACTGGTCTCGTCTACTCTATTCAACGAAAACGAGCCGTTGGCATCGATAGTGGTGCCGTGATTCGTACCCATCCACACCACGTTGGCGCCGACCAAAGCATTACCCTGGTCGTCTCGCACCACGCCCCTAACCTGCGAATACAAGGTAATCGCAAGGAAACAAAGGAGGATCGATGTTATTAGTTTCTTCATTAATAATATGTTTTCGTTAGTGGAGGATTTCTCCGCTCCCTACGGTCGGTCGAAATGACGAACCCTATCTATAATCTCGTTAATCTCTTTTGATATCTTCGTTTTATAAATTATCGCCAATCCAATAACCACTAAAATTGCTGTCCGCAGGAATGCTTCAACGAGTTTTATCACGACACCTGCATCCTTAAAGTAAATTATAGATTTTGATATATATTCAAATGACAGCCAATTTATTACGAACAACAATCCTATCACTAAAATCACTATTATCTCCTGCCATGAGAAAGGCGAAATCTTCGTCTTCCACATGATAAGCGAAAGCAACAAAATGTAATAAATTGAGAATGAAATTATTGACGACCAAGCCGCTCCTGTCATGCCGAGAATCGGTATCAGACTGTTGTTGAGTATGATGGCGCTCACGGTGAGGATGGCTGTGAATATCAGTTGCAGGTAATACCAACGCGAATAGCTCAGCACGGTGACGCCGATATTCATCGAAGAGTTGACCAGCTTGGCTAATCCGAGGAGGAAGAACACCCATTTACCATCGACATATTTGTCACCGTTAGGCAGCAGTTCGAAGAAGAGGTCGATGTTGATCCAGATGATGAAAAACACGAACGCTCCAGCTATCAGTTGATGTAGCGACACGCTCTTGCAGATCTCCGCTGCCCGTTGATTATCACCGTCTTTCATCGCCTGAGAGATGATAGGACGAGATATCGCTGACACCGAACGGTAAGGCATCTCGACGAGGTTGGCCATATATTGTGCTATAGCGTAAATACCGGTGATTGTCAGTCCCAGCTGCGCCGTGATGAAGAAGGAGTTCAAACTCGGGATGATGTTGCCAATCACTGCCGCCACCGTCAAAAACAGGGTGTAAAACATGAAATCACGGCGCAGCCAGTGCGAGATATGTCCAGGTTCAATCTTGAATGATATCTTCGACAGCTTCAGCAAGTAGATGATATTCAACAACATAGCCAACGCATATGCAACGCATAGACCAATCACCATGCAGTCGAGGTCGATGACTTTGGTTATGTAAAGAATGTAGTCGATTAAAGTAAAAAGCCTCACTCCCACTTCCCTCACAAACTTCGGAACCACTATGCGCATCAGGATGTTGGCGTTGGTCTCAAACACCGTCATATACATCATAAAGAACGCCATCGGGACGACGAGGTAGATATAGTCGACGAAGAGTGCCGATTTACCCGAAAACATCCCGATTATCGTGCTTTTAAAGGCAAAGAAGAGGATAGTGAAGATGGTGAATCCTATTGCCGGCACAATTATCGTCCAGCCGAAGAAGCCGTGGTCACGGCTTTCATTATCGCGGAAATACGGGTAATAACGCAGAGCCGAGGTGTTGGTGCCGAGAGCGCCGAGACCTGAGAGCAAGATTGCGGCGTCAGCCATGACACGCGTCAGGCCGACTTCCTCCTGCGTGAGATATTTCGTCATCACGAAGAAGGTGGTGATAAACCCCACGGCCACGCCGAGGTAGTTCATCAAAGTGCCCTTAATGCTCTGTTTTACTACTACTCCCATCAGTTTTTCAAGATATTCTTAATAAAGTTACGCGTCGGATAATTCCTGTCGTTGAGCACATGATATAGTTCGCTCATCAGCGGATAATTGGCCATTTCTATTTGATTATCAATCAGTTTTTGGTAAAATATATCCACTGCTATGCGTCCTTCAAGGACTACGCTGTCCGACATGCAGTTATTGAAGAACCCCTTACCGATGAGCAGTCCCAAAGTACGGTTGCGACTCATATCGTTTAATGCCGTCAGCGAGAAGTCGCCAAATCCGCAATACCTGTACATGGTGCTGTTCTCGCCTCCGAAAGTTATCACCAGACGGCGCATCTCATTGAGTGCTTTGGTGAGAAATATCGAACGCAGGTTCGCCGAGTCAAAGTTAGCGTCGACGATGCCTATCACAATGGCGTAGATGTTTTTCAGGATTGAAGCATATTCCACGCCGGTGACATCGGTAGTGAAATCGGTGCGAATCGGGGTATCGTCAAACACATCGGTGATGATTTTATACAACGTCTCATCCGTTGTCGCAGCTGTGAGGCCCGTATCCTGACGATTGATGATTTCGCGAGCAAATGAAGGGCCTTTCAGCGTCATAAACGGATTGAAGATAAACGATTTTATGCTATCAGGAATGATCTGATCACCACAACCGAAACCTTTAGCCAAGTTGACGATTAGCGCCGTCGGGTTGATATAATCTTTGTTTTCCTGAAGATAGCCTACCACAGCCGTCGACGGAATGGCCAGGAAGATAACATTAGCCTCCTTGAGCACGTTCTTGTCGGTGGTAGCTTTGAGGTTTTCGTTAAGCTTGCATTTTGGGAAATACAAAGTGTTGACATGCATGGTATTGATCATCTCAACCACTTCATCTTCAATAGAGAGCAGATAAATCTCATCTTTGTTTTTCTGAGCGAGGACATCCCCTATTGCCGTTGCGATGGCGCCGCTTCCGATAAAAACTATTTTTCTCATACAGATTTTTCTTAGTTTTGATTTTCATTCTTCTCTTCCAACAATTTCTTTTCTGCCAGGAATATCGAGGCATCCAGCTCATATCCGACAAGGATTATGATACAATTGACATACATCCACATCATAAAGATGATAAGACCGCCGATTGAGCCGTAAAGTGCATTGTAGTTGGAGAAATTGACGATATAGTAATTAAATCCAATGGTTCCGAAGATAAACAGCAACGTAAACATGATGGTGCCTGGTGTAAACAGTCTGAATTTTCTTGATTTATCAGGGTTTCCGAAGTAATAAAGCACCGCTATGGCCACGAGAAGCGCAAACACTGTGAGCAGCCAGCGGCCGATATTGATCATTGAAACGATAAAACCGTCATCGATGAAGTCTAATCCAATATAATCAATGATTTGCGGCAGGAAATCGTTGCCGACTATGATCAAGGATATTGATGTGATGAGCAGCGTGCCAAGGATGAAAGTGGTTAGCAAGCCGCCTCCGTACATTCTTATGATGTTCATCTTTCCTATGTGGTTGACACCCATGTCAAAGCCGCGGAAGAAAGCGCGGATGGAGCCTGAAGCGAAGTAAAACGCCATGATGATACCTATCGACATGAGGGTGTTATGCTGATGCGACATTATCTCGTCGATGGTCCCCACCACCCTGTCAGCGACCGATGGCACCAGTTTGTGGATAAAGTCAACAATCGTTTCTTTCACACCTTCGAGCGGCATATATGGGATGAATGTAAAAAGCACCATGATTGCCGGGAACAGCGCCAAGAACACGTTAAAAGCCACGGCTGCAGCACGGTCGGTGAGGTAACCCTTTGAGAATCCGTTGATAAAATACACCAGCACATCGTAAAAAGGACGGCCTCGGAATCCCGGGAAAGTGATACCTTTTAACCACGCTATCGTCTTGTCTTTCAATGCAATAGCCTTGTCTTCGTATTTCTTTAAGTCAAATTTCATAACCAAATAGTAAAACTTGCAAATATACAAAAAATTTAGTGATGTATTGATTTTTTTCTTACTTTTGTAAAAAATTAGAAAAATGGGAGAACATATTTCACACCCTGGCGTAGTGGTCGGGATTAACGATAAAGACCTTGATATTGAGATACTTAGCTCAAGCATGTGCGGTTCCTGCGGCATCAAGTCGGCATGTGGAATGTCGGAGATGCAGGAGAAGCGCGTCACAGTGCCAAAACCTGCCGACAAGGAGTTTATTGTCGGGCAGCCGGTCAAGATTATAATGAACACCAGTCAAGGCAACAAGGCGGCCTTGTTTGCATATTTCATTCCGGCCTTTTTGTTAGTCGCTATCATAGTGATACTCAGCAACTTATCGATTAAAGAATGGATTGCGGCACTTGTCGGGATCGGCGTCATTGCAGTTTATTATCTGGTGTTGTATTTCTTCAGAAACAAACTGAGGGATAATTTCACCTACGAAATAAGATAAATTTATCTAAAAAGTTTCATTTCCTTCAAATTGACTGGTTAGTACTTTGGTACTTAACGAGTTACATTTTTTGCATTTTTTCCTTGTTTAATAATAAAAATATTAGTAAATTTGCAGCGCTAAAAATATATTTTGTTTTATGAGTAATGTTTTATTATGGTCCTTAGTGATTCTGGGCATTTTAGGAGGAGTAGCGGCGGTGATATTATTCTTCGTCGCGAAGAAGTTCAAGGTTGAGGAGAACCCTCTCATCGATGAGGTGGAGTCAGTGCTTGCTGGTGCCAACTGCGGTGGCTGCGGTTTCGCCGGTTGCCGTAACTTCGCGGAGGCTTGTGTTAAGGCCGCTGCCGAGAAGCAGAGCCTTGCAGGGTTGAACTGCCCGAGTTCTGACATGTCGAAAGTAGCAGGATTGCTTGGACTTACCGCTACCGTTGCCGAGCCGATGATTGCTGTAGTACGTTGCAACGGTACTTGTGAGAACGCGCCATCGAAGGTGCATTATGAGGGAGCCGACATCTGCGGTTTCGCCAACACTCTCTACGCTGGCGAGAACGGATGTCCTAACGGCTGCTTAGGTTTGGGCGACTGCGTGAAGAAATGTCAGTTCAACGCGCTCCACATCAACGAGGAGACAGGGTTGCCTGAGGTCGACGAAGACAAGTGCGTGGGTTGCGGCGCATGTGCCAAGGCTTGTCCGCGCGGTGTCATCGAGATCCGTGCCAAGGGTAAGAACAATCGTCGCGTCTACGTGGCATGTAACAACGTGGAGAAAGGCGCCATCGCCATGAAGAACTGTAAGGTAAGCTGCATCGGCTGCCAGAAGTGCTTCAAGACCTGTCCGTTTGAGGCTATCGAGATGCGCGGAAACCTCGCCTACATCGACTTCACGAAGTGCAAGCAATGCCGTAAGTGCGTCGAGGCCTGCCCTCGCGGAAGCATCCATGAGGTCAACTTCCCGCCAAGAAAGCCAAAGGCTGAGGCACCAGTAGAAGAGAAACCAGCAGAAAAAATTGTTGAACAACCAAACGAAAGTAAAGAATAAGGTATGAATCCAATTAAGACATTTCCAAAAGGTGGCGTTCATCCGGAAGAAAACAAGCTTTCGTCGGATCAGCCTATCATCACATTTGAGATACCGAAACAGGTTATCATCCCGCTCGGTCAGTGCCTCGGCGCACCGGCAGAGCCGATAGTCGCAAAAGGCGACAAGGTGAAGGTCGGTCAGCTCATCGCCACGGCGAAGGGTTTCATCAGCGCCAACGTGCACTCGTCAGTGAGCGGCACCGTCAACAAGATCGACGACGTGATGGACCACACAGGCTACCGTAAGCCTGCTATCTTCATCGACGTGGAAGGCGACGAATGGCTCGAAGGCATCGACACCAGCGACACCTTAGTAAAAGATATCACACTCTCGAGACAAGAGATTATCGACCGCATCAAACAGCATGGCATTGTGGGTCTCGGCGGCGCCACATTCCCGACATACGTCAAGCTGATGATACCGCAAGACAAAAAAGCGGAGTACGTCATCATCAACGCGGCGGAATGCGAGCCTTACCTCACCTGCGACAACCGTCTGTTGCTTGAGAAGCCTTATGAGTTCCTCGTGGGCGTGAAGGTCATCATGAAAGCCGTCGACGCTCCTAAGGGAGTGGTTGGCATTGAGGTCAACAAGATGGATGCGGCCAAGATGCTTGACGAGATTATCAAGAAAGACAAATATTTCGAAGGCATCGAGATACAGCCATTGAAGACTAAATATCCTCAAGGCGGTGAGAAACAGCTCATCAAATCCGTCACCGGACGCGAGGTGCCGTCAGGCAAGCTGCCTATCGAGACAGGCTGCGTCGTCGTCAACGTGGCATCGACATTCGCAATCTACGAGGCTGTTCAGAAGAACAAACCTCTGGTTTACCGTGTCGTCACCGTGACAGGTAAATCGGTGAAAAAGCCATCGAACTTCCTGACGAGGATAGGTACTCCTGCCAACTTGCTCATCGAGGCAGCCGGCGGACTCCCAGAAGATACAGCCAACCTCATCAACGGTGGCCCGATGATGGGTAAGTCGGTGAGTGTCACCACCTTCCCTACCATCAAAGGCACTTCAGGCATCCTGATGCTCAACGAGAAAGACGCTCAGCCGCGTAAGGTGAGCAACTGCATCCGTTGCGGTAAGTGCATGAGTGCCTGCCCAATGGGACTGGAGCCTTACCTCTTGAACCGTCTGGCACGTCAGAACAACTTCGAGGAGACAGAGAAACACAATATCATGGACTGCATCGAATGCGGCTCATGCGAGTTCACCTGTCCTGCCAACATCCCGCTGGCGGATTACATCCGTTACGGCAAGACGAAGACAGGACAATTAATACGTTCACGTAATCAGAAATAGCTATGAATCAGTTAACAATATCAGGCTCTCCGCATGTACACGGAGAATTGAGCGTAAAGAAAATAATGTACCTGGTGATACTCGCCCTCATGCCGGCGTTTGCGGTCTCAGTGTACTTCTTCGGATTTAACGCTATCCGAGTGACTTTGATTTCAGTGGCGACATGTGTGCTCACTGAGTTCTTAATTCAGAAATATCTGATGAAAGGCGAATGCACCATCGGCGACGGCTCAGCCATCCTGACAGGTATACTCCTCGCCTTCAACGTGCCGAGCAACATCCCATGGTGGATGGTAGTTGTCGGCGGCATCGTGGCCATCGGCATTGCAAAAATGTCGTTCGGCGGACTTGGCAAGAACCCGTTCAACCCAGCATTGGTAGGCCGTGTGTTCATGCTCATCTCCTTCCCTGTCGCCATGACGACATGGCCAGTGCCGGCACAGAACTTCTGGTCGGTGGATGTCATCACAGGCCCTACGACATTAGGTCTTCTGAAAGAAGGCGGCGTCGACGCTGTGAGTAACATCAACTACTGGGACATGCTCATCGGTAACACAGGAGGCTCGTTTGGTGAGATGTGTGCATTAGCATTGATCATCGGCGGTTTGTTCCTCATCATCATGAAGATCATCGACTGGCAGACACCTGTCATCATCATCGCCACAGTAGCTTTGGTATCGGGAATCTGCTGGCTGATAGCACCAGAGACATACGTCAACCCGTTGTATCACATCCTCAGCGGAGGCTTGATGCTCGGCGCCTTCTTCATGGCAACAGACATGGTGACATCACCTATGACTGTCGGAGGCAAGTGCATCTTCGCCCTCGGCATCGGCTTGATAACCATCATCATCCGTCTGTGGGGCCAGTATCCTGAAGGAATGTCGTTTGCAATCCTTATCATGAACGCCGTAGTGCCGCTCATCAACAAGGGTTTCAAACCAAAACGTTTTGGAGTTTAATTGTTGAATCTTAAAGTTTTGAAGTTATGGCAAAGAAAGAATCAACATTAAAGAATATGCTCATCGCTTTGATGGTCATCACCATCGTTTCGGGCGGAGTTCTCGGTTTTATCTATGGTTTGACAAAGCCAGCCATCGATAAAGTTGAGGAAAACAAGAATATAAAAGCTATCAACGAGGTATTGAAGACTGATGTGGCTATCGCTACGACAGAGGCTGTGGTCATCGAGGACCTCACCTATAACCTCGCATACGATGCTGAAGGCAACTTCATCGGAGCGGCCGTCAAGACTTATTCGATGAACGGCTTCGGCGGAAAAGTCGAACTCATGGTCGGTATGTTAGCCGACGGCGTTATTAATAAGGTGTCGGTGCTGTCACAGGCCGAGACTCCTGGTCTGGGAGCTAACATGGTGAACGACAAGTTCAAAGGTCAGTTTGACGGCAAAAATCCTGCCACTTTCAACCTCAAAGTGAAGAAAGACGGTGGTGATGTCGACGCTATCACAGCTGCTACAATCAGTTCGAGAGCCGTTGCAGAGGCCATCAAGAAGGCTGCCGACGGTTTCGAGGCTAACAAAGACCAATTCATGAAAGGAGGAGACAATGAGTAACTGGAAAACTTTCACCAAAGGACTTATCAAGGAAAACCCTATTCTGGTCCTTTTGTTAGGATGCTGTCCTACCCTCGCCACAACGACGAGTGCCATCAACGGAATGTCGATGGGATTGGCGACAACATTCGTTTTGATAATGTCTAACTTAGTCATCTCATTACTTAAGAACTTCATTCCCGACAAGGTGAGAATCCCTTGCTTCATCGTGGTTATCGCCTCGTTTGTGACTGTGGTTCAATTGGTTATGCAGGCTTACGTGCCTGATATCTACGAGACATTAGGTCTGTTTATCCCGCTCATCGTGGTGAACTGCATAGTGCTGGGACGTGCTGAGGCCTTCGCTTCGAAGAACCCGGTGTGGCCTTCGATTCTCGACGGCGCCGGCATGGGCTTAGGCTTCACCTTCGCCTTGACGATCCTCGGCTCGATCCGTGAGATCCTTGGCAGCGGCAGCATCTTCAACTACAGATTCTTACCTGAAGACGCACAGACCATCCTTGTGTTCGTGCTCGCTCCTGGAGCTTTCATCGCCTTGGGTTATCTCATCGCAATAGTCAACAGATTAAAAAGAACTAAATAATAAAGTGCCATGAAAATCATCATCATTCTTATATCGACAATATTTGTCAACAACGTCATTTTGGCGCAGTTCCTCGGAATATGCCCATTTTTAGGCACTTCCAAGAAGACTTCCACCGCTGTTGGCATGGGTGCAGCCGTTATCTTCGTGCTTGTGCTTGCCACCTTGGTGACATATCTTTTGAATAAATACGTCCTTGTGGCGCATGGGTTGGAGTTCTTGCAGACCATAGCGTTCATCCTGGTCATCGCGGCCTTGGTGCAGATGGTTGAGATCATCCTGAAGAAGATCAGCCCGTCGCTTTACACCGCTTTGGGCGTGTTCTTACCTTTGATTACCACTAACTGCTGCGTCCTCGGCGTCTCGTTGAAGGTCGTAGGCGAAGGCTTCATCTATGGCAACAACGTCGGAGAGGCCATCATCTACGCTGCAGGTATCGCTATCGGCTTTGCAGTGGCATTGATAATCTTCTCAGGCATCCGTGAGCATATCGACCTCATGGAAGCACCAGAAGGTACCAAAGGCACCCCTATCGCCCTCATCACCGCTGGCATCTTAGCTATGGCATTCATGGGATTCGGAGGTCTAGTGTAGTTTGAAGTCAGAGATTTAAATTAGAAGTTAAATATTAGAGTAATAACCTTTAAAATTAAAAAATGAAAAAGACAAACTTTCTCAGATTAGTCAGCATGGCATTATTGATGCTGGGCATGACTACTGCTTTGACAGCTCAGGAGGTCCGTACTTTCAGCTTCAACCACGAAGGAAAGGCCGGCATCCGTATGATTGAGCAGACAAGAGGCAACGTCGCTCTCGAGTACAACCTCGACGAGATGAGCCTCACCTCATTCACCTACAACGGTGAGGAGATGCAGACAATCGGCATTGCCGATATCAGCCTTCCTAACGGGAAGGGACTCCCAAACGTGCCAAGTTACAGCCGCGCCATTGCCATCCCGCAGGGAGCACAGGCTGTCTTGCATGTTGTTAGTTATGAGCAACAGGTTATCGATGACGTGAATGTCGAGCCGTCGCTTGGCGTTCAGGTTGAGAACGAAGAGCCTGACATGAACTACACCAAGGACATGAAGGTCTACGCAGAAAACGCCTTCTATCCTACTGAGTTCGCAAGTGTCAGTGAGCCTTCGAGCATCCGTGGCGTCGACATCGTGAACCTCAGCATCAACCCTGTGAGATTCAACCCTGTGACAAAGCAGGCCATTGTTTATCACAACATCGAGGTTGAAGTCGAGTTTGTAGGCGGCAATGGTCAGTTTGGTGACAACCGTCTGCGTTCACGTTATTTCGATCCTATCTTAGCTCAAAACATCATGAACTACAACAGCTTACCAGTCATCGACTATGAAGCTAGAATGCAGGATTGGGTTAGAAACAATCGTGAGGGTTATGAGTATATCATCATCATCCCTAACAACGATGGTTTTGTTGAGCCAGCAAATCGTTTGAAAGAGTACCGTATGCAGCAGGGTATCCTGACTGAGGTGTTCCGTCTTGACGAGATCCCGGCCACAACAACGGCAATGATGAAGACCTGGTTCCACAACGCCTATAACAACTGGGAGATCGCTCCTGTGGCAGTGTTGCTCTTCGCTGACCATAACACCAACATGGGACAGGGTATTCCGGCTGAAGAGATCTATCACTCAAGCAGCTACGGTAACTGCATCACTGATAACCAGTATGCCGACGTCACTGGCGACAAGCTGCCGGAGATGATCTTCTCACGTTTGATAGCTGCCAACCCTACAGAGGCAGCTATGATGGCCGACAAGCAGATTGAATATGAGTACACCAATCCTAACATGGATGCCAACTCATACAACGTGCCTGTCACTGCACTCGGATGGCAGACAGAACGTTGGTTCCAGCTCTGTTCAGAGGTCGTGGGCGGTTATTTCCGTTCAGAAGGTAAGAACCCACTGCGTATCAACTGCATCTATCAGGGCACTCCAGGATCATCATGGTCATCAGCACAAAACACTGCTCAGGTGGTGAGTTATTTCGGTCCTACAGGCACCAACTACATCCCGCAGACCCCTGACCAGCTTGGCGGTTTCAACGGCGGCACACCAGAACAGATTGTCACTGCCATCAACCAAGGCACCATGTTAGTGCAGCACCGTGACCACGGTTTGGAGACAGGATGGGGAGAGCCTGCATTCCGTAACTCACACGTAGCTCAGCTCAACAACGTAGGCAAGATGCCTTTCGTGTTCTCAATCAACTGTCTGACAGGTCAGTTTGACCTCGGCTCAGGACCATGTTTCGCCGAAGCTTTCATGCGTCACACCTACAACGGCCAGAACGCAGGCGCTGTCGGTCTGATCTGCCCTACCGACGTGTCGTATTCATTCGTTAACGACGCTCTCGTTTGGGGTATCTACGACCAGTTTGAGCCAGAGTTCATGCCAACGTTACCGAGCAACACCAACAACCACGTGTATGATAAGAGAGGCAACTGGTTCCCGGCATTCGGTCTCGTAGCAGGAAAATATTTCCTCGCTGAGACTTCATGGCCTTACAATGACGGCTCGAAAATCATCACCTATCAGATGTTCACTGCACACTGCGACGCCTTCCTGCGTCTTTACAGTGAAGTCCCACAGACTATGACGGTTCAGCACCAGAGCGTGCAGCTGGCAGGTCTTAACTCCATACAAATCACAGCTCCTGAGGGTGCTATGATTGCTTTGACTACTGGCGAAGGTGAAAACGTCCAGATCATAGCAGTGGCAGAGGCTACAGGTGCTATTCAAAATATCGAGATAGCTCCGCAGACCCCTCCTACAGTGCTCCACCTCACCGTAACAGGTCAGAACTACCTCCGTTATGAGGCTGACATCGACGTCATCCCGGCTGAAGGACCATACATCATCATCAACAGCTACGAGCTTATCAATGAAGCAAGCCAGATCAACTATGGTGACAACACAGGATTCAATATCCAACTCAAGAATGTCGGTAACTCACAGGCTCCTGCAGGAAGCATGACGATCACCACCGACTCGGAGTATGTGACAATCACCAATGGCACAGCCAACTTCAACGCTATCAACTCAGATAACACTATTGACCTCAACGAAGCTTTCGACTTCACAATCTCGGAAGCAGTGCCTAACAAGACGACCATCGACTTCTTAGTCACAATCAACAGTGGTTCAGACACTTACGAGACTCATATCGTAATGAAAGCCTTCGCTCCAGAGTTTGAGATTCAGACTGTGGGAATCAGAGAGATTCAAAACGGTAACGGCAACGGACGCCTTGACCCAGGTGAGACAGCCAGACTGAGATTCACTGTAAAGAACAAAGGTAATGCCGATTCACAAGTCACCAATGCCACAATCGTTATAAACAACCCATTCTTAGAACTTCTGACACCTGCAACAGTATCAGTCGACATGATTGAAGCCGATGGTTATGGCCATTATGATTTTGAAGTGCTTGTTGGCAACGCTCCCGCTGGATATGCTGCAGAATACACATTGAATGTGGCTTCAGGCGTTTATACCGACACAAAAGACTTCATGTCGAAGATCGGTCTTAACGTTGAAGACTTTGAGTCAGGCTCGCTCGATCCTACAAAGTGGACTAACAGCAACTCACAGTCTCCTTGGGCTATCTGCACAGAAGAACCATATGAAGGCAATTATTGTGTTAAGTCTGGCAGCATCGGCGATAATTCTGAGACTATGTTAAGTTTAACATTTGAAGTGTCAACTGCCGACTCTATCGCATTCTACTACAAAGTGTCTTCGGAGAGCGGCTACGATAAGCTTTACTTCTACATCGACAACCAGGAAAAGAACAACTGGTCGGGTAATGTATCATGGACAAGAGCTCAATTTGCAGTGACTGCCGGCACACACACATTCAAGTGGAAATACAAGAAAGACACCAGTGTCGCTAGCGGTAGCGACTGCGCATGGATTGACTTCGTCATCCTCCCTGTCGACAGAAATCTCGCTGTCAGCGCAGGTTCAGACATTAGCATCTGCACCGACGAGACAGCTCATCTCAATGGCTTTGTCGCTAACCAGACTTCATTGCAATGGACAACAGCCGGTGACGGTACCTTCGACGATGCCACAAGCGTGACAGCAATTTATACTCCTGGTACTCAGGATATTGCAAACGGCGGTACTACCCTCACCTTGACAGCACACAAAAACAGCGAAATGATATCTGATGACGTAGAATTGTCATTCGTCGATGAGCCAGTCGCAACAGGTACTGAGTCGTTCACAGCAATGGTTGTAGAACCATTCGAAGTGGAAGTGAACATTGAGAATCTCGGTGTCTTCACCGGTTGGACGACATCAGGAACAGGCACATTCGCCAACCCGATGGCATTACAGACAACATACACTCCATCTGCTGCCGATTATGACCTCCACGACATCGTTCTCACAGCAGAATACACCGGTTGTGGATACAAGACATATCAGTTTGAGGTGAACGTACATTTCGCACAGGATAATGTCGAAAACCTCAACGAGGCTCAGATGAACATCCATCCGAACCCGACTAACGATGTAATCAACATCACTATTGATAATGTCACATCGAATATCGACATCGTTATCTACAACAATGTCGGTCAGATGGTCTATGTTAAGAGTGACTCGTCGGACAACGGATACCATGCGACTATCAATCTCGGTGAGCTCTCCAGCGGCGCTTACATCCTTCAGGTGAGAAGCGATGAAAACGTCTGGACTAAGAGAATCATCAAGAAATAAGGTTTAAAAATGGAAGGAGTACCAGCATTATTCTTCGATTTAGCCCTGATACTCATCACGGCTGGTGTCACCACTGTCATTTTCAAGTGGTTAAAGCAGCCTTTGGTGCTGGGATATATAGTGGCCGGATTCCTTATCGGACCGCACTTCACCTACTTCCCTGTCGTGGAAGACCCCAGCAGCGTCGAGACATGGAGCGAGATCGGAATGGTATTCCTTCTGTTTGCCATTGGACTTGAGTTTTCCTTCAAAAAACTGAAACAGGTGGGCGGTCCGGGCGCCATCATGGTGCTCACGGAGCTTATCATCATGTTCACCACAGGCTTTTTTGTGGGAAAACTCTTCGGATGGCAGAAGATGAACTGCATCTTCCTAGGATGTATGCTGTCCATCTCCTCGACGAGCATCATAGTCAAGGCTTTTGACGATCTAAAGCTTAAAAACGAGAAATTCACACCGCACGTCATCGGGGCGCTGGTGGTGGAAGATCTTGTGGCCGTCATACTGATGGTTATCCTCTCGACATTATCGGTTGGTAACACCTTCGACGGCGGCGAGCTGGTGCTCAGCATGGTAAAACTCATGTTTTTCCTGATAATATGGTTTATCTTCGGCATCTACCTGATTCCTTCTTTCTTAAGATTGATAAGGAAGTTCATGACTGGAGAGACGTTGGTCATCATATCGATTGGACTATGTTTCATGATGGTCATGCTTGCCAACTATGCCGGATTCTCGTCGGCTCTCGGCGCATTCGTAATGGGATCAATCCTTGCGGAGACGATAGAAGCCGATATCATTCATAAACTCATCACCCCGATAAAAAACCTTTTTGCAGCGATTTTCTTCGTCTCGGTAGGTATGATGGTCGATCCGAAGATACTGGTCGACTACACTTGGCCAGTGGTCATCATAGCACTTACCGTGATGATTGTCAAGACTTTAAGTGCTACCGTCGGTATGCTTATCTCTGGCAGGGACATCCACACCTCGATGAAAGCAGGTTTCTGTTTCTGTCAGATAGGTGAGTTCTCGTTTATCATCGCTACCTTAGGCTTAAGCTTTAAAGTCATCGACGAATTCCTCTACCCTATCATCGTCACCGTATCCATCGTGACGACGTTCTTCACACCTTATATAATACGTCTCGCCGACCCGTTATACAACTGGATAAACCCAAAGATTCCGGAGAGATGGAAACAGGCGATGTCGAACTACTCGCAAGGCTTTAAGGTGAGTGAGAACACCACGTTGACGTTCAAGACTTTCGTCGTCAACCAATTTAAAAACATGCTGATCTACGGATGCATCATCTTCGCACTTGCGCTGATATGCTTCTCGATTGGACCTTTCATCATAAAAAACATTGCAGGCATCTGGGGAGGCCTGATATCGATCGCAGTGACGCTGGTCGTCGTGTCGCCATTTATCTGGGCGATGGCGTTCAAATACCGAATCTCCCTGACAAACTCCAGGCTGATATCAAAAAACGCTTTCGAGCGCCATGTTATCGCCATCATCTTCGTTTTGAGATATATCATCGCATTAGCGATAATAACATATATTATAAGACATTTCATCACCATCAATTTCTTTGCCGCATTGGGAATCGCAATAGGCTTCTCGCTCATCCTCGCCTTCTCTAACGGCATAATGAAGTTTTATGATAAGTTGGAGAAGAACTTCATGGACAACCTCAATAAACGCCAGAAACAGGCCTCGTTTATCGTCCCGGAAGTGCTTCAACAGAATTTCCATCTAGAAAAAGTGATTGTGAGCCCTCTCAGTCAAGTGGTAGGCAAGCAACTTAAAAATACAGTGTTCCGCAGCCAATACAAGGTAAGTGTAGTTTGCATTGAACGCGGAAAGAACATCTACGATCTTCCCGACAAAGACATGGTCTTTTATCCTTACGATAAAGTGACTTTTGTGGGAAACTATGAAAAAATCAGTAAAGTAAGTCCAATCATCGAGGTTGAAGACACCGAGTTGATTAGAGAGAGAGAAGGCCATGACATGAGTCTGCATTCTGTCAAGATATCAGAAAAGAGCCCGATATGCCACGTCTCGCTACTTAATTCGATGTTTAAAGACAAATACGATGCCATGGTTATTGCCATTCAGAGAGCCGACGGGTTCATTCTAAGTCCTTCAGCGTCAACAGTTTTCAGCTGCAACGACATAGTCTGGTTCGTCAGTTCCAACGAAGCTGCAAAAATGATTATTAAAAAAGAAGAAATTTAACATTCAAAACATATACTATGAAAACAAAATCCATAACCGCAAGAATAATTATTGCCACGATAGTCTTACTATCGTCATTATCAGCAATAGCTCAGACTTTCGAGATTGTGAACAACAACCGTTCCAACCTCGAGCTGAGGCTAAAGGTTAATGAATTCACGCTTGAAGACAGCAATGTCGACGGTGTTGAAGGTCAGTTTATCACCCTCAACGGCATCTTCCTGCCCAACGTGGCTGGAATGCCCGATTTGCCAGTAGTATCACGCTATGTGGCCATCCCACGAGGCGCTGATGTCAATCTGATTGTAAAAAATCAAGTCACGGAGACGATTTCCGATGTAGACATCATGCCGGCTCCTGAGCTCCCTCTTGACGATAACAGGGCTCCGATGAGATATGAACGCAACGAGGAAGTGTATTCGGCTAACGCCTTCTACCCTGCCAATCCAATCATGACCTCACAGCCGATGAAGATACGTGACGTTGACGTCGTTATCGTCAGCGTTACGCCATTCCAATACAACCCTGTCACCAAGGAACTCGTGGTGACGCGAGATCTTGACTTTGAAGTCGCTTTTGAAGGTGGTGACGGCGTGTTTGGTGGCGACCCTCGTTATCGCAGTGCAGCATGGGATCATATCATCCGCGACATGGTCATCAACGAGAGCATACTGCCCGACACTGACTATCAGGGCTTCATCAAAGAAGCAGTGCAACGTCGTGACACAGGCTGTGAGTATCTCATCATCACTCCTGATGATCCTGACTTCATAGCTTTAGCCGACAGTATCAAGCTTTTCCGCAACCAGCAAGGTATCTTGACCGACGTGGTTACGGTGACTGAATGTGGCGGGAACACCCAGTCACATATCCGTAGCTATATCCAAAACGCCTATAACAACTGGGATATCCCGGTATCTGCTGTGCTTCTGCTTGGCGACCACAACGAAGACGGCACTAAAGGCATAGTATCTTATACAATGAACAACCACCCGGGAGGCGACGGATATAATCCATACATCTCCGATAATAAATATGGCGACGTCAATGGTGACCATCTCCCTGAAGTAGTCATGGGACGTATCACAGGTCGCGACTACGATGAGATGTATCACATGATTAACAAGGACTTACAGTACGAGCGTCATCCTTACACCGACCATCATTTCTACGATAAGCCTATCACCGCCATGGGATTCCAGCTTGAGAGATGGTTCCAGCTCTGCTCTGAAATCGTCAATGGATTCTGGGAACATGAGCTTGGCAAGCATCCTGTGCGTATCAACGCTATCTATCAAGGCACACCTGGCAACAGCTGGTCGTCGGCACAGAGGACCAGTACCATCGTCAACTATTTCGGACCTAACGGCCTGGGATATATTCCTCAAAACATGTCGCATCTCACCGACTGGGACGGCGACGGCAACATGATCAACGATGCTATCAATGCAGGTGCTTTCATCATACAGCACCGCGACCACGGTAATGAAGAAGTATGGGGTGAGCCATCATATAACATCGGCTATATCAACCGTCTGGTTAATCCTGACCTCACTTTCGTGATGTCGAACAACTGCTTGACTGGTCGCTTCAACTATGGTGGCGTCAACGGACAGTGCTTCGCCGAAGCCTTCCATCGTCATCAGTATGGCGCTCTGGGCATCGTAGCGGCAACACAAGTCTCCTACTCCTTCGTCAACGACGTTTATGTGTGGGGCGCTTACGACAATATGTGGCCTGATTTCATGCCTACATACGGAACACAGCATCCGACTGCATTCGTGTTGCCGGCCTATGCCAATGCTTCAGGAAAATTCTTCCTGAGCCAGTCGAACTGGACCGATGGTAGCGTGAAAGAAATAACATATTACCTCTTCCATCATCATGGCGATGTATATATGAATCTCTATACCGAGATGCCACAGGAACTCGATGTGACATTAATTCCTGTCGTGACGGCTGGCATTGATCAATGTGAGATTACCGCGACCGCTGGTGCTACAATTTGTATATCAAAAGGTAACGAAATACTTGGATTGGCAACAGCCACCGGTGAGCCACAGATAGTAAGCATCACCCAGCAAATCCCAGGCGAAGAGCTTACACTGACAATCACAAAACAGGATTATTACAGATATGTCAGAAAAATCACTGTTATCCCTAATGAAGGCCCTTACATTATCTTCAGCAGCTGTGAGGTGAACGATACAGACGGTAACAGTCAGCTCGATTTCGATGAGAGCGTAAGCCTCAACGTATCCTTGCACAACGTAGGCTCCGAAAGCATCCAGAATGTCAATGTTGAGCTTACATCAGATTCTCCATATGTGATAATCAATTCAAGTTCAACAACTTACGATGCCTTCAACCCGAATGAGATAGTAAGCAAGAACAACGCTTTCGCTATACAGGTCACCGATGATGTGCCGGATCAGACAAAGATTTGGTTCCATCTCACCATGAGCAACGGAACTAATTCATACTCAGACGATTTCTGCCTCGTCGCAAATGCGCCTTCATTCAAGGTCACACATCTCAGCTTTGCTGATGCTGACGGCAATCCAACCGACAGATTATATAAAGGTGAGACATCAAGAATGACGTATACCGTTAAAAATCAAGGACATAGCAACAGTCATAGTGTTAATCATCAGATTCTTATCGATGCGCCTATCATCATTTACGATGAGCCGCTTATTACCACCGAAGGAATCGCCGCCAACGACAGTATCGACGTGACTTTCATCGTGACTGTGAGCAACAATGCTCCAGATGGTGCCATCCTTGACGATTACATGAGAGTTACATCCAGCGGCTATACAGAGCTGTACCAAACGACCATTCCACTTGGCAATTGCACCGAGAACTTTGAAAATGAAGAGCTTAGCCCATTGTTCAGATGGAGCAATTCAGGCTCTTCTCCATGGTTCAAAGACGATACAGACCCTTACGAAGGCAATTATTGCTATACTGGAGCGTCATCATCGTCAGGAGTTAATTCAAAACTTGCTGCTGCTGTAGAAGTAGAAATGGACGACAAAGTATCATTCTACTACAGAGGCTCAGGCAACTCCACAGATGAGTTTAAATTCACGTTGGATAACATAACGACTGATCTATCGTCAGATACTCAATGGAGAAAATACGAGGATAATATAACTGCCGGAACGCATCTTTTGAGATGGACATTCTCAAGAAAGAGCCATACCGATACCGGTTCAGCATCCATCGACTTATTGAAATTACCGCCGATGCATGTAGTTATTACTGATGTTGATGAAGTTATGGAGACCGGAAACAGTGTTTTGGTCTATCCTAACCCAGGAAATAACGAATTGAACATCATAATACCTGAGAACAGCTTCTCTGAACTACAGATCTTTGATATTCAAGGCAGAATGATTCTCAAGAAAGATATCGTTGATGGCATTACCACCATCAACACGGAAAGTCTGGCACCAGGGTTGTATTTCTGGAAAGTGGGTAACGAATCAGGTAAATGGATAAAGTCAAGATAAGAAAAGGTCTAAATATACGTCTCGCAGGCGAGCCCCTGAAGAAACTCGAAAGCTACGAACCAACGTTCTGTGCGCTCAAACCGTCAGATTTTATTGGCGTTGCACCGAAGATGGATGTAGCTGAAGGCGATGTGGTGAAAGTCGGTAGTGTGTTGTTTCATGACAAGAACAACGAACGGATTGTGTTCACCTCCCCTGTCTCGGGCAAGGTGAAAGCCATCGTCCGAGGCGAGAAACGCGCTATTTTGCGAGTCATAGTGGAATCGGATGGTAAAAATGAATCCATCGATTTCAGCGATATTACCGATCCTATTGACAGAATGTTACGTAGCGGCGTCTGGCCCGTGCTACGCCAGCGTCCGTATGCCACGATAGCGAACCCATCCGACAAGCCGAAACATATCTTCGTTTCGATGTTCGACACAGCACCATTAGCACCAGATAATGATTTTATTATTGAAAATCAATATGATGCGTTAGTCGAAGGAATCAATGTTCTGTCACAATTGACTGACGGAAATGTTTATATAAATGTCAATCATGATATCAAACAGAATTTCCCTAAAAATGTGATCGTGACACAATTCAGCGGACCGCATCCTGCAGGAAATATAGGCACCCAGATAAATGCGTTATCACCAATAAACAAAGGTGAAGTCGTTTGGTACTGCTACCCTCAGGGCGTCATCACTATAGGAAATCTGTTTCTAAAAGGCATTTATGACAGTTCGCGCGTAATAGCCACTACAGGCGCAGCAATGCATAACCCGCATTATTACACGACAAGAATCGGTGCCGACATCACACCGATAATAAATATCGACGAAAACGCCCGTGTCATCAGCGGCAACGTGCTGACAGGCAGCAACATCACCGACGATGGCTTCTTAGGCTTCTACGACAGCCAGGTCACGGCGATACCCGAAGGCAACCATTATCGTATGTTCGGCTGGCTTCTGCCTGTGTTCAAGCGTTACACCGACACCAACACCAACGGCGACACACGTCCGTACATCATGACTGGACAGTTTGAGCAAGTGTTTCCGTTCGACATCTACCCTATGCAGCTCATCAAGGCGTGCCTGATCAAAGACATCGACCAGATGGAAGAGTTAGGGATTTATGAGGTTGACGCTGAAGACTTTGCTCTCTGCGAGGTCATCGACCCGTCGAAGACACCGATACAGCAGATCATTCGCGAAGGACTTGAGTTTATCAGAAAGGAGACGAGCTGATGGGATTGAGAAGTTATATCGATAAAATCAAGCCAAACTTCGAGCAAGGTGGCAAATTTGCCAAGTTCCACTCGACTTTCGAAGCATTTGAGACGTTTTTATACACCCCTAATAGGGTGACAAGCAACGGCGCGCATATACGCCACTATGCCGATATGAAACGTAACATGATTTACGTGCTCATTGCCCTCATTCCATGTTTCCTCTTCGGCACATGGAACATAGGATATCAGCATTATCTCTCTCTTGGCGAAAGCGTAACCTTCTGGCAGATAATAGGTTACGGTCTTTTAAAGATCATCCCGATTTACCTCGTCAGCTACATCGTCGGCTTAGCGATAGAGTTCACTTTTGCAGAGATACGACATGAGGAAGTCAACGAGGGCTACTTCGTCACCGGCTTCCTGATTCCTCTCATCATGCCTGCCGACGTACCGCTGTGGATGCTTGCTTTAGCTGTGGCTTTCGCAGTAATCGTTGGCAAAGAGGTGTTTGGAGGCAGTGGCATGAACGTGGTTAACCCGGCGTTGCTGGCGAGAGCGTTCCTGTTCTTCTCCTACCCTTCCAAGATGACTGGCGACAGCGTGTGGATAGCAGAAAAAGCCGACGCTTACAGCGGTGCCACGCCATTGGGAATCATCTTCAACGGAGGAAGTGTGAGTGAGCTGCCGAGTTTGATGGATATGTTTGTAGGAACTATCCCTGGCAGCATCGGCGAGACATCAAAAATAGCGATTTTGATTGGCGCTTTATTCTTGATAGTCAATGGGATAGTGAGTCTAAGAATCATAATCTCGACATTCATAGGGGCGATAGCGATGAGTCTGCTTATCTCCGATGTCCCGTTCTACTACCATCTCATGATGGGCGGTTTCATGTTCGGCACCTTCTTCATGGCCACTGACCCTGTAACAGCTGCACAGACCAACATCGGAAAGTGGATCTACGGCTTCCTCGTCGGAGCCATCGCGATACTGATACGTGTAGCAAATCCAGGCTATCCTGAGGGTATGATGCTCGCTATACTGCTATTGAATGTCTTCGCCCCACTCATCGACTGGTGTGTGGTGGCGTGCAATATCCGCAGACGTAAGAAACGCTGGGCAGCAGCAGAAAGGAGGATACGATGAACGACCGTTATATCTTCCGTTATATCATTATCCTTGTGGCGATAGTTTCGATATTGCTGTCGGCAGCGGCAATGTGGCTACAGCCATATCAGAAGCGCAACGAGCTTAACGAGCAACGTATAAACATCTTGAAAGCAGCAGGAATCACTGGTGTTGACAACAAAAACGCCGAGCAGCTTTTCGGGCAGCATTGCACTGCCGAGCACGATGGCGATCTACCTTATTATGTAATAGACGATCACATCACCGTTGTGCCGATGCGTGGAAACGGTCTCTGGGGTCCGATTTGGGGCTATTTAGGCCTCTCCGACGACCTCCAGACTGTTGTGGGCGCTGTGTTCGATCACAAGTCGGAAACGCCGGGATTAGGCGCTGAGATAACGACAGAGCAATATCAAAGTCAGTACGACGGAAAACAATTGTTAAGAGACAACGACAACATCTCCGTTGATGTAGATGCCATTGCAGGCGCCACACGGACCTCGAAAGGCGTCGAAGAGATGATTGACCGCACATTGAAAACGTATATACCTTATCTTGAGAAGCAATGAAAAACCTGAATCTGATAACGGCTCCTTTGCGTAAAGCCAACCCTATCACGGTGCTGATACTGGGCATCTGCTCTGCGTTGGCGGTGACGGCGAAGCTCAAGCCGGCCATAGTGATGGCGCTGTCGGTGACGGTGGTAACAGCTCTCTCAAACCTCGTGATTTCATTGCTGCGCAAGGGAATCCCGTCGAAGATACGTATCATCGTGCAACTCATCGTAGTGGCGACTTTAGTGATCCTCGTCGACCAATTTTTGAAAGCTTTCGTCTATGATGTAAGCAAGCAACTCTCTGTGTTTGTTGGACTTATCATCACAAACTGCATAGTGATGGGACGTCTCGAGGCATTCGCCATGGCACATAAGCCTTGGGAGTCGTTGCTTGACGGCATCGGCAACGGACTGGGATACGGCGCTATACTCGTCATCGTAGCGTTTTTCCGTGAACTGTTTGGAAGTGGCACATTGTTGGGCTACCAAGTCATCCCACAAGGACTATACGATTTCGGATATGTTAACAACGGCTTGATGGTTTTACCTCCTATGGCATTGATAATCATAGGAATAATCATCTGGCTACAAAAACCTGAGGAGGAGAAATGATGGATACGTTAGGACTTTTCTTCCGTTCGATCTTCATCGACAACATGGTGTTCGCCTACTTCCTCGGGATGTGCTCGTTCCTTGCCGTTTCGAAGAATGTCAAGACGTCATTCGGATTAGGCGTCGCCGTCACTTTTGTGCTCATCGTCACGGTGCCGGTGAATTATCTATTGGATAAATACGTGCTCTCTGCTGGAGCCTTATCATGGATAAACCCAGTATTTGCTGATGTTTCGCTCGACTTTCTCAGCTTCATACTCTTCATCGCGATAATAGCTGCCATCGTGCAGATCTTGGAGATGGTGATTGAGAAATTCAGTCCGAAGCTTTACAATGCCTTAGGCATCTTCCTCCCCCTGATTGCGGTAAACTGCGCTATCTTAGGCGCGAGTCTGTTTATGCAGGAGAAGCATTTCGACACTGTGGGTCAATCGCTTGCCTACGGATTCGGCTCAGGCATAGGCTGGCTGTTGGCTATCGTAGGCATGGCAGCCATCAGGGAGAAGATAAGATATTCGAAGATACCGAAACGTCTGCAGGGCACAGGTATCGCATTCATTATCACGGGTTTAATGGGTATCGCCTTTATGGCGTTTTTAGGAATTAGTTTTTAAATGAGCAGCACTTTCGTCATAATAACCAGCATCATCGTTTTTCTCATCGCAGTGTTGATTCCTGTGGCGATTCTTATCGTCGTCAAGAAGCGGCTCACGCCTCAAGGCGATGTGAAGATAAGCATCAACGACGAGCGTGAATTAGAGATAAAACCAGGCAATTCATTGCTTCAGACCCTCGCCGACGAGCAGATTTTCCTGCCATCGGCATGTGGCGGAAAGGGCAACTGCGGAATGTGTAAATGTCAGGTCTTACAAGGCGGAGGCTCTATCCTACCTACTGAGAAGGAGTTCTTCAGCCGTAAGGAGCAGCTCGCCCACTGGCGGCTCGGGTGCCAGGTGAAAGTTCGTGAAGACATGAAGATCCACATCAACCCGCAGATCTTCGGGATCAAGAAGTGGGAGTGCACTGTGGTAAGCAACCGCAACGTGGCTACCTTCATCAAAGAGTTCGTGGTAAAACTGCCAGTGGGCGAGCGTCTCGACTTCCTCTCTGGCGGCTACATCCAGATTGACGTGCCGCGATGTGATGTGAAGTACTCAGATATCGATGTTGATGAGGAATACCGTCCAGACTGGGAGAGATACCACATGTTCGCCCTTGTGATGCATAACCCGGAGCCTCAGTTCAGGGCTTATTCTATGGCCAGCTATCCTGCTGAAGACAATATCATCATGCTCAACGTGCGCATCGCCACGCCGCCGCTCGATAAGAAGAACGGGGGCTTCATGAAGGTCAACCCAGGCGTGTGTTCGTCATATATATATTCGCTGAAACCTGGCGATAAAGTCACCATCAGCGGACCATACGGAGAGTTTCACATCAGAGACACTCAGAAGGAGATCATCTTTATCGGCGGCGGCGCGGGAATGGCTCCAATGCGTTCGCATATCCTCGACCTCTTCCTCACCAAACACACACAGCGTAAGGTGTCGTATTGGTACGGTGGCCGCTCACTGCGTGAACTCTTCTACATCGACGATTTCAAGAAAATCGAAGCTGAGAATCCTAACTTCAAATTCAATATTGCGTTGTCGTCACCGCTTCCTGAGGACAACTGGACAGGCTATGTAGGTAACATCCATGAGGTGTTATTTGAGAATTACCTCAAAAACCATCCAGAGCCTGAGGAGATAGAGTACTATCTCTGCGGACCACCAATGATGACGCAGGCTGTGCTCACAATGCTCGATAATTTAGGTGTACCTAAAGATAGTATACTGTTTGACGATTTTGGTGCTTAAATTTCACCCCAAACTGCGAAATTTTCACCCCTAAAATCGACACTTTCACCCCTAAAGATGGTGTAAAAAAATTTCATTCACCCCTAAAATCGGCACTTTCACCCCTAAATAGGCGTTTTTATCCCTATTTTCACCCCACTCACCCCACAAAAATTTATGGGTTAAAATACTATGTATTTTTGCATCGTTTTTAAAAGCATTTGAGATGGAAGAAAAACGCATTTTTGACATTCTGACGACTTATTTACGCAAACATCCTGACCAGCAGATCGCTCTCGCCAAGAAAGACAACGGCGAATGGAAGAAATACAGCATCCAGGAGTATGTGGAGACGACCAATATCATCAGCTATGCTCTCATCAAGTTGGGCATTCAGAAAGATGACAAGATCGCCATCATCAGCAGTAACCGTCCTGAGTGGAACATCATGGATATGGCCATTCAGCAGGTCGGAGCCGTCACAGTGCCGATCTACCCTACTATCAGCAAGGAAGACTACCGCGTGGTCATCAACAACAGCGAAGCGAAGTTCGTGATGGTTGAAGGCCTCTGCGTTCTGAATAAGATCGAAGACATCAAGGACGACATCCCGTCGTTGAAGATGATCTACACCTTCGTTAAACGTGGCGACTACCCTATCTGGGCTGACCTTCTTCAGCTTGGACGTGAAAACCAAGACGTAGAGGAACTTGAACGCCGCAAAGCCGCTGTCAAGCCTACCGACTGTGCAACAATACTTTACACATCAGGAACGACAGGCACGCCAAAGGGTGTGATGCTTTCGCATGCTAACATCCTCGGTCAGATTGAGAATCTGAGACAGACTCCATCGCCAACATCAACACGCGCGTTGAGTTTCTTGCCTATCTGCCACGCCTACGAGAGAACTTTGGTTTATCTGTATCAATACCTCGGAATGTCGGTTTATTACGCTGAAAGCGTGGCTACCATCGCCAACGACATGAAAGAGGTACATCCGACAATGATGACATGCGTACCACGTCTGCTGGAAAAGATTTATCTCAAGGTAAGACAGTCGGGACAGAATATGAAAGGCCTTTCAAGGAGCATATTTTACTGGGCTATGAACCTGGCAGAGAGATACACCGTCGACGGACGCAACTGGTTCTACAACCAGAAGCTGAAACTCGCCGATAAGCTCGTTTATAGCAAGATCCGTAACAAACTCGGCGCCGACTGCTTCGACATCATCGTTTCAGGCGCTGCGAGCATTCAGCCGAATATCTCGGCATTCTTCTCAGCCATCAAGATGCCTGTTTACGAAGGCTACGGCATGACAGAATGTTCACCTGTTATCTGCACCAGCTCCAACGTGCCACACGGCCGTGAAGCCGGTTATGTAGGCCCTGCATTGCCAGGCGTAGAGGTTAAGATCGCTGAAAACGGCGAGATCATCTGCCGCGGACATAACGTGATGATGGGTTATTATAAACAGCCTGAACTGACAGCTGAAGTCATCGACAAGGACGGTTGGTTCCACACTGGCGACCTCGGAAGTGTCAACGAATACGGCAACTTCAAGATCACAGGCCGTATGAAGAACCTCTTTAAGACATCTTTAGGTAAATATATCAACCCTGATATCATCGAGACCAAGTTCACGGAATCTGGATTTTTCGAAAACGTAGTGGTACTTGGCGAAAACGAGAAGTTTGCAGCCGCTTTGATAGTCCCTGACTTCTCATTCTTGAAGGATTGGTGCGCAAAACACGAGATCAAGTTCACGAAGAACGAAGAAATGATCAATTTGAAAGATGTTAAAGACCGTTTGACCAAAGAAGTTCAGAAGATCAACGGATTCTTCGGTGATACAGAAAAGATCAAGAGATTCAAATTCATATCTGACGAGTGGTCAACCGCCAACGGCATCCTCACCCCTACTCTTAAGGTGAAACGTTCGGTTATCCTTAATAAATATAAGGATGTGATATCAAGAATGTACCAAGGGGGAGATTGAGTTGTTTACCGTTTACCGTTTACGGTTTAACGAAAAAGGAGAATCCCAGATGGAATTCTCCTTTTTGTTTGATATCTGAAGGATTATATAACCCTTATTTCGACTCTGCGGTTAATTCTCTTGTTGCTATCGCTGTCGTTAGGCACGAGAGGGTTATTGGCTCCGAAGCCAACGACTTCCATTCTGGTGACTGAGACGCCTCTTTCGATGAGGGCTTCCATCACGGCAGCTGCACGTTTCAACGATAAATCCATATTATGCTCGTCACTACCTGAGTTATCGGTATAACCGGCTATTTCGATGTTAATATCAGGATATTCTTCCATGAAGGCGACAATCTTTTCAATCACTCCATACGATGACTTTGTAAGTGTCGCGCTGTCAAATTCAAACTGAATGTTATGCATCTCATAGTTGATCATCTCGACAGGATCAGGGGCGTCGACCTTATCTAAATCAAAGACATAGATATCATAGCCACCCATTCCGCCGTCACGGTCGGTTGAGATATAGCCTCTCTTACCGTCGGAGCTGACGACGAAGCTAATCTCGTTTTTCTCCGAATTGATAGGATATCCGAGGTTTTGCGGTGTGCTCCACTCGCCTCTCGGCATCTTCTTGCACATGAAGATATCATATCCGCCCATGCCTGGGAGGCCATCTGAAGCGAAATAGAGAGTGTTGCCGTCAGGATGGATGAACGGACTCATCTCATTGCCTTTTGAGTTAGCCGGTACGATAGGTTTAGGATTCGTCCATTTCCCCTGATAAAATTGGCTGTAATAAAGATCGCTACTCTCGTAGGTACGTGAATATCTCGTAAAATAAAGCTCCGAACCGTCGGCGCTGATACATGGCTGCGACTCCATGGTTGAGGTGTTCACGATATTACCAAGGTTAACAGGATTACTCCATTGATTACCAACGAGTTCTGATGTATAGATATCACCTCTGCCATAGCTGTCGATGAAGTCTATACCCACAAAATACATCTTACGCTGGTTAGGAGCTATACTCACAGCGCCCATGCGTTTATTGTTGTGCCAGTCAAGCTCAAGTGGCAAGGCAGGCATATAATCGCCGTTGATGATAGCCGACGAGAATATAAATTCTTCTCTGGTTCCTTGTTTATCAACGACATCACCACGACGAGTGAAATAAATACGGCTTCCGTCAGGAAGAATCTGGTTGACATATTCGTCGCCAGTGGTATTCACGTTCGCGCCGAGGTTCACAGGCTTATATTCAACAGGATTATTGAATGCCTCGTCTCTAAACTCAGCAACGACGAGCATTTCCTTTGCCTGTGTGATCAACGCTGACTTCTGGTTTGGCACTTTCACATACCATTTCAGCATTTTCACTGCATCGCTGAAGCGGAAATGCTCCATATAGAGATCTGACAGCGTTATTGCTGACTTCGGGAAAGCCATCGAGTCGGCTGCGAACATCTTCTCAAAGCTCTCAATAGCTTGATTATCATCGTCAAGCTTCATAGAAAGCTCTGCCTTTAGCAGTAAAGCATCGCAGAAATTGGCATCAACATCCAAAGCCTTGTCGAGGTATTTGAACGTCTTGGGATACTTTTTCTTATCATACTGTTTCTTGGCGTTCTTGAAATATTTTATCGCCTTTTTCGACTTAGTATGATAATTCTGTGAATACGCCGATGATGGTGCCATCGTCATGGTCATCACCATCAACACGCTGATAATCAAATATTTAAGATATCTTTTCATATTATGATTTATTTTCTTTTCTTTGCCTGCAAAGTGTTGTAAAGCAGCGACACTATCGTCATCGGTCCAACGCCGCCTGGCACTGGGGTGATCTTCGATGCCACCTTCGCCACCTCGTCGAAGTCGACGTCGCCTTCGATGCGATAGCCTTTTTCTGTGGTGCTGTCTTCGATACGATGGATACCCACGTCGATTACCACTGCGCCCGGTTTCACCATGTCGGCCTTGAGGAACTTAGGTTTACCGATAGCGACGACTAAAATGTCGGCTTGACGTGTAATCTCAGGGAGGTTCTGTGTCTTGCTATGGCATATCGTCACTGTGGCATCGGCGCCTTTACGCGAAAGCATGACGCTGATTGGCGTTCCCACGATGTTTGAACGTCCCAGCACCACCACGTGTTTGCCTGCTGTCTCCACGCCGCTGCGTTTCAGCAGTTCCACGATACCGGCAGGTGTAGCTGGCAGGAAGCAAGGCTCGCCGAGCTGCATCAGACCAATATTGAAAGGTGTGAATCCGTCGACGTCTTTCTTCGGGTTGATGCTGTGGATGACCTTAGTCTCGTTGATATGTTTCGGCAACGGCAGCTGGATGATGTAGCCGTCGATCTCCTCGTCGTTATTAAGAAAATCGATGAGTTTCAGCAACTCTTCCTCTGTGGTGTTAGCAGGCATACGGTACACCGAGCTTGTCATCCCCACTGATTGGCAGGCTTTCTCTTTGGATGCGACGTAGGTCTGTGATGCACCGTCCTCGCCTACTATCACTGCTGCGAGATGCGGGGCGTCCATGCCTTTGTCTAACATTCCGGCTACTTCAGCCGCTATTTCTTTCTTCATTGCATCGGCAATGGCTTTGCCGTCGATGATTTTATCTTCTATATTCATTTTTATACTATTAACTATCAACTTAAAAACTACTCTAAACTATCAACTTTAAACTATCTCCTGCGTTTAGCCTGCTGCATCATCTGCATCATCTTCTTGGCACCACCGGTTGTCACCATGCGCATCATCTTCGAGGTCTCCTCAAACTGTTTGATGAGGCGGTTCACCTCTTCGATGCTGTTACCTGAGCCGAGAGCTATCCTACGCTTACGGCTTCCGTTGATAAGTCTAGGATTTTCGCGTTCTTCCGGTGTCATCGAGCCGATGATAGCCTCGATGCTCTTGAAGGCGTCGTCGTCGATCTCTTCGTCGTCGATCTTATTCATGCCAGGAATCATCTTGGCGAGATCCTTGATGCTTCCCATCTTCTTGATTTGCTGGATCTGCTTGAGGAAATCGTTGAAGTTGAACTCGTTCTTAGCGAGTTTTTTCTTCAGCTTGGCTGCTTCTTCGGCGTCGAACTGTTCCTGTGCCTTTTCTACGAGAGAGACGATATCGCCCATTCCGAGGATACGGTCGGCCATACGTTTCGGGTAGAAGATATCGAGTGCGTCCATCTTCTCGCCGAGACCCACGAATTTGATAGGTTTCTCAACGACAGTGCGTATTGTGAGGGCCGCACCGCCGCGTGTGTCACCGTCGAGCTTGGTGAGCACCACGCCGTCGAAGTCGAGACGGTCGTTGAAGGCCTTGGCTGTGTTGACAGCATCCTGACCTGTCATGGCGTCGACCACAAACAAGGTCTCCTGCGGCTTCACCGTCTCCTTGATCTTCGCTATCTCATTCATCATCTCCTCGTCGACAGCCAAACGGCCTGCGGTATCGATGATGACTACGTTCTTACCGTCTTTACGCGCCTTTGCGATGGCGTTTTCAGCGATCTGAACAGGGTTTTTGTTACCTTCTTCGCTATATACTTCCACTCCTACCTGCTCGCCGAGGACCTTCAACTGGTCGATAGCAGCCGGACGATAGACGTCACCAGCCACGAGCATGACGGTCTTACCTTTCTTATTCTTCAGGAAATTAGCAAGTTTTGCTGAGAAAGTGGTCTTACCTGAACCTTGCAGACCAGCAATGAGGACGATGGCTGGATTGCCTTTGAGATTAATCTCGGAATGCTCGCCACCCATGAGTTCAGCGAGTTCGTCGTGCACAATCTTCACCATCAACTGGCTTGGCGACACAGAGGTCAAAATCTTCTGACCGATGGCTTTTTCTTTGATGTCGTTGGTGACATCCTTAGCAATTTTATAGCTCACATCGGCGTCGAGAAGGGCCTTACGCACCTCCTTAACTGTCTCAGCCACATTGATTTCGGTGATATATCCCTGTCCTTTAAGAATCTTAAAAGAACGTTCCAGCTTCTCGGTTAATCCTTCAAACATATCGAAAACTTAGTTATTAATCTTGCAAAGATACAAATTATTTTTTAATACTGGTTAAATAAATCGAAATGATATTGCATATACGCCTTCCCCTGTCGCACCAAGCTGTCGGCTTTATCTTCCGGGAAGGTGTTTTTCAGAATATTGTCGTTATAGATGACGCATTCACCTTCGTCGGTCTTCCAGCCCACGCCGCTATACAGCTCGAAGAAAGCGAACGGGCGGTAGCAGGTGTTAAACACGTCTTTGCTCCAGAAGAACTCGTTGTGTTTCACACCTAGTTGAGCCAACAAAGTCGCAGGAATATCGGTGTTTCCGCATATCTTGTCGTAGGTGGTGCCGCGCAGCGAGTCGTTGAGAGGCTTGCCATAGATAAGAAGCGGAATCTTATGATATTCAAACGATTCGAGCGGATAGTTCTTATACGACGGATGGCTATGGTCGGCCATGAAGAGGAACAGCGTGTTGTCGTACCATGGCTGTTGTTTTGCCCTGTCCATGAAGAGTTTCAGCGCGATATCGGTATACTTTGCAGAGTTGACGAACACCTTTTCGAGCTGAGGCCATTCGAGTTCCTCGAAAATCTTAGGATAATCGTATGGTGAGTGCGTGCTCAGCGTGAAGATGGTAGTGAAGAATGGCTCCGGCTGGCTGTTGATGTCGGTGCTGGCCCATGGAAGCATGTCGGCGTCCTGGATGCCCAGCTTCCCTTTGTGGAAACGCTGATTCTTCACGTCCTTGCCTTCTATGATGCGGTCGAATTCGTTATATCTGAGATATGAGAGAATATTGCCGTAGTTAAGCTCGCCGCCGAAATAGAAACTCGAGTAATAACCGAGAGAGTCAAGCGGTGGGATGATTGACGGAATAGCGTAATATTTCTCCTGATGGTTGGTGATGGTGGTCACCGGGAGGCCAGGCAGTCCGCCAAATATCGATGCTATGGCCTGTTGCGAGCGGTTTGCCGAGGCGTAGAAGTTGGTAAACAGCAACCCATCCTTCTCCATGGCATGGAAGTTAGGCGTGATGCTCGGGTCGCCACCGAGCGACTCTATGAGGTCGGCCGACCAGCTCTCGAGGAGTATGATGACGATGTTAGGACGGTCGTTCTTGAGTATCATGACCGTCGAGTCGCATTCAACCTTATGGGTTTCCTCGGTGATAGCCTTCGCCGTGTCGAAATCCATGTAAGTAAAATGCGCATTGTCTTTGACTTTAGCAGCGTTTGTGAGGTTTTCAGCGAGGTTATAGGCTGGATTCACCGTCATGATGTTGACGATTTTATAGTTACTGAAATAACCTGAGCTTGTGGATATCGGGATTTCGCTGAAGCCGCCGCGCATGCCGAGAAACATCAGTCCGAAACTGAGGATAAAGACGGAAGGATACATAAACCATTCGTCTCTGTGTTCACTGCTGCGTTCGGTCTGTGTAGGCTCGATCCAGCGGACATACCACCAGCAGAACAGCAATGTGAAGCATGACCATAATGAGACCAGCAGCACCGTTTGCTGTGTCGACGCTGTATTCACCACCTCCGAAGGGTGTTCTAAGTAAGCCAGAGCTTTAGCGCTCAGCTTGGTACCCCATTCACCATAGATTCCTATCTCGCCCATCACAGTGAGGACGTAGGCTGCGATGATGATGTAGAAATACCAGCGCATCCAGCGGTAGTTGATGTTTTTATTGACGCAAAGGCAGACAAACATCACTATGGCAGGTATCGGCATTATGAAGCAGGCTGTGGCGATATCGAGAGGCAGGGCCTTGAAGAAGCCTTTGAGGATCTCGATAAACGGAACCATGTCGACATTCACCAGATGCCAATAGTTCACTATGAACACGATGCGCATAGTGGCAAACAGCACCAGCAGGAAAACCAATATCTTAACGAGGTAGATGACGTACTTTCTCATTGTCTTCAATTTTTTGCAAAAATACAAAAATAGTTTAAAGTTTAGAGTTTAGAGTTTAAAGAATTTTTATAATTTTGCAGAAATAAAGTATTTCGATATGGTAAAAGAAAATTTGGAAACGATAAGGAAGACTATTCCTTCGGGAGTTTTGCTTGTGGCGGTGTCGAAAACCAAGCCGGTGGAAGACATTCAGGAGGCATACGACGCCGGACAGCGTGTCTTCGGCGAGAATCATGCGCTGGAGATGCGCGATAAACATGAGGTTTTGCCGAAAGACATCGACTGGCATTTCATCGGTCATCTGCAGACAAATAAGATAAAATACATCATTCAGTTTGCGCGGATGATTCATTCCATCGACACATTTAATCTGTTGCAGGCCGTGAATAAAGAAGCGGCAAAGCACGATAGGGTTGTCGACTGCCTTCTGCAGTTTCACATCGCCGAAGAGGAGACGAAGTTCGGTCTGAGTATGGAAGAAGCCGAGGAGATTTTGAATTCCGACATTTTCAAAGCAATGAAAAACGTGCGTATCTGCGGTGTGATGGGTATGGCGACGAACACCGACGACATGGTTCAGGTTCGCAAGGAGTTTAAGCATCTGAAAGATATTTTCAACACCTTAAAGATGAGGTATTTCGCTGATAATAAATGGTTTAAGGAGATCTCAATGGGAATGTCGCACGATTATCCTATCGCCATCGAAGAAGGCTCGACGATGGTAAGAGTGGGAAGTAAGATTTTTGGGGAAAGAAATTATAATTAACATACCCGTCATTTCGACTGAACATCGAACAAAGTGAGATGGGAATGGAGAAATCTCCAATGATTGAAGGAGATTCCTTCGCTCCCTACGGTCGGTCGAAATGACGACAAAATACGAAATTATGGAATACATTTTCAATGCAAAAGAGGTTAAAGACCGTGTAGTTCAATGGATTAGAGATTGGTTTGAAGCCAATGGCAAGGGTTGTAATGCTGTTATCGGCATCTCGGGTGGCAAGGACAGCTCGATAGTGGCCGGATTGTGTGTCGAGGCGCTTGGCAAGGACCGCGTGATAGGCGTGACTATGCCAAACGGAGTGCAGAAAGACATCTCCGACAGCATGAAGCTCATCAACCATCTGGGAATAAAGTATTGCTGCGTGAACATTGGCGAGACATATAACGCCTTGATGGCAGAGGTGAAGGAACAGCTCGGTACATTAGGCAAAGACGTTGCTAATCAGACAGTTATCAATATGCCGCCGCGTCTTAGGATGACGACATTATACGCCGTCTCGCAGTCGATGAACGGCCGTGTGGCCAACACCTGCAACCTCTCCGAAGACTGGGTAGGCTACAGCACTCGCTACGGAGACGCGGCGGGCGACTTCTCCCCTCTCGGAGGCCTCACAGTACAGGAAGTGAAAGCCATCGGAAAAGAGCTTGGATTGCCAATAGAACTGGTTGAGAAGACTCCGTCGGATGGCTTATGCGGCAAGAGCGACGAGGATAACCTCGGCTTCACCTACACCACATTGGATAAATATATTAGAACGGGTGTTTGCGAAGACCCGGCAATTAAAGCTAAGATCGACGACAAGCATGCGAAGAACCTGTTCAAGTTAGAACCGATTCCGCACTTTAGTTTATAGACAACAAAAAAGGCGCCGAATCGGCGCCTTTTTATTATGGTTTTGTAAATGATTAATAAACCAGACGGACTGCACAGCCATAATACTTAGGAAATAGCTTATCTACCTTAAAACCTGAGCTACCAGTTAGATTCAATCTACTAGCATAATACCCATTATCATCGCTACCATTCGTAGATAACCAATAGTATCCGTTACTCTTTACTGAACGAACTTGCATCTTGTTGCTATACCAATAGCGATATCCGCTAGCTGGCAAATATATAGCTCCCTGATCCAGCCTTTCCTGCAATCCCGCAGCGGTCCAATTATTATTCTTCCATTCTGATTTATAACAATTTATGTCCGTGCCGCTCCATTCTTCTGGAAGAAAAATCGCGCCATTCCATAGCGATGATTGAATTTGTACTGTGCCACATTTTCCATAGGCATTGTCGCGTCCATTCAAAAGGTAGTCACATTCATCATAGGTAAGTAAACGCCAGTTGTAACCTTCCGGATTAGGCACAACAGTACCCCAATCTGACATATTTTGTATAGACAGATTATGAGGATTTGACGGGCCATATTCAGTGCAGGTTTCTATTGTTCTGCTAGTATGATATGGTTGATAGTAGTTTTGATTTCCGCCATAAACCAAGTCTTGCGTTCCAGTACATCCCCAACCAAAATGATCAATAACATCTACGAGAATGCAATCATCTCCGACTTCTGTTGCAGTCGTTTCAATCAGATTATACTGTGGGCTCATAAAACTCCATTCGTAACCATCACCCCATGTAGTCCCAGTTTTTGTGCAAACAAGATTGCCTGTTGCGAAACGCACGGCATTGCCATTGGCACTTACCACAAACACCTTATTATTAATGGTAGCGGCATTATTATTTATGTCAATAGCATTGTCGCCATAAAGATAATTGTTGGTTTCTGTCAAAACAGGAACGTCAACTCCATCGTAATAGTTATACAAAGCCTGAGGATTGTCTGGATCGCTGCTATTTTCCCTAAACACCATTCCCAGAGATTTTCTTTCCACATTGCTGAGTTGAAGAACAGCCCATCTCTTGGTATTGCCGGTAGTGTTAGACTTATAAAGGCTTATAGCGTCAAGTTTCTCTGTCGGGGTGATTCCAGGATTGGCAAAGTCAATCTTAGCTTCGCACGGCATATTGCTGACTTTAACGGTATTATTAGTGCCAGTGGCTAATTTAAACTCCACCAAAGCGCATTTGTTGTGAAGGTTGCATGAGATGCTGTTGCTGCCGGTGTAAGTCGCATTGGTGTATGAGAGCACAGGAAGCTTGCTGCTTTGGTTACTGATATCGACAGTAAAACCAGTAGTAGTGCCTGCTGTCAGCGTTGTGCTCGGAGTGAGACCTCCTACAAAGTAGAAATGCAGGACATCATCAATGTTAGGGGCAATAATGTCGCCTTCGAAAGATGCGTTGTTACCATCTGCGTCGCTTGCCACGGTACATGTCAAAGTGCCAATGTAGCTTGTGCCGTTACCGACATAGACAACATCATTGACGAGATATCTCACCGGAACGTAACCGTCTTCGTTCGGGATGATTTCGTGGCGGCTGTTATTACCCACATTCAAAGCAATATGAATCATATTGTTCGGGTCGGAAACAACAGTCTCAACACGTTTTTTGCACTGTGTCATGCCTAAAATAAGGGCAAATGCCAACAACAGTGTGGTGCCTTTACGCAACGAACGTTTGCGGCGGGCGACAGCGTAACCTGCGCCGGCGACAGTCAAAATAAGCAATCCGCTGCCAACAGGAACCGGTTTCTCACCAAAAGGATCATTGCCGAGTGTAAAACCTTCAGTGGCGCGATTGTCGTAAATATCCTCATTATCATTCTTAAAGAACATGTCGTTACGCTGGGCTGTTAAAGTTGCAGGAAAAATTATTCCCGTCAAGAGAATAGCGCAAAATGCTAAAGCTTTGAATTTCATTAGTTTAATAGTCATATTTAACGATATTATGTGTTATTATTTTTGAGCCCGCAAAAATACACAATTATTTAATACAAAATATGAAAAATATGAAATTTTTAAAGCATTTTTTAGATTAACGGCGTATTAGCTTGATTATCAGAATGATAATACCGATGTAGATGAGCCATAGTGCGGCAGTCCACCAATATGAGACATGATCGAGGCGTTGTTTGTCAATAATCGGGCTTTCATGACGTGTTACGGGGTTCAGCCACATGGTGGTGCCGTCAAAGAAAGTCATGACAGTGCGGACGTATTGGTCAGTGGGTCGGATTGTGTATGACGCACAATAGACGGTATCGCCTTTGGAATGGCTTTCTTCCTTCAAAACCATACCATTTTGACCTATAAACTGTGTCTTTCTTATTGGTTTTGTGACATTTACAGTAAAATCAGTGCCATTTAGATTTGCACTATTTAAATAAGGTATATCGCGTTTGAATCGTTCAACCTTATGATTCATCTCTTCAGACCTATCAAGATCGAAATCGACTCCCACAGCCTTACCTGAGAGAAGTGCGTCGTAGAGCTGGTTAGCATCGTTGTCTTTGGCGTTGAGATAGGTGATCTTCAATGCTATGTCGTTGACTTTCAGCACATCATGAGTGTCATCGTCGGCGATGAGATACACCAGATGACCGTTGGAGAGCGCCATATCCCAATGTTCGGGTGAGTTGACGAATCCGTTAAGCACCTCAAGAATCTTGTAGTTGCTGAGATATTTCATGTCGCGCACGTTGTAGCTGCCGTCAACGAAGCTCGGATGGGCCACTGCCACCACCCTATTTTGTTCGCCTAACTTATTGAGCATGTGCTGTTTGTGACTCAACGTCTGATAGAAGAAATAATCAATTCGACGCACTTTTTTTGTTCCGAGGCACACCTGATGAGTCTTCCAGACATTGTAGCCGTGCTCATAACCCGGAATGAAACCTGGATCGCGGCCGTCTTCGTAGGTATTCACCTTATTATAATCGGATATTCCAACATGGTCATAGCCGAACATACGGTACATGCTATCGTAGACGATATTGCCGTTGGCGCGTCCGTTCGTCACACCTCCGTACTGACGTGTATGTCCATGGAAGTTGCAGCATTTCCAATAGGTTGAGTCGATATCTTGATAAGGATTTAAAAGATATTCACCATGAAAAGGAACCGGCTCGTCGAAGACATAAACCGGCACAAAAATGTTCATCGCAACGAGAAAACCGACGAAGGCGATGATTAAAAAGAGAAGGTATCTGAAAAATTTTTTCATATCATTTTAACAAACGACAAAATTACGAAAAAATTTTACAAAAAACCAATTATTTTGATTATTTTTGCGGTATGAAAAACAGGAATTATTTAGTTCATATTGCGGGCGTTATCGCCATGATTATCTGGGGATTATCGTTCATCTGGTCGACACAGGTTTATCGTAACCTGAACCCGACCGCAACGATTTTTCTGCGTCTGGTTATAGCAACAGTTTTCTTCACTGCGATACTCTTTGTTTTCAAGTTGAATGAGAGAATCGAGCGTAAACACCTTGGTTTGTTTGCATTGGCTGCGATGTTTGAGCCGTTTTTGTACTTCATTTTCGAGGGTTACGGTCTGAAAAACACCTCTCCCATCATCGGGTCGGCCATCATCGCGATGATTCCGCTGGTGACGCCTATCGCAGCGTCGGTTTTTCTTAAAGAAAGGCTATCTGCGATGAATATCGTAGGCTTGATAGTGTCGTTTCTCGGCGTAATGGTGATGTTGATGAACAAAAACCTTGAGTTTGTGGCATCGACCAAAGGCGTGATTTTCTTGTTCTGCGCAGTTATTGTGGCGGTAGGATATTCTATCTCGTTGGCAAAACTGACCAAGTTATATAAACCATTGACTATCACTTGGATGCAGAACATCGTCGGCATGATTTATTTCATCCCGCTGACGATAATTATGGAGCAGTTTGAGCCGTCGAACTTTGGCAATATCGGCGAATATATCGTTCCGTTGGTTTGCCTCGGCGTGCTCTGCAGTGCAGTAGCCTACTCTTTGTGGGCGTTCGCATTCAGCAGACTTGGTGCATCGAAAGCCAACGTTTACAGTAATTTAATCCCTGTGTTTACCGGTATTTTCAGTTTCATTTTAGGAATAGAGATGTTGTCGACAAACAAGATTTTAGGTATTGTGATGGTTGTCGTCGGTTTGATTTTCTCACAGTTAAAAAAGAAGGAGGCTAAGGCATGATAACGAGCAAGACCAATCCTAAGATTAAGAATATCATCAAGTTAGAGAAAGCTTCGGAGCGCCGTGAGCAGAACCGCATCCTCATCGAGGGAAGGCGCGAGATTGAGCGCGCCGTAGAGTGCGGATTCGAAGTGGACACGTTGTTTTTATGCCCTGAGATTGCTCGAGAAGGAACCGGAGTAACGGCGCGCTCGATTGAGGAAGTCTCGTTGGAGGTGTTCGAGAAGATAGCCTACCGTGAGGGCAGCGACGGACTTCTTGCCGTAGCTATTCCGAAATACGCTGATTTACAACAGTTTAAACCAAAGAAAAAGAACCCGCTCATCATCGTGCTCGAGACCGTGGAGAAACCCGGAAACCTCGGTGCTGTGATGCGCACCGCCGATGCGGCAGGCGTTGACGCCGTCATCATCGCCGACCAGAGGACAGATTTGTACAATCCGAACGCCATCAGAGCCAGCGTGGGATGCATATTCTCAGTTCCGTTGTTTGCATGCTCGTCGGAAGAATGCATTAAGTGGTTGAAAGACAATAAGATAACGATATATTGCACATATTTGAAAGCTTCAATCGACTACCTCGACGCAGACTTCAAGAAAGCCTCCGCCATAGTGATGGGAACGGAAGCGACAGGCATCTCTCAGCAATGGGTTGACGCTGCCGATCAGAACATCATCATCCCGATGAACGGCATCGCTGACTCGCTGAATGTAAGCGTGACGACAGCAATTGTTACATTCGAGGCAATAAGACAAAGGAGAAAATAACAATGGATCACAACCAGTTTTCAAGAGAATTCAAGGTTTGGTCGAGCTACTGCGACAGCGTGAACAGGCTGAGTCCTTTTATGATGCAGACCTTGTTTGAGGAGCTCGCTGACGCCAACGCCATGCAACTCGGCATCGACCAGCCCACATTAGGAGAACGCGACAACGCCTTCTGGGTCGTCCGCCGCATAAAATTCGAGTTCAAGAGTGTGGTAAAAGACCACGACGATGTTATATTGAAGACCTGGCCATCGGGACCTGAGACTTTGCGATGCTTCCGTTCTTATCAGATTCTAAAACCCGACATGGAGCCGGCTGTCAACAGTGTGGCAGAATGGGTGATTTTGGATAAGGAGACACGCCGTTTAAGAAAGACCGACAGTGTGCATTACCCTGATATTCAATTCATTACAGAGAAAGCATGCGAGCCTACCTTCAAGAGGTTCAAAGACGACTTCACTGAAGACGATTTCGTTTACGAAAAGGTCATAAGAGCTTGTGACATCGACATCTCAAAGCACACCAACAACACCAAATACTGCATGATGATTCTCGACTCATTTTCCGTCAAGGAATTAGAAGCCATGACACTCAATGAGTTAGAGATTCATTACGAAGCTGAGAGTTTGGAAGGCAACGTGCTGCGCATCTATCGCAAAAAAGTCGACGACGAGTGGCATTTCGCGATAAAACGCGATGGCAAAGTCGTCACCTACGCTTATATTAAAAATTAATTTGGTATTCTTATTTAAATTCCCTATTTTTGCAAAAATTTGGGAACGAGCATGAAGCATATTTTCATTGTTAATACTGTTGCCGGCGACCATTCATGCCTTGATGAGGTGATGAAGGCTATTGCTAACGAGAGCGAAGTCATTGACTATGAAATATTTACGCCAAATTCAGCTAAAGATAACATCAGTCAGATAAAATCGTACCTCGAGGCTCATCCCGACGAGGAAGTGCGATTTTACGCCTGCGGCGGCGACGGCACCATCAACAAGGTGGCGAGCGGCATCTTCGGATGTCCTAACGCCAGCATGACGGTGTTAGCCTACGGAAGCGGCAACGACTACATCAAGTATTTCGCTGATTTACAGACGTTTAGAAATGTTGAGAGGGTAATGCACGGCACTGAAAAACATGTCGACATCATGCAGACCAACGACCGTTTCGCGCTCAACGCCACACATTTCGGCCTTGATTCGAAGGTGGCGAAGACCATGAACATTGTGCGCCGCTACCCTATCATCGGGGGCAAGATGTGCTACCCTATCGCAGTGTTTTGGGCTTTCCTGACAGGAATGCGGACCAAATGCACAGTCTATGCCGATGGCGAGAAACTCAACGACGGCAAGATTTGTCTCTGCACCATAGCAAACGGTAAATATGTCGGCGGCAGCTACAAATGTGCCCCACGCTCATCAAACGAGGACGGACTGCTGGAGGTTTGTCTCATCAAGCCGATATCGAGATTCAAATTCATGAAATTGAAGAAATCGTATACCGTCGGAAAGCACCTCGACGACCCGAAATTTAAGGATATCATCGTATATCGCAGAGCGAAACAGGTGGTTGTCGAGGCAACAAAAGGATTCTGTGTGTCGATCGACGGCGAGATTCTCGAAGGGGAAAAGATCGTCGTTGAGAACAATCAGCAGGCAATACGGTTTATCGTTCCGTAGAGACGATGTGCACATCGTCTGTACCTTAAATTATGGATAAAATTAAAGATTAAAATATATCATCATGATTGCAAAAGAGTTATTAAATCCAAAAAGCATCGTAGTGTGCGGTGCGTCGAGTGACATTCACAAACCTGGTGGAAAAGCATTGAAAAACCTTCTTGAGAGTCCTTTTAGAGGCCCTGTCTACGCGGTAAACCCGAAAGAGACTATGGTACAAGGCGTTCAATGCTACTCCAGCGTCAGTGAACTCCCACAGGTGGAATGCGCCATCCTCTGCATCGCCGCGAAGTTCTGCGCCCAGACCGTGGACGTGTTGGCAAAAGAGAAAGGCTGCAAAGGCTTTATCATCATCAGCGCTGGATTCTCGGAGGAGAGTCACGAGGGTGCCGAGATTGAGAAACATATCGTCGACACCATCAACAGCGTCGGCGGCAGCCTGATAGGTCCTAACTGCACAGGCTTTCTCAACGTGAACTACGCCGGATGCTTCGACACCCCTATCCCGAACCTCGACCCGAAAGGCGTCGACTTCATCACAGGCTCGGGCGCCACGGCGGTGTTCATCAAGGAATACGGCATGAGCAACGGACTGAAGTTCAACAGCGTGTGGG
>CAMZAM010000006.1 GCA_947304185.1 uncultured Bacteroidales bacterium
AGATGGGTCATTACATGACAGGCGCCTATGCTCTCAAAGCCTCGCAGGACCCTGACGTTCAGGCTGAGTTTTACAACTATTTCCCGCAGTACAACCTCACCGGAAATGTGGAAAACGATATCTATAATTACCTCATGATGAACGACCAGATTCCTGATTCGATGAAGGTTCCTGAGATGAAAGACGAAGACTACGTCAACTTCATGGTGTGGCACCGTGGTTTGGCTGTTCCGGCAGCCCGTAACCTCGACGATCCTGAGGTGCAGCGTGGTCGTGAGTTGTTCACCGAGATGGGTTGCGCCTACTGCCACCGTCCTTCATGGGAGACCGGCGACGATGTGTTCACCGACCCTGCAGGATTCTTCACCACCGCTGACTCGAGATTGCCTCGTTATCCTCACCAGAAGATTTGGCCTTATAGCGACTACATCCAGCATAAGCTCCACATGGAGAACGATATACGCACTGGATGGTGCCGCACAACCCCTCTATGGGGCCGTGGACTTTCGGCAATTTGCACAGGTTCAAGCGATCGTATGCACGACTGCCGCGCTCAAACAGTCATCGAGGCCATCATGTGGCACGGAAACCCACAGAGTGACGCACGCCGCACAGTGGAGAAATTCCGCGAACTGTCGAAAGCCGACAGAGATGCTGTCGTAAAATTTATTGAAGCGATTTGAATTTAGTTAATAATAATGACGATTGTAGAGACGTGCCATGGCGCGTCTCTACATTAAAATTTGAAAATGAAAAACAACAAAATATCCCTCGCAATCTGGATTATCACAATTATCACATTGATAATCAGTACATTAGTTAAGACGCCATTTTACGACAAATGGTGGTTCGTGGCACTGCTTTTTGTGTCCGCAGCGATGTTTCTTATTAATATATTTAAAGCAAAAATCTGGAAAAGTCCAGCTGTTCTCGGGGTTCACGTTTCAGTCTTGCTGATACTTCTCGGAGGCTTCCTTACTTTTACCACAAGCCAAAACGGGAATATGCATCTGACTGAAAATGAGTCTGTTAATACCTTTTTAGTTGGTGAAAACCAAGTCCAAATGCCATTTTATGTAAAACTGAAAAAATTTGATGTCGTCTATTATCCAGGCACCATGTCGCACGCCGATTACGTATCGTATGTAGAGATTTCCGATAACGACAACATCCTCAAAGAAGATAAAATCTCGATGAATAACATCATGAAATACAACAGCTTCCGTTTCTTCAACGAAGATTTCGACGAAGACTTGAAAGGCTGTACCCTCACAGTCCAACACGATCCTTGGGGCATACTTGTCACCTATATAGGATATATTTTACTGATAATCTCAATGCTCGTTATTTTTGTTAAAAAATTAACGAAAAAATCTGCCTCTAAATCAATACGAGGTGTTTTTATCTTATTGATAATGATGATAGGTTCTGTTGCCAACGCTGGTGAGCTCAAGACTTTACCCAAAGAGGTGGCCGCGGAGTTGGGCGATATTTACATATACAACAGCGGCAGAATCGCCCCGATGCAGACCTTTGCGAAAGATTTTGCCTGCAAGCTGTACGGTAAACCTACTTACCAAGGCTACACCTCTGAGCAGGTCCTTGCCGGCTGGATGTTCTACCCGACATATTGGAAAGGCACTGAGCGTCAAGTTAGTAAGCGCGACGAGATAAAACATTTAGTCGAGTCGTTCCAGACGGGTGCGATGACGAAAATCTTCCCTTGCCAGATGCCTGACGGCACCGTGAAATGGTTCAGTCCTAACGACAACCTTCCGGAAAACCTGAGCGAAGAAGAGTGGGTGTTTATCAGAAAATCAATGAGTTACCTCAACGAACTCGTTGTTAAGCAAGACTATGTGACATTTGCAGTGACACTTCAAAAAATCAAAGTTTACCAGAAGAAAAACGCTGTCGCCGCTGATGGTACCACCTCATTACCATCGGATTTCCGCTTCAAAACGGAGAAAATATACAACGGTTGGTCGAAATACAATTACGTGGCTTATTTATCGCTGTTTTTCGGAATAGTATTCTTTGTGTTTTACTGTGTGTTCACAGCTATCGGAAAACAAGCTCCAAAATCTATTGCAAATATCTCATTATCAATAAATTGGATTATCTTTGCCTTCTTGACATTTTTGATAATCTTACGTTGGATTGTGGCCGGTCATATTCCGTTGGCGAGAAGCGTCGAGACCCAGCATTTCATGGCATGGGTGTCGTTGCTCATCGCGGGTATTATGGCCTTGAAACAAAACAGCAGAATCAACACCGTCGCTACCGGCTTGATCGTCAGCGGCTTGATGATGCTTGTCTCGGTTATGAGCTCGGCAAACCCGAAGATCACCCCTTTGATGCCGGTGCTCTCGTCGCCGTTGCTCGGACTGCATGTAGCAATCATTATGGTAGCATACGCCTTGCTCGCCTTCATGTTAATCAACGGCTTGGCGGCAGTGATTGTCAGGATATGCAACAAAAATGCGCAGCTTGAAATCGAGCGTATGGCTGAGGTGTCGCGTGGCTTGCTTTTCCCTGCTGTGATGTGCCTCGCCTTCGGCATTATAATTGGCTCGGTGTGGGCAAACATCTCATGGGGTAACTATTGGGCCTGGGACCCGAAAGAGACATGGTCACTTATAACGCTGATGATTTATGCCACGGCGCTGTTCAAATACATGGCCCCAGGCTTGCAGAAACCTCTTAATTTCCACATTTTCAATATCTTAGCCTTCTTAAGCGTACTCATGACCTACTTCGGTGTAAATCTTCTTGGCGGAATGCACGCATATTGATAATTTTTTTGTACCTTTGCAGCCGCATTGGAAAAGGGAATGCCGTGCAAATCGGCAACAGTACCCGCTGCTGTAAGCCCGCATAACGGCCTGTCAATCAAGCCACTGTCGAAAGATGGGAAGGCGACAGGCTCGGGCGAGTCAGAAGACCTTGCCAGGCAACATAGTTAAATTTATTTCGGGATTAAAATTAAATTATCATGAAAAAGTGTTTCTTCTTAACACTGTCGCTTCTATTTGCGACAATTGTAAATGCCCAATTATCAGGTACTTACAGCATTAGCAGTAATTCTTCCTCAAACCCAGACTACACCTCGTTGAGTGCTGCAGCAACGGCTTTGCAAGCTGGCGTTTCTGGACAGGTGATTTTTGAAATCGCCCCAGGAACGTATGAGGAATACGTAACAATCAACCAAGTCGGTGGAGCATCGGCTACCAATCGCGTTATCTTCAGAGGCATGGGCGCTGATAATCAGCAAGTTGTAATAACCAGCAACGCCGGTTACACCGACAACAGCACTCTCAAACTCAATGGTGCCGACTACGTAACATTCGAGAATATGACGGTGACGACGACATCGACAGCCAAAGCGCGTTTGTTGGTATTCGACGGCCAATGCGACTATGATCGTTTCGAAAATGTGCGTTTCGTGGGCGTGGAAGTAGCTTCAAATTCAAGCGATAACGACAAAAACCTCGTTCACATGAACAACGGCGATGGCATCGTTGACCACGACACACAGTTTGTCGGATGCCAGTTCATAAACGGATGTATCGCTCTTTATCTGCAAGGAAAGAACATGACGTTGTTCAACGAAGGTGTGCTCATAGAAGACTGCACCTTTGAAAACCAACAGTTTAAGTCGATTTATCTCACATTTTACCATAATATCGTGCTTAGTGGCAACACCATCGTCAATGCCAACGACTTCAAGACCGACTACAACGCTATCGACATTTTTCAATGCTACAACGGTGCCATCATCGAGAAAAACGTGATGAACGTGACTCGCACAACGGCTTATACTACAGTGTTTAGAATCCGTCCGCTGGTTGGAACTGCTGATAATCATGTAATCATCAGAAACAATATCGTCAACCTTCAGGCCAATTCGAGCAGTTATGCTTTCGCCATCGACTACAACGACTGCGCATATATAGATTTCGCGCACAACACGCTGAAATGCACAGGAACAGGCGAAAACATCAATATTTTTGTACAGAAAAACGGTACAAACTTCAACTTTTACAACAATTTGCTTGTAAATGAGACCAACGGTTATGTCTTCCGTTTTAACAACGATGTTGACAGCCGTGTTTGCGACTATAACAGGATTCAGTATTCAGGTACAAAACTCGGTCGTTTCACCAGCACCGACTGCGCCACGCTGGCCGACTGGACAGCGGCATCAGGTTTCGATGCACATTCAACAATGTGTACACCTAACTTTGTAGGTACCAACGATTTACACATTACTGATGCAACAAATTTGACAGTTGCAAATCCTCTTTCATATGTCACTACCGACATCGACGACCAGAGCCGTTCAATGACAACACCTTGCGCTGGCGCCGACGAGTTTGCAAGCGGCACCAACCTGCCTCCAGTCGTAGCAAATCCTGTTAGTAACATCACTTTCGAGACTTATCCGGCAAGCCAGACCGTGAACTTAAACAACACTTTCAACGACCCTGACGATCCGAATGAAAATATAGTCATCACAGTGGCTTCGAACAGCAACTCAACGCTCGTTTCGGCTGTTTTGAACAACAGAACTTTAACCGTGACACGTCTTGTGGCAACAGGAGGAACGGCGACTATCACGCTCAATGCGGAGAGTGCCGGACAGTCGGTGCAGACCTCGTTTTCGGTGGAGTGCGTTGCTGAAGACCTGCCGCCTGTAGTGGCGAACCAGCTGGCTCCAATCAGCTTCACAGAATACCCACAGACGTTGGCTTTCGACCTCAGCAACACCTTCGATGACCCTGACAATAACAACGACTTCATAGAAATCAGCGTGCAAAGCTGTCCGTCGGAAATTACAGCAACAATCGATGAGGAAGATGTGCTTACAGTCAGCAGGACGACATCTAACGCATTTACCAACAAGACTTTAGTCATCCGTGCCACCAGCAACGGAAAACATGTTGACATGAATGTCAGCGTATCGGGTAACGAAGTCTCAGTGACAATCGGAACCGCCACTTTCGACGATGTCGTTTTGGGTTCAGGAGGCTACTGGGTCGGCGAAGAAGGTGAAAATGAAATCTTCAGCGGCGGCTGGATGTTTACCAACTATTATTCATCGTATTTCTGGGGCGGATTCACTGCCTCTAACCATACCGATTTAACTCAGACTGGCTTGAATGCTCAGTACACCGCGGTTACAGCTGAAGGTTACGACGGTTCATCACAATATGGCGTGGCCTACACTTTCGGTGCTCAGACCGACGTCTATGCCTCTGACGGTCAAGAACATACAGTAACAGGATGCTATGTGACAAACAATCTCTGGGCTTATCAGAGCGTAGTCAATGGCGACTCTTACTGTACTCCTTTCGGCGGCACAACAGGTAACGATCCCGACTGGTTCAAACTTACCGCTACAGGTAAAAACGCAACTGGTCAGACGGTAGGAACACTCGATTTCTATCTCGCTGACTATCGTTTTGCAAATAACGAAGAAGACTATGTCGTCGACACATGGGAATGGTTTGACCTCAGCCCTCTCGGTGCCGTTCACACCATCTCGTTCAGTCTTTCTTCGACTAAAGGTGACCAATATGGCATGCTCACGCCTGCTTATTTCTGCATCGATAACTTCAACGGCGAGGGTCCGACACCTCCAAATCCGCCACAAGGTCTGTCGGAAAATGAATTATTGAATATTGCGATTTACCCGAATCCTGCACATGATTTTATTCGTGTGGAGACACAATTAATCGCGTCTGTACAACGTGTTGAAATATATGGCATTACCGGACAAATGATGCTATCTACAACAGATACTGAAATCAATATAGGTGAATTGCCGGAAGGCGTTTATTTTGTTGCAGTTTTCACTGATAATCAGAAATTTGTTGAAAGAATTGTAATAAAATAGTCGCCATGAGAAAGCAATATCAAGCAGTTACAGCGGCCGAGGCCGTAAAAGTAATAAAATCGGGCGACCATGTTCATATCAGCTCAGTATCCAATGTGCCGCAATGTCTGGTGAAGGCGCTCTGCGACCGAGGCCGCGCCGGTGAGTTGAAAAATGTGTACATCCATCATCTTCACACTGAGGGCGCTGCCCCTTACGTCAACCCTGAATTTGAAGGTATTTTCCAGCATAATGCCTTCTTCGTGGGCGCCAATGTTCGCGAGAGTGTGCAGAAAGGGTTAGCCGACTATATCCCAGTATTTCTTGGTGAAACCTCAAAATTATATCGTGAACGATATATTAAATGTAATGTGGCTATGATCCAGGTGTGTCCGCCTGATAAGTTCGGTTACGTGTCGTTGGGTTCATCTGTTGACGCCACTTTGGCAGCCATGGAGAGTGCCGAGTTCGTTATCGCAGTTGTCAACAAACACGTGCCACGTACCTTCGGCGATGCCTTGGTACATATCAGCAGAATCAACGTGTTCGTCGAAGACGACACCCCTCTGCTCACCGTCGACATGCCTGAGCCTAACGAGGTGGAGAAAACCATCGGACGTTATTGTGCCGAGCTCATCGAAGACGGCGCCTGCCTCCAGATGGGCATCGGTTCGATACCGAACGCCATCCTGTCGTGCCTCCATAACCACAAAAACATTGGCATCCACACCGAGATGTTCTCCGACGGTATACTGCCGTTAGTGAAAAAAGGCGTCATCACAGGTGAAAACAAGAAACTCGACAAAGGTAAGATCGTCTCCACCTTCGTGATGGGTTCGAAGAAAATATATGACTTTATCGACAGCAACCACGAGGTGGTCATGAAAGACGTGGAGTACACCAACGATCCGTTTATCATAGCGCAGCAGCCTAAGATGACGTCAATCAACTCGGCCATCCAAGTCGATTTGTCGGGACAGGTATGTGCCGACTCTCTCGGCGACAAGATTTACTCGGGTGTAGGCGGTCAGATTGACTTTGTGTACGGTGCCTCGCGCTCCAAGGGCGGAAAGGCCATCATCGCCATGCCCTCGACCACCAGAAAAGGCATCAACAAGATTGTGCCGGCTCTGGATCTGGGCTCTGGCGCTGTCACCACGCGTAATCATATCCACTGGTTTATCACTGAATACGGTGCGGTGAACCTCTACGGCCGTTCGCTGCAGGAGCGCGCCAAGCTCATCATCTCCGTCGCTCATCCGAAATACCAGGAGGAGCTCGATGAGGCGGCATTCAAGCGCTTTGGTCCACATTATCATTATATTTGCAAAAACTTATAATGATTACCAACAATTGTTAACTATTAGTAATTATCAATTAAACAAGGAATGTTAGGACATATCAATTTCATTGAGATCTTCGGCGCCTTCTTCGTGATGGCCGCCATTATCGATATTTTTGGGTCGATACCTATTTTTGTGAGCATGAGGGAACAGAACAAAGTCATCAAGGCGGGTCAAGCCTGCCTTGTGGCTTTGGGCTTGTTTTTGGCGTTTTTCTTCGCCGGCGACGGGTTGTTGAGGCTCTTCGGCATCGACTCGGCCTCGTTTGCAGTAGCAGGCTCATTTGTGCTCTTCGTGCTAGCCGTCGAGATGATTTTAGGTCGCGAGATCATTAAAAACGAGAACAACAGTGGTGGAGCGAGTATAGTGCCGGTGGCATTTCCACTCATCGCTGGTCCGGGCGCGCTGACAGGTCTGCTGTCGCTGCGTGCCGACTACGGAATCATCAACATCCTGATAGGATTGCTGCTGAATATCGCCCTCGATTATGTGGTGATTCGACATCTCGACAAGATTCAGAAGCTGTTAGGACAGAATCTAATCTTTATCCTAAGAAAATTCTTCGGCGTGATATTGCTAGCGATAGCCGTAAATATGTTTGTCAACAACATTATGGTGATTATTGCAAAAGTTCATTAGCTATTGATAATCAATATAATACTGTAATTTTGGATTGATTGCATCACCAACAACATTTGTCAGTTGCTCCCACGATGTGATCAATCCTTTTTGTTCACGGTAGTTTACGATTTTCTTTACATCGTCGTATTCGAGATAAGGATGTTTTAATAACGTTTTAAACTCATCGTTATTGATTTTCAATTGGTTAGGGATGAAAGAAAGGCCAATCTCTACATGATTTTTAATCTCATCGTAGCGTGAGCTGTCCATGCGGTAAACCTCCAGCAACTGCTCGGCCTCGCAGTATCCACCCAGTTTTATGCGGTATTCCACAATTCTTTTTGCGAATGCTGACCCGATTCCTGGCAGTTGCTTCAACTGCGTGGTGTCGGCAGTGTTGAGATCTACGACCGTCATTTCGACAATAGGGACATGGTGTGATGGCTTGTCATTCCGAGCGTAGCGAGGAATCTCATTATGATGAGGTTTGTCTTTTTTAGTAGGTTTTTCAATTGTTTTTACCTTGGCCTTCTCCACGGAATCCGCTTTTCTTACTGAATCCAAAACAGCCTCTCTTCTTGCAATTATCGAATCCAAATCATGCTTGAAATAATCCTTTTTTGGAGGATTGTTGATAAGTAAATATTTGATAATCAACGCTATAACTATCATTGAAACGATAGTTATGATAGCTATGCGCTCGCCACGCGAGAAGGTCATAAATCTCTTAAAATTGTCGGTCATAATTTTAGTTTTGGTTTTTTCGTCATTTCGACCGACCGCAGGGAGCGGAGAAATCTCCTATACATGAGTCAGAGATTTCTCGATTCCGCTACGCTCCACTCGAAATGACGAGAAGTGGAGATTATTTAATAAACTGTGTTATCAAAATAACTGTGATTGCTACCGGTGCAATGAATTTAATGATGAAATAAATAATTTTTCTTAATCCTATATTGACTTTGCCGCCGTTGGTGTATTCGTCGTAGAAGTCGGCTTTCTTCATCTTCCAGCCGAGGAAAATGACAGTCAACAGTCCACCGACAGTCAGCAGGAATGTCGATGAGAATGTGTCGAGGGCTTCAAACACATTTAAGCCGAAAAGCTTCAGTGGTGTGTCTGCATGCAGACTTTCACTTGAGATGACACACAGCACAAACGCTCCGATTGCCGAGTAAATAGTGGCTTTTTTGCGACTTGTCTTCAGCTGTTCGGTGAGATATAAAACCGGCACTTCCAGCAATGAGATGGAGGAGGTGAGGGCTGCTATTGTCAACAGCAGGAAGAATATCAGGCAGAAGAAATAGCCGCCGACCATCTGGTTGAACAGCATCGGCAGGGTGACAAACGCCAACTCATTGCCTGCTTCAGGTCTGATGCCGAATGTGAATGCCGCCGGGAAGATGACGATGCCCGCCAGAATCGCGATGAGGGTGTCGCTAATACACACAGCAAATGCAGTGGATGTGAGGTTGTCTTTCTTTGCGATGTACGAGCCGTAGGTAATCAAACAGCCCATGCCCAAACTCAACGAGAAGAAAGCCTGACCGAGTGCGCTGATGAGCACTTTGCCCGTTATCTTTGAGAAATCAGGTTTCAAGAAGAACGATATACCTTTACCGGCACCTGGCAAAGTCAGCGATTTGATGCATAGGACAATCAAAATGCCAAGCAGGATAGGCATGAGGATTTTTGAGTATTTCTCGATGCCTTTTGTCACACCTTTCACTATGACAAAAGCGGTGAGGAAGATGAAAATGCCTTCGCTGAGGATAGGTTGCCACGACTCATTCATCAAGTTGTTGAAATCGCCCTGTATGGTATCCTTATCCAAACCGTGATAGTAGTTTATGATAGATTTACCCACCGCGTCGATGGTCCACCCTGCCACTGTGGAATAGAATGCAAGGATGAGGAATGCAGCCAGCACGCCTAAATAACCGATTACGCCCCATCCTTTTGACTCTGGAGCCAGTGCTTTGAATGCTCCCACCGGGTTCTTGCCCGAGCGTCGTCCGATTACGAACTCCGACAGCATCAGTGGTAAGCCCATGAGGATCACTATGGCGAGATATACGATAAAGAATGCGCCGCCGCCGTTGGCGCCCGCCTCACATGGAAAACGGTAGATGTTTCCGAGACCGATCGCCGAGCCTGCCGCTGCAGCGATAATCCCGAATTTTGAACCGAAATTCTCTTTATTTGCCATAGTCTATTCTTTTTCTCCGTAAGCCAAATCGCCTGCGTCGCCCAATCCTGGAACGATGTAGGCCTTTGCAGTGAGCTCGTCGTCGATGTTGCCGACCCATAGTGTGGCGTCGAATTTTCTGAGTTTCTTCTTCACATAGTCGACACCTTCGGCGCTTGCGATGACTGCCACGAGATGCAGTTTCTTAGGCATCATCTCTTCATGGAGCAGTCCTTCGAGGCACTGTACCAGCGACGATCCTGTGGCGAGCATCGGGTCGACGAGTATCAGCACGCGATTGTCGATGTTGGCGGCAGAGTAATACTCGATGCGGATCTCGAAGTCTTCGTTTTTGTCATATTTTCTGTACGCCGCGATGAAGGCGTTGTCGGCCTTGTCGAAAACGTTCAAAAAGCCCTGATGCAACGGCAGTCCTGCGCGCATGATGGTGGCGAGGACAGGCTGGTCAACGAGGATATTCATATCTTTCTCGCCGAGAGGTGTCCTGACACATACCTTCTTATAGTCGAGGGTCTTACTGATTTCGTAAGCTGCCAGCTCGCCGATGCGCTCAAGGTTTCTGCGGAAACGCATGCGGTCGCCCTGCACGTTAACGTCTCTCAGCTCCGCGATGTAGTTGTTGATAATGGTGTTCGAAGCACCGAGTTCTATGACTTTAACCATGGTTTGTTAGTTTTTATGTCGTTTTAAAATTTTCAATGCAAAGTTAGAAATTTTATTGAGTTTGTTGAACTTAACTTCTTGATAAAATTTTTCTTCTCCTCCAAAACCCTTGTAAAATCTTGCTAATCCCTCGTTGTCAGATCCTTCGAAATCGAGGATGTTATCCGTTCCGCTGTACTTTTCAATGACGTGATCGAGTAAAAATGTCAGTCCGTGCAGCTCTTTATTCGACTCATCGGAGCCAGAGAAGAGAAACACTGTCTTTTTATGGCTTATCATGAAAAATGCACCTGCAACTAACTGATTGTCAGTGTTTTGCACTCCTAAGACCATGCATTTTCCGTGATTTTTCGCTGTCTCGACCAACTCAAGCAGCCGTTTATATTCTATATCGCCCCATTTGTTGATACCGGAGCCTCTGTTTTCCCTGAAAAGACTGACAATTGCTGAAGGATCGGCATCCTCAAACACCTTCAGGTTCTCTTTTTTCGCTTTCGCGAGATTTCGTTTTGTGTTGGAGTTGTAATTTTCAGCTAAAACATCATATTTTTCTGATAGATTCAGCTCGATATTTCTGTGTTTTTCACCGCCATCACCATAGGTTCTAATCTCCGCAAACTTGAACTTCTCGGGAATCGCCTCTAAAAACTCTTCGATTTTCTCTTTTGTGACCTCTTTTTTGCCGAAAACGCCGAATTTTTGAGTGAAAAACGGTTGAAAAAGGTAGTTGATGCCGAATTTTTTGCCACCTGTGAGCGGCATCACAGCATCATAATCATCTTCTACGAGCGCTTCCCAACCTGGATGCACCACGTCGAGATACCACGACCAGGCATACACCAAGCCGTCAGGACTCTGCTCAATACATTCATCCCAACGTTGTATATCTATCTGATTATGAGTGATATAGCGTATCATGAGTTGAGCGCGTAGTCGAGAATTTTTCTGTAAAGCACTTTCCATCCGGTCCAGCGTTTCTCGTCGCTGAGCGTCTCGTTATGCCACAGGAGTATGAATGTGCCGTTAACGTTCTTCACCTCTTGGATGAGTTTGGTGGCGGTCTCAAACGACTCGTCGGTGTTCAGCTCGAGGTAGTCGCGCATGGTGCCGTCCATCAAGGCAAACGGGTGGATATTGAGGTTCGTCACGTTGTCGTGTTCGAGGTCGAAGAAACGGAAGGTGTCGGCGATGCCTGCGCGGAATCCAGGCAGGGTGGCGTAACCCATGGTGTAGTCGTCGGTGATGTCGAGGTCGATGAGGATCTGATAGCTCAGAGGCAATCGGAGTCTCAGGAAATGCTGGCGACTGATGGTGATCTCGCGGTTCAGCACCTTTGAAAGTTTGGTGATCTCGTTTTTGACTTTTTCTTTGTTGAGATATGACGAAAACGAAGGGTGGATGCCTACTTTGGCGTAGTCGCCCAGACGTTTTATCAGGTTCTGGAAGTTGGTGTTACGCAACGAGATGTTCTTGTCGTTGAGGTCGTACTCGCCGCAGAGTATGAAATAGAGCGGATGCAGGTTGAGTTCTTTCTGCAACTGCAGCTGGTAGTCGAAGGTGTCGAACGGGTCGATCTCTTTGCCGATGATGACTCTCCATCTTCTCTTGGCTTCCTTGAAATCCAGGTTGAAGATGTCGCGGGCGAGTGCCGCCGTTGTCCTGAAGATACCTTTATGTCTATACGCCCAAGCCGCGTCGACGTCGTAGGTCGGGATGAATGTGAACGACTTCTTTTTCAGCTGTAAATCGGGATAGATAGCCTTCAGGATGTTACCGAGTTCGATGGCCCAGATGTTGATTAAAGGCTTATCTAACATATTCATTTTGAATAGGATAGAGTCCTTGGCCTGAAAACGGTTGTATTTGTCGTTGATGTGAGGCAGGTATTCCTCGTAACGTGTCACGAGGTAAAATGAAGCCGCGAAGATGTCGAACGGAAGCACTGATTTCTCGTTATAGACAGGGAAGAAGGCCTTGACATCTTTATAATCAACGATTTTCAGCTCTTTTTCGGTGATGTCGTGTTCAAAAAGTAAGCTTGTCGCCTTCTGGAATGGCTCGTTCCAAAACTGACTGTCGCCGTAGTGGAACTTCGGACCGTTAAACGACGTAAATGTCTCGTTATCAGTCGTCAATTTAAACGAAATACCTAGTAAGTCTTTGAAAATCAAGTCAAAGATATAATGCAGACGGTTGGTCGTTTTCGGAACTAAAATGAGCATATCCATAATGCAAAGATACAAATTTTCTTAAAAAACAACTTAAATTATGATTTTTTCTCGCTGACGGATGTCGTCCGACGAGCCTCCCACCATTATTGTGAACTCTCCAGGCTCGAGATTTTCTGTTGGGATGGTGAATGTAACGTGTTGAGTATCAGCTTTTTGTATGAAGACACGTTTAAATCCTTTGAGAAACTTCTCGGCTGGGGTGACGGTGGCGTATTCGTCGCGGAGATATAGCTGCACCACCTCGTCGCCATCGTAGTCGCCGATGTTTGTCACGTCGACGGAGACTTCTATCGTGTTATCTAATTTGTTGATATTCAGATTTTTATATTCAAATTTCGTATAACTGAGGCCGTAGCCGAAGCAGAAGAGAGGAGAACTCTCGCATTCGAGGTAGTCGTGAGGTTTTGGTTGTGAGTAGTAGACCGGTATCTGGCCTGTGCTGCGAGGCTGCGACATCGGCAAACGCCCGGCCGGGTTATAGTTTCCGAAGATGACGTCGGCGATGGCGTTGCCTCCTTGAGCTCCGGGGTAGAAGGCGGTGAGAAGGGCGTTTGCCGATGTGTTAGCGGTGTTTTTCAACGTAGGCCGTCCTTCTATATATATGACTATCAATGGCTTGTTAAGTTTTGCTATCTCTTTGATGAGGTCTTCCTGCAAGCCTGATAGCTCTATCGACACGCGGTCGTAGCCTTCGCCGCAGTCCATGTCGCTGATGTGGTCGCTGACGAGGGCGGCTCCGGTGGATTCGTATGATGTCTTGAAGTCGCGTGCTGAGGAGCCGCCCACGACGAGGACTGTCACGTCGGCAGCTTTGGCTGTCTTCACGGCCTCTTTAAAGTCGGCGTCACGTTCATCACGGATCGAACAGCCCTTGGCGTAGAGGATCTTAGTGTCGGCGCTGGCACGGTTTCTGATGCCTTCGAACACCGTCACCACGTCGTCGGGATGCTGCGGAGCTGTGTAGTCGCCAAGTTGGTTGTAGACGTTGTCGGCATTAGGTCCGATGACAGCGATTTTTTTGTAGTTTTTCGATAGAGGAAGAATGCCATCGTTTTTTAAGAGAACGATTGATTTTACTGATGCTTCCAAAATCAATGATTCGACATTTTTGTCATCGGGGATTTCGATATACGGATTGTCGAATAATCCTATCTCATATTTGAATCTTAACATCCTGCGGACAGCGTCGTCGACGTTTTTCATCGGCACTAAGCCATTTTCTACAGCTGTTTTGAGATATTTCCCATAATTCGAACCACCCAAGTCGATGTCGACGCCCGCGTTGATGGCTTGTGCTGTCGCTTCCAGTTGGCTCTCCGCTGTCCTGTGTGTGCTGTGCAGCGCCCAGATGCTGCCGAGGTCGGAGAACACTATGCCTTTGAATCCCCATTGCTCGCGAAGGATGTCTTTAAGAAGATAACTATTTGATGTACAAGGTGTTCCGTCGATGGCGTTATACGACGTCATGATGCTCTTGGCACCGTCCTTCACAGCCATCTCGAAGTTTGAGAGGTAGTCGGATGCCAGCATCTTCGGTCCCGTCTGTGCGGCAGCGCCGTTATGGCCGCCTTCGGGGATGCCGTATGCTGCAAAGTGTTTCACTGTCGCCGCCAGATGTTGTTGCATGCCTCGGATGACGGCGCTGCCGCACACCCCTGAGAGATAAGGGTCTTCGCCCATCGTCTCTTCCACGCGAGACCATCTCGGATCGCGGGCGATATCTATCACCGGTCCGAAGGCGAATTGTGCGCCTCGGCCTGCGGCCTCGGCGCCGATGGCGTCACCTACTCTGTATAACAACTCGTCATCCCATGTCGCCGCTAACCCTAAGCCTGTCGGAAACACATTGGCTCCCACCGCCATCAGGCCGTGCGGACATTCCTCAGCGAAATATATCGGGATGCCAAGCCTCGTATTCTCCACCGCATAACGCTGCATCGCATTGAAAATCAACGCCGACTCACGAGCATCCGGACCGGTCTCAAGGGTCTTCTGCGACCAAGGATCGGCACGCTGCACGGCCCACAATCCGCCTACAGGCAGAGTGTCCATCAACCGATGGTAAGCCTTGTCGTCGAGATTGAAGCCTATCGGACAACACAGCTGTCCGACCTTCTCGTCTAACGTCATCTGACTCAATAAATTATCGACCTTCACGTCGATGTCGTCTTTCTTCGGTGTCGAGCACGATACCAAGAAAAACAGCGTTATTATGGCTAAAACTCGCATTTTCATACTACAAAAGTACAAAGAAAATCGTTAGAAATGACAAAAAAAAGCCACACGGTTTCAAAAAAAGTGTATCTTTGCAAACTTTATAGCTTAATCATTAAAAACTCATACAATGAAGAAACTTACTTTTTTTGTGCTCCTGTCGTTGATGAGCGTCTTCGTCTTCGCTCAGACAGTAGAGATGACCTATCATTTTGATAATCCGAAAGTTACAACACTTCGTGGCTATCAGCAGATCAGCTTTGAGGGCTGCATGCAGACAGCTTTGGCCGGCAACCCTACGCTGCCATACCAGATGGTGAGCCTCGTCCTGCCACAAGGCACTGAAGCCGAATCAATAGAAGTAGAACTCTCTGATTTTCAAGAAGTTGAAGGTAATATCAGTCTCTTCCCTTATCAGCCTTCACGTACTGTTGGCGACAACGAGAAGAGAGATTTGATTGTCAACGAAGCCATCTATGCTTCAAAAGGCGTCTATCCTGCTGAGAATCACGGCGTTGTGACCACTCAGTACAAAAACGGCTACGGCTTCGCCAACGCTGCCTTCACCCCGGTGCAATACATCCCTTCAGAAGGCAAGGTGATGTACGCCCGCACTGCCAATGTGCGAGTCAACACTAAAACTTCGAAGGCCGACCACAGCGACATGCTTTGGGGCACAGAGGAGATTAAAAACACCGTCCGCCGTCTCGCCCAGAACCCTGAGATGGTCGACACCTACAACACACAAGGCCGCGAGGTGACAAACTACGACGTCTTGATCATCACCGATGCACAATATGTCGATAGCTATGCCGAATACTGCGACTATTACAACAGCATCGGCATGCGTAACAGAATCGCCACAACAGCCGACATCTACGCCACAATGACAGGTGTCGACAATCAGGATAAGATCCGTAACTACATCATCCAGGAATACCAGAACAACGGTATCCTCATGGTGGTTCTCGGCGGTGACGTCAACATCGTGCCTTACCGCGGATTCTACTGCTACGTCATATCGGGCGGTGGCAACCAGGAGAGCAGCAATATCCCGGCCGACCTTTATTACAGCGGTCTCGACGGCACTTGGAACGATAACGGCGACGGTCGCTGGGGCGAGCCTGGCGAGGACGACCTCTATCCTGAGATCGGTGTCAGCCGTATGTCATTCCAGAATAATACCGATCTTGCAAACATGATCCATAAAACCTTGATGTATCAGCAGAATCCTGTCATGGGAGAGTTCCACAAGGTGATTCTCGCTGGTGAACATCTCTACGATAACCCATTATCCAACGGCTCCGACTATCTCGAGCTCCTTATCGGTTTGCATGATGATAACGGATATACTACTTTGGGATATCCTGCCAGTTATGATTATACCAGGCTCTATGAAGAAGAAGGTACCTGGAGCGGTTCGGCATTGAAACAGGCCATCAACGCAGGCACAAGCTACGTGCATCACAATGGTCACGCCAACTCAAGCTATGTGGCCGGATGGTACGGAATATCTAACGACGACTTCTCGGGTGCCAATGGCACAACACATAACTACACCTTCTTCCATTCGCAAGGCTGCGACTGCGGCGCTTTCGACGAGAGCTGTATCCTCGAGAAGATGGTGAAGATAGAGAACTTCGCCGTCGCAGTCATCGGAAACTCGCGCTACGGCTGGTTTAACGAAGGTCAGACCGAAGGTCCGGGCACTCACCTCGAACGTGAGATGACCGACGCACAGTGGGGCGACCGCGTGGGATGGCTCAGCATGGCTCACGCCATAGGTAAATGTGCGACAGCACCATGGGTGACAGCCCCGGGACAGTGGGAGGAAGGCGCTCTGCGCTGGAATTTCTACGATATGAACGTGCTTGGCGACGGCGTGGTCAACGTCTGGCTCGACGAGCCGATGACAGCACTTGTCGAAGCACCTGCACAGGTGGTGGTCGGCACACAGTCGATAGATGTCACAGTCACCGACGAAGACGGTAACGGACTGATGAACTACCGCTGCCTCATCTTCATGGACGGTGAAGTCATAGCGATGGGCGCCACCGACGAAAACGGCGTGGCAGAGCTGGAGTTCGAAGGCGGACTGCAGAACGTCGGCACGATGATAATGAAGGTTCAAGGAGTGAACTCTTACCCGATTGATGTCGAGATGATGGCAGTGCCTAGCGACACACCATACGTCGTTTACGAAAGCTACACCCTGAACGGCGGCACACATCTGGAATACAATGGCAATTACAGCTTCAACATGGTTCTTAAGAACGTCGGCAGCGTCAACGCCAACAACGTCACTGCTACGATAGCATGCGACAGCGAATATGTGACATTCAACGAGACTACAGTTACTCTGGGTGATGTGGCTGGCAGTCAGAGTGTTACACTCGACAACGCCTTCGCTTTCACGGTGAGCGACAACGTGCCTGACAACACCGTCGTGCGTTTCGATATCACCTGCACCGACGGCACCGATACATGGGAGAGCCACTTCAACACAAGGATATATGCTCCTTTGTTTGATATGGTGAGCTTTGTGGTTGACGTCCCTGGAGACATCCTCAATCCTGGCGACAGCGGAGTGGTTCATTTCACCCTGCAAAACAAAGGCGGCGCAGCAGCACCGGCAGCTATGTTCAGAATATATAACTCACATGAGGTTATCAGTTTACCTACCACAGAATGGACATATGACGAAATCGCAGCAGGTAGCGAATTTACAGCCGACATGAATTTTACTCTGGGTGCTGATGCGGAATATGGCGCTTTGTATCAGCTGTTTTATGCTGCATATTATGGCCACTACGTCGCCAATGGCACATTCTATATCACTGTCGGACAGTCGTTCGATGGCTTCGAGACAGGCGACTTGAGCGCGTTCCCATGGCAATATCCAAGCATCATCTACGCATGGGAAGTCACTACACAGAATCCTTACGAAGGTCAGTATTGCGCAAAATCCACTTCGATTTCAGATGGCGAGACATCGTCGATTTACATCAATATACACGTTGGAACCGAGAGCGAGATGAGTTTCTACTATAAGGTGTCGTCGGAAAACAACTTTGATAAGCTGTTTTTCAAGATCGACGGTATGGAGAAGAATAACTGGTCGGGTGAGATAAGCTGGCAAAAGGCAACATACACCTTGACACCTGGTGATCATGAACTTAGATGGGAATACCGCAAAGATGTGTCAATGTCGACTGGCGACGACTGCGCATGGATCGACAACGTGGTGTTTCCGCCTTCGACAATCATCACAAGCGTTGAAACAGTGGTCGAAAAGAACGTGGAAATGTACCCTAACCCGATGAACGACGTGCTGAACATCGACCTCGGTGACAGCCAGTCGGATGTGGTGATTTTCAACAGCCTCGGACAGGTCGTGAGACGCTATGATAACATGTCAGGTGAGATGCAAATCAACGTCGAAGACCTTAAATCCGGTATGTATTTCGTGAAAATTGGTACAGAAATCACTAAAGTTATAAAAAGATAACTAACGTCATTTCGACTGACCGTAGGGAGCGGAGAAATCCTCTTTAAGAATAATCATTATGTTTTTACTATAATTTAATGATTTCGCTCAAAGAGGATTTCTCCATTTCGTTTCATTTCATTTCACTTCAGTCGAAATGACGCTAACCCCGGTAGCAAACCACCGATAACAGCATATAGAACAGGAAAATAAACGGCAATGCCACCCAGTGAAGGATGACGACCGCTACTATGGCGAATATCACTACAAAGTAACGAAGGATGTTCTCCTTGAATCGTAATGTCTTGATTTTAAACGAGAAAAACGGCACCTCGCTGACCATGAGCCAGCTGAAGATGACGACCATTGCCAACAAAAAATAAGGGCTTGCCACGATGCTGTATAACAAACCGTTGTGGTCTATCCGCATCATCATGAACGGTAACGACGCTATGAACAATCCCACCGCCGGCACCGGAAGTCCGATGAACGACGAGGTCTGACGTGTGTCGAGGTTGAACTTCGCGAGACGCACTGCCGCAAAAGCTGCCAAGATAAAGGCCAAAACAGGAAATATATTGAAGTTGTGAATCCACCAGCCGATGCCTGTTCTGCTCAAAAACCATGCCACGATGAACGATGGCGCCACACCGAACGACACCACGTCGGACAACGAGTCGAGCTCAGCACCTATAGGCGATTTCGCGTCAAGCAGACGGGCCGCGAAGCCGTCGAGGAAGTCAAAGACAGCGGCGACAAAAATCATGGACGCTGCCCATAGAAGACGGTTGTGGCATAGGAAAAGTATTGACACACAGCCACTTATAAGATTACAGCATGTGATGGCATTGGGGATGTGCTTGGTGATTTTCATGACTCAAATTTTTGCAAAGTTAGTAATTTTTTATTTCTGACGATATGAATTTGGCGTGCATCCTGTGCGTAGCTTGAAATATTTATAGAAAAATGAATTGTTAGGGAAGTTTAGCTGGTCGGCTATCTCCTTGACACTCAGGTCGCTATGGCGCAATAGATGTTGTGCCTCGAGAATCACATATTTGTCGATGATCTCAGGCGCCGAGAAGCCGCTCACGTTTTTCACAATCTGTGAAAGATATTTCGACGAGATGCAAAGCTTGTCGGCGTAGAAACTCACCGAACGCTCCTTGCTGTGGTGTTTCTCAACCAACTCGATAAACGTCTCAAACACCTTCTTGTGCCGTGATGAAGTCTTATCGTTATTTTCCTCTTCAGCGTCGAGACGTTTTTTCAGCATGCCGCCGATGAGATAAAATATCGAGGTGAGCAGATAGCCGATGCTGTCGTTGCGGTATTCCGAATCGGTATTTATCACATTATCAATGAGATGTAAGTATTGTGTCGCTATGTTGACCCCCTCCGGAGATATCTCCATGATAGGACTCTTAAGCATACTGATGGCATCGATGTAAATCTTATTCAAGTCGGAACTGAGCCTATTCATATACTGCGGTGACACCGCAAGAATCGTCATCTCCACAAGCTCATCGGGATCGAAAGGCTCCAGCTGAATGATGTTATTCGGTATGTTGACTATCAACATGCCATCGTGAATCTCATATTCGGTGAGATTGATTGTGCATTTGAAATGTCCTTTCCTGCAATATCCTGCAATAAAACCATCGATGCGACTCGGGAACCTCAGCAATCTCAAGTCAACGTCGTTGGTCTGTCTCGCAAGGATGAAGTCATCGTCTATGCTGACGATGTCGTCCTTCAGGAAAAACTCTTTTACCTTCGAAAGAGAGAATCTGTTGTATGACTTATTATCCACTTTAGTAGTAATTTTCGACAAAAGTATACTATTTTTTTGAAATATACTATAAAAACTTTCAAAAATTCGACTTTTAGATATTTTTTAGTCAAAAATAGACCTTTACAAATATTGAAATGTGTTGTTATTTTGCAGCTCGAAATGACGATTCAAAAATTGAAAAATATTTTAAAAATGAGAATAAAACACTTAACTCTTTTAATCTTGATTTGGGTAACCGCCATTACCGCTGCCGCTCAGCGTGTAGTGACGTTGCAGGACTGCCGCGACATGGCGCTTGAGAACAACAAGAATCTCAGGATTTCGCAGGAGAAGGTCAACATGGCAAACTACGATAAAAAGATAGCTTTTGCCAACTACCTGCCGACGATATCGGCGCAAGGCACCTACATGCACAACGAGAAGCAGATTCAGCTGCTGAGCGATGAGAAACTCAATGCCATCAGCACTGTGGGGAGCACCCTTCAGGGTGACGTCAACGGCTACATCGACCCGATAATACAGAATCTGATGCAAAACCCTATGGTGTATCAGATTATCATGAACAGCCCTGAGCTTCAGGCACTTATACAGGATCTGCATAACATCGGGGCATTCGAAACGCTCGACGCGATAGGCGAGGAGGTGGCAAAGAACTTCACCCTCGACACACGTAACGTCTACGCAGGTATGATAACGGTGATGGAGCCAGTGTATGCTGGCGGTAAGATTCGTGCCTATAACAAGATGGCACGTTATGCACAAGATCTCGCCGAGATGCAGCTCACTACCGAGCAACAGGAGATAATAGTAACGACGGATAAGGCCTATTGGCAGATAGTGTCGTTGGCCAACAAGCAGAAACTCACTGAAAACTACGTCGAGTTGCTCCGCACCATGAGCGACAATGTCGACAAGCTTGTGGCTGAAGGTATGGCTACCAACGCCGACAAGCTATCCGTGAAGGTGAAACTTAACGATGCCGAGCTGACGCTGGTGAGGGTGCAGAACGGTGTGGCGCTGTCGAAGATGCTGCTCTGCCAAAGCTGTGGGCTGCCTCTCGACACTGAGCTGATACTCGAAGACGAGAACCTCGAAGATGTGGCAATGCCAGTGTATACTACCGAATACACTGAAGACGACATCATAAACAACCGTCCCGAGCTGCAGAGCTTAGAACTGGCGACGAAGATATATAATAAAAAGGTGAACATAGCGCGCGCCGACTTCCTGCCTACAGTGGCGGTGTTCGGCAATTATATCGTCACCAACCCTTCGATGTTTAACGGATTCGAGAACGAGTTTCATGGGTTTTATAACTTCGGCGTGGTAGCCAAGGTGCCGCTGTTCCACTTCGGCGAAGGCTACAACAAGGTACGTAAAGCCAAGGCAGAGGCTATGATAACACAGCTGAAACTCGAAGATACCAAAGAGCTCGTGATGCTGCAGGTCAGTCAGTATGAGAAACAGATCAAAGAGGCCGAGTCGAGGCTGCAGATGACCACTGAGAAGATGTCGGATGCCGAGGAAAACCTGAGGATGGCGACGGTGGGTTTCAACGAGGGGATGATACCGTCATCGACACTCGAGGCTGCACAGACGGCATGGATGCAGGCTCATTCGGAATATATCGATGCCAAGATCGATGTTATAATGGCTAACACTTATCTTAAAAAAGCAGTTGGAAATCTATAGGTTATTGAATTATAAAGTTTTAATTATATGGCAACAGAAAAAACTCAAAGAATTAACACTATCATCGCGTTGGCGGTGTTAGGATTGGTCGTGGCTACCGTATGTGTCATAGGCTCACTCACTTACGGTAAGACTAACGAGATAATGCAGGGTCAGATGGAGACCACCGAATATCGTGTCTCAAGCAAGATACCGGGCCGTATCATGGAGTTCAGGGTGAAAGAAGGCGACAAGGTGAAAGCCGGCGACACCCTTGCTATCATCGAGGCTCCTGAGGTGAAGGCTAAGAAAGCGCAGGCCGAGGCCGTGAAGACGGCGGCGGTGGCTTTGAACGACAAGGCCGAGGCCGGAGCACGCGAAGAACAGATACAAGGTGCCTACGAGCTGTGGCAGAAAGCTAAGGTGAACCGCGACATCTGGGAGAAGTCGTTCAAACGTGTGTCGAACCTATATAAAGAAGGTGTCGTGAGCGAACAGAAATACGACGAGACCAAGGCGCAGTACGACGCCGCCATCGCCACCGAGAAAGCGGCGAAGTCACAGTACGACATGGCGGTGAAGGGCGCTCAGAAAGAAGACAAGGCGATGGCGGCGGCTAAGGTAGAACAGGCTAAAGGCGTCGTCGAAGAAGTCGACTCTTACATCAGCGAGACGATACTCCTGGCCTACGCCGACGGTGAGGTGACAGACATCTTTCCGCATATCGGTGAGCTCGTCGGTACCGGCGCGCCTATCATGAATATCGCGATGATGGACGACATGTGGGCCACATTCAACGTTCGTGAAGACCATCTTAAGAACCTACCTCTCGGAAGTCAGTTCACAGCTGAGTTTCCTGCCCTCGGATCATCGGTGGTGATGGAAGTGACATATATGAAAGACCGTGGCGATTTCGCTGCGTGGAAGGCTACCAAGCAGACGGGACAATATGACCTCAAGACCTTCGAGGTGCGTGCTGTACCTACCGCTAAGGTCGAGGGCTTACGTCCTGGCATGACTGTCATTTACAGAGTGGGTGAAGATAAGAAATGAAGGCGCTGAATCAGATATGGGCTATCGCGAAACGTGAGCAGAAACGCATGCTCCAGCGCGGCATCTACACCTTCTGTATGGTGCTGGCGCCTATCATCGCGTTTCTGTTCTTCACCACGCTGATGGGCGAGGGGCTGCCGTCAGATCTGCCTGCCGGCGTCGTCGATGAAGACAATACCGCTACCACACGTGAGGTGATACGTAACCTCGACGCGTTTCAGCAGACCAACATCATCGAGCATTATCCCGATGTGGCGGCGGCGCGTAAGGCCATACAACAAGGCAAAATATACGCATTCTATTATATCCCGAAAGGCACCACGCAACTTGCGATATCTGGCAAACAGCCTACGGTGTCGTTCTATACCGCTGCGTCGTATCTCATCCCGGCCTCGCTGGAGTACCGCGACATGAAGATGATGTCGGAATATGCTGCCGGAGGCGTCGGAAGAGCCACTTTATACGCCAAAGGATATACCGAAGATCAGGCGATGGCGGTGTTGCAGCCTATCAAAATGGAGATGCACGCCGTCAACAACCCGTTACTGAATTATTCAGTTTACCTCTGCAACACCATGCTTCCGGGCATCATCATGCTGCTCATCATGCAGGTGTCGATTTACTCTATCTATGTCGAGTTGAAGGAGGAGACGTCCAAGGAATGGCTCGCCATGGCTGACAACGACATTGTGAAGGCCTTGGCCGGTAAGCTATTGCCGCAGATCGTCACATGGTCGCTGATGGGGTTGTTCTGTCTGTTCCTGCTCTATGGAGTGTGGAAGTTTCCGTTGAACAGCGGCATCTGGCCGATGATTCTCAATATGTTCTTGCTCATCAACGCCTCGCTGGCGCTCGGCGTGTTTTTCTGCGGAGCGGTGCCGTCCCTACGTTGGGCTCTGAGTCTCGCAACGCTTTGGGGCGTGCTGTCGTTCCCAATCTCAGGGTTCTCGTTCCCTCAAATGGCGTTCCCCGACACACTGAGAGGCCTGTCGTGGCTGTTCCCGCTGCGTCATTACTTCCTAATATATGTCGACCAGGCACTCAACGGACTGCCTCTCTATTATTCGTGGCTTAATATTGCCATACAGATAGCGTTTTTGGCATTGCCGATAATGGTTTTAAGCCGTCTGAAGACGTTCCTGCTGGAATATCATTATACTCATTAAGTTGTTGATTATGAAATGGTTGAGAAATACAATTGAAGTCTGGACGTATGAGATGAAGTGCGCGTTGCTCGACGAGGGCGTGGTAGTGTTCTTCCTCGTGGTGCCTCTCTTATACCCGCTTCTTTACGCATATCTGTATAACAATGAGAGCGTGCGAGAGGTGCCTACCGTAGTGGTCGACAACAGCCATTCCACGTTGAGCCGTGAGTTTACACGTCGTGTCGATGCCTCAGCCGACGTGCAGATTATCTCGCATTGTCAGGATATGGAGGAAGCCAAGGAGATGATACATCATCGTGATGCATATTGTCTCATCTACATCCCGAAGGACTTCGCCAAAGATATCGCCGAACAACGTCAGACCGTGGTAGAGCTGTATTCCGATATGAGCGGACTACTTTATTACAAAGCCGTTTTAAGCAGCTGCACCGAGGTGTCGTTGGATATGAACAAGGAGATTAAGGCTCAGCTTATCCCGGGTGCCACCGACGAACAGATATCTGCATTTCAGTATCCTATTGATTATCAATATGTTCCAATGTTTAACACTCAAAGTGGTTTCGCAACTTTCTTGATTCCTGCTGTGCTGATAATGATCATACAGCAGACCATGGTTTTGGGTGTTGGCATGATGGCGGGTGAGGAGCGTGAGAAGGTGCGCAAACATATCGCCCGGCCATATATCATAGGCAAAAATCCTATCGAGGTGCTGATTGGAAAATCGACGGTGATATTCACCATCTATGTCTTCGTGGCAGTATATCTGGTGTGTATAGTGCCTCTGTTGTTCAATCTTGTGCATATCTGGCGATGGCAGACTTTGTTGGCTTTCATGGTGCCTTATATCGCGGCATGTGTGTTTTTCAGCATCTCCCTCTCGTCGATAGCGCACGACCGTGAGTCGTTCATCATTATGTTTGTGTTTCTCTCCATCCCGTTGTTGTTCGCCAGCGGAATATCATGGCCAGCCAGTAACATACCGATATTTTGGAAAGGATTCTCGTGGCTGTTCCCTTCAACATTCGGCATCAATGGATATGTGAGAATCACTGAAATGGGCGCTACGCTCGAGGATGTGCAGCATGAGCTTAATGCACTGTGGATTCAGACTTTCGTATATTTGGGAATATCGTATCTGGTATATAAGAGAACATACGGAAAGCAGCTGTGGGCTTGATAGTTAAAAGAGAAAAGTTAAAGGTTAAAAGAGATGGGCAAAAAAACTTTTAACTTTTCTCAATAGTCTTTTAACAAAAATTCGTATTTTTGCAGTTTGTATTAACTGCAATGTTATGTGGAATAAAATTGCGATTTATATTTTAAGGCACCGTGTTTTAAACCTCGTTATCGCTTCTATCTTATTCATTTTCTTAGGGATAAAGACGTTTAGCGTGAAGATGGGGCATAGCATCGCCGCCACTTTGCCCGACACCGACACCACTATGGTGGTGTATCACCAATTCCTTGAAAAATATGGCAAAGACGGCAATAGCATCTTCATTGGGATGTGTGACGACAGCCTCTTTGCTTTAGAACATTTCCAGGATTTTTATGACCTCAATACCAAGATAAGAGAGATTCCTGGTGTAACAGAATGTCTCTCAGTATCAAGGGTTTATAATATTGTTAAAAACGATAGCATTAAGAAATTCGAGCTTGTGCAGGTAGTGCAGCATCGTCCAGAGACGCAGGCTGAAGTCGACTCCATCAGAGATGTGATAATGAGTCTCGCGATATATGATAAGCTGCTCTTCAACACCGAGACGAACTCTACCATGATGCTGGTGACGCTTGACGATGAACACGCCAACACCACCATACGCAAGGAGTTGACCGCCGCGTTATCAACCGTTTTGGATGAATACGGCCGTGCACATGGCATTGAGACGCATATCTCGGGAATGCCTTACATCCGTGAGATCACCACGCAGACAATGGTGAAGGAGATAGTAGGCTTTACGGCCCTGTCGATACTTGTGGCCGGATTGATACTGTTCCTGTTCTTCCGCTCATGGCGCCCACTCGTCTCAGTAGTCACAATCGTCATATTATCAGTGATTTACATGTTCGGCATCATGGTGCTGCTTGGCTACGAGGTGACGATACTCACAGGTGTGCTTCCACCATTATTGATAATCATAGGTGTGGAGAACTCCATCTTCATGCTCAACAAATACCACCGCGAATACGACGTGTGTCACGACAGGATGCAGGCTTTGAAAAACATGATAGTGCGCATCGGACCAGCCAACTTCCTGACAAATACAACTACTGCGGTGAGCTTCGCCTCGTTCATCATCACCCGTAACATGCTGCTGGTGCCATTTGGAGTGCTTGCAAGTATCTGTATCATGCTTACATACGTGTTGACGATGGTGCTTTTGCCGACGTTCTTCAGCTATCAGAAACGTCCGGAGGGCAAGCTCGTCAATTACATGAACAACCCGAGCATCAACTATATCATGGACAAGGTTTCAGCCTTCGTCTTAAGTCGTAAACGCTATATCTACGCCGTGGTGGTGGTGCTTCTGGTGATATGTACCTTCGGCGCCATGAGAATGTCGACATCTGGCCGCGTGGTCGATGACATCTCCAAGAAAGACAAGCTCTACAAGGATATAATGTATTTCGAGGAAAACGTTGGCGGAGTGATGCCTTTCGAGATATCTATCGACACCCGTAAGCCCAAAGGCATTATGAACGCTGCGTTCATCCGTAAGGTGCAGCAGATGGAAGACACTCTTGCGATGTACCCTGAGTTCAGCGAGCCTCTGAGCATCGCAGAGGTGGTGAAATTCGCCCGTCAAGGCTTCTACAACGGCAAACGTGATCAGTTTAAGGTGCCGACAAACAACGAGTTCACTTTCATCATGAAATATATGCCGGAGACGAAAGACGGCAAGCTGCCGAAGATAGTGACGCAATATGTTGACAGCGCCATGCAGAACACTCGTATCTCGGTGCAGATGGCTAATATAACGACACCGAAGATCGACAGCATAAGCCGCTCATTGAAGCCTAAGATCGACCAGATATTTCCTGACGACAAATACGATGTGGTGATGACAGGTAGCGCCATGGTTACGCTGCAAGGCACCAATTACCTCATCGTCAATCTGGCACACTCACTGCTTCTCGCCTTCGTTGTCATCGCCATCCTGATGGTGATAACGTTCCATAAGTTTAAAATGGTGGTTATCTCATTGATACCCAATCTAATACCTTTGTTATTCACTGCCGGACTGATGGGTTACAGCGGCGTGCCGCTCAAGATGTCGACAATCCTCGTGTTCAGCATCGCCCTCGGCATCAGCGTCGATAACACCATACATTATCTGGCGCGTTACAGACTCCAGATGAAGATTAACAACAACGACATCAGGAAGTCGGTGATGGCTGCTATCACTGAGACCGGTCCGAGCATGATTTATTCGGCCACCATCCTCATCTGCGGATTCCTCATCTTCGCCTTCTCGTCGTTCGGCGGAACAAAGATTGTTGGACTTTTAGTGCCGTTTACACTACTTATCGCATTGATAACCAATATCTTGGTGCTTCCTGCACTGGTTTTGACCTTTAACAGAAAAAAGATATGACATCGGTTGAGAAAATTCAGAAAAAGATAACTCAATTCATTGAGTCTCAAGATTTTATGGGTACTCCGAGCGAGTTGTACGCTCCTATTGAATATACCATGAGTCAGAAAGGTAAACGTATGCGTCCGACGCTGGTACTCCTCTCATGTGAGATGTTTGGCGGCGACATCGACGAATGCCTTACTCCGGCAGTGGCTGCTGAGGTTTTCCACAACTTCACCCTCATCCACGATGATATCATGGACGAGGCACCGTTGCGCCGTGGTCTGGAGACCGTTTACCATAAATGGAACTCCAATATTGCACTTCTTTCGGGCGATACTATGCTTATAAAGGCTTTTCAATATGCATTGAGTACCAATAAGTTATACGCTCATAAGGTGCTTGCAGAGCTTTGTAAGGTGGCTCTTGAGGTTTGCGAAGGACAACAGTACGATCTGAATTTCGAGACCCGCGACGATGTCACTTTGGACGAATATATCGAGATGATAAGGCTCAAGACGGCTGTTTTGCTCGGCTCAGTGCTGAAGATAGGTGCTATCGTGGCAGGTGCTGACGAAAAGAACATGCAGGCAGTCTACGATTTCGGTATTGACCTTGGCATCGCATTTCAGTTGCAGGACGACCTCTTCGACTGTTACGGCGATGTGAAGGTGTTCGGTAAGATGCCTGGCGGCGATATCGCCGATAATAAGAAGACTTATCTCTATCTTAAGGCTTTGGAGCTCGCTTCCGCTGATGATAAGAAACGTCTCGAGGGCTATTTCTCAATGCCGAAGGGCCGCGATGAGAAGAAACAACAGGCGGTGCTCGACATTTTTGCAAAATACAATGTAAAAGAAATCGTCACCGACGTGATGACGGGCTATTACGACAATTCCTTGAAACACCTTGATAAAATCACAATCCCAGAGGAAAACAAGACGGTGTTGAGGAATTATGCCTCTTATTTATATAATAGGGTGAAATAATTATTATTTTCTTTTGGTTTTGTATATTGCTTCTTTTTCTGCGGCCATATGGTTGGGGTCTTCAGATTGAACAATCTCGGGTAAATCATATAGAAATTCCGGAGCCAAATCAACACCGCATTCCCATTCGATAGTCCAATGGTTTAAACCATACTGCTTGAATTTTGACAGATCCTTAAGCTGTTCAAATACGCCTCCATTAAGATATGGCTGTAAATCAACAACCTTTACCACGCCATCGCTGAAAGTAATCGACAACGTGTAATCTTTTATATAATCGACATCTACAATTCGTATCATATTATTCCAGAGGTTTTATTCTATGTAATTCGTCACCATTTTGAGCCTTATCCCATAATTCAAGCAACTCATTCTCATGTAAATCAATCCATTTGACAATTTTAGAGATTATTTTTGCAGGAACACTTCCTTCGATAACCTTATCTTTTATACTTATATTGCAATTGTAATCTCCGTAACTAACATGTATATGCGGCGGATTATGGTCTTTCCACCACATGTAAACAATGATTCCATAAAATCTGGATATTTCTGGCATATAAAAACTATATTCAACACTGCAAAGATAAACAACAAAGTGGCTCCTGTCAACATTTTTTCAAAAATTTTTTCAAAAATAAGTAGAGACGCCACACTGTGACGTCTCTACATTATTTAAACAGTAAACGGTAAACCGAAAACTATTCCTCACGTTTTTTCAACATGGCGTAACCTGCGCCGAGTGCTGTGAGCACTGCGATGCCTGTGCCGAGAGGAGCAGGGGTGTCGCCACCGCCGTGACCGCCCGGAAGACCTGGATCTCTCACAGGTTCAAAGGTGTTGATCTTGTCGAGACCGTTGCCCACATCGTCCCAGTCGTTGAAATAGCTGTCGCGCTGTGCATTGGCACCAAGACCCAACGCCGTAACTAATGCTAATGATAATAATAACTTTTTCATTTTCGTATTTTTTAATTTATTAACTAACCAAATGTTTGTCGTTTTATTAGTTTTTTGTCGACCTTGGCCGTTGACCGTCGGCATTTTACAGCCAACGGCCAACAGCCAAAATCCAAAGTTATCTTACAACGATCTTCTGAGTCTTAACGGTTTCGCCCATTAACTTGAAGATGTAGACAGCGTTAGCAGGAACGTTGACTTTCTGTACGCCGTTGATCTTGGTGTTCAGAACCATGCGTCCCATGACGTCGAACACTTCCAGAGTGCCTTCGCCGTTGACGATGATTTCGTTACCATGCTGGTAAGCGAAGATGTCGCCGGTGAAGTTCTCATCGATGCCTGTGTAGTTGTTGCAGTCGAAGATGAGTTTGAAGCGGTTCTCAGCGTCGTTTGTAGTAGCTTTGAATGTGTAGCTCGGTGTTACAAGGAGGTTGATTTCTTCACCTGTCATGTCGTCGACAAGAATCATGGTGTTGACATCGATGTTCTTGGCGTTGATAGTGATGGTATATTCACCTTCCTCTGCTGCCTTGAAGTTGACCGGTATTGCACCTGCGAGTTCTTCGACTCTTGCTGCTGCATAGTCTTCACCGCCGTTCATCACATAAACCTTTGTGCCGTTGGCGATGTTGAACTTACGCAGGGTGTTACCGTTGGCTAAGTTGATGTAAGCGTTGTCGCTGCCGTTTTCGTTACCGGCCACGATGCGGATGTAACCGTTGTTGCTGCTCTTAGCTGTTGTCGGGTTGAATTCCAATGACTGGCCTTCTGCTGTAGCTTGGACGAAGAAAGCTTCACCAACCAGAATTGGACGCTCGCTGATGTTGTAGGTTGTAAAGCCTGTACGTGTATCATTCATTGCGAGATAAGCGATGTTGGTCTCGTCGCCTAACTTCACGTCGCCTTCAACGAGGTTGCATGTGAATGGGTTACCAACGAGGTTATAACCTCTCACGTCAGCGGTTTGGCTAGTTGTATAATCCAAATCTTTTGTGAGATTATCACTTGTACCTACCATCTGACCATTGTAGCCAACTGTTTGTGTTGTCTGGCTTGCATGGAGGTAACCGGTGAGTCTGTACATGCTTGAGAAATTATGGTCACCACCGGTATATGCCCACCAGTAAGCTGTTGCCTCGTCATATTTGAACAAGTCGATCGCACCTGTAAATACACCGTAACTAGTACCGGTAATTGTACTATTGGAAGCTGGTGTGGCAACCAGATACCAACCATCGACATCATCTTTGCCCCATGATGACGCTGCAGTGATGACCTTATTAGCTGTAGCAAACAAGGAGTTCTTGTGGAAGAGTTGTCCACCGTCTTCAATGATCATCTTGTCGTTACCTGTTGTGCCGCTGACTGTACCATCAATAGTAAGTGTTGCACCACTTGCTATCGTTATAACATTGCTGTCCCTGTTGATGTTTTTGACAAAAGCTGTGCCTGTAACGTTGACATTGGCATTGATAATGGCATTGTCGGTGATAGTCGGGATTTCGCCATCCATCCAGTTGGTTGTTGTAGCCCAGTCGCCAGCGGTGAGGAAGTACTTCTGGTCACTTGCAATAGTGGTGAAGCTTTCTGTAGCTGAATGTGACGCTGGATTGCATTGTGGAACGACATACACTTCATACGTGGTGCCTGCCTCGAGGCCGGTGAGGTCTGTTGTAGTACTTGAAACAATCTTGGTTTGCCATGTAGACTCAAGCATCTGTCCAACTTTGATGTCATCAATACCGACTCCATAACCATAGTTGTCGGTCATCTTAAATCCAAACTGACAGTTGGCGACGAGTGCGTCGGCAGGAAGATTCACGAAAAGTTCTGTCCATGTGGGGTGCGTATCTGTAGTAGCAAAGATTTCGTTCCATGCACCACCATCAACACGGTAGTAAACACCAAAATCGTCGTTGTCACCAGACCATGATCTGTTGACATACCATACATTTATCTTACCATTGGTCAACGAGCTTAAATCCAATGTTGGGGTAACAAGATATGTTACATTGCCTGTAGTATTGTGAGTGATAAGTGCATTGTAGTCTCCGCTGTGGGTCCCAGTGGATGTGCTATAGTCACCGATGCCAACTCTCCATGTCTTGCTAGCATCTTGGTTGTCGCCTTCGATAGTCCAACCTGTAGGCATCTCACCGGCTTCAAAGCCTTCATTTATGACAGTATGATCTGGGTCGAAAGAAGTAGCTTGGCTGTAGTAAACTGTAAAGCCGTCGGAACTCTCACCGTCCCAGTTGACTGTGGCGTTGTGGTGAGTGATGTTCTCAAATGTCACATTTGCTGCTGAGCAAGCAGGCATTGTCTCAAAGTCGACAGTGTTGCTCCAGTCGCCATAGCCTTGATACTCTTTTTGACCGCGGACACGTACATAATAATGTGTTTCAGCTGTCAGACCTTCGAGGATGAAGTTTTCGTTGGTGTCGGCGTCAGCTGTTCCGACGTTTTCTGTAAAGTCGGCATCAGTAGCATACTGAACCTGCCATAAGTCTTGAGTGACATCGAGGAGCTCCCAGCTAAGTTTCACAGAAGTTGCCTGTACACTGTTGTAGGTTAAAGTACCCACAGGGAGAACTGCAGGGGCGAGACCCACAAACACGTCGTCGATGCAGCATGAATAATAGCTTGAATATGGGTTATCCCATCTGAAGACCAAACGTGTGGCTTCTGCCGGTACGTTCTTGATACCGAGATAAACAACGTGATATACCATACTACCGGTGTTTGGCTCGAATTCTTCAATCACCTGATAGGTGTCGTAGTTGTTGTCTGCGGCAGTGATGTAGCCTAATGAGAGCTTGTAATTGCTTGAACTGCTTTCAGTCTGCATCCAGAATTGAACCTGTAAGTCATCAAAGTCGTTTGTAAACTCCGGCAATGCGGCATAAGCGCTCTTATTTTGATCGGCTACGAAGCTCAATGACTTGGTGCCATCATGAACGTAAGCATAGGAAGTACTTACTGCCCGGTCCACGATGTGAGGATAAGGATATGCGGAACTTGTCGAGTAATGATCCCAACAATTTGGAACGACGCCTGCACTACTGTAAGTGGTGCCTGTGTAGTCCTCAAAGCCTTCCTCAATATAGTTGCTTGGTGAGATGGTCATCACCTCACACAAAGTGGCAAATGTGTACTCTGCCGAAGGATCACTTGTTTCGCTTCCAGAGCAGTTGGCCACCACATAATAAACATAGTTAGTTGCGGCATCCAAACCTGTTAAGTTATATGGATTATCGGTTACATCCATTACTTTAGAGTAGTCTGTTTCGCTGGTCTTCTTGTAAAATACATTCCAAGAGGTCTCACCGCTGTTGGCTGTCCAGCTTAACTGAGCAGAGGTTGTGGATGGAGTTGCGCCAAGGTCTGATGGAGCTAAGCATGAAGGAGCTTCGAGCACGCGGACTGTGTAGTCGTGAGCATGGCGGTAAGATCCTGAGCTGCACGGATCGTGGGCTGCGGACCAATTGGTGGTACCATTGTTATAGAAACTGGTGAAATACGAGTCGGCACCATAAATACGCATGCGATAGTCGCCTAACTCCTGTGTGGCAGGAATAGTAATGGTCGCATTCAATGTTCCATTACCAGCAGATGCCTTACCTACGTAAAGGACCTCATCGTCCTCAAATGTAAAGTCTTTGTCAAGGTCAACCCAAATAACGAATGTATAAGGGAAGCTGTTTGTTCCAGTTGTGATAGCAATGGTTGCTGCAAGACCAGCATTTACGCCACCTATCATGGAAGTATAGTCGCCATAGAAAGGTGATGAAGCTGGCAAACTGGCGCTACCGTCACCATTGGTGACAACATAAGAGCCTGTGCCGAACGACACTCCCGTGATACCACTGCCATCGTGGCTTGTTGGGTTAGGTGTGCAATATGAGAGAGATAATGTAGTTGATACCCATGTACTATAGCTGCCGCCGCAGTTGGCGCGTACCCAAATGGTGTAGTCGCCTTCGGTTAATGAGACAACTTTATAAAGTTCGAATGAGTTTTGATCGGTGGTGCCAACGATGACATCTTCCGGATTAGCTGTTGGATCATCGGAGAAAGCGATGTCAAACGAATCGGCTGTGCCAGTCCAACTGACAACGGCATTGAGACCACCATCCAAAGTTACATCTGTTGGTGGTAAACAAGCAGGAAGCTCTGTTACCTCGATGTTGTCAATGATGACGTATCCATTTGAGGTAAAAATATCGGAGATTGCGATATATTGGCCGCTGCCGGTATAGTTGTTGAACATCACGGTGTAGGTGTCGGTGAAGGTGCCATTATATTCTTCTGTGATATCAACTTCTTCAATAAGCTCGAAAGTGCTGAAATCGTCAGGGTCGGTCATGATACCAACGCCAAGTTTTCCAGCGGTCATGTTGTATGAGCTACCATTATAATATACAGCGTTGAATGAAATTTGGTATCCGTTCAACGGATAATTTGCATCCACCTCTGGTAACACAGCGGCCAAATCATCTGATGATGTGCCTCTAAAGAACATAAGAGCATAGTCATCCGTGTCCAGTTCCACCATTTGCCAACCAGTGTATGTTGGGTTGGTCTGGATAATGTTCCAGCAAACTGTCAAACCACCAGTGTTGAAGTTATAGCTGTATGGCAATGACATCGCATAGCATTCGGTGTTGAAGCTGACTGCGCTAGTCCATGCACTTGGTCCCTCGCAAATGGCACGCACATACACATAGTAGGTGCTGGCTGCGGTAAGACCCGTCAGATTGTAAGGATTATCTGTTGTGTTTGCAACGGTAGGTGTTGTCTCGGCATCCGGAACGACTGTAGAATCGTCAGTTACAAAGATGTCCCATTCTGTTTCAGTACCGCCGGCAGTCCAGCTGATAGTCGCGCCTGTAGTGGTTTCATTGCTGACTGTTACGCCAGTAGGCTCAAGGCATGACGCTGCCTCCTCAAAAGTGAAATCATCGAGGAAAACATAGTAACTGTCGGCACCAGTATATTGAACACAGAAATATTTTACGCCGGCAGGATAATTGGCTTTATATTGCTGATAGGTATCTGTCAATGCAGTTACCTCAGTGTCCCAAACGAAGTCATCTGGGTCGAAGCTGTCAAAATCAACATCGCTTGTTGTGTAGCCGGCTTTAAATGATTCAGTACCATTAGGTCCTTTGCGATACCAGAACTCCACATGCAAGCCTTTTTCTACATTACCAAGTAATGGTGAAACGAGGTATTGTGGATTTGTTGAGCCGTTGTATGAACTGAAATAGTAGCATCCATTACCAGTATGGGCATAGGAGTTACCACCGTCATCGTAGAAATAACCGGAAGTCAACTCCGTGTCAATCTGATTCCAGCAGTTCATCTGCCCTGCAGTTTCAAATCCGTAGGTATAAGGGATGCTATAAGAAGTAGGACAATCTGTGGTAAATGTGCCTGCGTTAACCCAACCGCTTTGTTCGCCACCACAGTTGGACTGCACCTTTATAGTGTAGGTGGTGGCAGGTGTGACGTTCAACACATAAGGGCTGGAAACATCATTGGTTATTGTGCCGTTCACATCAATATTGTATGCCTTGGCGTCGCCATCCCATGTGACAGTTGCGGTGGTGCCGCTAGTGTAGTTGGCGACTGCATTGGTCGGAGCAGCACATGATGATGCAGCGGTGAAGCTGAAGTCGTCGAGGTAGAGGTAATAGCCATCGTCATAATTGTCTGCATCGTATTTGATAGCTACACGAACAGTTCCTGCCGGCAATGCTTCCTCATAAGGTTGCCAGGTGGTCGATGAAGTAACCATAGCTCCGTAAGTAAACGCGCTTGGGTCGGTTACGCTCTCGTCGGTGGTGTAACCCACATAGAAGTGATCCGGATAGTTGCCGGAGTATGCCTTGTAATAGAAAGACACGTTCACTCCATAAGTGCCGCCCGTCAGAATAGGTGACATGAGGAAAACATCCGATGAAACAGAGTAGCTAAAACGGTACCCATAAGAACTGCTGTTATAGGCGGCGGCAGAGTTGATAGCTCCTCCTGTTGAGGTCCACCCGTTAGTAGTCAGGTCGTTGTCTTCAAAGCCGTATGAATATGGTAGGCTTTGCTGTGCAGCTGCCCATGGCGCCAACAGCGTCATAAGCAGAATCAGAAGTAAATGTTTTTTCTTCATGATAGTTTGATTTAGTTAGTAATTTGTTTGTTGTAAAATAAATAATATATTCATTATCAATAATTTACTACAAAAACGGTATAGTTTCCCCCGTCTTAAAAACCACAAAGGTAGAAAAAAATATTTTACGTACAACAATGACGATAATTTTTTTTTAAATATTTATAAATAAGAGAGGGGAAGGTTATTGGGGTAAAAGAAATCGGGTTTCACCGAAGATGATGAAACCCGATTTATAACAATATCCTGCAGTCTGATTGTTCACGGACTTCGGGATTTAATGGTGTGTAGCTCACTTTTTGCGACGTGCAACCGCGTAACCTGCACCCATTGCTGTGAGGATGAGTATGCCGCTGCCAATAGGAGCCGGCTGGTCGTCGGTGAGACCATGGTTCGGCAGAGCCATGATGCCGGTGTTGTCACCACCACTGGAACCTCTGTTCTCATAACCGCCGTCGTCAGCCTTGAAGAAACCGTCTTGGGCGTTTGCTCCAAAGCCTAACACGATAACTAACACAATTGCAAATAATATTTTTTTCATCAGGTTATTAATTTCCGTTAATTGAGAGTGCAAAATTACTAACTTTTTTTTTATATGATGCCCATTAATTTTGAAATAATTTTCAACAATTAATTGACTAATTATCAAATACATAGTAAAACAAAGGGGTTACGGAATGAACAGACAGCTGTCGCCATATGATAAAAATCTGAAGCCGTTATCCAATGCAAATCGGTACGCCTCCTTCCATTTGTCGCCAATCAGGGCTGAAACAAGCAACAAAAGAGTGCTCTTCGGCTGATGGAAGTTGGTGATGAGCGCCTTAGTTATCATGATAGGGCAGGAGGGTGCTATCATCAAGGCGGTGGTGGCATGCAAGGCATCAAGATGATGCATCTCAAGATATTTCATGATGGCCTCCAAACTTTCTTTTGCGGATGGTAGTTTTTCTCTGTCCTGATACGGAAACCATTGATTTACATGGAGATTGCGTTCTTCGAGACCTTGCTCCAGCAGCATCACTCCGATCCAGTACACCGACTCTATCGTCCGCATGCTGGTGGTGCCGACGGGGATGATGGTTCGTCCGATGTTATCCCTCAGATGCTCGACACATTGCTTCTTCACTATTATCGACTCCGAGTGCATCTCGTGCTCACCGATAGTGTCGGTCGCTACTGGACGGAACGTGCCGGCGCCGACGTGCAGAGTCACCTCTTCTATGTTATGTCCTTGCTCTTTGAGCTTGGCTATCAATGGCTTGGTGAGATGCAACGACGCCGTCGGCGCCGCCACAGAGCCTTCGTATTTTGCGAATACGGTCTGATAACGGTCCCTATCGCTCGGCTCCGCCTCGCGATGCAGATACGGAGGCAACGGGATCTCACCGGCATGCTCGAGGACCTCGGCGAAGCTTATTGCGGCAGGCTCCCACGAGAAACGAACCACAGAATAGGCATCGGTCTTCTCAATGCGCTCGGCACATAAAACGGCATTGATACCGTCTAGTTTTAATGATAATTTTCCGTTTTTCCAACGACGTGAGTTTCCGACCAGGCAATGCCACTCAACGGGGGAGCCTGCCGCAAACGCCAACTGATAGTCGCCGTTGCCCGTGATAGGCTCCAGACAAAACACCTCGATGGCGGCTCCCGACTCCTTCACAAACTGCAACCGCGCCCGCACGACCTTGGTCTCGTTAAACACCAAAACCGACTTCTCCGGAAGGTAGTCGCCGATGTTTCTGAAATGATCTTCAGATATTTGATTGTTTCTGTAAATCAACAACTTAGATGCATCGCGTTCCGCTAAAGGATACTTAGCAATCCTCTCATCAGGCAGCGGGTAGTCGTACTCTGCGATATTTATATTTTGAACGTTTGAAATCATTCGTCACCCTTCAGTTTATCCAAAATTCGGCGGTCTTTCTTGGTTGGACGACCTGCGCCACGATCACGATATTCGGCCTTATAGGCATGCATGAACTCGATGCGCTCGTATTCCTCCGTTGGAGTGCGGTCGACGTAGATGTTCGGCACGTCTTTCGGCGACACACGGCTCTTCGGGATGCTCAGCACCTCCACGACTTTATGAAGCTGTCCGAGCTGCACGCCGATCACCTCGCCGACCTTCACGTCGTGCGACGGCTTCATCGATACCTCGTTGACCTTCACCTTGCCACCCTTACAAGCGTCGGCAGCAAGCGTACGGGTCTTAAACAACCTGGCGCACCACAACCACTTGTCGATTCTTAATTCTTCGTTTTCCATTTTATCGGCTATTGGCTATTGGCCGTTGGCCATTGGCAAGAATAAAAATGCCAATAGCTAAAAGCCAAAAGCCAAAGTTTATTTTTCTCGGAAAAATAATTGTATCGGCACCCCGTGGAAGTCCCAGTTACTTCTGATTTTGTTCTCCAAGAATCTCACGTAGTTATCCTTCACATCCTTTGGCAGGTTGCAGAAGAAAATGAACTGCGGAGTAGGGCTCTTGAGCTGTGTTATGTACTTGATTTTCAAGTATCTGCCTCTCGAGGCGATCTGCGGCGGCTGGTTGTTGATGATCTCCAGCATGGTGTCGTTGAGCTCGCGCACCGAGACTTTTCTCTCTCTGTTTTCGTACACCTTATGAGCCGTCTCGAGCACCTTGAAAGTGCGTTGTCTGTTGATGGCCGAAGTGAAGATGATAGGGTAGTCGACAAACGGTGCTGTCTTCTCACGAATCATCTGTTCGAATGCAAGGTGAGTGTTACTGTCTTTCTCTACCAGATCCCATTTGTTAACCACCAAAACGAGGCCTTTTTTGTTTCTCTCGATGAGCCTCAAGATGTTCATATCCTGAGCGTCGAAGCCTTGTGTGGCGTCGATGATGAGTATCGCCACATCGCATTCCTCAATGGCTCTGATCGAGCGCATAACCGAGTAAAACTCAATATTTTCATATACCTTGCTCTTCTTTCTCAGACCTGCTGTATCGACCAGCATGAAGTCCATTCCGAAGGCGTTGAAATGCGTGTTGTTGCTGTCTCTCGTAGTGCCTGCGATGTCGGTCACGATGTTTCTCTCCTGACCCAAGAAGGCATTGATCATCGACGATTTTCCGACGTTCGGACGGCCCACCACGGCGAATCTCGGCAGGTTAGAATAATCCTCCGTTGTATCATTAGGCAGATATTTCACCACCTCGTCGAGGAGCTCGCCTGTGCCTGTTCCCGTCATGGCTGAGAAAGGATAGATCTCGCCTAATCCGAGGGCATAAAACTCAGCTGCCTCGCCGAACTTACTCGGGATATCGGTCTTGTTGACGCCAAGGAGCACTTTTTTCTTGCATTTACGCAGAATCAAGGCCACGTCTTCGTCCAACACATGCACTCCGGCCTGTCCGTCGACCACAAAGATGATGACGTCGGCCTCGTCGATAGCCAAATCTACCTGTTTGCGAATCTCTTCTTCAAAGATATCGTCTGATCCGACCACATAACCGCCTGTGTCGATGACGGTGAACGACTTGCCGTTCCAGTCGCTGTGTCCGTAATGGCGGTCGCGGGTCACGCCGCTGCTTTCTTCCACAATCGCCTGACGCGACTGCACCAAACGATTGAACAATGTTGATTTACCGACGTTCGGTCTTCCTACTATTGCTACTATATTTGACATAATATCATGTTTTTTCTTTTGATAACGGACAGACTCGGTCTGTCCCTACGTTATTGACGTGGCACGCCGCGTCCCTACGCCTCGTATCCAAAATGTTTTAATTCTTCTTCATTATCACGCCAGTCTTTATCGACTTTCACCCTAAGATCCAAGAAAATCTTCTTTCCGGTGAACTCTTCGATATCGGTGCGCGACTGTATACCGACTTTCTTGATGGCGGCACCGCCTTTACCTATTAATATAGCTTTCTGCGACTCGCGTGAGGCGAAAATCGTAGCTTTGATGTTGATCATCTTTGCGCTTTCTTCGTAGGCATCTACCACAACCTCAACGGAATAAGGTATTTCCTGCTGGTAGTTCAACAGAATCTTCTCACGGATGATTTCCGTCACGAAGAAACGCATCGAACGGTCAGTGAGCTCGTCTTTCGGGAAGTAAGGCGGACACACCGGCAGCTTCTCCACTATGCTTTCAAACACATACTGAACGTTGGCGTGATGCATGGCTGAGATGGGGAATACCGTCGCTGCGGGAAGCGTGTTCTTCCAAAACTCCACCGCCTTAGACACGTCGTCCTGATTCGAGAGGTCGATTTTATTCAACAATACGAATACCGGCACTTCCATCTTCTTGATGCGCTCCACCGTTTCCTCGTCGATTTTCTTGTCGGTGATGTCGACCACATACAGTATCAGGTCGGCGTCGATAAACGCCACGTTGATATACTGATTCATGATTTCGTGCATCTTGTAGGCCGGATTTTTGATGATTCCGGGCGTGTCGGAGAACACAATCTGGAAGTCGTCGCCGTTCACAATGCCTAAAATGCGGTGTCGGGTGGTCTGCGCCTTCGACGTGATGATGCTGATACGTTCGCCCACCAAGTCGTTCATCAGCGTTGATTTTCCGACATTTGGCTTGCCGATAATGTTGACGTAACCTGCTTTATGATCCATATTTTTAAAAATATTTCAATTTTTTTCAAAAAACACTTGACACGAGCACAAAAATGTTGTATTTTTGCAGCCCAATTCACGATGCGGGGTGGAGCAGTCCGGTAGCTCGTTGGGCTCATAACCCAAAGGTCGGTGGTTCAAATCCGCCCCCCGCTACTAAAGGAGGTCAACAGGCCTCCTTTTTTATTTTATCTTCTTCTCAGCGGTCATCAGCACCTCCTTGGTGTTGTTGTCGCTGATCATAGCCACTATATAGAACTCGTCGGCGTTGTAATCCTCGCTGACGTTGAACTTCATATTCGTGATGAAATTTCTTCCAGCCGTTATCGACTCAGCATCCGCGTCGAGCGCTCTGCCCCATGTAAGTCCGTCGGCGGTGCCTCTAAACACGTGACGGTGCTGATAATCAGCAATATAACCCGCAGGATTGACGGAGGTAGGAACCACCTGCATACCGATGATGTTGTCTTCCATCATGCATACTGTGAGGTGCACGTCGTCGCTTTCGACAGTCTGCAGGAACTTCGAGTGGATGCTGAGCTTCAGCTCTCTTGTGACATCGTCATATTCCGACTTGATGATGAGACGCACCGGTGCATCGTTGTCTATGATGTCGCCTACTTCTGTCGTCCATGACGCTGTTCCTATTGCAGCCTGGCGGTTAACTGTGCCTGTCGGATATGCTGAGATGTTGAAGTAGTTGTTCCACTCGTTGCCGTCGTCGGTCCTGAAATCAGGGAAGCCGCCGGCAGGATTCTGTAACGCAGACTTAGGGTGCACGCCCAATACCACGAGATGTTCGCCGTATTGTGCCTGCAGATCTGCCGCTATCTCGGCAGCGGCCGGGCAGTTGACGCATTTCACGCCGGTGAAGTCCTCAAGGAGGACGACGATTTTACCGTCGAAATTCACGGTGTCGTCAGCCACTAAAGGTATGGTATCGCTTTGCTGCACAATAGGATCGGTGAAGTAAGGCTCTTTTAACTTATCGCACGACATCATTCCTAAGATGATAATCATGCAAAATAACATTTTTATATTCTTCATTTCTTTCCTTTCTTTATATATGAGATTTATTAACTTTTAGTTAATGCTTTCGCTTCGCTCAGGTCTCCATTACGCTTCGCTTCAGTCGAAATGACGAAGGGAAATTAGAATGATGTTGTAATTGTTAATGAAACTCCGCTTGATGCCGGCACTTCTCTGCAGACGCCGCCAACGCATACGAGACCTTGGCTCTGACGGCCGCCACTCAGCGCTATACGTGTCTGATCCTTAATAAATCCTACCGATCCGGTGAAGTAATGGTCGCGATTGTCGGCTATAGGGTTACCATAGTTGTATTTGTCGGCAACGCTAACGAACCACTTCGGAGCGATGGTGTATTCAAGCAAAAACGCCATCCAGTTGCCGCGTTTCACGTAGTATTCCTCGTAAAGCGGGTCGATTTCCTGATTCTTGCCAACGTTGTCCCACATATGCTGTAACTCCAAGCGTAAGCTGTGTTTTCTGTTGATTTTGTATATCGCCTCACCGAATGCGAAATGTGCCTTCACCGCCTCAGCACCCGGGTGTCCTTCGATGGTCTCCATGTCGTAATAGAGGTTGATATACATCAAGGTGAGATGCCATTTTGCGCTTATTTTCTTCTCGATTTCGAAGTTGAAATCGCGGTAGAACATCTTGTCGCCGATGGCGAAGAACGGTGATTCGTAGCCTTTCGTTCCCATCATATTCAGCGTGTTGACGCCGTCGAACATGACAGAGTCGCGTTTGATGTCGTTGACCTGGCTATAGTTGAATGCCAGCTTTGTGCCGTATTTTCCGCCAAGAGCGGTCTTCTTCGGGATGGTGTAGTTCACTTGGAACTGCACGCCCATCTCACCGAGAGGCTGTGTGGCGTAGGCAAACATCGACGGCAGGCAGTGTGTGTGCGTGTAGTTGATAGGAGGGATGAAGCCGATATCGAGGTCGTTCTGCCATGCGGTTCTCATCGACTTGAAGCTCATGTTGTCGACACGTTTCGCCTGCAGCACGATGCCGAGACCTTTCTGTGAATACGACAACGATGCCAGCACTTCCTGGCCATCGCGGTAAATCCAGTTGTTGAAAAACGACGGGTCGTTGATCTTACGTGCATACTCTGCCGAGAAACCGAAACGACCGTATCCGAGGTTCATCCTTCCGGCGTAGGCGCCTACATTCTGTGGCAGCTTGTAGACGCAGCCGTCAAATTCCATCGAAGGCTCGGCCTCGTATTTGCTCACGAAGCTGGCTCCGAGTGAGGCTTTCAGCTTAGCGTCGTTCAACGCCTCGATGCTGCTGTTGATGTCCCATTCACCGTCGACACCGCGTACCAAGCCGCGTTCTTCTTCGTACGAGACCCAGTAATAACGCTGTTTTCCATAGATTCCCTTCAAGGTGACGCCGTTACACGGACGGAACACGGCACGTATGCCTCGCAATGAGTTGTCGAATCCGAGCGTCCACTCCTCGTAGGTCCTGAAAATCAATCCGTTGCCGAACTGGTCGTAGATGTCGCCCACGGTGATACCGATGGTGCCGTTGTCGTACGTCGCGAAGAAGTTGGCGACGCCCATACCTTTCACCCTGGCGTCGAAGCCCGACATCGGGGTGGTCTGGTAAGCCTCGAAACGCATGCCTGCGCTGAAGTCACCCAGCTGATACTGGAGCTTACCGAAGCCGTAAGCACCGAAACTCTCGCCGTTGATGTCTTCAGCACTAATGCCGATGCCGTTGTCTTCCCAATAATAGTTGCCGTCGATCTGGAAACTTCCGCTGACCTTCGACTTATTCAGGAAATCCTGTGCATAAATCGTGGTGGTGCAACAAATCGCAACAAGTATTAATAATGATTTCTTCATCATATTTTCAATAACCAATAACCTATAACCAATAACCATTATTTGGCGATTTTAATAATCTCCTCATAGAGATCCTCCTCGCCGCCGTCGAGATATCCGGTGTGCTGCCACACGATCTTGCCGTTGCCGTCAAAGAGGAAGGTGTGAGGCGGATTGCTGACGTTCATGGCGCGTGCCAGATCTTTGTTCACGTCGAGCAAAATCTCGAAAGGCCAGCCCTTGCCGTCGACAAAAGGCTTGATCTTGGCTGTCGAGCGGGCGTCGTCAATCGACACGGAGATGATCTTCACGCCGGTCTCCTCAACCCAGTCGTCGTAAACCTCAGTGAGGGCGTTGTGTTCCTTCACGCATGGACCGCACCATGTAGCCCAGAAGGTCATCACGAAAGGCTTGCCGCCGTTGTTGATCTCGCTGATGTTAACCGATTGACCGTCAAGGTTTTTCAGTGTGATGTTCGGCAAATCTGATTTGTTTTGGGCTGTCAGACCGAAAAACATGAAGCCGAAGAGTAAGAATGCTAATAATTTTTTCATGGTATAAGCTTTTTTATGATTCAACGATATATGTCTCTAATATTTTACAATGATTTAACGCTTTGATTTCCACTTTGTTAATGACATTTGGTATCAAGATGCATTCACCGATATTAACGATTTCTTCGCCGTTTTCGTATTTCAGCGTGAAGCCGCCTTCGACACATGTCAGGATGACGAAGGAGTCTAGTTCGGAATAGTCTTTCGCCAAGATAGCATCCAGATCGATGTAATTTGTAGTGAAATATGGGCATTCCACCATCGGGACAGTGGCGTCTTTCTTTTCGCGCTCGTACTCGGTGCGGTAGCTGTCCTCATGCTTGTAGTTGAGCGTATACAGCGACTGCGGGATATGTAGCTCGCGGTACATGCCGTGCTGGTCGAGACGGTCCCAGTCGTACACGCGATAGGTAGTGTCACTGGTCTGCTGAATCTCAGCCACCATGCAGCCCGGACCTAAGGCATGGATTCTCCTTGCCGGGATGAAGAACACGTCACCGTCGTTAACCTTTTCATAGTTAAGCACTTCCGAGATCTTCTTTTCGTAGATGAGCTTCTCGACCTCGTCTTTCGTTACCTCGCGGTTGAAACCTGAGACGAGTTCGGCGTCTTTATCGGCGTGCATCACATACCACATCTCGGTTTTACCGTTCTCGAGGCCTATCATCTGCGCAATCTCATCGTCGGGATGCACCTGCACCGACAGCCATGTCAGCGGGTCGATGACTTTGATGAGCAGCGGGAACGTCTCGCCGTATTTGTCGAAAACATTGTCGCCCACGAGGTCGCCCATAAAGGTTTCGACGAGGTCGTTGAGCTCATCGCCTTCGAAATTGCCGTTCGCCACCACGCTGTTCTGACCTTCCACACCCGACAGCAGCCACATCTCGCCACAGTTCATCAGCTTGCCGAAGTCCTTGTGCAGCAATGTCTTAACGTTCTGTCCGCCCCATATCTTCTCGAGATAAATAGGCTTAAACTTCAATGGATATAGCACGTTCATTTTATTATCATTCAAAACTGCAAAGATACAAAAAATTTCTTAATTTTGCAGAATAAAATTTTGAAAATGCAAAACATCATAAATCTTCGTCATCTGCTTCACGAAAACGCCGAGCTTTCGGGCAAGGAGGTGAAGACCAATGCCATTTTAAACGATTTTCTTGAAAAGTTGAATCCCGATGTGCATATTCGTAACATCGGAGGCCAAGGAATTGCTGTGGTTTTTAAAGGGAAGAACCCTGGGAAACGTATCTTGGTTAGAGGCGACATTGACGCTCTGAACATACCTGAAGGCGACCGTCATTGTTCACATCGCTGCGGTCACGACGGACATGCTTCGATTTTGGCAGGATTGGCTCAACGTATGAGCGAAAAACGTCCTGAAAACGGCGAGATAGTGCTGCTTTTTCAGCCTGCCGAGGAGACTGGACAAGGTGCCAAGGCCGTCATTGCTGACCCTCAGTTTGAGCAGATAAAACCCGATATGGCGTTTGCCTTGCACAACATCCCGGGCTATGCGAAAAACAAGATTTTGCTTAGAAAAGGATGTTTCGCCGCGGGTTCGTTGGGACTAAAACTCATCTTCGATGGTGTCACTGCGCATGCCTCACAGCCTGAGACTGGTCATAGTCCGCAGCATGTGCTGTCGGCGTTGATAGACATCTTCGGAAAGAAAGCCGAGATGCTTCGCGATGAGAAGCCGCTCACTATGATGACGATGACACATGCTGTTTTGGGTGAGGAGACCTTCGGCGTGGCACCTGCTCATGCCGAGATCTGGCTGACGTTGAGGTCGTACGACAACGAGAAGTTGCAGCATCTCACAGCCGATGTGGTGCAGCTCTGCGCCATGGTCGCCGAGAAACAGAACTTCGACTTTGGGAGCAGCATCCATGAGGCGTTTTCAGCTACCATGAATAGCGACGAGGCGGTGCTCGCAGTAGAAGAAGCCGCTAAGTCGTTAAGTCTTGACTGTCAATATCTTGACGAGCCGTTCCGCTGGTCGGAAGACTTCGGCCGCTTTGCCGATGTGTGCCCGATCTGTCTGTTCGGACTGGGCTGTGGCGAGGAGCATCTGCCGCTGCATAACCCGGAATACATTTTCGAGGATGAGATTATTGAAACAGGAATAAATATGTTTAATAATGTGTTGAAATGTGTAGCCTTCGGCTAAATGTGGGCCTTCGGCCAATGTGCGCGAAGCGGACCACATTCTGCAAAGCAGCACATTTTTCACATTCTACGAAGTAGCAAATTATTTTTTTTGTATCTTTGCAAAAATTTGACATGAAAAATATCTGTGTTTTCTGCGGAAGCAGCATGGGCTTTGACAAACGCTACGAGGAAGCTGCGGCGCGTCTTGGCGATGTCCTTGCCGACAACGGCTGCACCTTATACTATGGTGGCGGAAGCGTCGGCCTCATGAATGTGATAGCGAACCGTATGCTGTCGAGAGGCTGCGAGGTGGTAGGCGTGATGCCTGATTTTTTACTCGCCCATGAGATTGGGCACGACAGCATCACTAAGATGATCCCTACCAAGACCATGGCTGAGCGCAAGGAGATACTGATTCATGAGGCCGACGCGTTCATCGCCATGCCAGGAGGCTTCGGCACCCTTGACGAGTTCTCAGAAGTCGTTGTCGCTGACCAACTTAGACTTATTGAGAAGCCTATTGCACTGTATAACACCCTCGGCTATTACGACGACCTTGTACGGTGGATTGATAGGGGAGTGAAAGACGGCTTCATCCGCGGAGATCATTATAAAAATGTGATTGTCACCGACGACCCGAAGGAATTGTTCGAAAAAATGAGCAATTATCAGGCGGTGAAGATCGAAAAATGGATTCACGATATTGTTGACGAGAAAAAGTGTAGAGTTTAAAGTTTAAAGTGTAAAGTCAGTTATAAAGTTTATAGTTTAGAGTTTTAAGTGGAATAAATCTCAAGATATGAATATTATAGGAATCACAGGAACTTTAGGAGCCGGAAAGGGCACTATCGTTGATTATCTGGTGCAGAAAAAAGGCTACGTCCACTATTCAGTGCGCGCGTTTTTGTCGGAAGAGGTGAAACGCCGCGGTCTCGAGGTCAACCGTGACACTCTGACGTCGGTGGCTAACGATCTGAGGGCTAACAACAGTCCGAGTTACATCGCTGAGCAACTCTACGACCGCGCCTACAACAACGGTAAGGACGCTGTCATCGAGAGCATCCGCACCCCAGGAGAGATCGCTGCTTTGCGTTCAAAGGGTAACTTCCATCTCTTCGCTGTCGACGCCGACCGTAAGGTGCGCTATGAGCGTATCACAGAGCGTAAGTCGGAGACCGACTCGGTGAGTTACGAGACGTTCGTGTCAAACGAAGAGCGTGAGATGACTAACGCTGACCCTAACAAACAGAACCTCGGCGAGTGCATCCACCAGGCTGACTATGTGTTCCAAAACAATGGCACCATCGAAGACCTTCACAAAAGAGTGGAAGAGGTACTGCAAGAGATTGAAAGTCAGAAGTATAAACGTCCGTCGTGGGACGAATATTTTATGAATTTGGCCGACACTGTGGCTGAGCGCGCCACCTGCGACCGTGGCCGTAGCGGCTGTGTCATCGTGAAGGACCGTCAGATCCTCGTGACAGGCTACGTGGGCTCGCCACGCGGACTCCCGCACTGCGACGAGGTGGGGCACTTGTTCCGTAAGATGATCCATGCCGACGGCCGTATCACCGAGCACTGCGTGAGGACTGTGCATGCTGAGCAAAACGCCATCGCACAGGCGGCAAGAAGAGGCATTGCACTCGAAGGCAGCACCTTGTATTGCAGGATGACCCCATGCCGCACATGCGCCATGCTCATCATCAACTGCGGCATCGTTCGCGTAGTGTGCCAACGTAAATATCACGATGGCGCTGAGTCGGAAGAGATGTTCCGTCAGGCAGGAATCAAGCTGGAATACGTGTATGACGAGGTTCAGACGTACGAAAGACAATGATCATCCGACCCGTCATTTCGACTGAAGCGAAGCGGAATGGAGAAATCTCAATCAAATGGAGGAGATTTATTCACCAGAGGCGAATGCTTTCGCAAGCTCAGGTCTCGACTTCGCTCGAAATGACGTCAGGAACGATTATGAAGGATATCGATTGCTAAATATATCGCGTGCCTCATCGCTTCGGGGTCCGCGATATTTTTATTTGCGATGTCGTAGCCTGTGCCGTGGGTCGTGGAGGTGCGCACCACCGGTAATCCCGCGGTATAGCTGACGCCACCATCGACGGCGAGCACACGGAAAGGAATGAGTCCCTGGTCGTGATACATGCTCAGGATGCCGTCATATTTGCGCCAGGCGTCGGATCCGAAGAAGCCGTCAGCAGGGAACGGCCCGAAAGCCATGACACCTTGTTCCTTGGCGACTTCGATGGCTGGCTGTATGATGTCGCGTTCCTCTGTCCCCATGATGTTGCCGTCGCCGGCATGCGGGTTGAGACCCAGCACAGCAATCTTAGGAGCCTCGATGCGGCAATCGTTTATCAAAGCTTTGTTTATAAGCATTAATTTCTTGGTAATCAGGTCTTTGTTGATAGCGCTTGGCACATCTTTTAATGGGATGTGGTTGGTGACAAAACCAATGCGCATCTGATGGTTGACGAGAAGCGTAATGTATTCATTATCAGGGAAAAATGATTTGATATAATCGGTCTGACCCTTGAATTTGAACTGTTCCGACTGCATGTTAGCTTTGTTGACCGGTGCCGTCACCAAGGCGTCGATAAGACCGTTGCGAAGGTCGTTGGTGGCGAGTTTCAATGCAGCGAACGACGCTTTTCCTGCAATAGTAGTGGAGAATCCTGGCTCCACCTTCAACTCCTCGTCGGTATGGTTGATGATGTTGATACGCTTCGGCTGAGCCTGCGAGGCATCGCGAATCACGGTGTACGACATCTCCTCCATGCCGAAATTTTTCTTGTAATAAGAGAAAACTTTCGACTGCCCGTAGACTATCGGTATGAATGCGTCGAGGATGCGGGTGTCGGATAAAACTTTGAGTATCACCTCATAACCAATTCCGTTGATGTCACCTTGGGTGATACCTATTTTCGGAAGATTTAATGTCTTAAATTGTGGAGTCATAATGTGGCGCTAGAATTGAAAGTTCAAAATTACGAAATCGATTTCAAAAAAACAAATATTTTTTCAAAAAAATAATTATCAGTGATTTACGTTAAATTTTTAGTAAATTTGCGATATGCAAAACGAAGAATACACGATAAAACGGATAGCCTCTGTTGTTGGGGGTCAACTGATTGGTAATCAATCAGATACGATTATTGTAAAAGATATTCTGTTTGACAGCCGACTACTCGTTGATGCAGAAAACACGCTGTTTTTCGCGTTAAGCGGCGGCAGAAACGACGGCCATAAATATATCAAAGAATTGTATGAAAAAGGTGTTAAAGCCTTTGTCGTCAACCGAAATTACGTAAAAAACGGTTGTGATGACGCGATTTTTATCGCTGTCGACGATACCCTTGTGGCCTTGCAAACCCTTGCAGCATATCATCGCTCGCTATTCGACATCCCGGTGGTGGGAATCACGGGAAGCAATGGCAAGACGGTGGTGAAAGAATGGCTATATCAGATTCTATCGCCTTCGATGTCAGTATGTCGCAGCCCGAAGAGTTATAACTCGCAAATCGGCGTGCCGTTGTCGGTGTGGCAGATGAATTCTTCAAACGAGGTGGCAATCTTCGAAGCCGGGATTTCACGTCCGGGTGAAATGGAGAAACTACGCGGAATAATAAAACCGACAATAGGAGTTTTTACCAATATCGGCTCGGCTCACGGCAAGAATTTCAAGGATATTCAGCAGAAAATCGAAGAGAAAATCAAATTATTCGATAAAATTGGAAAATTAATCTATTGTTCTGATAATAAAGAAATTTCTGAAATTGTTGAAAAACATAGTATTAACACTTTTTCTTGGAGCAAAACCGATAAAAGTGCCGACTTGTTTGTTTCAGAAATAAATATTACAGATAACACGAATATTTCCGCGATTTATCAAAATAAAAAAATACAAATCACCATCCCGTTTATCGACGACGCTTCTATCGAAAACGCCATCAATTGCTGGTGTGTGGCGCTGTTGCTGGGGATTCCTAATGATGTTATCACCGAACGTATGGCACATCTCGAAGCTGTGGAGATGCGAATGGAACTTAAAGCAGGTGTTCGAAACTGTCTGATTATCAACGATTCGTATAATAACGATCGTAACGCTCTCGCCATCGCCCTCGACTTTATGAATGCGCAGCATCACGACAACAAGGTGCTGATATTGTCCGATATCCTTCAGAGTGAACTGAAAGAAGAAGAACTATATAAAAACGTCGCTCAACTCATTGAAAATAAAGGTGTTGACACCTTTATCGGCATCGGAGAGGCAATTTGTCGAAACATGAAGAATAAATTGAAAATCAATTCATTTTTCTATAATTCGACTGCTGATTTTCTCAACCATCATCCGATGAAAATGTTTGAGAATCAGATAGTACTGTTGAAAGGTGCGCGTAGCTTTGAGTTTGAGCGTATCATGAAGGTGCTGCAGCAGAAGTCGCATGAGACGATCCTGGAGATCAACCTCGACAACCTCGTCAAAAACCTCAACTATTATCGCGGAAAGCTCAAAAAAGACACCAAGATGATGGTGATGGTGAAAGCCTTTGCCTACGGTAGCGGCAACTATGAGGTGTCGAACGTCCTGGCTTTCCATCATGTTGATTATCTTACAGTTGCGTATGCTGACGAAGGAGTGGAACTGCGCCATAAAGGCATAAAACTGCCAATCATGGTGATGACACCCGAGACCAACACCTTTGACATAATCATAAAGCATGGCTTGGAGCCCGATATCTATAGTTTCCGTTGCCTCTCACAGCTTGAAGACGCCATAGATCAACTTGATACTGAGCTCAAGGAGCCTGTCGGCATTCATATCAAGGTCGACACCGGCATGCATCGCCTAGGCTTCTTGCCTGAAGACATCGACGCACTTATTGATCGTATAAAATCGAATCCGAAGATTAAAATTATGAGTGTTTTCTCGCATTTCGCGACGAGCGACATGCCAGAGGAGGGCGATTTCGTGATGCATCAGGTCGAGCAGTTCGAGCTGATGAGCCAGAAGATCATCAATGCATTCCCGTATAAGATTATTAGGCATCTGTTAAACACTGCCGGCATCACGCGATTCACTGAGTATCAATACGATATGGTGCGCTTGGGCATTGGCGTTTACGGCGTGCCGGTCTGCGATGAAGACCGTGGCAAGCTGCATAATGTGATGTCGCTGAAGTCGACCATCAAACAGATTAAGGAATATGGAGCTGGCGAGACAGTGGGTTACGGTCGTCACGGGAAGATTACGAAGCCAACGAGAATAGCAGTGATTCCTATAGGTTACGCCGATGGATTACGTCGTGAGCTTGGCAACGGCAATGCCTGTTTCTGGGTCAACGGCAAGGCGGCACCTATTGTCGGCAACGTCTGCATGGATCTCACCATGATCGACGTCACGGGCATCGATTGTCAGGAAGATGACACCGCGGTGTTGTTCGACGACAATCATCCGATTGAAATCATAGCAAACGCCTGCAACACGATTCCATACGAAATCATGACCAGGATCTCACAAAGGGTTAAGAGAATTTACGTTAAAGAATAGGACTCCCGTCATTTCGACTGTAGCGTAGCGAAATGGAGAAATCTCATTAAATGAAATTGAGATTTCTCGACTACGGCTTTGCCTTCGCTCGAAATGACGGCAGGTGTTACATTTTCTTCAATAAAATCAGGTAAACCGGGAAGTGATCGCTGTATCCTGCAAGCCACACTCCGCCGGCGAATGAACGCCATGGGTAACCGTTGTAGCGACCGTCGTGCTGTTTCAAGAATTCCTTGGAATGCACCATAGGCTTAAACATCTGATATGTCGCGAACGGGTCGTTCTCATCTTTCAGCAATGCCGGTGTGATGATGCATTGGTCGAGCACGCCTTTCACGTCGCGGTAGTAGTTAGTGCCTTCGCCGTTTTTATGCATCTTCCACATCGGGTTGAAGAAGTCACCTTCTTCCATGTCTTCGACGCGACCTTTGGCACGCAGTCCTTCGATGATACTCTTGTTGGTAGGATAGTCGTTGTAGTCGCCCATCATAACTATCTTGGCGTTAGGATTGTCGGCTAGGATGGAGTCGGCTATATGACGGCAGAGGTTTGCTGCAGCCATACGTCCAGGCAGTGAACGTTTCTCGCCGCCGTAACGTGAAGGCCAGTGCATCACGATGAAACTCATCTCCTCATCGTCGAGGATGCCTGTCACCACAAGCTGATCACGTGAGATGAAGTTAGGCTGTCCGGGGACATCCAAGCGATATGACTTATGGTTGGTCGCCTTGAAATATTTCGGGTTGTAGAGCAATGCCACGTCGACACCACGACGGTCAGGTGAGTCGTAATGAATAATCTGGTAGTTGCGGTCGGCAAGTTCAGGCTGGGCGACGAGGTCTTCGAGTACCTGACGGTTTTCGATCTCCGAGACGCCGAGCACCATCACTCCGTCGGGGGAATAGAACTTATCGCTCTTGTCGGCTCCGATGGTCGAGATGGCGTAGGCCATGTTATGCAGTTTTGTGGTATATTTCTCGGTGTTCCATGCATTCTTTCCTTGAGGCAGGAACTCCTCGTCGTTCTTTTGTGGGTCGTTAATCGTATCGTAAAGATTCTCAAGGTTATAGAAACCCACGATGCTCATCTTATACTGTTGCTGGGCGGTCAATGAAGTGATGAAAAATAACATCACGACAGCTAAAATGTTCAGTTTTCTCAACATAGTTTTAAAAGAATGAATTTGGGTACAAATATAGTGAAAAAAATTCACAAGGGATAAAAATTTATTAAAAATTAATTTTCACCTTTTTTATTTTTATAAGGAAAAAATTTGTAGTTTTGTACGATTAAAATTTGTTAAATGAAAAAATATCTACTGTTAATTCTAACTGTCGCTTTCAGTTATCATCTGTTTGCACAGGAGGTGGTCACTGATACAGTCAGTGAGAACACCACATTGCCGACAATCATTATGATTGACACGGATTATGATGAGACGAACAGCTCGACCGACATTTCGAGTTTCCTGCAGTCGTCGCGTGATGCGTTCAACAACATCGCGGCTTATAATTTCAGCTCGAGAAGGTTCCGTATCCGTGCCTACGATTCGAAATACACCGATGTGATGATCAACGGTGTGTTGATGAATGACCCTGACGGCGGTCGTCCGTACTACTCCAACTGGGGTGGTCTGAATGACGTGATGCGTAATTCGGTCATCATGGTCAACACAGGTATCACATACGAGACCTTTGGCGGTCCGGGCGGTGTGACGGCAATCACCACACGTGCCAGCAACTACCGCAAGCAGATTTCCGGAAGCTACTCGTTCTCAAACCGTTCGTATAACCATCGTATTATGGCCACATACAGCACAGGCTTGATGAAGAACGGATGGGCTTTCGCAGCATCCATCTCGGGCCGTTACACCCCGATGGGCAGCAAGATCAACTGGCAGGAAGGTACATGGTATGGTGGAACGAGCTATTTCTTCTCGGCTGAAAAGAGGCTCAACAATAAGCATGCATTGGGCTTCCTGGTGTTCGGATCACCATCGGAGCGCGCCAGTTCATCGCCAGCGGTACAAGAGGTGTTCGACCTCCTCGGCACGAACTACTACAACCCGAACTGGGGATGGCAGACCGACAAGAACGGCAACCGTTTTATGCGTAACGCTCGTGTGAGCTCATATCACCAGCCGATGTTCCAGCTTCAGCATTACTGGAAGGAAAGTGATAAGTTTGAACTCAACACCACGGCATATTTCTGGAAAGGAAAGGGCAGTTCTACGTCGCTCGAATGGGGTGAAGCCGCTGACCCGCGTCCTGACTACTATCGTAACCTGCCGAGCTACTACAAATATATGCTCGACCTCGGCAAAGAAGGCTATACATATCAAGGCTATCTCGATTATACAAAACAGTGGATTGCCGACGAGAATATGCACCAGCTCAACTGGGACGAGCTGTATGCAGCCAACTTGAGAAACCTCAAAACCGTCAATAATGTCAACAACGGCACGGAGTCAGTGCAAGGCTATTTCTCAAAATATATCGTCGAGGAACGCCGTCAGGATAAGTTACAATACGGTCTGGCAAGCAATTTCAAATATGAGTTCAACCCTTATCTCCATCTCTATGGAGGCTTGAAGGCTGGCATCTCGAAGACCCATTACTACAAGAAAGTGGCCGACCTCCTTGGCGGTGACTATTATCTCGATATCGACAAATACGCTGACGGCGAAGCTTTCGACATCTCCGACGAACAGCAGAACAATATCCGTAACAAGAATCATGTTGCGAAAGTTGGCGACATCATCGGCTACGACTACTTTGCACATGTCAACAAAGTCATGCTGTGGAGCCAGATGACATATGTCAAGAAACGCTGGTCGACATATGTTGGCGTGGAAGGGGTGTACACTCAGATGTTCCGTACCGGTAACTTCGAGAATGGCCGTTTCCGTGGCGACGAGTCGTATGGAGACTCCAAAAAACTCAACCAGATCAACGGAAGTGCGAAGGCTGGCGGCAGCTACGCCATCAACGGACGTAACTACATTGTGGCTAACTTAATGATGAAGACTGAATCTCCTGAGTTCAGAAGCGTATTCGTGGCACCGCGAGTGCGTAACACCATCGTGAATGATGTCGACAATGAAAAGATTTTCAGCATCGACTTAGGCTATGAATACCGTTCACCATTGATCAAGGCACGTTTGAGCGCTTATCGTTCACAGCTGAACGACCTCACATGGAACCGCTCGTTCTACTACGAGTCGACAGGTAAGTATGTCAACTACATCATGAACGACATTAACCAATACGCTCAAGGTATCGAACTTGGCGCCGACATCAACATCACACCTACCATCAGCGCACAGCTGGCTGGAACCGTGGGCGAGCATCGTTATGCAAACCGTCCGAAAGTGTATGTTTATGAAGATAACAACGCCAGCCCGATTTACGAAGGCGAGACAGTATATCTCAAAGACTACTACGTAGGTGAGATGCCGCAGACAGTGGGATCAATCGGATTGAAATACAATTCACCGAAGTACTGGTGGATCAGCATGAACGCCAACTACTTCGCCGATTACTATCTGGCAGTGAACCCGACAAACCATGTCGCTGAAGCATTCACAGGCTTGTATGAGCAAGACTATCGGACAGAAATGCTTCTCAAACAGAAGAAACTCGACAACGCATTCACACTCGACCTCTACGCAGGCAAATCGTGGAACTACAAAGGATATTACATCCTTCTAAACCTCAGTGTCAACAATGTGTTGAACAACAAGAACATCGTTCTCTATGGCTACGAACAGCTTCGTTCCGACTATGACGATCCTGAACGTTTCCCTGAGAAATATTCATACCTATATGGAACTAACTTTTTCTTAAGTTTAACAGTCAGATACTAATATGAAAGGAGAAAATATCATGAAAAAACTCGCTATATTATTAATAGGTGTATTGCTGGTGTTCGTCTCTTGTAAGAAGAAGTTAGACCAGCCGGAAATAACCAGTTTCCCTGAGACAAACGTATGGTCGGTAGGTCAGATTCTCGACTCGTTGTCACACGGAGCGTTTACTTTTGATCAGGATAGAGACAAGGACGCCATCGTGAAAGGTTACGTCATCGCTGATGAGACAGGCGGAAACATCTATCGTACCTTCTACCTCAGAGGTGAAGACGGCAAATGCATCGCAGTCTATAGAAAAGGCTCTAACGAAGGCGGCAGCGACGACTTCAACGTAAAGGTCGGCGACCATGTCGGTTATAAGCTCTACGGATCAATAATCTCGGAATACAGCAAGCTTCCGCAGATTCAGGTACAGGAACACGATGTCAATAGTCTTATAGTGATTTACGAGAGAGGCTGCACCGATAAGGTTCGTCCTATCAGCACAACAATTGAAAATATCAACGCAGGCAAGCATCTCTGCGACCTCGTGAAGATCAGCGACGCACAGTTTGAGCCATATCAAGGCTTGACATACGCCGACGGCCAGAGCAACACGAACAGAAATCTCGTGACATGCTCAGGTGAAGGTATCATAGTGAGAACCAGCGGCTATGCCAGTTTCGCAGCCGAACCGCTCCCAGAAGGAAGAGGAACGCTGACAGCAATCGCATCGGTTTATAACACCACATGGCAGATGCTTGTCCGTAACACATCTGATGTTAATATGAACGACGTTAGATGTGGCGGTGGCGGCGATATTATGGAAATGCCTTATAATCAGGTGTTTAGCTCGTCATTTGGCACGTATACCACTTACAGCGTGATCGGTGACCAGACTTGGGTCATCGACTATTCGACAGCAGTGATGAAAGGTAAGGTCGGCAATGAGTTCTATGAGAATGAAGACTGGCTTATCTCATCGCCAGTGCATATCGCAAATGTTGAGCATGCAAAGGCTGTTGTGAGTTACGTGGCACAGTACACCGGTCCTGATGAAGACGTGACAGCTCAAATCTCAGCAGATTATGAGTATGGTGACGATCCTACCAACGCTACTTGGACCCAGTTGAATGCAACATTTGAGAACTCAGCAGGATGGAACGACTTCTTGAATAAAGAAATCAGTCTTGACGCATATATCGGACAGACAGTGACCTTTGCCATCAAGTTCGTGTCATCGACAACACAGTCGCGCACCATCGAGATCAAGAGCATCGGCATCCAGGAAGGCGAAGCCGGCGGTGGCGGAGGCGGTACCCTGACAGGTGACGGAACACGCGAGAACCCTTATACTGCACAGGATGTCATCACGATGAACACTCAGACTTCAGACGGTAACAAATATTGGGTGAGAGACTACATCGTAGGATTTGTTAACACAGATTATGCGTATGTGTTCTCGGATCAGGCCGGCGACGTCAAAACAAACATCGTTTTGTCGTCGAATCTCGACACCAACGACGAAGACGAGTGCATCCCGATCCAGTTGCCTACAGGTGCTATCCGTGAAGGACTTAATTTGGCCGACAACCCAGGTAATTACAAACAGGAAGTGCTTATCTACGGTACTTTGGAGAAATACTTCCAGGTCGCCGCTGTCAAGAACGTGACATACGCTGAAATCAACGGTAACAGCTATGGTACTGAGCCTAGTGGCGGATTCACCACTATTTATCTTGACGAGGTATTGACAAACCAGGCAAGTTTCAACACCTTCAGTGCTTACAGCGTTGCCGGCAGTCAGGTATGGACTATGGGCAACGCCTATGGTGCTACGATGTCGGGATACGAAGGTGGTACCTCATACGCCAACGAAGACTGGTTCATCAGTCCTGCCATCGACCTTAGCAATGCAACTAATCCGAAGGTCACATTCGACCATGCAAGAGGACCGGCGGGCAGCATCAACGTGGGTGTCAACGAAGGCTATTACAAGGTATTTGTGAGCACTGACTATCAGTCAGGTGACCCAACAGCCGTGACATGGACCGAGCTTACCGGTGTCACACACGGAACAACGGCATGGGGCTATGTGAACTCAGGCAAACTCAGCATCCCTGAGGCATGCCATGCAGCAAACTGCCGTATCGCATTCAGATATCTGAGTATCGACGGCGCCTCAGCCACATGGGAGATAAGAAATGTTGTTGTTGGAGAATAAATTATTGATAATCAAAATATTAGAGATATGTTTAAGTCAATAAAAAAATACGGCATATTAGTTCTTATCGCGATGATTGTCATGTCGTCGTGCATCAATAAGAATCAGAGAAAGAACAACTATCCTACACCGGGTGTTGACTTCACTCTTCCTGTCGGACATGTGTACACCATCGACACACTGTTGTATATGCAGCAGGCCGAGGGTACGCATAAGTTCACCCAGGACGCCTCTGTTTATGGCATTGTCACAGACGACGAGACGTCAGGAAACCTTTATAAGGCTTCGTTTATCCAAGACGGTGACAAGGCCATCGAACTTTATATGAAGAGCACCAGCGGCCTGCGTATCGGCGACTCAGTGCGTGTGTATCTGAAAGGCGCTACCTTGTCGGAATACAGCGGCACGCCACAGATTCAGGATCTCGATCCTAAGAATGTAACAATTCTTGCCAATGGCAAGTTTATCGAGCCGACAGAGATTCTTACCACTCAGGTGAATAACAGCTTGAAATGCCGTCTGGTGAAGTTCAACCACGTGGAATTTAGAGCTGCTGACCGCGCTAACACCTACGCACCTGACGATGCTTACGGACAGTTCAACCTGGCACAATACGACGAAAACTGCAACCTCTTGGATGAGAGCATCATCGTTAGAACCAGTAACTACGCCAGCTTCGCAAAGAGACAGCTGCCACAGGGCAACGGCTCTATCGTCGGCATCCTGACATACTATAGCACTGGCGACGCATGGCAGTTCACCATCCGCACTATTTCGGAGGTTCAGATGAATAACGACCCATGCGAAGCAACACCTGAGCCGCCAGTCCAGCCTACAGGAACTGGTACAGCCGACGATCCGTATAACATGGCTGCGGCTATCATCCATCAAGGTGATACGGCACAATGGATTAGAGGTTATATCGTAGGATCAGCTAACATCGCTAGCGGCGCAATCATAAGCGACGACCAAATTTCATGGGGTCCTGAGTTTACCAACGAAAACAATAAGGCGAGCATTATTATGGCCGATAAGATTGACGAGAGAGACATCAACAATTGTATAGTTTTATATCTGCCGAGCGCAACTGTCTCGTCTATTCGTGAGATCAACTTGAAAGACCATCCGGAGAACCTTGGCAAGACCTTGAAGGTGTTGGGCAATCTGAAACCACATCTTGGCAAGTCAGGTATGAAAGATACAAAAGGCGATAACTACGAATTAATCAATTGATTTTAAATAATATGGCTGAAAACTTAGTAATCATCCCGACATATAACGAGAAAGAGAATATCGAGAAAATCATCCGATACGTCTTCAACCTCCCGATGGCATTCGATATTTTGGTTGTTGAGGATAACAGTCCAGATGGCACCGCCGACATCGTGAAAGGTCTGATGAAGGAGTTCCCCGACAGGCTTTTCATTGAGGAGAGAAAAGGCAAACTCGGTCTCGGCACGGCTTACATCCATGGCTTTAAGTGGGCATTAGAGCGTGATTATCAGTATGTTACGGAGATGGATGCTGACTTTTCGCATAATCCTGACGATCTCATCCGCCTACACGACGCCTGCGCCAACGGTGCCGACTTGGCAATCGGCTCACGTTACAAATGCGGCGTGAACGTGGTAAACTGGCCGATGGGACGAGTGTTGATGTCGTATTACGCCTCCGCCTACGTACGTTTTGTGACGAGGATGAAGGTGCGTGACACCACGGCAGGTTTTGTGTGTTACACACGTAAGGTGTTGGAAACCATCGACTTCGACAGAATCAAATTTATTGGATATGCCTTCCAGATTGAGATGAAATACACTGCTTGGAAGCTCGGATTTAAGATTGAAGAGGTGTCGATCATCTTCACCGACAGACGTGAGGGCACGTCAAAGATGTCGGGAGGTATATTCAGAGAGGCTATCTTCGGAGTCATTAACCTGAGATGGAGAGGCATGTGGGGCAAGATAAAACCAAGAAAGAAGTGATGGGATATATCATCAAAAACGCGACACTTGTCAACGAGGGTAAGACCACGCTGGCAAGTGTTGTCATTTCCGGCGACCGAATTGAGAAAATTTTGGTTGGAAATAATGATTTTTCCAAATGGAATAATTATGAAATAATAGATGCTCAAGGAAAATATTTGATTCCCGGCATCATCGACGAGCACGTGCATTTCCGTGAGCCTGGGTTGACGCAGAAGGCTGATATGTTTACCGAGAGCAGGGCCGCGGTGGCGGGAGGTGTGACGTCGTTTATGGACATGCCGAACACTAACCCGCAGACCACGACAATCGAGCATTTGGAACAGAAACTCGCCACCGCGGCCAATAAATCGGCGGCTAATTTCTCGTTTTATCTGGGGGCGACAAACGATAACATCGATGAGATTAAGAAAGTCGACCCGAAGAAAGTGTGCGGTGTCAAGCTGTTTATGGGATCGAGCACCGGTAACATGCTTGTGAACGAAGATGACGCCTTGGTAAGTCTGTTCAAGGAGTCACCATGCCTGATAGCTGCACATTGCGAGGATGAACAGATGATTCACGCTAACACAGTGTGCTGTAAAGACTTAACCGCAAAAGGCGAAGTTATTGCTGATGCCGGAATACATCCTTTTGTCAGGACGACAGAGGCTTGTTATAAGTCGACAGCCAAGGCAGTGGAGATGGCGACGAAATTCGGTGCAAGATTGCATGTGCTGCATATATCTACAAAATCGGAGCTGACGCTGTTTAGAAACGATATCGCATTGAAAGACAAGAAGATAACGGCAGAGACATGTCCGCATTATCTCACTTTCTGCGACAAAGATTACGAAGAAAAAGGCTTTGCCATCAAGTGTAATCCAGCTATCAAGATGGCATCTGACCGTGAGTTGTTGCGGCATGCTATCGTCGACGGACATATCGACACCATCGGCACCGACCATGCGCCGCATCTGTGGCAAGAGAAGATGACCGACGACTATTTCACGGCGAAATCTGGCTTCCCGTCAATACAAAACAGCCTTGATATGATGCTTAATCTCTATCATCAAGGCCTAATTTCATTGGAGAAAATCGTTGAGTTGATGTGTCATAATCCGGCCATCCTTTATCAGATAAAGGGTAGGGGTTTCATCCGCGAAGGCTATTATGCCGACCTAGTTTTGGTCGATTTGAATCATGAAAAAGTGATTAAAAACGATGATATGCTTTACAAATGCGGCTGGACTCCATACGATGGAATAAAGGTGAAATCGCAGGTTACGCATACTTTCGTGAACGGAAATCTCGTTTATCACGAAGGGAAAGTTGTGGATAATATTTTTGGAAAACCATTGGAATTTGAACGTTAGAATATGAAGAAACTATTGATAGTCATAATGTTGGCGCTTGTTTTTGTCGCTTGTCAAGACAATCAAGTGCGTCATGTGCAGAAGGTGGCTTATTATTATGCCGAGACCGACTTGCCTTGGGTTATTTATTATTACGATGTTGTCGGCGCTGACTCCACCTGGGTAGAGGAGAGATGGTTTCATGAAAACGGTGTGCTTATGTTGGAAGGTCAAATCGTTGATAATCAACGTGAAGGCGAATTTAGAGGCTATTTCCCTAGTGGTGAGTTGATGAGCGTCGGCAGCTATGTGAATGGTAAACGTGAAGGTAGGGGTAAGATTTATTACGACAACGGTCAGGTTCATGTCGAGAACGAATATCACGATGACAAACCTGTCGGAATGTGGCGTATATACGACGAATACGGTAATTTGATTAAAGAAGGCGATTACAAAGATGTTCTCTATCTTTTCAGATGAAAACTATATGCAGCAGGCTTTGGTCGAAGCGCAAGCCGCTGCCGACGTCGACGAGGTGCCGGTGGGTGCCGTCGTGGTGGTGAACGACAAGATCATCGCCCGCGCACACAATCAGGTCGAGTTGTTGTCGGATGTCACCGCACACGCTGAGATCCTCGCTATCACGGCAGCCTGTAACGCGCTGGGTACTAAATATTTAGATGACTGCACACTCTATGTCACGCTTGAGCCATGTGTGATGTGCGCGGGCGCATTGGAACATTGTCATATCAAGAAGGTGGTGTGGGCTTGCGATGACCCGAAAAACGGTTTTCAGCGTTTCGGTAACCTCCTTCATCCGAAAACCGAAATAAAAACAGGCATCCTCAAGGAAGAATGCCTGCAAGTCTTGACCGATTTCTTTAAGAAGAAACGGTAGATTTTACTTCACCATATCTCTGAAGAAACGCATCAGCAGCCTCACATGGATGCCGACGCCGCCTGCCGGTTTGTATGCCTCGGCTTTCTCCATGAACGCTGTTCCAGCGATGTCGAAATGCACCCACGGATAGTCGGTGAAATGCTCCAGGAACTTACCTGCTGTGCTGGCGCCGCCGTACGCTCCTCCAATATTCTGTATGTCAGCGAGGTCTGACTTGATCATCTCGCCGTATTCTTCATACAACGGGAACTTGACAAGGCGTTCGTAAACGCGCTCGCCGACAGCCTCGAGTTGCTTGTATATCTCTTCTGCATTATGTTCCATTGCCACTGTAGCTACCGGTCCTATTGCTCTTGACGCTGCTCCCGTGAGGGTGGCGAAATCGAACACCATCATAGGATCATACTTTTTGGCATAGGCGAGCGCGTCGGCGAGAATCAGACGTCCCTCGGCGTCGGTGTTGAGCACCTCAACGGTAGTGCCGTCGTACATGGTGATGATGTCGCCGCATACACGTGCGTTGCCGTCGATACGGTTGTCGGTGGCTGGCACGAGAGCTATCACATGAACAGGCAGCTTAGCCTTAGCTACGGCATACACGGTGCATGCCACTGTGGCTGCGCCCGACATGTCGTCTTTCATGTCGTTCATGAATGTCGAGGTTTTGAGGTTATAGCCTCCGGTGTCGAACACAATGCCTTTGCCCACAAGCACTATAGGTTTCTCGTTGACGGGTTTCTCCGGCTTCCATTCAAGGATGGTGAACGTAGGCTCGTCGATGCTTCCAGCGTTGACGGCAAGCAATCCGCCCATCTTCAAGGCCTCGATCTTCTTTTTATTGAAGACCTCAGCCTCACCACCTACCGAGCGTACCTTCTCACTTATAAACTCTGCCAGTTTCTCGGCGTTGAGATGGTTAACAGGCTCGTTGATGAGGTCGCGTGCCATCAGGGTAGCCTCAACGGTGATGTTGAGCTTCTCGACGCAGTCGTCGCATGCTGTTCCCTCAAGGAAATAGATGGTTTTCAAGGTGTTAGCCTTGGCATCGGTCTTGTATTTCTTGAACTCGTAGTTGGCGAGCATCATACCTTCGGCGCAACCCATCTTCACGCAACGTTTCTCACCGAAGTTTTGAATCAAAACATCCTCGAACTTATTGGCGTTCAACCATTTGCATATCGAGGCACCTTTCTTGCGGCACTTCTCCATGAACTTGCTCTCATCGACGGTAGTGTCGACGACGAAGATATGGTAACACTCTGTGTATCTGTTGATTACGACGGTTTTATCCTTATCGTCATCGTAACATTTCTTAACGTAATCTGCTTCTTCTTTGTTGAGATTGATTTTATCGATATTTTCTATCGAATCAAGGATAAAAACTTTGGCAGAAACCTTGTCGTCGTTTCTAAATTTTAATGTTGTCATGCTAAAAATTCCTTTAAAACCCTCATTGTCTTTTCGGTTGCACCGATTTTTCCCGCTACGTAATCGTGGCAAATCTTCGATGCTTCCTTGTAAAACGCCTCGTCGTCGATAAACTTTTGGAACATATTCTCAAGTTCTGCTTGGTTGTTGATGACGAAGGCGCCTTTCAGTTTCACCAAGTCAACGGCCTCCTCGAACGAATGGTATTTCGGTCCGAAGATCACCGGCACGTCGTAGACGATGGCTTCTTGGATGTTGTGTATGCCGTCGTAGAATCCCGCGCCGATGTATGCAAAGCGGGCGTATCTGTAAATCTTTGATAAAATACCTATTTTATTGATTACCAATGTTTTAGTCTGCTTTTTTGGGTCAAAGTCGGTATACAATTGGTAATCATGGAGATGCGATTCGATCTGTTTGATGTGTGAGTCGGAGATGTCGTGCGGCACCATGATGAAGCAGTAGTCGTTAGGCATTGTCTCGATGAAGCTGTAAAGCAGTCGTTCATCCGACGGCCAGCTGCTGCCTGCTATGATACATTTTCTGTTGCCGATATATTCTTCGATGTCGGGGAAACGCTGTGCTTGCTGGGCTATCTCGTAAACGCGGTCGAAACGGGTATCGCCTGCGATGGTTAAGTTATTGATACCCATCTTTTTAAGCAGGTCGGCGGTCTCTTCGTTCTGCGTGAAGAAATGTTCGACGTTGTAGAAATGATTTCTGAACCATCTGCCCCAGAACTTGAAGAAATACTGGTTCTTGCGCAATGTTGCGGAGATATAGAACAGTGGGACGTGTTTGTCTTTCAGCTCATGAATATAGTTAAACCAGAATTCATATTTTACAAAAATGGCTGCTTTAAAATTGAAATGCCTTATCAGTCGGTGAGCGTTAGTCATCGTGTCGATTGGCATATATGCCACCAAATCTGCCAGAGGATAGTCCCTTTTCACCTCATATCCTGAAGGGGAGAAGAAGGTGAGAAGCAGTTTGTATTGAGGGAAGCTACTCTTGACGGCTTCGATTATCGGGAGGCCCTGTTCGAACTCTCCGAGCGATGACACGTGAACCCAAATCCATTGAGTGTCAGGGTCTTGCTTCGCGAGTTTATACCACTGGCCTTTGCGTCCGTCGCGCCACAATTTAGCTTTTTTATTGCCAAAAAATGCTGCAATATGTATCAATGCGCTGTAAAAGCGTATTCCGAAAGTGTAAAGTAATCTCATATCAATAATAATAGTATTCGGCTGGCTTACGTTTGTAAGTCGGAATATAGATAGCGGCTCTGATGCCGATATATTGGTCGATGTAGTTCTTAGTGTCTTTTTTCATCAGGTTAAAATCCCATTGACGGAGTGATTTTGTGTAAGCCTGAATAAACTCTAATGATAACGAGAAGTTAAAAACTCTCGAGTTGCTCAAAAACAGGTATCCTATCTCGCCCGACCATGCAAAGCCGCCGCGCATCCTGTCGTAGCCGAGAGGATAGTCGCCAGCCAATGCCGGTGGAGGTGACGCATAGGATCCGAATTCAGTCCTGATTCTGTTGAAGAGATAGCCTAAACCGCCTTGCACGAAGAAGCCGCAGTTAGGATTAGGCGATAACACCGGGAAAACTTTTCCTGCCTTGAGCTGAAAATGTGCGCCTCTCTCAAACAAGGCGTAGCTTCCGTAGATGCCGTCGCCAGTGATGATCTCGCCGTTGCTGTCCAAGACGTCGCCAAACATCTCCTCACGGGTGATGTTGACCTTATTTCCTGAAATGAAATTGCCGTTAAAACTGAAAATCCAGTTGCTTTCGGTCTTGAAACACACGCTTCCGCCGATGGTGTTATTGTTGTTATATAAAACCTTGGTGTCTTTCCCTGGGAACTGATAGGCGTAGGTGGCTTGGAACATCAAAGTGGAGATTTTCTCGTTTTTGATGTCGTGCTGAGCCTTTATTAAAAAAGGTGTAAAGGCTAACAAAAAGAATATCAATAACTTACACCTCATGGTCAGAATTATTTTTCTTTTGCAAATATACTAAACGTTTTGGAATTCTGTTTATTATTTTAAGAAAAATGTTTCCTATTCAAAAATAAGTAGTATCTTTGCAGTTGTATAACGATTAAATAATTGACATTATGAAAAAGAACTTTTTTATAATCGCATTGATCCTCAGCGTGTTAGTGGCAGTGGTGTCATGTAAACCGAAACCGGCTCCTGAACCGGAACCGCCGACTCCAAGTCCTATGCCGGCACCAGGTGAGGGTGGCACAATTCCGACTTCAATATTGCCGCAAGCTATGGCCGACAGTGTGTTGAATTATTTCACCGTCAATACAGGTGAGAATCCACCGGCATTCAGCGGTCAGTTCGTATCTCATCCACATATGTTGCTTCACTCCACATTCGAGGATGACACTGTGACTGTTTTCAACGATCGTTATGTGGCTTTCTTCAGTAACGGCGAAAAGGTTGATTACTATGGAAAACAGTGGGATGACGAAGAAGGAGATTATTACCAAGAAGGAAGAAGAAATCTCTATATCATTGGAACAGGTGAGAATTTCTCATGCTATTATTTTTCAGAAGGTTATCCTGACGGATATTATGCAAAACAGTCGTTTATCTTCAGCGGTAAATGGAATGAAAGCTATGGCGGATTGAAAGACTTCCAGGTGGCAGTTATGTTGTTGGTGACCAGCGGCAACCCGCACCTTGCACCGGCAGGCTCATTCCGCGTGTTGGGTGATGGCGATGGATTGGCACAGGATACGACATGGTTCGCAGACAAAGCTGCCTCATTCAACGAGACAAAAATGTCTGACGAAGATATGTTCCGCATGTTTAGAGTGAAATAAAAATGTCACAAGAACAGCTGATTTCACAAGCAGTTTTATCGAATGGAATAAAGATAATTCACCGGCATCGCGCCGGTGAATTATCGCATTTAGCCTTGATGGTGAATGCTGGGATGCGCGACGAGAAAGAAGACGAGAACGGTCTGGCACATTTCATCGAACACCTTGTGTTTAAAGGCACAAAGCGACGTAAGGCCTATCATATCCTGAGCTGTCTCGAGAACGTTGGCGGCGAACTCAACGCGTTTACTACCAAAGAAGAGACATGCATCCACGCGTCGTTCCTCAAGGAACATATCGACAAGGCCATGGATCTCTTCGCCGACGTCATCTTCAACAGCACCTTCCCCGAAAACGAGATGGAGAAGGAGAAAGAGGTGATCCTCGATGAGATAAACTCCTACCGTGACACCCCTGCCGATGAGATATTCGATGAGTTTGAAAACCTGATATACCGCGGCCATCAGCTAGGACGTAACATACTGGGAACCATCGACTTGGTCGAGAACTACACTCGCAACGACATCGTGAAGTTCCGCAACCAACACTATGCCCCCGACCGTATGGTGCTTGCATGTATTGGCAACATCTCATTTGAGGCTTTTATGAAGCTGGCCAACAAGTATTTTGCTGATTATCAAGGCAATGCACTGCCGTTTGAACGTGTGCCATTCATCGAAAACAAGCCCGCAAAACGTGTTGAAGTGCGTCAAAACCATCTCACACATGTCATCATGGGCGGATTGGCATACAAATACACCGATGAACGTAAGCTGAAGCTTATTTTGTTGAATAACATCCTTGGCGGACCTGGCATGAACACACGTCTGAACCTCAACATACGCGAGAAATACGGATTTGCCTACACTATCGAGTCGCAATACAATGCCTATTCCGACACAGGCAACTACACTATTTATATGGGTGTTGACCCACACTCGCAGGATAGGTCTATCGAGTTGGTTTACAAGGAGTTAAATAAGCTTATGACGCAACGACTTGGCACCTTGCAGCTCTCCAATGCCAAGAAACAACTCATCGGACAGGTGGCGTTGAGCAACGAGTCGGGGATGAACGACCTGTTGAGCATGGTAAGAGCGGGTTTCTTCGAGGAACATATCGAGACGCTGCCTGAGACTATCGCCAAACTGGAGAAAATCACAGCAAGCGATTTGCTCGAAATCGCCAACGACATCTACAATAAAGATAAAGTTAACCTTTTGATTTTCAAGAGTCAGGACGACTAAAACTCTTTCTTTCTGAGTTCGAAGTTTGATCCGAGATAATGGCTGCGCACCACTGGGTCGCTCGCCAGTTCTTCAGGTGTGCCCGATTTGAGCAGTTGACCTTCAAATACCAAGTAGGCGCGGTCGGTGATCGACAGTGTCTCGTTGGCGTTGTGGTCGGTGATCAGGACACCGATGTTTTTCGTCTTCAGTTTTGCCACAACACGCTGGATATCTTCCACCGCAATAGGGTCGACGCCGGCGAAAGGCTCGTCGAGGAGGATGAACTTAGGGTCGATGGCGAGGGCCCGGGCTATCTCACAACGACGGCGCTCACCGCCCGACAGCTGTATGCCCTTGCTTTTTCTGATATGTTGCAGACCGAACTCGTCGAGCAGCGACTCGAGCTTCGCCTTGCGTTGCTCATTGGTCATGTCTTTTTTAAACTGCATCACCGAGTAGATGTTGTCCTCTACCGACATCTGGCGGAACACTGAGGCTTCCTGTGCGAGGTAGCCGATGCCGAGCTGAGCGCGTTTATACATCGGGAACTTCGTAATCTCATCATTATCAAGGTATACGTGACCCGAGAAAGGCTTTATGAGACCCACTATCATATAGAAAGTGGTGGTCTTGCCAGCGCCGTTAGGACCGAGCAAGCCGACGATCTCACCTTGGTTGACCTCGATGCTCACGCCCTTCACCACGGTGCGCTGCTTGTATTTCTTGATTAAAGTATCGGTTCTGAGTAACATTATATTATTCCTTCCTTGATGATATCGTGAATATGAATCATGCCCACGTACTTACCGTTTTCCATCACCGGAAGCACTGATATCTCCTTGCTCTGCATGATGTTGAGTGCGTCGGCGACGTGTGCCGATTTCTCAATGGTGGTAGGGCTCTTCGTCATGATCTCGTTGACTTTCACCGCCTCGATGTTAGGATGTTTCATCAGCATGCGTCTGAGGTCGCCGTCGGTGACGATGCCTACGAGCTTGCCGTTGTCTATCACGGCGGCGGCACCGAGCATCTTCTGTGAGATCTCTATGATGGCCTGGGTCATGATGTCGCTTGGGCTGACTTGCGGGACTCCGTTCTTGATGCACACGTCGCCGACGGTGAGGTAGAGACGTTTGCCGAGAGCTCCGCCTGGATGGAACTTCGCGAAGTCTTCCGATGTGAAGCCACGCATCTTAAGCAAAGCTACCGCGATGGCATCGCCCATCACGAGCTGAGCCGTGGTGCTGCTGGTAGGAGCGAGATTGTTAGGACAGGCCTCACGAGGCACTGTGGTGTCTAAAACGAAGTCGGCCTGACTCGCCAGATATGAAGTCTTGTTGCCCACGATGGCAACGAGTTTGTTTTTCCTGATCTTAATCAGCGGTATCAACACCTTGATTTCCGGAGTCTCGCCGCTCTTTGAGACGATGACGACCACATCGTCGTCACGAATGATGCCAAGGTCACCATGGATGGCGTCGGCAGCATGCATAAACACCGCCGTAGTGCCGGTAGAGTTAAGCGTGGCGACGATTTTTTGCGCTATGTTTGCACTTTTTCCTATGCCGGAAACGATGACGTTGCCTTTCGAATTATAGATTAATTCGACCACTTTTTCGAAATCATCGGTGAGAAGTGACTTCAATCCTAATATCGAATTTGCTTCATTATCAATGACTTGCAGTGCAATTTCGCGTATTTTTTCCATCTGTGAAAAATTTTTTAATTTTTTCTTGCTTTGTTAAAATTAAAAGTTATAACTTTGTAAAAATAACGATGCAAAGATAAGGATATTTTTTAAATGCATTAACTATGGCAAAAATTGATGAAAAAAGTTTACATGATTTACTGAAGAATGTCTTCGGCTTCGACCAGTTCAAAGGCAATCAGAAGGCCATCATCAAGAGCATCCTCGCGGGAAACAACACCTTCGTGCTGATGCCGACGGGTGGCGGTAAATCATTGTGCTACCAGTTGCCGGCCTTGATGAGCGAAGGCACGACGATAGTGGTTTCACCTCTTATTGCCTTGATGAAGAATCAGGTCGACATGATCCGTAACTTCGGCGCTGACACGGGCATCGCCCATGTGATGAACTCGTCGCTGTCGAAAGCCGAGCTGCTGCAGGTGAGGGAAGACCTTGTTAGTAAGAAGACCAAGCTTCTCTATGTTGCTCCTGAGTCGCTGACAAAAGAGGAGACATTGGAGTTTTTGCGCGGCCTCGATATCGCTTTCTTTGCCATCGATGAGGCACACTGCATCTCCGAATGGGGTCACGACTTCCGTCCGGAATACCGCCGTCTGCGTCCTATCATCAACGCCATCAACCCGAAGCTGCCGATTATCGCTCTGACAGCCACGGCGACGGTGAAGGTGCAGCAGGACATCATGAAAAACCTCGAAATACAAGATGCCAAGATCTTCAAATCGTCGTTCGACCGCCCGAACCTTTATTACGAGGTAAGGCCGAAGACGAAAGATGTAGTTAAAGACATCATTAAATATATCAAAGCCAACCCAGGGAAATCGGGTATCGTCTACACCCTGAGCCGTAAGAAAGTGGAGGAACTCGCTGAGACTCTGCAAGTTAACGGAATTAAGGCTTTGCCATACCATGCCGGCTTGGACAGCCAGACGCGTAAGGAAAACCAGGATAAGTTCCTAATGGAAGAAGTCGACGTCATAGTGGCTACCATCGCCTTCGGTATGGGTATCGACAAGCCCGACATCCGTTTCGTGATTCACCACGACATCCCGAAGAGTCTCGAAGGCTATTATCAGGAGACAGGTCGTGCAGGTCGTGACGGCGGCGAAGGAAACTGCATAGCTTTCTACGACTACGAGGATATCCATAAACTTGAGAAGTTTAACAAAGGTAAGAACGTCGCTGAACAGGAGATAGCACGTGAGCTCTTGAATGAGACCGTGACATACGCCGAGTCGCCGGTGTGCCGTCATAAGCTGTTGCTGCACTACTTCGGCGAGGAATACGACAAGGAAAATTGCGGCGCATGCGATAACTGCTTGAATCCTAAAGTGCGTTTCGACGGTCAGGAAGATATAAAACTCGTCATCGAGGCAGTGCTTGCCACTAAGCAGCTGTTTAAGACCAAGCATATCTCCGAACTCCTTGCAGGTAAAGAGACTGGCGACATCAAGACGGCGAAGCACGACACCAACGAATACTTCGCTGCTGGTGATGATCACGATGAGAAATATTGGACCTCTATAATCCGTCAAGCTTTGGTTAACAAATTGTTAGTCAAGGATATAGATAACTACGGAATCCTTAAGGTGCCGAAAGAAGGCAAGGATTTTGTCAAGAAACCTTACCCGGTGATGGTGGCGATGGACCACGACTACGACAAGGGTGACGATGACGATTTCGATGAGGAAAGAGTGGCACTTTCGAAGGACTCAGGTACCGATAAGACACTCTTCTCGATGCTTAAAGACCTTCGTAAGACCATAGCGAAGAAGAAAAACCTGCCGCCATTTGTCATCTTCCAGGATCCTTCGTTGGAGGATATGGCCATCCAGTATCCTATCACGATGGAAGAGCTGACGCAGATAGCAGGCGTTGGTGCAGGAAAGGCACAGAAGTTCGGACAGCCGTTCATTGACCTTATCAAAGATTATGTCGAAGAGAACGAGATAACTCGTCCGAACGACATGGTGGTGAAGTCGGTGGTTAACAAATCGGCTTTGAAAATCAGCATCATACAGAATATCGACAAGGAGATTCCACTTGAAGACATAGCTTATTCTAAGAATCTTGAATTTGACGAGCTTCTTACCGAGATAGAGAGCATCGTGGCGAGTGGCACACATCTCGACATCAGCTATTACACCCGCGATAACATCGACCAGTATCATCAGGAGGATATAATTCAGTATTTCAAAGAGGCGGAGTCCGATGATCTGGAGACCGCCATGAAGACCCTCGGAGAAAACGAATACGAAGAGGAAGAGGTGCGACTGATGAGGATACAATTCCTTTCGGAGGTTGGAAACTAATGAAAAAGTCATTGCTTTTATTGTTTGTCGTCGTTCTTTTCTTCAGCTGCAGCAGCGAAAAGAAGAAACAGGCTCCTACTGTGTTTCTTAGCGAGACTGAGATGGTCGACGTCATCACCGACGTTCAGATTATGGAAGCGGCGATAGGATACAAGAAAAGTTTAAATCAGCCGACGGAATACCTCAAAACCATTGGTTACGACACCGTTTTCTCACATTACGGCATCACCGATTCGATTTTTAAGGCGAATATGGTTTATTATTATGACGTTGAGCCTCTGACACTTATAAGGATTTACGACTCAGTGGAGGCACGTTTGGGGCGGATGAAGAACTAATGGAAATGTTCGAAGACGATTTTAGCCTTGGCTGGGCCAATAATCTTGCTAAGTTGTTGTAAATCAGCAGATTTGATATTTTTAACAGATTTCAGTTCAAGAAGCAGTTTCTCGGCTGTGGTCTTTCCTATGCCTTTGATCTCGCTGAGTTCGGAGTGCACAAATCCTTTCTCGAATTGTTTGCGGTGGAACGAGATGGCGAAACGGTGTACCTCTTCCTGAATCTGTGAGAGCAGGTGGAAGGCGCTGGAGTTAGGTTTCAGCTGCACTATACGTGGCGGGAAACCGAACAAAAGCTCGTTGGTGCGGTGCCGGTCATCTTTGGCGAGACCTGCGATAGGTATCTCGATATGCAGTTCATCCTCAATGACTTGTCGCACGACCTCCATCTGACCCTTGCCGCCGTCGGTGATGAGGAGGCTTGGCAGCTCTTTGCCTTCCTCGAGTAGACGCGAATACCGGCGCCGCACCACCTCGCGCATCGAGGCGTAGTCATCGGAGCCTTCAGCGGTCTTGATGTTGAAATGGCGATATCCCGACTTGTTAGGCTTGCCGTTGACAAACTGCACCATGCCTGCCACAGCATAGTCACCTTGGAAGTTGGAGTTGTCGAAACACTCTATGATTGTTGGTGGTTTCGAGAGATGTAAGTCTTTCTGTAGCTCTGCCAAAACACGTTTAGAGTGACGCTCCGGGTCGACGAGTGAACGCAGTTTCTCGGTCTCGAAACGATATTGCTTGGCGTTGCGAGTGGAGAGGGCCAGAATCTCGAACTTCTCACCTTTTTTAGGGATGGTGAACTTGACGTTTTCAATCTCCATGTCGAGTTTCATCGGCACGATGATTTCCTTGACGGTGCTCTCAAAACGCTGACGTAACTCGATGATTGCCAATGATAAAAGCTCTTCGGGAGTTTCTTCTAGACGGCGTTTCATCTCAATGGAGAACGACTGTATAATCGCGCCTTGGATGATGCGCATGTAATTGACGTAGAATGAGCTGTCGGCGTCATCGTAGGAGAACACCTCCATGTCGTGGAGGGTGTTGCTGCTCACGATGGAACGTGCATGATAGTTTTCCAGAAGGTTGTATTTACGTTTTATCAGCTCCGCCTGCTCGAATTCAAGACGTGAGGCGTGGTCCATCATTTGCGTTTTAAGGTCCTTTAACACTCCAGAGATGTTACCTTTTATGACTTCTTTAACATTGAAAATCATAGAGTTATAATCGTTCTCAGAGATGAGGTTGGCACACGGAGCCTTGCAGTTGCCGATATGATATTCGAGACATGGACGGTTGAGGAAATGTTTGCAGGTCCTCAATGGATAGACCTGTTTCAGGATGTCGAGTAGCGTCCTCGCTGTCATCACTGAAGGGTAGGGGCCATAATAAAGCGAGCCGTCGTTGACCTTTTTTCTGGTAAGGAAAATTCGAGGGAAGCGCTCATTTTTAATGCAAATCCAAGGATACGTCTTGTCGTCCTTGAGCATGATATTGTAACGCGGCTTGTACTGCTTGATGAAGTTGTTTTCAAGCAGGAACGCTTCGGCTTCGCTGCCCACCACGGTGAAGCGGATGTCGGCGATTTTGCTGACGAGAAGACGTGTCTTCCCTGATTGTTCCTTGTTGAAATAACTAGATACTCTTCGTTTTAGGTTTTTTGCCTTGCCGACATAAATAATCTCGCCTGTATCGTCAAAATACTGGTAAACTCCCGGAGATGTCGGGATAGTCTTTAGTATCGAGGTTATTTTGTCAGATATCATGGTTAAAAGTCTCTTTTAACTTTACTCTTTTAACCTTTAACTAAAAATGTTTGAATCCTTGAGCTTCAATCGGGACCTGATGATTGTCAGGTGTTATGAGGTTGGCTTGTCCTTCGTCGGCAGTCATATAGCCAATGATGCGGATGTCGTCAAGGTCTTTTACTTTTTCGTAGTCGCTTTGTGCTATGGTGAACAACAGCTCATAGTCTTCGCCGCCGTTGAGTGCTGCGATGCTTGGCACAATGTTGAAGTCTTTCGCTGTCTGTATCGTCTTTTGGTTCATAGGGATACGGTCTTCGTAGACCATGCATCCCACCTTCGACTCTTTGCAGAGATGCAGTACCTCTGATGCCAGGCCATCTGATATGTCGATCATCGAAGTCGGTTTCACCTTTATCTCCTTGAGTTTTTCGACAATGTCGCGACGAGCCTCAGGCTTCAGCTGACGTTCGAGGATATAATCATAACCGGCGAACTCAGGCTGCATATTAGGGTCGGCCATGAATGCCGCTTTTTCTCTCTCGAGGATAAGGAGACCGGTGTAAGCTGCTCCAAGGTTTCCGCTCACGCAAAGCAGGTCGTTGGGTTTCGCACCGTTACGATAGACTATATCTTCTTTCTTAGCCTTTCCGATGACCGTCACTGAGATGAAAAGTCCTGATTTTGAGGCAGTTGTATCGCCACCGACGAGATCCACGTGATAGCGGTCGCAGGCCAGACGGATGCCGCGGTAGATCTCTTCAATCGCCTCGACAGAATATTTGCTGCTGATGCCGAGTCCCACAACGATCTGTGTCGGGGTGCCGTTCATCGCATAAATATCGGATAAGTTGACGACAGCGGCTTTATATCCGAGATGTTTCAGCGGACAATACGTCATGTCGAAGTGCACGCCTTCGCAAAGGATGTCGACGGAGATAAGTGTCTGCTCATCTTTATGGTCGATGACAGCTGCGTCGTCGCCGACGGCTTTCATCGTCGAATCGTTGTAAATCTTGACATTCTTTACGAGCTTGTCGATGAGCGCGAACTCGCCGAGTTCAGAGAGATTAGTGATTGTTTCTTGTGCCATATCATTAAAATAAAAGTCCCAACTTTTCAGCCGGGACTCGTTTTCGTGCTCCCACTAGGACTTGAACCTAGGACCAACTGATTATGAGTCAGCTACTCTAACCGACTGAGCTATAGGAGCTGGAAAAATTTCCGGCTGCAAAATTACAAAAATTTTTGATTGCAGCAACAAAAACTTTATTTTTTGGTAATCCTTCTTGTGAAGATACCTTCTTCCGTCTTAATACTCAAAAGATAAACGCCATCGATAAAACCGCTGAAATCTATAACAGCTTCATTCTCAGATGTTTGCATCGATTTTATCAGTCGCCCATCATATGAATAGATGTCGTATCCAATCATGTTTTCGCATTCCAGATGCAAAATATCATTTACAGGATTAGGATACATTTTGATATTGGCCGCATAATCCTCATCAACACTGATATCTCCGTCACCTACAACGTGAATATCAAGGAGATAAGTGCCCGACATGCCACTGAAACACGGGTTGACGACGAAATAAATCGTGCCTCCATCAAATGTGATTGGGGTGGTCACCACAGTGTTAAACGACTCTGAATAATTCAGCCCGTCGGTGGAGTATGCGAAAATGGCGTCGACAGTGTAAGTGTGACCGTTTCCGCTATTGTTGGCATCGTGCAGCCTCGGGGTGATGGTGTAATGATAGCCCGTAGGCAGCTCGATCTTATAGTAGTCGATGTCGTTACCTACATGCAAGGTGGCACCTGTCGTGCTCAATGTTGTCTGATGATCGACCCAGCCAGTGGCTGACAACGCATAAGCTCGCGCTTGGGTATTGTTGTTTTCATATATGTCGGATATCGTCGATGGCGACTCCACGACAACAGTAATCGGGTTCTGGAAGTTGGTAGCTCCCACATAAAGCCAGGTGCTGCTGTTGCTCGCCTTGTACATCAGTGCCATGTGATATGAGCCTGACTCGGCAGTGATCTCACCCGTGAAGTTCGCTCCGTTAGTGTAGAAATAGCCTGGATTCATGCCGCTGACGTTTTTTGTACCGATATCTTGCACAAAAGTGCCGTCCAAGGCATACAGACTCACCTTAAACTGTCCGTTAAACGTGGTGCTTCCTGTGTTTTTAATGCCTACGTTGACAGAGGCGGTAAAGCCTTGTATCAAACGACCGTTGTTATTGGTGACGGCGAAGTTTGAATATGTCTCGATATCAGCTGAGTGTACGATGTCGAAGTTGGCGTCGTTAATATAACTCCCGCCATCGAGGATGATCCAGTCACCCGTAGTCTTATAAAAAATCTTCACCTGATAATGACCTGGCACAAACAACGAGGTCTCCGATGTGGTGAAGTTAAAGGTTTTAGTGCTATTGGTGTTGATGCTTGCGGAGCTCGTGCCTATGAAACTCACAAACTGACCGTTGGCGTCGAAGGCCTCAGCGCCTATGGTGCCGCTGAAGTTACTGGTGGTGTAGTTGCCTACCGTCACCGACAGACTGATTGTGTTGCCGTATTGTATTTGACTTTCGATGTTGATGCCAGAATACAGCTGGATGTTGTTGGCTGGCACCGGGTTGCTGCCATCGGGCTCCAATCCAAAGATAGCCTGCTGGTTGCTGGTGAAACTGTACGAGCCGCCACCTGCGCCGCCGCTGCCAGGATTCAAAGCCGTAAGAGAGAAATATCCGTCGTTCTGACCGCTCCAGCCCCAGTTGAAATGAAACTTGTCGTTGTTGTCATAGCCGTCGCACACGAAACAGTGCCCGCCGTTGCCGAACCCCGCGTAGATCAAAGGTTTGCGGGCATCTAACTCGGCTCGCACCATGCTCTTCCACTGACTGGTGGTGTAGTTGTCTTTCATCTCGCCATGAGCCGATGTCTTATAGCCGAAATAATGTTTCAAGGCATATTCAGCACAATGCTCGCCGTTGGTGTAGCTCGAGATGACGTAAGCGCCGCTGCCTCCTTGAGCAGAAACGCCATAGTCCATCTCTACACTCACTCCCATGTGATACATAAGCGTAGCGACAGCGTTGACCTGAGTTGAGCTGCTCGAAGACGTCAACTCTGTCGGCATATTGTTCCAATCGTAGTGCGTAGCACCGAAGTTGGCATATAAAGTGCCATACGAACTCGTTGAATATGAATGATTTCCTGTTCCGACAGTTGGATGCTTGTAGAAATTCACCACCTGCGCCATGGCAGTTGCAACACAACCCGTGACGGTGCGCTGGCCATAGAGATAATTATACGGACATAAGTCGTTATAGTAAGGATCCTGGTCCCAACGTGTCGTGACTAACGGATTGACAACATTGCCGCCTTTTTCTGTAATGACGCCGCGGTATAAATCATCCCACTGTTGGGTATTTTCTTCTGTAACTAATTTATTATCAATGATATATTGAATTTCAGAACTTATGCCAGTTAGCCAGTCTGTGATGTTCTCCGGCATGTTTTCTGAATTAAAACTTCCCGATTCCGAATATCCCAAAATAGGAGTGGAACTGTCGTCGTCGGCCACGATAACCCATCCTTGGTTATCACTCAGATTAAAAATGTAAAAATGCTGATTATCAACGCTTTGGCTGGTTATTTGAGTCAGTTCAACGGATGATTTATTCTTCATCATGAAGTTTTTTCCCACCTGACTTGCTTTATCTGCGCTGACATGTTCTGCAAACAGATTAATTTGCAAAAACGCTAAAATTGTCGCTAAAAGTAAAAATCTAACCTTCATACGCGTAATTTTTGATATGCAAATATACAATTTTACTTGTAATATTGTTCGATGTTGTCTATAATTTCCAATACTTCATCCACTGTCGGCACTTCCATCAATCGCATTTTGAACTGTTTGAAGTTTGGGAATCCCTTGAAATACAAGCCCCAATGTTTACGCATCTCAATTACTGCGTAATGTTCGTCTTTATAATTCAACGAGTCGTTGAGGTGCATTTTCGCCACCTTCACACGTTCCTCGACGGAAGGTTTCTCGTTTTCGATACCTTTTTCAAGATAATCGTGAATCTCCTTGAAAATCCAAGGGTTTCCGTATGTGGCGCGACCAATCATAAGACCGTCGACGCCGAAAGTGTCCTTGAAATATTTCGCCGACTTGCCGTCGACCACGTCGCCGTTGCCGATGATAGGAATCGTCATGCGAGGGTTGTTTTTCACCGCCCCGATAAGCGTCCAGTCTGCCGGCTCGCCCCATTTTGTGGTACGAAGTCGTCCATGGATGGTAAGTGCCTGAATTCCAACATCTTGAAGCCGTTCGGCGATTTCCACGATGTCTTTGTGCTCGCTGTCGTAACCCAATCGTGTCTTCACCGTGACAGGTGTCTTGACGGCTTTCACCACGGCTTCGGTGATTGCCACCATCTTCGGGATGTCGTTCATGATGCCTGAACCAGCGCCTTTAGATGCCACCTTTTTCACTGGACATCCGAAGTTGATGTCAATGATGTCGGGATTATATCTTTCGGCATATTGAGCTGCCTCCACCATCGGCTGAATAGCATTTCCGAAGATCTGCACTCCGAAAGGCTGCTCGCTTTCTGTATATCGTAACTTATTGATACTCTTTACCGCATCGCGAATCAGACCATCCGACGAAATGAACTCCGAGTAGACGATGTCGGCACCGTACATCTTACACACATGCCTGAATGGCGGGTCGGTGACGCCCTCCATCGGTGCCAGAAGCAGTGGATAATGATCAAATTCCAAATTCGCGATTTTCATGCGACAAAGTTACAAAAAAATACGATACATTTTAATGCCATTTTCAGAAATACGATTTACCACAATGATAAACATTTTTGGTGTCATTCGCAGAAATGCGACCTACCACAGGGTACTGTTGAGTATTTCGAGAATGATACCAAAAATGTCAACGATAATTGTATTTTTTGTATTTTTGCCGTTGTGAAAGAAAACCCTATTTCATATTATAAAGACGACGTTCGAATCTTGCAACTCGTTGATTATCTTAATGATAAGAAAAACGTGTTTTGCAAGGGCATTGTCGGTTCGGCTAAGGCTTTCGCTGTTGCAAGCGCGTTTGAGAAGCTCGGCGGACAGCATTTCGTGGTGTGTCCCGACAAGGAGAGTGCGGCATATTTCTACAACGATCTCGAGAATATCTTCGGCGAACGCCAGCAAGACTACGCCAAGAAGATGATTCTTTTCTACCCGACGTCGTACAAACGTCCGTATGAGCCGGAGAAGCCCGATAACACCTATATCTTATCGAGAACCGAGGTTTTACAGCGTGTTTCGACATCCGAACGTAAGACGATAATTGTTTCCTACCCTGAGGCTTTAAGTGAGAGGATTGTCACTCGTAAGATATTGAGTAAGAATACTTTAAAGCTTGCGGTTGGCGAGAAGGTGGATATGGATTTCGTCACCGACACCTTGCTGGAATATAATTTCGAGCATGTCGATTTCGTGGTGGAACCAGGACAGTTTGCCATTCGAGGCGGCATCGTCGACGTGTTTTCTTTCGCTAACGACTATCCTTACCGCATCGTGTTCGACTTCGACGAGGTGGAATCGATACGCTCATTCAACCCTGTTGACCAGCTTTCGATTGAGAAGCTGCAACGCATAGTTTTGTTGCCGAATTTGCAAGATCATAATCTATCTGAAGAACGTGAGACGATATTCCAATATCTTCAGAATCAGACGGTTATGTGGCTCGACGAGACCGATTTTTTGAAAGAGAGAATCGATGCCGAGTATAAAAAAGCTGTCGAGGCTTACGAATCTTCCGAAGAAAACGAGAATCTGAAATCGCCTGAGACATTATTCGCGCAAAGCGATGAGCTTCTTACTCAACTTGATGATTTTAAATCAGTTACGTTTGAAACATATTCCGATTCGATAGGGAAGGAGATTGTGGAGTTTAACATCACTACGCAGCCTGTCTTCAACAAGAACTTTGAGATGTTGCAAAACACCATTAACTCGTTGGAAGACAGAGACTACCGCATCCTTTTCTTCTCCGAGAGCAAGCGTCAGCTCGAGCGAATTCAGAGCATTTTGAACGATTTGCAACAGAAAGACGAGTCGAACCACGACTTCACACCTATTTTGTATTCGATTCAAGCGGGTTTCGTCGACAACGATCAGAAACTGTGCTGTTTCACCGATCATCAGATTTTCGAACGTTATCACCGCTTCCATCTGCGTGAAGGTTTTGCGAGCAGTCAGGCACTGACAATCAAAGAGCTATATGATTTAAAACCTGGCGATTACGTGACGCATATCGACCACGGCATCGGACGTTTCGACGGCCTGGAAATCATCGATCATAACGGGAAACAGCAGGAAGCGCTGCGATTGATATATCAAAACGGCGACTTGCTCTACGTGAGCATTCATTCGCTGCATAGAATCTCGAAATATTCGAGCAAAGACGGGGCAGAACCGTCGCTGAGCAAACTCGGCTCGAACGCATGGAACAAGCTGAAAGCCAAGACGAAGAGCAAGGTCAAGGACATCGCTCGAGAGCTGATAAAACTCTATGCCGAACGTAAGAATTCGCAGGGGTTCCAGTTCATGCCAGACACTTATCTGCAGACCGAACTCGAGGCTTCGTTTATGTACGAGGACACCCCCGACCAGCTCAAGGCGACCATTGACGTGAAACGCGACATGGAGAAGGAGTCGCCAATGGACCGCTTGGTGTGCGGTGACGTGGGATTCGGTAAGACAGAAGTGGCAATACGTGCTGCCTTCAAGGCTGTCAGCGACTCGAAACAAGTGGCTGTTTTGGTGCCTACCACGGTGCTTGCCTTGCAGCATTTCCATACGTTTTCAAGTCGTTTGAAAGGCTTCCCTGTCACCATCGACTACATGAACCGTTTCAAGACCGCCAAGGAACAGAAAAAGACTCTCGAAGACGTGAAAAACGGTCGTATCGACATACTTATCGGCACCCACCGCATCATCAGTAAAGACGTGGAGTTCAAAGACTTAGGACTTCTTATTATCGACGAGGAACAGAAATTCGGCGTCTCCGCCAAGGAGAAGCTGAAACAGATGAAAACCAACGTCGACACCCTCACATTGACCGCCACGCCTATCCCAAGAACGCTACAATTCTCGATGATGGGCGCTCGCGACATGAGTATCATCACCACGCCGCCGCCAAACAGATATCCCGTCGAGACAGAGCTGCGTTCATTCGCTCCCGACGTCATCCGCGACGCCATCCAATATGAGCTCGCGCGCGACGGACAGGTGTTTTTCGTGCACAACCGCATCCAAAACATCATGGAGGTCTACGACATGATTATCAGCTGCGTGCCGGGCGCGAAGGTGGCTGTAGGTCACGGTCAGATGGAGGGCGACAAGCTCGAACAGATAATGCTCGACTTCATCGACGGCAAGTACGACGTGCTTCTGTGCACCACGATTATCGAGGCTGGACTGGATATTCCGAACGCCAACACCATCATTATCAACGATGCACATAAGTACGGCTTGAGCGACCTGCATCAACTGCGAGGCAGGGTGGGGCGTTCCAACAAAAAGGCGTTCTGTTACCTCTTGACACCGCCGTTGGCGATGCTCAGCGACGAGGCACAGAAACGTCTGCGTGCCTTGGAGGAGTTCTCCGACCTTGGCAGCGGCTTCAACATCGCGATGCGCGACCTCGACATCCGCGGAGCGGGCAACTTGCTTGGCGCCGAACAGAGCGGATTCATCAACGACATCGGATTCGAGACTTATCATAAAATCCTCGACGAGGCAATCATGGAACTCAAGGAAAACGAGTTCAAAGACCTGTTCGAAAAGCCCGAAGAGGAGAAAAAATACGTCCGCGAATGCGCAATCGAGTCGGATCTGGAGATACTTTTGCCTAACGAATACGTCGACTCATCAGCTGAGCGTATCAGCCTATACAACGAGCTCGACCATATTGAAAATGAAGAAGGTCTGATGCGTTTCACCGACAATCTCATTGATAGATTCGGCGAGATCCCGCCTCAGGCTAACGACCTCTTGAATACAGTGCGTTTGCGCTGGATTGCTCGCGATTTGGGCTTTGAAAAGATAGTTTTGAAGAAAGGCGACATGACCTGCTATTTCCTGCAAGACCAGGAGTCGGAATACTTTAACACAGTCACTTTTCAAAAAATCATCCGTTATGCTTCTGACCATCTGAAACGTTGTCAGTTTAAGGAGCAAAACGGCAAAAACATATTGGTTTTCAAGGTTGTAGATAGGGTGAAAGACGCTCTGGACCTGTTGAGGGAGATTAACGGATAATCGATTTTAAAGAAAAAAATAGGATGATTCGAAAATATTTCGTATCTTTGCAAGATTAATATTTGTGATATGATGACATTGTTTTTAGGTGGTATCGGATGGGGCGAATTGCTTCTTATAGTGCTCGCCATCCTGCTTCTTTTCGGCGGTAAGAAACTTCCTGAGCTGATGCGCGGAATGGGCAAGGGCGTCAAGGAGTTTAAAGATGCTATGAACGAGCCTACTGAGGCTAAGAAAGAAGAAAAAACAGAGGAAAAATAGCCTGACATGGCGGCGCGAAAGAGGGCGGAAGAGCCCGAAGATGTGGAGATGACGTTTGGCGAGCATCTCGATGAGCTTCGTAAAGTGTTGATGCACATCGGGATAGCTTTTATTTTGCTCTTCCTTGTTCTCTTTATCTTTTTTAAAGGCGATATCATCAACATCGTTTTTTATCCTTCCGAGAGCGGCTTCATAACCAACAGGCTTTTCTCACTCAATCAGGACCCTTTAGAGCTTTATAACACCAAGATTGCGGGGCAGTTTATGCTTCATATCAAAGCATCTGCTGTCGGTGCGTTAATTATTGCATTCCCATATATCATCGGACAGTTGTGGGGCTTTGTGAGGCCTGCATTATCGAAGAAGGCACGGCGTCGTACTCGCTTGATAGTGTGGAAGATAGTGTTTTGGTTCTTCCTCGGAGTAGCATTCAGTTATTTCGTCATCGCACCTATCGGAGTGAACTTTCTGGCCAACTACGTGGCGAGCGAGAGCATCGGCAACCTCATCGACGTGAGTTCGTACGTTAGCACGGTGCTCGGCGTATGTCTGGCGGCCGGACTGGTGTTTCAGCTGCCGCTTCTGATACGGTTATTGGCTTCGATAGGTATAGTTTCTTCGGATTGGCTCAAGAAGAATCGTAAAATCGCCATCGTGGTGATATTGGTGATGTCGGCCCTCATCACGCCGCCCGATGTCATCAGCCAGCTGTTGATTTTTGTGCCGTTCTACGGTTTATACGAATATGGGATTAGCATAGCGAAAAATATTGAAAAGCAAAATGCAGATTGACAGAACAAAAGAATTGGAGACGAAAGGCATTGGCGCTCTGTTACTTATGTATGCTGTGCCTTCAGTGGTGACGCAGATTATCTCATCGATTTACAACGTTTGTGACCGTATTTTTATCGGACAGGGAGTCGGAGCACTGGCAATAGCCGGACTCGCCATCACCTTGCCGGTGATGAATATCATTCATGCATTCGGTGCCTTGATTGGGGTAGGAGCAGGAGCGAGGATGTCTATTGTTTTGGGTAAGAAAGACATCAACTGGGCGGAGAATATCCTTGGCAACTCATTCATTTTCACTATCTTACTGAGCGGCCTGGTGATGATATTCTCATATATCTTCCTCGACGACATCCTGATGGAATTCGGCGCCACTGCCAACACCGTGGCTTATGCTCATGAATATATGGTCATTGTGCTGCCTGGAATGTTTCTCACCACCATGGCGTTTAACCTCACCTCGCTGATCCGAGCCTCGGGATACCCGACGAAATCGATGCTTATCCTTGGCAGCGGTGCGCTTTTGAACATCGCCCTCGACGCTCTTTTCATCTTCGTCTTCAAATGGGGAATAGCAGGTGCGGCTTGGGCTACCACCATCTCGATGTCTTTCGCCACCTTCCTTGCGGGACTTCATTTCCTGCGGCGTGACTCGTTTATCCGTTTCCGCCGACACGGATTCCAGCCTAAGGGCTATATCTTCAAAAATATCTTCATGATAGGAATGAGCCCGTTCCTGATGAACGTGGCGGCTGCAGGCGTGGTCGCGATCCTCAACAAGCAGCTCATCCGATTCGGCGGCGACATGGCGGTGGGTGCTTACGGCATCGCCAACAGCTACATCATGATCATGATTATGGTCATCCTCGGCGTGTGCATGGGCATGCAGCCAATCGCAGGCTATAACTACGGCGCAGGACATCCCGACAGACTGAAACGTGTTTATGTCCTGACGATGAAGGTTTGCGTGATTCTTGGCTTTGTCACGGCTGTTGTCGGCTGTGCCATGCCTCGTATCATCTCGATGGCATTTACCAACGACACGCTTTTGCTTGATATCTCGCAGATGGCTTTGCCATATATCACTGTGATGACGCCACTCATCGCATTTACTATTGTAAACTCCAACTTCTTCCAGAGCATCGACAAGCCGTGGATTGCCATCGTCACCAGCCTCTCGCGTCAGGTCATCTTCCTCATCCCGATGATGTACCTCATGCCGATAATATATCAGAATCTGGGTCTTGACAGCCTTCCTGGAGTGTTCTGTTCCTGCACTGTGTCCGACGTCTTCGGTGCAGTGCTGGCGCTGGTTTTGCTGCTTACACAAAGGAAGGTGTTCAGGTACACTATTTAACAATCTTCCTCCTGATTTCGCTGCGGCTTTTGTTCACTGAGTGAACGCTTAGCCCCAGGATGTAGGCTATTTCGGTGTTCGTAAGGTCGGAACACGAAAGCAGCAGCACCTTCGATTCGGTGTCGTTCAGGTTGGGATATTTCTGAAGGATGGTGGTGTACATGTCTGGATAAACCCTCTCGATCGCTGCTACGGCTCCATCAAACATGTTTTCTTGTTCGTTGTTTATTTTGATTACCAGCGGTGCCCATTCTCTCTTGAAATCGTCGGCACGCTTGCTGATGCGGTTGGCCATTATGATAAGGTGCAGTTGTCGCGAAAGCTCTTCTTCAACAACCTCCGGTTTCACCGATTTCTGCAGTTCCTCTTTCGTTTTATCGAGTTCTTGTTTTATCTCTTTGTTCTCTTTGAGGATGTTTCGCTGCCGTATCAGCAAAATAATCACCACTATTGAGACTGTTAGCAATAAAATGCTGATTATCAATATTATACGCTGTCTGTTTATGATTTTTTCATTCAAACTGTTCTGCAAAACCTCATAATCATATTGTTGCTGGATACGGTAAAGGTTTTTTGTCGCCAGTTCTTCATGAATTTGATATTGAAATGTGGTGTATTTATCGTAATAATCTAATGATTGCTTATAATCACCCTGTTTTTTGGTTATATAATACAAGGAGAAGTATATTGATGTTTTTGTTTCAGGTCTTATATTAACATGATTTGATAATTCCAATGCATTTTTAGTGTAATGAGCTGCAGAATCGTAATCGCTTTTATATAAAAACACTTTCCCCATATTCAAGTTGAACATAACCATTTTTGTGCTATCTGTGTCAATGTTTCTCTTTTGCAACAGACATGTAATTGCTTCGTCATATTTACATTGTTCCCTATAATATACTGAATAGTTGTTTAACGTCATGCTTTTTATATGCAGTGAATTTGTGATATCAGCAAACTCGAGGCTTTTATTAAGGTAATACTCGGCATTGTTATAGTCTTGTATTGAAATATATATACTGGCCATCAAATTATATACGTATGCTCTTTCATTATAATTATTGCCGAAATTTTGATCTGCTAAGATTGACATGGAAATTGCGGCATCTGTGTCGTTTTCAAGGAAGAGTAATCTTGCCAGGTTGTATTCAGCTCGTGCTATGGTGATAGAATCGCCAGAAAGCTCACCATATTGTTCGGCATCCTTGAAAAGTTTAATCGCTAATGCTTTGTTTCTATTTTCGTTTTGTGCATAACCGCAATAAAGAGAGGCTTTGGCTGCCTTTTCATATTCTTTTTTTTCAGCAAAAACTATCGCTGCATTTGCTAATTCTGGCGGGACTCTCAAAGTGTCGCTGCCCTTATATTCTGAACGCACGCCATTGGGGTGTTGGTATATATGTTCTGTTTGATTTAAAGCTGTACATAGATTTGTATATTCATTGTCCGATGAATTACAAGCATATAATGTCGCCAGACATAATATACATAGATACTTCAAAATAACTTTCATACAAGTAAATGTTGTTAAACGCAAAATTATAAAAAATGTTTAAAACGACATAATAATAAAATCAAGAATTGTAAAGACGACAAAAAGGTGTTGTAATTATATATTCATAAATCATTATAAATCAATGCATTAATAATTGCTGTATTAAATAAAATTGTAAGTGACGAAATCCGGTTTGTAAAGTTTTTTATAGCTGAAATGATTAAAATAATATTGCAAAGTCAATTAGAGGCCTTAATGACAAAAAAGATTGTAAAACACAATTAAACTTTGTAACATGAAAAGACAAACACTATTATTAATCATGGTAGGCTTGTTAAATATGCTTGCATTAGGAGCATCAGCCAATGTTAAACTAACAACTCCAATGAAGTCTGTAAATGGTGATATACCACCTAATAAAACTGGAGTGGTTTTAAATGGTGATTTGGAATTTAATTCAGGTTCCAATTCCGTAGAGGCATATACCGATGGTGAATATCTATACATTGATTTCTATCAGAATTTTGGCTATGTCAATATACTCATAATGAGTGAGTTGGGCGGTATTGTCTACGATAACATTGTGAATACCGCAGTTCAGACGGCATACATAATTCCATGTTCCGGTTTTATAACGGGCAAATACACTTTGATATTGAACAATGCAAACGGTTATGCCGCTGGAGATTTCTCCGAGCCATAACTTTAACTAACAAAAAACTAATTATTAACTTAAAATTCAAAGCCATGAAAAAACATTTGAAATTGGTTGCAGCAGTCGCAGCACTGATTGTTGTAGCAACGGCCGTCGTTACGTTCGAGGCCTGTAACAAAAAAAATGAAATGATAGACAATAACAGTAATAATCATATCGTTTCTTTATCGTCGAACGTAAATATGGACGAGTATTTACTCAATTTAAGAAATCGCATGAAAAATGCAACCAAAAATGGCGATTTGATGTCAATTGCCGATGCCGAATGGACCCTTACAGCATTGGAAAACTTCGGCTTTTGCGACGGAAGCAAACGCTCGACAGAAATGATAGTTGACACATTTTATACAAAAATAAAAATATCAGATGACAACGTTTCCTTGTATGATTTGAATTTGGCATATGAAAACAATAAAAGTCAAATAATGAACAAATTCAATTCTATAATTGGCGATGACAAAAATATTTATTGTATAATGTGTGATATGGATAACTCGTTAAAAGAGGATAGTGCCATGGTAAAAACAATAGTCAGCATCCGTAATGGTGATGATATGGGAAATCCAATGCGTTTTGAATCAACTGATTATTGGTATGATTTTAATCTACGAGGTAAGTGTGGTCAATATGCTGGACAGTGTATAGGACGCGATGCTACAACGGAAATGAAATCAAAAGTCTTGGCGAACATAGAGACCTATGAGTGTGTTGATGGAAGAGTGTATTTTACCAACATAACAAATTTATATACAAATTATATTGAACTTCAATCATTGACGGGACAATGCGATGATAGCCCATATCCGCCAGATTGTTTATATACTAATTTTACATATTATAATCGCTGTTTATCACCGAGTGAATTAAATTGGTATCTTGACGAGATACTCTATATATTAGGAGCGCTTGAAAATATCTATAACAAAGTGGTGATTGGGTTTCACATGTACCCCGCAAGTTGGCTGGGCACGCATGATTACCCACCATTTTATGAGACAGCATATGAGTTCTGGGGTATGGATATACAGTTCGGTACAATAAATTGTACGCACGATTTATACGATAACTAAATAAAACATGAGTAATATGAAGAGGATTGTTTCAGTATTAGTGCTGGTGTTTTGCACTCTATTCGCATATTCACAAAACACTTTTGAAAAAACCTATGACAAGCTGGATCCGGCATCAATAAGATTCGCCTTAGAGACGACCGATAACAATTATCTTTTTCTAATTACTCCGTCAAGCATTGACTTTACCAACGATTATGTGCTTAAGGTGTCTTCATCAGGTGAAATAATCGGTTCATACAATTATGAAATTGCGGATGGCATTTTAAAATATTTGGGTATATTCAAACATCCAAATAACGAAGATTTATTCATTATTCCAGCTCTGGTTTGCAACGATGAAGATGGAATATCTACAGAAATTGCAATATTATTGCTTGATGATGATATGAATTTCGTTGATGAAAAAAGAAACGATTTTTCGGATATTGTACAAGATATGTCACCTGTTGTTATACCATCATTAATAGTATTTGACAATGAAATTGCAATGACGGCACATGTGGTTTTAGATACAGGAGGATATGCAAATCTATACACAAGGATGGGTATTAACGGCGAACGCTTGGCAATATATATTGATGATTCGTACAACAAACCGTACACATGGTCATCAAGCATAGCTCTTATTGACGAGAGCAACAAGTCATTTGCCGTGTTAAACACAAAAACTGAAGATTTTGCCCAAAAGCTAGTTGTTGAAACCATTGATTCAACTATGTCCGTAATAAAGACCCAAGTAGTGGATTATGATAATAGCGGTAGCACAAATTCATTATCATTCAAGCCTATTGACACTCCAGTGCTAAAATCAATCAATGATTCCACTTTGATGCTGAACCTAATGGCAACTAATTTTGTTATTAATACTCATAATACCTATGATGGTAGTTGTTTGGTCGAAATGAATCATAATCTTGAAATCATAAAAACAACATTTTATTTTTATGATAAAAAGGATGTAATGGTGCGATTGCCGTTACGGAATTCCTTCGAGATAAGAGATGATTACATTTTATCTTGCGATATCATAAATCTGCATAGCTATAGTCCAATTTACAAGACACAATGTCTGGTTACAAAATATGATAGGGACATGAATGTGATATGGGAAAGATTTGTCAATCAAGATGAGGGATATTATTATCCGCATTATGTTTTGGCTACAGATGATGGCGGATTCTTGCTCGCCGGCTATACCTGTGATGAGGATTATCAGAACAATTATGCGTATGCTCTAAAAACAGATGCTGACGGCTATCTTGGTCTGGGTGAGATTGGTGATGTGGCGATTAAGCCATATTTCTGCTATCCCAATCCGGTAAATGATTATCTTTACATCGAGTTGTCGCCCGATGTGAGCTGTCAGTCCATTGAGA
>CAMZAM010000007.1 GCA_947304185.1 uncultured Bacteroidales bacterium
CTCCGGCTTCGTACTGGTCGCTATATGGATATTTAATCTTGATGTTACGTCCCTCGGCTATCTTTTTGAATGAGCCCGACGCCACGGTCGACACGCACGACTTGCCTTCTTCGCAGTCGACGACAGCCACTGCATTGATCTCAGTAGTGGCCTTGATGACAAACGGTCCCTCGTATTTCGAGGCGCTGCGGATGGTGCCTGTCGTCGGGTCGGTGATGTCGAGAGCGTAGTAGACGACGGCGCTGGCGTCAGGATGAGTGATGCTCACCACGAGACTGTCGTAGAACACGTATTTGTCGACGTTGATGATAGGTGCTGGCACTATGGCATCAGCGGTGATACGCATCACCGGACAGTTGTCTTCAGCGGTAGCCCAAGCGGTGTTACGGTCGCTGGTCATGGTAAACTCGAGCTTGCCGCCCTTGAGCACCTCGTCGCAGTATAGGTAGCTGCGTTTCAACGATCTGCCATTCAGCTTAGCTGAAGCGATATATTTGTTTTCATGTGAGAGATTCTTAGCTCTGATGGTGAATTTCTTGCCGTTTTCGAAGTTCAGCGTCATCTCCTCGAAATGAGGCACTCCGATGATAAACATTCCGCTGGCCGGCGTCACCGGGTAGAAACCCATGGCGCTCATCACATACCATGCCGACATCTGTCCGCAGTCTTCGTTGCCACAGAGGCCGTCAGGCTGGTCGGTATATAGCTCGTTCATAATCTGGTTGACGATTTTCTGGGTGCGGACAGGCTTTCCGACGAAGTTGAACAGATATGCCATATGATGCGAAGGCTCGTTGCCATGGGCATATTGGCCGATGAGACCTGTGATGTCGACCTGTTCGCGTCCGGTAAGGCTCGATGTGTTGGTAAACAGCTGTCCGAGCATGTTTTCATATTCCTCCTTGCCGCCCATCATCTCGATATGAGTATTCACATCCTGCGGAACGAAGAAGTTATACTGCCATGTGTTGGCTTCAGTGAGCATGAAGTTGACCTGACGAGGGTCGAATGGCGACACGAAACCTCCGTTTTTACGGCCACGGAAGAACTTCGTCTCAGGATCGTAGAGGTTCTTATAATACTGAGCGCGGGTGTAGAACTCGTCGGCGATGTCCTGTTTACCCATTTTCTCGGCCATACGTGCTATGCACCAGTCGTCGTAGGCATATTCGAGTGTCGTCGACACCGACTCTCCGGCCATGTCGGCTGGAATGTAACCATATTTTTTGTAAAACTCGAGTCCCCACATGTCTTCGTTAGCTCTCGCCACCATGGCTGCCAACGCCTTCTCTGCGTCGAAGCCCTTGACGCCGTTGATGTAAGCGTCGGCGATGACCGGGATGGAGTGATAGCCTATCATGCAGTGAGTCTCGTTAGCTGCGAGCTCCCAGGTAGGAAGCAGTCCGCCAGTCTCATAGTTGTCGATGAAGGTGTTGATGATATCGACTGCGCGTTCGGTCTGAATCATGTCGAGCAGCGGGTTCTCGGTGCGGAAGGTGTCCCACTGTGAGAACACGGTGTAACGAGGACGGTCCGACTGATGTATCTGCAGGTCGTGGGCGCGGTAACGTCCGTCGACGTCGGAATAGAGATTCGGCACTATGAACGAGTGATACAGAGCGGTGTAGAATATCTTTTTATCCTTCTCGTTGTCGCTTTTCACTATGATGCGGCTCAGCTCTTTGTTCCATGTGTCGTATGTCTTCTGTGCCAAGGCGTCGAGGTCGAAGTCTGTGATCTCGGCTTCAAGGTTCTTCTTTGCGCCTTCCACGTCGACAGCCGAGATACCGATGCGCATCACGAGAGGTGTGCCGTCGTTGCCGAAGTCGTAGGCATAGACGAGACCATTGCCGTCTTGTTCAGTATTTATTATTGGTTTAGAAAACTCAGCGTAGAAATAGATGTATTGGTCGCGCGCCCAGTAGCCCGAGCGGCGGAATCCGCTGATGGCGTTGTCGCCTTCGACTTTCGCCCAGGCCTCGTATATCTTCTCATCCGACAATGTTGACTCTTTGAGGTCGAGTATCAACGTGGCGTTGCTGCCTTCCGGGAAGATGTAACGGTGCATCGCGGCACGTTCGCCAGCAGCTAGCTCCACCTTTATATTATAGTCGTCGAGCACCACGCTGTAATAGCCTGGGCGCGCGACCTCGGTCTCATGACGGAAGGCCGAACGGTATTCGTCGGATTTATAATGTTTCTCACCTGTTATCGGCATGAAACGGAAGTCACCGTAATCGTTACAGCCCGTACCGCTGAGGTGTGTGTGGCTGAAGCCGAGGATATGGTTGTCGGAGATGTGATAGCCCGAGCAGCCGTCCCAGTCGTCCATCCTGGTGTCAGGACTAAGCTGTACCATTCCGAAAGGAGCGGTGGCGCCTGGATAAGTGTGGCCGTGACCGCCAGTCCCGATGAATGTATCGACATAAGTAACAACGTTTTGTGGCTCATCTTTTGTGCAAGATGCCAACATCAATGCAATTGCAAGTAATAGAGTTATTCTTTTCATTGTACCAGATATTTCAAGGCATAAAATTACATTATTTTTCAATATGATTCCAAAAATAATTTTAAAAAAATTAAACTTTTTTTGACAAAAATAGCCGTACCTATTATAAAAATGCATATCTTTGCGTCCAAATTGTTTATTGCAAATTATTAACAACTAAATTTATTAACAATGAAAAAAGTATTTTTACTTTCTTTAGGCCTTATTTTAGGCTTGAGTGCATTCGCACAAAAAGGTGTCATAAAGAGCAATGACACTAAGCAGAGCGTTGCAAGCAGCAAAATCGTCGCTGTCGGTAACGAGATGACAACAGAGGCTTCAACTTATGCTCCTCAGGAGGCAAGAAGCGCCGTTGTGAACAGATATGATGACATGGAAGACGGTGAGGCTATCTGGACTTACTATGATCTCCAGTCAAACCAGTATGTTGCTAACCGTATGTATCAGTTACCTAACGGTTCAGTGGCTGTTACAGCAACAATGTCACACCAGAACAACCAGTCAGCTTCAGACCGTGGTACAGGTTACAACTTCTACGATGGTAACGATTGGCAGGATATGCCAGACGCACGCGTTGAGTCTTTCAAGACAGGTTGGCCTTCAATCGCACAGTATGGTGCAAACGGTGAGATCCTTCTCGCACACGGTGGCGGCAATGGCGTAGCAAGCGGCATGCAGTGCTTCATCAGAGAGACCGCCGGTGAAGGTGATTGGACACACGTCGGTACACTTCCTCCATATCCAGAAGGATATGCTTACACAACAGAGTATCCTACATGGCCAAGAATCGTCACATGCGGTGACAACCACGACATCGCTATCGCAGTTGCTGTCCTTCAGCACTCAATCAGTGACGACGAGACAGACCTTCAGACTGTGATGTGGCGTGCAGAGAACCCTGCCGACATCAACAGCTGGGTTGTTAGCTACGGTCCTCTTCACGAGACAGGTTGGGATCACAACCAGTTCTCAGCTGATGACTACTGCATGGCAGCAAACGGTCACAAAGTATCTCTCCTCTACTCAGGCTGCTTGACAAACAGCGTTTGGTTGTTCCAGTCAGATGACGACGGTGTTAACTGGACTTCAAGAAGAGTTTGGGAAAACCCATACGAAGGAAGAGAATTTGACGAAGAACCAGCTTGGGGTATGGACGACACCCTGTTCATGCCTATGAACGGTTCTATCGTTATCGACAACAATGGTGTAACACACGTTGCTCTCAACACATTCGAGATGGCACACACCTTGGAGAACGAGCCAGGTTACTATACTTACTGGAATGGTCGTGCTGTTGACGGTATCCTTTACTGGAACGACACAGAGGAAGGTCCTATCCACGACACAGATCACCCAGAGTATATCGGCACTCAATACGAGGCTCACTTCGCAACAGCAAATCCTCACCACGCAGCACGTCTCTGGTGGCCAATCGCCGACGAGCCAGGTTACGTCCACATGCTTCCAGACTCAACAAAGTGGATCGGCTACATCCCAATGTACGAAGGCATCAGCTGGGAGAACTCATATTACTACATGTCGGGTTCAGAGTATGTCAGCAAGTTCCATGGCGCATCAGGTCATCCGGCACTCTCATGCGATCCTGAAGGCAACCTCGCTTGCGCATTCTCATCACCTTGCACAAACCGTCTCGGTTCAACAATGGGTGGTAAAGCCGACTACTACCTCAGAAGCATCTATGTAAGCTATCGTAACGCTGCTGACGGTTACTGGCAGCAGGTTGAGGACGACCTCATGGAAGATGTCATGTTGATTTACTCAGAAGGTTTATTCACAAGTGCTGTTCAAAACACAGTTAACCCTGACGAATTCTGGTTCTCATACCAGTCAGACGATTACATTGGCTTCTACTGGGGCAGCAATGCAACACAGACTTCCGGATCAGAGAACACCATCCACGCTGTTAAGGTCATTAACCGTCTAGGCGTAGAAGAGACAGAGGCTAAGGATGTTGTTTACAACATTTATCCTAACCCTGCAACCGACTACATCGTTGTCTCATCAGCGATGGATACAGATGCAACTATCACATTCACCAACATCGCCGGTCAGACAGTGAAGAGCTTCAACAAGAAACTCACAGCTGGTGATAACAGCATCAACATTGATCTCGAAAGCGGTGCATACTTCTGCACAATCAACGCTAACGGCTTCAACAAGACTGTTAAAGTCATCGTCAAATAATCCCGTTAAAAGATTATAATTAAAAGAGCGCGATGCGGATTATAATTCCATCGCGCTCTTCTTTTATCTTTTATCTTTACTCTTTTAACTGATTAAAACCACCATTTACGATGTCGGAATAAGAGAGTTAACCCTACTCCCATCACTGTCATCACTCCGACAATAATCCATATTGCACTGGTGGAGCCTTCAGGGATAAATGGAAACACCACATTCATGCCGAAGATACCGGTGATAAACGTCAAAGGAAGTATTATCGACGAAATCAGGGTGAGAATCTTCATGATTTCGTTGGTCTTGTTGGTCTGCATCGAGTCGAACGTCTTCGAGAGACCCTCAATCAAGTCTTCATAGTCCTCGGTCATATCCCATACCTTCTGGTAGTAGTCGAGGATGTTGCCCCAGTAGTCTTCCATATACTCCAAATCACCGAAACCTCGGATCTGACCTGTTTCGAAGGAATGGAACACCCTCAGCTGAGGCTTGAACAAAGTGTTTATCGTGATGATATTCTTTCGCGTCACGCTGATTCTTTCAATAATCTTAACTTGTTTGGTACCGAAAAGCTCGCGGTTTATCAACTCGAGATCCAATCCCACCTTTTTTAATAAATAAAGTGACTCCATCATCAGCTTTTCAAAGATGCGATACAGCAAGATATCGGAAGTCTTGAGGTTTTGCTCGAGTTCCTCCATGTCGCGCTCCTGATATTCGTTGAAGAGCTGGCTCACATACCATGGCGATTTCTCAATGGTGATGATATAGTCCTTCCCCCAGAAAAATTTCACCTCTTTAGTCTTGATGAACTTATTCTGACGGTCGAAGTTAGGGTACTGAAGAATCAGGAAGTAATAGTCGTCGTAGATATCTATTTTCGGGCGTTGGTTGACTGACTTACAGTCTTCAATGTCCAAGGGGTGGAAATGGAATTTCTCCTTTAAAAATTTGAAGTCTTCATCCGCCGGATTCGTCACATGACGCCATTTCAGCGAGCCGATTGTTAAGGTCTCAATCATGCTTGTCCCCCTTTCTTTATTTAAATAAGATTCTACATTCGATTACGATTTCTATTAAAAGTGCAAAAATATGGTATTTTTTTGAAACGGACAACTTTTTTTTGAAAAAAACGTCATCGTGCCTTGCGCAGAAACATTCCTGGTTGCACTTTGCAGCTGCCAGTGAAGACGGTCTCGGTGGTGCGTAACCCGTCTTTATCGCGTCTTTTCAAGGTGTTTTCATCCGCTTCATACGATTCTTTTAGGTTGTTGTAATACATGTTGTCCCAAACATGGTCTTTCGACACCTTCACCACTCCTCTCTTTATGAGTTTATCCAACACGACGTCATATTGATACACCGCATAGCTATCGCCGGCCTCCAGACCTTCCTTGGTACCGATACGCGCAGCAATTCTTAGCTTTTCGGGCGGCATAGGATTTGTGATATACAATCCGGTATAAACGTTTTGTAGTCCTTTGCCCTTGAACGTGGTGCATGTCACGAGATTGCCTTTGCTATCGACCTGAGGCTCATAATATTGCTGTGCATCGGCGCCTTCATCATCGTCGTCGTTGTCCCAAACCATACCTTTCTGAGCCACCACATAGCCGAAGAAGTTGCCTTCATCGTCGACGACGGCAAACTGCTCACCTCCACGAAGACCTTCTTTTGTGCCTATCTTTGCGGTGATGGTCTTCCCGTCGACAGTGATCGGCGCCGTCAAGTTCGGACTTACAAGGCTATAGAAATCGAGAAGTGGAGTCCACACCTTAAACACGTCGTTACGATGTTGAAGATCCCTGAACACCTTGTTGAGGTTTCGCACCATGGTGAGGTTTATTATTTCTTCAAAACTCCTTGTGAGTGAGAAAACTACGGTACTTTTGTTATCCTGGCAGTCGATATATTCCATACGGAATCTATCGCTAAACTCAAGCAGCGTTGGGTCTTGCAGTACCTGAGTATTGAAATACTCCTCGGTCTCCTCGTCCCATACGAGCTTATAAAGCCAGGTGTTCGACTTCAACGTGTATCCGTCTTTTGTGGAGGCATAAACCGCATCGGCGGCACCTACAAGCAGCTCATATTTTAGTTTGGCGATATTTTGATCGGCACCAGCCTTGATATTCTGTTCATACGATGCAGCAGCAACAGCAACGGCTCCGTCTCTGATTGCCCTTGCCACCGGCTCGTTTTCGTAGAAATCGAACTTCGTCAAGGTCATGAAGGTAAAAGGTATCAGCTTCATCGAAAGGTCTTTGATCTGCGTCTCGCGGTCGCGTATCAATGTCGACAATGCTACGTTCTCTTTACCGGCATTCACAGCATAGAAGCCTCTTTCGAAGATGGTCCCCATGCTTATCATAGCATCAGGATTTTCAGGGTTTTCCACATCGAAAGCAATACTGCCGTTTGGGTTATAATCGAACCAACGCATCACCAGCCGGTTACCCATATGGTTACGGTTTAGAAACTGCAGTATCGCCTGTGCCATCTCCTCGTCCGACATCTCCGCGTTACCTCCCAGCGGCACAGTTCCGATGCCGGCACCATGCTTGTTATATTGATTAGGAAAGTTCTTTTCGGGATCCATGTAGTCGTTCCACGCGGCATCGACGAGATCTTTATTCGGGAAGTTTTCAGTATCGATATACACCATCTCGAGCGAGCTACGCATATAGAAATACTCTCCGTTGTCGCCCTGCGAGATCATACCGGCATAGTTCTGTTGCTGCGCCAATACATTGACTGTCGATAATATTGCTATTATTATGGTATATATCTTCTTCATATTATTTCCATTCCAAAGTATTGATAAGATGTCTTACATCTTCAGTTATGAAATCAATAACAGGCTGCAACGAGTCGTTGTTAGGATATGTGCTGAAATACAGTGATCCGCGCATGAAATGCCGTGTGCTGTCGGTGACGTAGAACTGCAGTGGCGACGCAACTCCTTCACCATCAAGGAAGTACATCAATCCGTAGACATCACGTTCCTTATCGATGATGAGACTGTCGTGGATGCCTGAAGCCTTCTCAATATGCTTGACAATCATCTTATGGGCGTCTTCGACATATCTCGAGAGGTTGCCGTCGACGTGTTTATAAGAAAGATGTATGGTGCCTTTAAAGACCGGAAACACCACGTTGACCCAGTCATTTTCGTCGGGAGAGTAGTAGTCGGGAGTAATGGTGGCGTAGACGGGATATTCGAAGCTGTAACGCGTCATTGTATCGAGCGTAACATATTGTTTTTCAGGCAGATCGATACGAAAATAGCCACGAGGCTTAGGTTGCGGGTTGTCGTCACCGCATGCCGTCACCATCATCAGGAGCAGCAATGCCACCAGGCTATTCGTCGTCTTTCTCATTATAGATAACCTTTATTTCAATAATTCTGCGCTTGTCGGCTTTCTCAATCTTAAAGACAAATTCCTTATACGATGTGGAGAATCCTGCGTGCGGGATGCGGCCTTCCATCTCGAGGATGAGACCTGCCAGCGTATCGGATTCGCCTTTTATGTCTTCAAAATATAACTCATTGATGTCAAACACCTTACAGAAGTCAACCAAACTCGTTTGGGCTTGGAAGATATAGGTACGATCGTTGAGTTTCTTATAGTATTTGCTTTCTTCCACGGCGTCGAACTCATCGCTGATGTCGCCCACTATCTCTTCGAGTATGTCTTCCATGGTAACGAGTCCCGAGGTGCCGCCGTATTCATCGACGACGATGGCGATGTGAATCTTCTTGGCACGAAAATCCTGAAACAGGTCGTTGATTTTCTTGTTTTCAGGCACGAAGAACGCTGGTCTGAGCAGGCTCTGCCATTGGAAGTTGTGGTCTTCAAGATGCGGCAGAAGGTCTTTGACGTAAAGGATGCCTTTTATCTCATCGAGAGTGTCTTCATATACTGGTATTCGCGAAAATCCATTTTCGATGATGAGCTCAATCAGATGGCTGAACTTAGTGGTGTTTTTTATTGCGAAGAGCTGCACGCGCGGCTGCATGATGTCACTCACCTCTTTCTCGCCGAAAGTGGCAATGCCTTGAAGCATGGAACGTTCCTCACTCGGTGTCTCTTCAGCCGTAGTGATGTCGACCGCTGTGGTCAGGTCGCTGATTGACAGTGGGTTAACATTCTTTTTTGCCAACTTTTTATCGATTATGGCTGTCGACCTCACCAGCAGATTGCTGAGAGGTTTGAATATCATCACCAGCACGCGTATCGACGGTGCCAGGAATGTGGCGAGGCTGCGGGCTTTCTTAGCTGCCGTGATTTTGGGTATCATCTCGCCGAAGATAAGGAGCAGCGATGTCACCGCCACCACATTAATGATGAATGCCCACACAGGATTTGCTTCAAAATTGAACATCCTGTTCATGATATAAACGGAGAAAATAGTGATGGTAACGTTTACCAAGTTATTGGTTATCAATATGGTAGCCAAAAACGTCTTTGGTTTGTTACGTAGTTCGAGCACCAGTTTGTCGGACCGGCGGTCGGAGTTCTCCATCTCGTTGATATCGTTTGGCAGGAGCGAAAAGAAGGCTGTCTCGCTTGCCGAGGCGAGAGCTGAAAAGAGAAGCAGCACACACTGGATGACGAGACAAATTATCGTCACCGTGTCGATGCCGAGAAAAAACGGAACGTCAGTCATGGTTTAGAATGGAAGGTCGTCGCCGTTGTAGTCCTATGCCGGCATTGGGGCTTCGACAGGCTGCTGGTATTGTTGTTGAGGCTGTTGCTGAGGTTGTTGTCCAGCGTAAGCGTTATACGATGCGTTAGGATTCTGTTGCTGGCGGTTGCCGCTGAGGCTCATCATCTTGTCGACGATGATCTCTGTGATATGACGTGTAACATTTTGGTTGTCAACGTATTGGCGTGAGCGGATGCGGCCTTCGACATACATCTGGTCACCTTTTACATAATTGCGGCGTTTTTCGAAAATATCTTGTGCGAGGGTGCCCCAGCTGACGAGGTTATGCCATTCGGTTTGTTCCTGCCAGTTGCCGTCACGGTCGCGGTAACGTTCTGTGGTTGCGAGAGATACTGTCATTTTCTTTGTCCCGTTGTCGAAAGAGATGACTTCGGGATCCTTACCCAAATTTCCGATTAAGATCACTTTGTTAAGACTTGCCATAGCACTAAAATTTTACACAAAAATACATATAAATTAATAATGCAAAAATATGAAAAAAATCGTATCTATAAGAAAATGAATGAAAAAAATTAATTTTTTTGTACACAATTAAAAAAAACTTATTATTTTTGCAGGCGGAAAAAAATTATAACAACAATTAAAATATTATTATCATGACAAAAGCTGAAATCGTAGCGAAAATCGCTGAAAAAACAGGTGTTGAAAAAGGTAACGCCCAGGTAGTAGTTGAATCTTTCATGGAGATCGTGAAGGAAGCAGTTAAGAAGAATGAAGATGTTTATCTCAGAGGCTTCGGTAGCTTCAAGAGCAAACAGAGAGCTGCTAAGAAGGGTAGAAACATCCGTGCTAACGGCGGCAAGGGTGCAACAATCGTTATCCCAGCACACAAAGTTCCTGCTTTTAAGCCAGCTAAATCATTCATCAACGACCTCAAGTAATTTGGTTAAATAGTTTTGTATTATGCCAAACGGTAAGAAACACAAAAGACACAAAATGTCTACCCATAAACGTAAAAAACGTCTCAGAAAGGATAGACACAAAAAGAAATAATCTTTAAGATTAATTTCTTACGGAAAAATAACACAGCATTGAGGAAACCGATGTTGTGTTATTGTTTTTAAAATGAGAATTAAACCTTTGTAATATTATGGACAACACGACAACAGTTCCGGCAGTCAACAGAGAGCTTGTTATAAGTTCTGATGTTTCAGAGGTTAATATTGTTTTGTTGGAAGACAAGCAGCTTGTTGAACTCCACAAAGAGCAGATCAACAGTAATTTCGCTGTCGGCGACGTATATTACGGCAGGGTGAAGAAGATTTTGCCGGGTTTGAACGCCGCTTTTGTCGACATCGGCAACCAGAAAGACGCTTTCCTTCATTATCTCGACCTCGGTCCGCAGATCAATTCGTTGCTTCAGTATTCTAAGCTGGCGCACGAAGGCAAGACCGCGCAGACGGTGATGAACAAGTTCAAACTGAGTCCGGATATCGACAAGACGGGTAAGATCTCGGATTTCATCCAAGCCGGCGACCAGATTCCGGTACAGATCGCGAAAGAGCCAATAAACACTAAAGGTCCGCGTATCTCGGCAGAGATATCGTTTGCAGGACGTTACATAGTGTTAGTGCCTTTCTCGAACCGTGTTTCGGTGTCGCAGAAGATACGCAGCGGCGAAGAACGCAGTCGTCTTAAAAAACTCATTCAGAGCATCCGTCCGAACAATTTCGGCGTCATCATCCGCACAGTGGCGGAGGGAAAGAAGGTCGAAGATCTCGATGCCGATATGAAGTACTTGCTCGACAAATGGGAGCAGGTCACTGAGTCGTTATACGGAAGCAAGGCTCCGGCAAAGCTTGTGAGCGAACTTGACCGTACCTCGGCGATGCTAAGAGACATCCTAAACGAGTCTTTTAACACGATAACCGTTGATAATCAACCGCTTTTTGATGAAGTCAAGAGCTACATCGCCAAGATAGCCCCACAGAAGGCCGACATCGTGAAGCTCTACAAAGGCAAAGAGCCTATCTTTGAGCATTACGGCGTGGCACGTCAGGTGAAGGGCTCCTTTGGCAGGATTGTCACAATCAGAAATGGTGTTTACCTCATCATTGAACATACCGAGGCCATGCACGTCATCGACGTCAACAGCGGCCATCGGTTGAACAAAGAAGCATCTCAGGAAGAGAATGCATTGGCTGTCAATCTGGAATCGGCAGTGGAGATAGCACGTCAGGTGCGACTTCGTGACTTAGGCGGTATCATCATCGTGGACTTCATCGACATGCACGAAGCGAAACATCGCAAAGAGCTGTTCGAGAAACTCCAACAGGAGATGGCAAAAGACCGCGCCAAGCACACAATCCTCCCAGCCACAAAATTCGGGCTCATCCAGATCACACGTCAGCGTGTGCGCCCGGCAACGGAAATCACCGTCCAGGAAAAATGTCCTGTGTGCGACGGCACAGGCAAGATCAAACCGTCGCTCATCTACATCGACGAGATCGAAAGCAGCCTCAAGTACTTGCTCATCGACCAAAACGAGAGCGAAGTGACGATACAGGTTCATCCTTTCATCTACGCCTATCTCACTAAAGGATTTTTCTCCATAGCAAGAAAATGGAGATGGAAGTACCACAAGACGATACACGTCAAGGAAATCAAGTCATTCCACGTCCTTCAGTACAACTTCCTGAATAAAAACGGTGATGACATTACTTTTTAGTTTACCGTTTAACAGTTTACTGTTTAATAATGACGGCTGACAATTTAGGAGACGGAAAACGTCTCCTTTTTTGTTTTTAAAAAAAACTATAAACTGTAAACGGTAAACTGTAAACTTTTTTGTATATTTGCAAGTTTAAATCATTCTTTTATGAAAGAAATCGTGTTAAGCGGCATCAGGCCGACAGGAAACTTACATTTAGGCAACTATTTCGGCGCGGTGAAGAACTTCATCCGTCTGCAGGATAACTATAACTGTTATTTCTTTATCGCTGATTATCACTCACTTACAACACATCCACACCCCGACGACCTCCATGGCAGAGTCCGTCAGATCTTGGTGGAATACCTTGCTGCGGGCGTCGACCCGGAAAAGGCGACGTTGTATGTGCAGAGCGACGTGCCGGAGGTGGTTGAGCTGTATCTGTTCCTGAACATGAACGCATATATCGGCGAGCTCGAGCGTGTGACGACCTTCAAGGAGAAGGTGCGCAAGCAGCCCGACAATGTCAATGCAGGCCTCCTCACCTACCCGACCCTGATGGCAGCCGACATCCTGATTCATAAATCACAATATGTGCCAGTGGGCAAAGACCAGGAGCAGAACCTTGAGAAAGCACGCGACTTCGCTGGACGTTTCAACAACATCTACGGCGTAGAGTACTTCCCGATTCCGCAGGCCTTTAACTTTGGAAATCAATTGGTTAAGGTGCCGGGACTCGACGGCAACGGCAAGATGGGCAAGAGCGAAGGCGAAGGCAACGCCATCTTCTTAGCTGAAGACGACGCCTCGATCCGTAAGAAAGTGATGCGCGCCAAGACCGACAGCGGTCCGACAGAGATGAACCAGGAGAAGCCGGAGCCTATAGCCAACCTGTTCCAACTGATGAGCATAGTGTCGAAACCGGAGACTGTGAAATTCTTCGACGACGCATACAACAACATGACCATCCGCTACGGCGACATGAAGAAACAACTCGCCGAGGATATGATTCAGTTTGTGACCCCGATCCGCGACAGAATCCGTGAGATCGACGCCAACGACGAGTATATTAATAAGGTGGCTCGCATGGGAGCGGAAAAAGCACGCGAAAGTGCAAGAAAAACTATAAAAGAAGTCAGAGAAATCATTGGTTTTAAGCCATTCTAATGATTGAGCACGAGCAGAAACAGGAAAGAGCGGTTTTAGTTGCTGTCAGCACCTACGAGCAGAACCGCGAGCGCACGGAGGAATACCTCGATGAGCTGGAGTTCCTTTTGGAGACAGCCGGAGGTATCGCCGTGGGACGTTTCGTACAGCCGCTGGAACGTCCTAACAGCGTGACATATCTGGGATCAGGTAAGCTCGAAGAGCTGAAACAATACATCAAGGCAGAGGAGATCGACATGGCGATTTTCGACGATGAGTTGAGCGCCACGCAGATCAGAAATCTGGAAAAAGAACTCGAGTGCCGCATCCTTGACAGAACCAATCTCATTCTCGATATTTTTGCCAAAAACGCGAAGACAGCCTACGCCAAGACACAGGTGGAACTCGCTCAGTATCAATATATGTTGCCTCGTTTGACCCGGATGTGGACTCACTTGGAACGTCAGCGAGGCGGTATCGGAATGAGAGGTCCGGGTGAGACGCAGATTGAGACCGACCGTAAGATAATCCGTAACAAAATAGCATCTCTGAAAGAGAAACTCGAAGAGATCGACATGCAGAAATCGGTGCAGCGCAAGAACCGTCAGCAGATGGTGCGTGTGGCACTCGTGGGATACACCAACGTGGGCAAGTCGACGATAATGAACATGCTCAGCAAGAGCGATGTGTTTGCCGAAAACAAGCTTTTCGCCACTTTGGACACTACAGTAAGAAAAGTGGTGATTGAGAACCTGCCATTTTTGCTGTCAGATACCGTCGGTTTCATCCGTAAACTGCCGACACAGCTGGTTGAATCGTTCAAGTCGACCCTCGACGAGGTGAGAGAATCGGATATACTACTGCATGTGGTCGACATCTCACATCCCGACTTCGAGTCGCAGATTGAGACGGTGAACCAGACCTTGACCGACATAGGCGCAGGCGACAAAAAAGTCATCATGGTGTTTAACAAAATCGACGCATATCAATATGAGGAGAAGGATGCTGATGACTTGACACCTGTCACCAAGAAAAACTACACTCTTGACGACTGGAAGAAGACCTGGATGGCGAAAGGCAAGCCATGTATCTTCATCTCGGCAGCGGAAAAAACTCATTATCAGGAGTTCAGAGACCTGCTTTACAAAGAAATCCGCGACATGCACGCAATAAGATATCCGTACGATAACTTCCTTTATTAAGGTAACAATATGATTATCAACACACATAGCCACATCTACGACGAGGCGTTCGACACCGACAGAGAAGAGGTGTTTCAGCGCGCGCTGGAGGCTGGTGTGGAGATGTTGTTGCTGCCCAACTGTGATGAGAAGAGCATCGTCCCGATGATGCAGTTTTACGAGCAACATCCTGATAATGTGAGGGTTATGATGGGATTGCATCCCGAGGAGGTGAAGGAAGATTATAAAAAATCATTAGATATTATTGAAAAACGTATCAATGACAATATTATTGGCATAGGTGAAATCGGCCTTGATTTCTATTGGGACGACACATTCAAAAAAGAGCAGATCGATGTTTTGACGGAGCAGTTGCATTGGGCGAAAGATTTGAAGTTACCTGTTTCTATTCATACTCGCAACGCTTTTCATGAGATGTTCAAGGTGTTGGATCATGAGCAAGACGGCCGCCTCGCCGGTGTGATGCATTGTTTCAATGGCACGTTCGATGAAGCAAAAACGGCTCTCTCCTATGGGTTTCATCTCGGGCTCGGCGGTGTGATAACGTATAAAAACTGCGGAGTGAAAGAGTTTCTTGCCGACATCCCAATGGATAAAATCGTTCTTGAGACCGACGACCCTTATCTGCCGCCCGTGCCGTATCGCGGACAGCGTAATGAGCCTGCGTATATAGTGAAGACAGCAGAGAAAGTGGCGGATATATACGGTGTAACTACTGAAGAAATTTGTAAAATAACAAGTAATAATGCAAAGAGTTTGTTTAAATTGTAGGAGATTCCTCGACAAGCTCGGAATGACAAATAGAATATGAGAAAACCTTCAATTTTAGTGCTGTATACCGGTGGCACGATAGGAATGATGAAAGACCCCAAGACAGGAAGTCTGGTACCTTTCGACTTTGGCAATATTTACGAGCATATGCCGGTGCTGCGTAACCTCGATTACGTCATTGATTTCTATTCGTTTGAGAACCTAATCGACTCCTCGAACATGACACCTGAGTTTTGGATTGAGTTAGCCGAGAAAATCGAGGAAAACTACGAGAAATACGACGGTTTTGTGGTGTTACACGGCAGCGATACCATGGCATACAGCGCCTCGGCTTTGAGTTTCATGCTTGAAAATCTGGCAAAGCCGGTCGTTTTCACAGGCTCGCAGCTTCCGATGGGCATGGTGCGCAGCGACGGTCGTGAGAATTTCGTCACCTCGATCGAGATTGCAGCCTCGAAGATAAACGGGATGCCATGTGCACCTGAGGTCTGCATTTTCTTTGAGAATCAGTTACTTAGGGGCAACAGAGCAACTAAATTTAACGCCGAGAACTTCAACGCTTTTTCATCGGGCAACTACCCCACTTTGGCTGATGTCGGCATCAAGATCAAGTACAATAGGGAGTTCATCGCGAAGCCTAACGAGGGTAAGCTGATAGTGCATAAAAAGTTCGACAGAAACGTCGGCATTTTGAAGCTTTTCCCCGGTATCACTCATGATTTCGTGAAGCATGCATTGGGCACTCCGGGCTTGAAGGGTATCATTATGGAGACCTTCGGTTCGGGCAACGCGCCGACTTCGGAGTGGTTCTTAGACGAGTTGGCCGACGCCATCAGGAAGGGGTTAATCATTTACAACGTCACGCAGTGCAAGTCGGGATCAGTGGAGATGGGAAGGTATGAGACGAGCTTAAACCTTGACAAGATTGGGGTTATCAGCGGTTACGACATAACGACGGAGTCGGCGCTGGCTAAGATGATGTACCTTTTAGGAGAGGGATTCTCGAGAAGTGACATTAAAAAATATCTGCAAACGTCATTAAGAGGAGAAATGACGGTGTAATGTGTTGAATATGTAACAATTGAATTCTTTTTTTCAAAAAAAATGAAATAATCTTATATTTTTCTTGTTTATATAAAAGAAAAATTTTGTAATTTTGACACGATTTTTTGTGGAGTAGAAAAAAATCCCTGGGAGAGATGTCCGAGTGGTTTAAGGAGCACGCCTGGAAAGTGTGTGTACTTCAAAAGGGTACCGCGGGTTCGAATCCCGCTCTCTCCGCAGTGAATGTTTAAAGGTTATTGGTTATTGAAAGACAATAAATTAGAAATCAATTAAATATTAACAAATTAAAAAAGTAGTAATTCAAAATTCAAATCATGAAAAAATTAATTGCTTTATTGACAGTTGCCGGATTTTTGACATTCGGAATCAGCAACTCACTTCTTGCACAAGAAGAAAATGCACAACCTGTTGAGGAACAGACAGAACAAGTCGCAGCTCCTGCAGCAGAAGAGACAGTCGCTACAACCACAATGGAAACAACAGAGGTTGCAGACCCAACATTCCACGAGGTTTTGAAGAAACAGTTCATCGATGGTGGCTGGGAATTCATGAGCATCATTCTTTTGATTTTGGTTCTCGGTCTTGCAGTGTCAATCGAGAGAATCATCTATTTGACATTAAGTACAACAAACACCAAGAAGCTTCTTGCTCAGTTAGAGGAAACTTTGAACAAGGGTGGCATTGAGAAGGCAAAGGATCTCTGCCGTGACACACGCGGTCCTATCGCCGGCATCTTCTACCAGGGTTTGATGCGTTACAACGAAGGTCTTGATGAAGTTGAGAAATCAATCGTTTCATACGGTTCAGTTATGACAGGTAACCTTGAAAGCGGCGCAAGCTGGATTTCATTGTTCATCGCATTAGGACCTATGTTGGGATTTATGGGTACTGTTATCGGTATGATCGCTGCATTCGATGCTATCGCAGCAGCAGGTGACATCAGCCCAACAGTTGTTGCAGGCGGTATGAAAGTCGCTTTGTTGACAACAGTGTTCGGTCTTATCGTCGCTGTTATCCTCCAGATCTGCTACAACTTCATCCTTAACAAGATCGAAGGTATCGTCAACGATATGGAAGATTCTTCAATCACATTCATGGACATGCTCCACGCTTATTCAAAGAAAAACTAATCTAACAAAACAAGAATCATGGTCGACAAATTAACAAAATATTGCAAATATTTGCTTATAGCCTTGATGGTTCTCAACGTCGTTTTCGGAATCCTTACCATTATCAGTGGTGAAGGTGGCGTCGGAACATTCATGGGCTTTGCATATTGCATGCTTGGATTGACTGTGGTTGCGATTTTGTTTGCACCTATCTATGGGATTATCATCAATCCAAAAAGCGTAAAGACAATTGGTTTCGTTGTAGCTATCGTAGCAGTTCTTGCTCTCATCGCATTGCTGTTATCAAAGGGTGCAACACTTCCTGTGGAGTATCTTGAATCAATGGGAGTTACAAAGGGCACTGAGTCCTTCGTTGACTTCTTCATGGTATTCACATACATTGTAGTAGGCGGCACAATCGCAGCTGTAATCTATTCAGCAATATCGAAACTCATTAATAAATAATAAGGAAGGAATTTATCATGGCCCGTAAGAAAAAGAAAGTACCGGAAATCAACGCCAGTTCAATGGCTGATATCTCTTTCTTGCTGTTGATATTCTTCCTCGTTACCACTACGATGGACACTGACAGCGGTATCTTCCGCCGTCTGCCACCACCAGTAGAAAACCCCGACATGGATGTCAAAGTGAAAGAAAGAAACATTTTGAACGTCATGATCAATAAGTACGACAAGTTGATGGTTAACGGAAAACCTTGCGACATCGCCGATTTGAAAGACAAAACAAGAGATTTCATCACACCTAAACCGAATGATGAGAAAGCTCCTGAAGTCGAAGTAAAGGAAATCGAGATGATCGGTAACTTCATGACCAACAAGGGTGTCGTATCACTTAAGAATGACCGCGGTACTTCATATCAGATGTACATCGCAGTTCAAAATGAATTAGCAAAAGCTTTCAATGAACTCAGGGAAGAAGTCGCAATGACATACTTCAAACAGCATTATGCCGATATGACCGACAAAGACAAGATCGATGCAGTCAACAAGGCAGTGCCGGTGCGTATATCTGAGGCTGAACCTGAAGAGATCAAATAATAGGAGAGAAAATTATGGCAAAATTCAGAAAAGGTGGATCAAAAGAAGTTCCGGCAATCTCAACCGGATCAATGCCTGACATTATCTTCATGTTGATTTTCTTCTTCATGGTTACAACCTCTATGCGCGAGACCACATTGAAAGTCAAGATGAAATTACCAGCAGCGACGGAAATCCAGAAACTCGAGAAGAAATCACTCGTGAGCTTCATTTACATTGGACCTCCGACGAACACTAAACTCTATGGTACGGAACCACGTATCCAGCTGAACGACTCATACGCACGTATCGACGACATCATCCCGTTCGTTGAACAGGAACGTCTCGACCGCGCTGAGGCCGACAGACCAAAACTCACCACTTCACTCAAGATTCATGAGGAAGTGAGAATGGGTCTCGTCACCGACGTGAAGCAGGAACTGCGTAAATGCGGTGCATTCCGTATCAGCTATTCAACACGAAAAGGAGAATAGAACCTGACCATAGGGTAATAATTTGTAGAGACGTCATCCATGGCGTCTCTACATTTTTTATATCGGGTCAACGTCGATGGAGATGTTGACCGTCTTGTATTCGTTGTTTCGCTTAAACGATTCGATTTCTTTCTTTATCAATTCCTTGATCTTCATCGAGTTATCGTTACGGTCGAACTTGATCAGAATCTGTTTGATGTATTGGTTCTTCACCCTCGATACCACGGGATATTCCGGTCCGAGGAGGTTGTTTTTGAACACCGGACGCAGACGCTTGGCGAACGACTCGGCCGCTGTGTTCAATCTGTTATAGTCGGAATAACGTAACTTTATCATTATCAAGCGATAATACGGCGGGTAACAGTACTGCCGTCTGATAGGCATCTGCTCCTCGTAGAAACGCACGTAGTCGTGACTGACCACGTTTTGTATCACAGGGTGTGTGGGCTGATACGTCTGGATGATGACCTTCCCCTTCTCCCCTTTTCTGCCCGCTCGACCGCTGACCTGTTCCATCAGTTGGAAGCTGCGTTCATGTGCCCTAAAATCGGGGAACGAGAGCATATTGTCGGCATCGAGTATTCCCACCGTCTTCACGCAATCGAAATCGAGGCCCTTAGTGACCATCTGAGTACCCACCAAGACATCGGTCTCGCGGTTTTTAAAGTTATCGAGGATGTTCTGGTAGCTGTTTTTCGACCTCGTGGTGTCTAGGTCAAGGCGAGCGCAGCGAGCCTCGGGGATGACGGCGGTCAGGTCTTCCTCGACACGTTCAGTGCCGAAGCCATGCATCTTAAGGTCGGTGCTATGACACGACGGACATTCCGATGGGACAGCCATTGTGTAGCCGCAGTAGTGGCATTTCATGATGTTCTGCGCCTTATGGTACGTCATCGACACGTCGCAGTTGATGCACTGCGGCACCCAGTGACAGACGCCGCATTCGAGCCGTAACGAGAATCCACGGCGGTTTTGGAATAATATCACCTGATTCTTGTCGGCGAGGGTTTGTTTCATAGCGTCGACGAGCACACTGCCGAAGTTCGCCTGCATGAGCTTACGTTTGCGCTCAACACGCATGTCATCGACTATAATCTCTGGCATCTCGACGCCTCCGAAGCGTTGTGTGAGCGAGACGAGGTGGTAACGGTGCTGCCGAGCGTTGTAGTAACTCTCGAACGATGGCGTGGCAGAGCCGAGGATGACGTCGGCACCATGGAAACGACCCAGTATCATGCTGAGGTCACGGGCATTGTAACGCGGTGCCGGATCGATTTGCTTAAATGAGCTGTCGTGCTCCTCGTCGACGATGATGAGGCCTAAGTTGGAAAACGGCAGCAAGATAGCCGAACGAGAACCTATAATAACTTGATATTTAGAGCTTTGCGTACACTCAAATTCAAGCACCTGCTCCCAAATCTCGACGCGTTCCATATCGCTGTAGCGCGAATGATAAACGCCAACCTTATCACCGAAATATTTCTTCAAACGGTTGATGATCTGTTCGGTGAGCGCTATCTCAGGCAGCAGGTACAACACCTGACGGCCTTTGTCGAGCGCCTCCTGAATCAGTTTGATATAGATTTCAGTCTTACCCGACGACGTGACGCCATGCAGAAGCACAGGCTTGCCGTCGGCGAAGCCCTGATGAATCTCATCAAAAGCAACCTGTTGTTTATCAGTGAGTTGTATGGACGATACATCTGTCAGAGCATCGAAGCTCTTAAGTCGACTGACACGTTTTTCGTAGACTTTAAACACTCCCTTGTTAACGAGGGCTTTCAGGACGGTGCTGTTGGCATTCGATTTAGCGAGGAGCGCGGATGCGATGACGTCGTTTTCAGCGTCCCCACCAAGGACGAAGAACGACATCACCATCTCGAGTTGTTTGTAAGCCCGCTTGGTGAGTTCATCCATCAGCTCATGCATCTTCTCATCGCTATGATATTCCTCTTCAAGTGCCACATAACGCTCGTATTTCGCACGGAACTTCGGGTCAAGCTCCTCCTCCATCACCACGATCTTCTTTTCTATCATGGTTTTGATGAGTGGCATCACCTTTTTATAGCCGATGATCTTACTCACCTCGCTTATCGTCAACTTCGGCTGCACCTGAAGAGCCTCGACGATGAGATATTCGTAGTCGCTGAGAGCCATGGTGTCGAGTTCAAACTCATCGGAGAGCTTGATTTTCGACTCGCTCGACAGCTTCATGGCCGAAGGAAGAGCCGCCTGCATCACCTCGCCTTCGTAGCAGAGGTAATAGTCGCATATCCATTGCCATAGTTTCAGCTGCATCGAGTTTACGACAGGTTTCTCATCAAGGATGCCGAGGATATACTTAACCTGCTCAAAATCAGGTACTTTCTCAGTCACTTCGCTTATCAGTCCGGACATAATCTTCGTTCGGCCGAACTGCACCACCACACGCTGTCCGACATGCACGCTGTCGTTCAAATCCATCGGCACACGGTATGAGAACGTGCCTGGAACCGGCAGCGGCAAGATGACGTTAACGAAGAGAGTCTTTCTGTCCATAACAACAACAAAATTAAAAAATTTCCGTTTATAAAAATGGTTATTCTAAAATTATTATTTTTACAAAAGATAAAATAATAATCGCATGAAGTTTAAATTGTTGATAATCATATTATTAGCTTTATCAATAAATGTCTTTGGACAAAATCTGAAGTCGTTTGGTGACATAAACTACAAAGATGAGGTGCAGACAGTGTTGCTTCATCCGAAAGGTTTTGAGCTCGACAAGCCGATAATTTATCTCAACAATATGAGGGAGCAGCTGCATCTTCAGTTCGATATTCTTGGCGACAATGCGCCTTATCTGTATTACACTTTCGTTCATTGCGACAACCAGTGGCGGCCGACCGATTTACCTAAAAATGATTATCTGCAAGGATTCTTCCAAGAGGAAATCAACCAATTCACCTTCTCGGTCAACACTTTCGTGAATTATGTGCATTACGATTTGTTGTTCCCCACCGTCGACATGATGCCGAAGATTTCAGGCAATTACTTGCTTGTCGTTACTGGCGAAAACCCCAATGACATCTATTTTACACGTAGATTTTATGTCGTGCACGATATATCTCATATTAATGCTGCTGTGCCTCGTTATCCCTATGATTTGAATCTTGGAACGAACAAACAGGAAATCGATCTTGAAATCAGCTATCCTGACATGTTTAACTCGCGTGCCGACCAATATTCCAACGTCACAATAATGCAAAACGGCCGTTGGGACAATGCCGTTATGGGTCTGAAACCGACATATGTTTATCCTGAAAAATTATCATATATAAATAATCCTAAAACGGTATTTGAATCTGGTAATCAATATCTTAGAATAAATACAAGTAATTTTGAAAACCGACCTGAAAAGACAAGAACTGTGTATCGCGAGGAGGATTATTATGTGGTTACGCTTTATGCCGATGCTAAACGCAGTGCGCATAACTATGTCGACGACGAGGATTTGTACGGTGAGAAATTCATCTATCTGGAGCGCGAAAACCTTGATGCGAGAAATGAAGCTGACTATGCCATGGTCGATTTCTTCCTGCAATGGCCGCAGTATATGATTGGGAAGGATGTGTATATTATAGGTGCCATCACCGATTGGCGTTTGGATGAGAATGCGAAGATGGAATACGACCCGCAACGTCACGGCTACCAGAAGGGATTGCTTCTGAAACAAGGCTATTACGATTATATGTATGCCGTTAAGGACAACGCTTCGGGTATCACTTCGGTGGCACCGATCAACGGTGATTTCTGGGAAACGAATAACATTTATCATATTTTTGTTTATCTGTTTGACCCGATTCAAAATTATGATAAACTGATAGGATATACGAGCATTAAGTCTCACTAGGCTATTTCGCCCTGACGGGCGGTTTTTCTGTTCCTTTTCCCTTGATGGAAAAGGAACCAAAAGATCAAGCACCATATAAAGCTCTAACCGCTATATGGCGCGGGCCAATGCAGTGAACCCTATGGGGGCAAAGCCCCGAAGGAGAATAAATTAGAATATGAAAAGAGTTTTATATATAGTTTTAGGATTTTTATTAGTTTCTTGTAGTAAGCAACCGCAGAAAATCAATTATTCAGGCGTGACGCAGGGGTCGTATTTCTCCATTACATATTTTGATGAACAAAATAGGCATTTTGAATCTAAAATTGATTCAATTTTTAAAGAAGTCGACAATTCGGTATCGCTTTGGAACGAGAATTCAATTATTCGTAAGGTAAATCGCAATGAGGATGTCGTTGTAAATCAGATATTTAAGGATAATTTCGAATGGGCGCGGAAGGCCTCGGAGTTTTCCGACGGTGCATTCGATGCCACCATCGGGCCTATGGTTTCAGCTTGGGGATTTCATTATAAAAAGGAACTTGAAATGACTCCAGAAATGGTTGATTCCATCAAACAACTTGTTGATTATCAAAAGATTGAGATTATCAACGACAGGGTTGTTAAGGCAAACCCCAACATGACTTTGGATTTTAACGCTGTGGCGCAGGGTTATACCACCGATTTGATTGGTAACTTCTTGGAAACCAAAGGAATAGACAACTATCTGGTTGATGTCGGGGGCGAGATTATGGCACGTGGGACGAAGCCTAATGGCGATTTATGGACCATCGGCATTGAAAAACCTGCTGAAAACTTTGACTCGGAGCGCTCGGTGCAGATTAAGATAACACTCAAGGACAAAGGTATCGTAACATCCGGAAACTACAGAAAATACATCGAAAAAGATGGCGTCCGTTACTCGCACAGCATCGACCCGCAGACCGGATATCCTGTCGAGCAGAACCTTTTGAGCGCCACCGTCATCGCTGACAATGCCTCATGGGCTGACTGTCTGGCCACCATATGCATGATTGTTGGCAAAGAAAAAGCCTCGAAACTACTTGAAAACCAAGGTGTCGAGGCATATTTTATATTTGTCGAAGACGGCGTTATAAAAACTGAATGGGTTAATCGCGTTGATTAGGGCACTGCGCTTCATCACCACCACACACACATTTTGCATCGGGGTCTAACGAATGAGCGCATTTCCGTTCGAATTTGCCGTTTTTCTTCACAATAGCCTTGATACCTATCGCCGCAAAGGCCAACAGGACTAGAAACAACGTAGGAATCAAGAATATCCAGTACATTATTCGCAGACTATTAAGTAATAGTTCTTCTTGCCTTTCTGCACGAGGATGTATTTGCCGTTGAGGAGGTCGTCGGTGCCGACAGTCTTCTGCTCGGTGACTTTGTCTTTGTTGATTGACACTCCGTTGCCCTGGACCATCTTACGGGCCTCGCCTTTCGACGGGAACACGCCGGTCTGAACGAGGAAGTCGACGATGCCGACACCTGCGCCGAGAGCGTCTTTCGAGAATTTCGACTGTGGTACGCCGTCGAAGATGCTCAACAAGGTGTTCTCATCGAACTTATGCAATGCCTCGGCTGTGCCTTTTCCAAACAGAATCTGAGTAGCTTCTTCTGCCATCTCGAGGTCTTCCTTCGAGTGAACCACCAGAGTAAGCTCGCGTGCCAATGTACGCTGCAGCTCGCGGAGATGTGGCTCAGCCTGGTGACGTGCTATCAAAGCATCGATTTCGTCTTTCTTCAACAGGGTGAAGATCTTGATGTAGCGAGCTGCGTCTTCGTCGGTGCAGTTCATCCAGAACTGGTAGAAAGCGTATGGAGAGGTCTTCTCCGGATCGAGCCAGATGTTACCTTTCTCGGTTTTGCCGAACTTGCCGCCGTCAGCCTTGGTAATGAGGTTGCATGTGAGTGCAAACGCCTCTTTGTCGGCGCCGAGTTTGCGGCGGATGAGCTCTGTACCCGTGGTGATGTTACCCCACTGGTCGCTGCCGCCCATCTGAAGCTTGCAGTTCTTATGCTCAAAAAGATACAAGAAATCGTAGCCTTGCACGAGCTGGTAGCTGAACTCCGTGAACGACATGCCTTCGCCTTCGCCGTTGAAACGTTTCTTCACGGAATCCTTCGCCATCATATAGTTGACGGTGATGTGCTTGCCGATGTCGCGTATGAAATGCAGGAAAGTGTAATCCTTCATCCAGTCGTAGTTGTTGACAAGTTCAGCGCGGTTAGGAGCGTCGCTGTCGAAGTCGAGGAACTTGGCGAGCTGCTTCTTGATGCAAGCCTGGTTATGCTGTAACGTCTCATCATTCAACAGGTTACGTTCAGCCGACTTTCCAGACGGATCACCAATCATACCTGTGGCACCGCCGAGGAGCGCTAAAGGTTTATGTCCGGCAGCTTGGAAATGACGCAGCATCATGATGCCGCAGAGGTGTCCGATATGCAGCGAGTCGGCGGTCGGGTCGATGCCCAGGTATGCAGTGGTCATTTCTTTCTTCAACTGTTCTTCTGTGCCTGGGGTCATGTTATTTAACATACCGCGCCAGCGCAATTCTTCTACGAAATCTTCCTTCATCGAATGATTATTGTTAAAATTAGGTTGCAAAAATACGAAATTTTAAGGTATCAATGACAATTTTTGATATTTTTGCAAAAAATTGGCTGAATGCTCTTTAACTCTATAGAATATGTGATTTTTCTGCCTATTGTGGTGATGCTGTTTTACTTGCTGCCACACAGGTTCCGCTGGATGATGCTCCTCGTCGCCAGCTGCACTTTCTATATGTGGTTTGTTCCAGAGTATATCCTGATACTTCTCGTCACGATAATAATTGACTATTCGGCGGGAATATTAATGGAAAAACACGCTGATAATCATATACTTAAAAGACGATATTTCAGAATAAGCATCATCTCGACCTGTTTGGTGCTTTTCATCTTCAAGTATCTGGGTTTTGTCAACGACAATATCGTTGCATTATGCCAGGCGTTGAATCTCAACGTCAACACCACTGTCGATTTGATATTGCCCATAGGCCTCTCGTTCCATACTTTCCAAAGCATGAGCTACGTGATTGAGGTGTATCGTGGCAACCAGAAGGCTGAACGGAACTTCGGGATTTATTCGCTTTACGTGATGTTTTTCCCGCAGCTTGTAACAGGCCCTATCGAGCGTCCTGGCAACCTTCTGCGGCAGCTCCACGAAGAGAAAACTTTCGACTACGATAACATCTCCAAGGGTTTCCGACTGATAATCTTCGGACTTTTTATCAAGATGGTGGTAGCCGACAATGTGGGCGCCTACGTCGATATGATTTACGCTGAGCCCAGCAAATACAACTCTTGGGACATCATTCTCGGAATGTTTTTCTATTCGTTCCAGATCTACGGCGACTTCTTCGGCTATTCGACGATTGCGTTGGGCAGTGCCAAATTGATGGGCTTCAACATCACCGACAACTTCAACACGCCGTATCTCGCTAAAAGTATTGCCGAGTTCTGGCACCGCTGGCATATCTCGCTATCCACATGGTTCCGCGACTATGTATATTTCCCGTTAGGCGGCAGCCACGTAAAGTTCGGGCGCTGGGCGTTCAACATCATGGTGGTGTTTGTTTTGAGCGGCATCTGGCACGGCGCAGCATGGAACTTCCTCATCTGGGGTGCAGCCCATGGCATGTTACATATCGTCGAAAAAGCCATCCTCAACCATCTTCCAGAAAAAGAAAACAGAGGCAAACTCGAGAAAATCATCGTTGACGCCTTCAAAATCGCCAAGACGTTCCTACTCGTGACGCTGTTCTGGTCGCTGTTTAGAGCCACAAGTTTCGCCAACATCAGCGATTTGTTCACCTCATTGGTCAACAATTTCAACGCAGGTGAGCATCTCGGCATCGAAAACAGCATCTGGATTTACCTCGGACTGTTTATCCTGTTGGATGTCTTGTTGTTCAACAACCGTTTCGACAAATGGTGTGACAACCGTCCTACAGTAGTCCGCTGGACAATCTATTTCATATTGATTTTCATGATTATAGCATGCTCAAGTGTCAATAATTTCCCATTCATCTATTTCCAATTCTGACGCCATGAAGAAACTGATATATAGATTCGCCTTGCTCGCCGCCCTCCTGGTTCTGATGAATTGGATTTATGGAACATTTTTCTTTAAAAACGACCTTCTGAAGCATTCCGACGAGATCCAGCTGACATGGGATGTCGTCAAAGACAGCTGTGTGCTTGTCTATACTGGCGAGTCATCAAACATGACCTTTTCGTGGTACGACACCGACCGTCGTAAAATCAGTGACTTTGTCTTTGACCATTTTCCAAACCTGAGATGCGGTGATATCAGCAAAGCTGCCTCTCATGCCGAAGTTTACTATTATCTTTTGGAAAATATCCCGGAAAGCGCCCCTGTTGAGACAGTCATCGTCACGATGAACCTGCGTTCATTCGGTTATGGTTGGATTGAATCCGAATTGGAAACTCCGATTCAGAAACAGCTGGTGCTTTTGAAAGACTATCCACCGCTTTTCAACCGATTTAAGCTTGCATTTAAGGCCTACGACATGTCGACGACGCAGGAACGCTCGAAAAGGCGTGCCTACCATCGCAACAACGACGTTCTTACCTTCCCTTATGAATTTCCTTATCGGACCAATTTCGAATGGGATTATGCCACAAACGTTAAAGGAATATATAACGATGACGGCACCAGGAATCAAGCGCTTACGACAATGGCAATAGCATACATACAGAACTATGCCTTCCAGATAAGCGACGACAATCCGAGAGTGAAAGACTTCGACAACATTGTAAAACTTGCACAAAAACGCGGCTGGAACCTGATTTTCAACATCTTGGCCGAAAATGTCGAGCAGGCGCAAGAACTTGTAGGTAACGATCTGGTTTTCCTGATGCGACAGAACCGTGATTATCTTGTCAACAGATATGGAGATATCGAGAATGTCACTATTGTCGACAATCTTGAAGCCGTCGAAGACAAATATTTTGTTGACAGGGACTTCACGACAGAACATTACACTGAGGTCGGGCGTCGTCGTATTGGTGACAACGTCGCACAAGCTGTTAAGATATACTATTATTGATCTTGTAAAAGGTTATTCGACAACTATTTCGAACACCTTCCCCACTATGTCGGTCTTGTTGTAAGGTATCAGTCCTTGCCAGAACACAACAGGTGCCCACCATTCAGAATAATGGTATTCCTGCGTGACTATGCATAGCATCTGATTGTCGGGAATGCTTGAATACTCATCGCTAAGATAACCTACCACACGCATATCGTCGGGCGAAGGGCCAAGACGCCAAGTTATTGATTTCGGTTCCCAATCTATTTCATAGTAATAATAATCGTTTTTGAAAACATCATTACTTATCGGGGTTCTTATGGTCATGGCCTGTGTTGTGGGAGCCCATCGCATAGCTTCATAATCGCCCTCGTCATAATGCATCTGGAAGACACCTGAGCTGTAGTTTGCAGGATCGAGGCATGCCTCATCCCAGTTGGTGCATCCAAAAATGACGTCATCGTTGATTGAAGCGTCCTCGACATGTGATTCCGCCTGATTGAAATAGTATTTGGAAGGCCAAAACTTCGATGCTTTGGCGATTTCGATATCTATCTCCGAATAATAGTATTCCCTGAAACGTTCCGGATTGGGACCGACGCTTTCTTTTCTGACATAACCGGTCTTGCTTGGCCTACGGTTGTTCCATTCTCTCGCATCCTGATGAATCATCCAGAAAGCATACGTCAATCCATTCCAGATGTGTTCGCTGTTGAGCATGACCGGGAACTTTATCTTGCCCCGGAACTTGCCGTAGGTGAAGCCGACACGCGTCCTGATGCCCGTACTTTCCTTCTTGAGATTATCAATATCGTCGTTACCCGGATTGATCAAAACCAAGCTGCCATCGGTAGTGTCGATGTGCACCGTCTTGCCCGGCTCCGAGCTGACAACAGGATAGTCGTATAGCAGTTCTGTGCTGTCGAAACGTGTTTTATTGGCTTCATATTGTGCCCTGGTATAAGGATTCACATCGCTGACAACATCCTGTATTACAGGGATGTTACGCAATGTATACTGCTGGCTGGGCGGAGTGAAAAACTGTTCGAACAGCGCTTCAGAATAAAGCTGTTGCGAAGCATCCGACATCAAATCATCGAGATACAATCCGTATTCGGGAGTGATAACAGCTCTGGTTTTGAGAATTCGACTTCCAAAAATCACATCAACTCCGTCGATCTTATTGTTTGCAAAAAAAGCGTACGGATTAACATAAAGACCGTTAACATCAGTCTTTCCTATGTTTTTGATATAGTCAGGGATCAATTTGAGGGCTTCCTCGTCACATACGACGAGCATAAACGAATAACATCCAACTCTCGGATTGCGTTTCCATCGCTGGTTGTAGTCACCATGATGGATGTTTTCTTTGAGCATAAACAAAGCGTTAAGCCGAAGGTTGCGCTCATAAGTTATGTTGTTTTTTTCAGCCTGCTCTCCCACCAGTCGGTTCCACAAAGTGTCTTTCTTGATTGCATCCATGAGCTCTTGAACCTTCCGTTCAGCAAACGGATTCTCGGTGACATCTCTGCCAAAATATTTATGTTCGCTGCGTGGATTACCGACAATTCTTATAGAATCGCGTATCACACCATTTTTATCAATTCGTTTGAATTCCACATCAGTATCTTCCCAACTGCCATAAAAATTCTCATAACTCAACTCATCATTTTCAGGAAACTTATAACTCTCATTCTGATAAAAAACTTTATAATACTTGCCTTTCTCGCCCATAAACTCGAACACAAACATACCTCCATCGCACTGTCTCGCCGACGGAATTGTAATTCCTTGATTAACAACACCTTTCATGTCTAAATCAAGCATCACCGTATCACCTCCGTCAAAATTTATCATAGGATTGAACAGCTTCACGCAAGGATTATCAACCCTATGACAACCACATAGAGTGATGACAAATAATACAAAAAGCACAAATATATGCCTTAAAAATCTCATATTTATATTAATTTGTCTGCAAAATTACATATTTTTGCTTACCTTTGCAAAAAAATTGCGCTATGAAGAACAAATTACATAACACTTTGCTAATCATCACATTAGTGTTGTTTGTTCTTTTATTCGTCCAATCGGTCTACCATCCGATAAGTTTAAAATCGTTGAGAGGTGTTTTCAACGAGGTCAAAAAGCCTGAATTATCGTATAAGACTTTAGCCGACGGCTCATATCAAAGGGATTTTGAGGAGTATCAGCAGTATCATTTCGCTTTCCGCGAATGGGCTATCCGACTTTACAATCAATATGTCTGGACATTCTATCACAAGACCTATAACAGTTGGATTCTCATAGGCAAAGACGACTGGCTCTACGAGTCAGATTTTGTGCAAGATCATTACGAAAGTATGATTTACAAATGGTTTAACGGCGATGTGGAGGGGAAAACCAGGGAATTCAACAAAAAAGCCGAAAATCTTTATAAGCTTCAGGAAATACTGAAGAAATACAACACTTACGTTTTTGTCAACATCATCCCCGGGAAGGATGTAATTTATCCCGAAAACCTTCCCGAAAACAATTGGTATTTCAATCCTGATGGTGTTCATGCCTACGACCTTTACAAGAGAAGATTTGATGAGCTGGGCGTCAATTATGTTGATTTTGTTGAGGTTTTCAAAGATAAAAAAGACAAAGTCGGCTACCCGCTGTTTTACCAAACAGGTACACATTGGTCGAATATCGCATCCGTTCATGCTTTCGATTCCATTATGAGATACATGGAAAGTATCAGCGGTTTGAATATGCAAAACGTTGAAATCGGCGAGCAATACACAGGTAATGTGCGCGAGCCTGACGACGACCTCGAACAGCTTTTCAACCTGATACATCATATCAAGAGAGACAGCTATTACTACGCCGACACAAGGATAATCGACGATTCCACCGCAATAAAGCCGAAACTCATCACCATCGGCGACTCATACTTCTGGAACATCTCCTACAACTACAATCTGGGCGGCATTTTCAGAGAATATCCTTATTGGTATTACAACACCACTGTATATTTTGATCCGTACCACAATTCGACGCAAGATCTGAATTTCCTTGACGAGATATGTAATGCCGATTTCATAATGTTGAATTATTGTACCGTTCAGCTTTACAATTTGGCTAATGGATTTGTCGACAACGCCTTAGCCCTGCTTTATGATGACGATACCAACGCACCTATGAGCGACGAAATTATTGATATTGAACGAAGAATCTATTCTGATCCCGAATGGTTCAGTTCGGTAAAAGAAAAAGCCTACAATAACTATATTCCGATAGCGAAACAAGTCGCTCTCGATGCAAAATATGTACTAAACCAACAAAAAAATAATTGATATGGTATTCAGTAGCAACGTATTCCTATTATACTTTCTGCCACTTTTTCTGATATGCTACTTTATCTGCCCGAAAAAGTTCAGAAACTACGTCATATTACTGTTTTCGATAGTGTTTTACGCCTACGGCGCGCCTGATTTCATACTTTATCTCCTCGGCTCCACCATCGCCAACTTCTATCTGGTAAAGGCGATGCGAAAGACCGAAAAACCAAGTTTGAAAAAGCTTTACTGCGCTCTGGCTATTATCATAAGTTTAGGCTTGTTGGTTTATTACAAATACGCCAACTTCCTTATTGACAACGTCAACGCGCTCATTGGCTTGTTTGGCGCCAATGCCATCAGGATGGCGAAAGTGCTGCTGCCTATCGGTATTTCGTTCTTCACCTTCCAGTCGATAACCTACGTCATCGACACATATCGCGGCAACAACGAGCCGATGGAGAAACTCACCGACTACATCGTCTACATCATGATGTTCCCTCAGCTTATCGCTGGTCCTATCGTGCGTTACTGCGACATCGAGAGTGAGATACGTCACCGCGATTACAAGTCCTCGGAGTTTCTACAGGGTTTCAACCGCTTCATCATCGGTCTGTCGAAAAAGATTCTCATCGCCGATGTCATTGGTTTTCAGGTAGATAAACTTCTTGCCGGTGATTTGGCAATCATGGACAGCGGTACAGCGTGGATCACCATCGCAGCCTACACCATGCAGCTCTACTTTGACTTCGCCGGTTATTCCGACATGGCCATCGGTCTGGGTAAGATCATGGGATTCCACTTCCCCGAGAACTTCGACAACCCATATAACTCACAGAGTATCACCGAGTTCTGGCGTCGCTGGCACATGACTCTCGGCGCCTTCATGCGCAATTATCTATACATCCCATTGGGCGGTAACCGCTGCTCCAAGCGGAGGATGTACTTTAACCTCTGGGTGGTGTTCCTTCTCTCAGGTCTGTGGCACGGCGCAAGCTGGAACTTCGTGATCTGGGGTGCATACCATGGTTTCTGGCTCGTGCTTGAACGTATGGGGTTGAAGAAGTTTTACGAGAGAATCGGTAAGGCGCCGAGTGTCATCATCACTTTCATCATAGCGATGGTGGGCTGGGCAATATTCCGCATCGAAGACCTCGGCCAGGCCTTCACCTTCATAGGCAGGCTCTTCGCCTTCGACTTCAGCACGTTCAGCATCAGTGCCGACTCACAGTTCTACACCACGCTCATAGTGGCATTGGTGTTCTCGTTCCTCACCCTCTTCCCATTCGGAAAGAAGCTGCAAGACGCAGTGTATTATAAGGAGCACACGCTCACTGGCACTGTCGTACTCTGGGTCATCGCCATATTCATGCTGGTTTTCTGTCTCGGAGCCCTCAATGCCACAGGTTTCAGCCCATTTATATACTTCAGATTCTAAATCATGAATAGAAACACCAAATATTGCCTGATAGTTCTGACAGTGATAGTGCTACTGCTTCCACTGCTGCAGGACTATGTCTTTAAATTCAAGTTTAAAGATCTATATGGTGTTTTTTTCAAGACCGACAAGCCTCAGCTGACATTCGAAACAGTGTATTCCGGTCATTATCAGACAAATATTGAGAAATATATTTCTGAAAACTATGGTTTCCGCCAGCCGACTATCCGCTTATACAATCAGTATTTATGGGATTTTTACAAAAAAACTCCTGTCGATTATGTGGTACGAGGCAAAGACAACTGGCTTTATTTCATTCAAAATGTCAATGAATACTACGGAACCGAAATCTATCGCTGGTACGAATCCTCTGACGAAGCCCGACAGACTTTTGAACGCAGAGCGCGGATAATGAATAAGTTACGTCTGGTATTGAAAGAATACGGAATCGAGTTTTTGGCTTTCGAGGCACCCGAAAAGGGATTGCTCTATTCAGAGTTTCTCCCCGATAGGGAACGCGACACTACGACCATAAGTGCAACAGATTTCTATACCGAGAAATTCGCCAAATACGATTTCCCTTTCATCGGGATGACCGAATATTACAGGCAAATCAAGGATACAGCCGACTATCCGCTGTTTACAAAATACGGTTTTCATTGGAACATCTCATGCGTTTACGGAGCTGACACACTCTTCCGGATGATGGAGAACCTCAGCAACAAAAACATGCCGCATCTGCATCTCGAGAACTTCCATCCGTATTCCAAAGAGGAAAAGGAAAAACACAACATCGACTTCGACATCGAACAGACACTCAACCTGGTCCGTCCAATGAGATATGAAGGACAGACTCCATTGTTTGCCGACGTCATCATCGAGACAGACTCAAGCTTTGTGAAGCCCAACATGTTTTTTATTGGCGACTCGTTCCTCTGGCGCATCCACGACCTTGTCGACTTCAACCAAGTGTTCGGCGACTCGCGCTTCTGGTACTACAACAGTACCGCCTACTACGGCGACAATATTGCGAAGATGCGCCCTGCTGCTGATTTCGACCAGCTAAGAGAGATTTTCAAGTCCGACTACATCGTTTTGTTCTCTCACGGCAGTCAGATTCATAAGTTTTCATACGGTTTTGCCGAGAAAGCACTCCTTAATATCTGTGTTCCCGACAGCATCATGAACCGCGAACTCAGACGTATCAGCGACAGCGCCGGAGTATCGCTAAACGAAGCCAACGAGTTGTTAATCAGCAATCCGGAGCTGATTCCGGAGCTTAGAGGCGAAGAAGTCCCTACAATAAGAAACACACGGGCTGTAGCCATAGCACAGGCCATGAACCGCATCGAAAACGACGCTGAATGGATGGATGTACTCAAAGTGCAAGCTGCTGTCGAGTCACTCGTCATCGACTCGGTTATGAAGCATGAGGCCATCAACGTAATAGACGGCAACCCTCTGATGCTCAACACTATAGCGATGTCTGACTCACTTTTGTATCAGTATGAGATCAACGCCATAATCGAAAGCATAAAGCTGAACCCCCAGCTTATGGAAGATATACGTCAAAAAGCGAGAAACCATCACCGTACACTTGAAGAGCAGTTGCTTAGAGATGCTGAATGGATATGGGATTATCAGAAAAACAACCCTCAATAGGCTATTTTCCTTCCACTTTTATCTTTACGTTGCTGATATCAATATCCAAGTCTTTTTTTGTTGAAAATGAGATTGCCATCGGGTAGTCCATCATCTCATCGTTGGCGATAAAAAACGTGGTTTTCAGCTTGAAAGCATAACCGTCGTCAGTTTTTTTGCTCAATTCTGAAAACCTATAACCTTTAAAAAACAATGCAACAGGTCTTTTATCGACAGAATACACCTCTATAGCGATATCCTGAAGGTCGACGTTGTTTTTTATCTTGAAATCGAATCGCACATCAACATACAGACGCTCGAATTTTCTGGTAAACTCAATCTCATCGACAATCTTATAGCGGCCACCTTGATTGACATGACAACTCACCTCATCCGTCAGTTCCACTTCGGCCACCTCCGCCAAATTATTAGGTTTCTTGATAAGGAAATCGTTCCGCGTCACATAATGATCGATATTTTTATACTGTTGCAGATATTGGTATAATGTGTTTTTTATAGAATCATTATCAATCTCTTCACCGATTATGTCATCTTTCAACTCATATACACGATCGAAGCTAAGGATATAATTGTTATGCAGATATTCGATAACATCCCTGTTGTTAAGCATAAATGCCACCGATTGGTTGCATCTGAACACTGCTGATGTGTCTAACGAGTGCCCAAGCCAATGACATACATCGTCAACATGATAATCATAGTTGTTTTTCAGATAAGCTGTTATCGTCGGCGCAATATCGTGATGTGTCACTACGCCTTTAAACATTTTAGGCGACTTAATCAAAGGTGAATAAATTATCAATGGAATATTATATGCCGACAAATGTTCCTTACAAACCGGGACACATCCTGTGCGATGGTCTCCCATTATCACAAAAATCGTGTTTTCATACTCAGGCAACGTCTTGTAATAATTGATAAGTTTCTTCAGGCACTCGTCAGTATATAAGTACGTCGCATACATATAATCATTCTTTGTAACGAATAATTTCTCATACGGACCGAATTCGGTAGTTTCGGCAAGCATTTGCCTTACTTTTTCAATATATGGCTGCTGACCTTTGAAATAAAACGGCTCGTGTGTTGTTAAAGTCATGTAAATATCGGTGTTTGGCCGATTTCGAGCCACCGTGTCACGATGTCTTATGGCGGCGTTGAACATATCTCCGTCATACATCCCCCATGCATGGTCATTGGCAAGCGCCTCCTTCTGATCAGGATCAAAATCGGCTTCTGAAGGATTCATAACATAGCCCACGCCATTGGCATCCATATACTCATTCTGACCGTCAAATGAAGCGTTTCCGCCATAATAGAACGACAGCGAATAACCATTTTTCGACATATCCTTCAGGATGGAGTTATGGTCCGGTATAGGCATCCATATTCTGGCAAAACCTGTCCTATCGTAAGGTGCCGATGAGAAAACATTAGGCATGACACCAAAGGTACGCTCGGCAAGCGCAAGCGCATTCGGCCAATAGAGACTCTCCGTCTTCAAACTGTCGACAAAAGGCGTAAACGACATCTTCGGCTTGGCAGAGCTGAGCCTCTGACCGAGTCCCTCAACGATAATAAACACAAAATCAGGGGCTTTTCCATCGGAAGTACGGTTTAAAAAGCCGCCCAAAATATCGGGATCGTCATTCACACGCAAAAATGGATAGTGGATGTCAATATACTTGAAATCAGGAAAACGACTTTGATATGCTTCAGCATCGGCTAAAACACTCTCATCATACTCCGAAAAATCTTCGACTTTGCTTTGTTTCCAATATTCATCAAAATCATTGATGGTATAAGCTATCTGATTCACCGCCATACAATAATCGCGATGCGACCGATATTTCATCTCATTGGTAATCAATGATTTATAATTAAAAACGATAACAAAAAGAAGTGCCACACCGAGATAGGATAATGCCAGCAGCCGCTCGACCTTCACCTTCCGATTCCAAAAACGAAGCAAAAGTGAATACAAAAACACCGCAACGAGCACTCCAACAAACGGCAAAAGCGAGAATTGCACCGATGAGACTACAATATTATACAGCTCTTCCGGTGTGTAGATGAAGAAAACACGGTCGAGCGGTTGCGTCACATTCATAAAATACCCCATCAGACAACTGTAAACCACAACATAAACCGTGATGAATAACATCGACAACACCTTCGTCGTTTTTGGCAATAACCAATTGATTATCAAGAACGGAACCAAAACAATGATTCCTACAAAAAACACCACTGCCAAGTCAAAATATACACCCGAAAGAATAGTCAGAAATGCCGACCAGTCGGTAGTAGACTCCGTTTTCAGCATAAAAAAGAACACCAAACGCAGAATAAAAGTCAACAGCAGCCACAACAGACCATATTTGGTCCATGCTTTGACTCCATCAAACAGTATGTCGAATAATCTTTTTCTATCCATCAATAAAACTTAACAATTATATAAACAAACGAGGCTAAAACAGCCAATTGGCCAATAATACCAAGGATATGCGTCAGACGATTTTCAGGAATAGCTATCTTATCCAACCACGATTCAATAAAATCGTATAAAACCTTGGCCGAGACTGCCACACCCCATGCTATAAGAAAATAGATGACACAGGTTTCAAAGTTCCATAGAGCGCCATAGCCATAGTTCCAACTAATTCTATGAATCTGTTCTCTAAAGACAGCATGTGTGGCAAATAATGCCATCGATATTCCTCCGAAATAGGCGAGCGGACATGACAAAAATGTCTTTTTGACCGGTATTGATTTCAAACCCTGATAGGCGAACACCGCGACAACTGTCAACGATAAGAACGTAAACGGATAAAACACCTCGTATAAATTACCAAGGCTAAACACCGCCAAGGCTAAAATCAACCATAAGGCATTGATTTTCTTATCTTTACTATATGCCAACAAGATCCCGAGACAAAACTCCGGCAGATGACCGGGCGCATTCATCATAATATTAACATTATGTTGCAGACATACTGATCTTAACAAGAAAATCATTGCATACGACACTACACAAATCACTGCAAAAGCCTTCCAACCCCATTTTCCAATCAATCTGTTTAGATAAGGAAACAGCAGATAAAGCTGGAAGACAAGACCAAAGAACCACCACGGGCCACATACACTCAAGCCCGAATCAGGAACCAATGTGTGAATTAGCAACAACTTGTAAACAAGCTCTTTCTTTTCATAAAAACCTATAGGTTTTGCAAATATTTCCATATAGGATAATATGAAAAACAATATGCCGACAAGCAGCAAAGGATATAGTCTCTTTAACCTTGTAACGATAAACGACTCCCACGTCCTCGGGCGGTTTATCATCGATATAGCTAAGCCGAAGCCACTGATAAAGATAAACAGCTGTACTCCATAATGGCCTAAATAACTGAATATCAGATTGATGAATTCGTTAGGGTGCTCGCCCAAAAGTGTGAAAAAGGCAGTCACCCTCTCCGATAAAAAATCGAATTCGTTCTCACCCGGTGAAGGTGGCCGCCAATGAAAATAGTTATGCAAAACTATGCAAAGGATGCCAAATCCCTTGATAATCGATGTATCACGTTTGGTATATCCTTTGAAAACCATAATTCTACTTAAATGCGTTCTCGCTCAAGCCTTTGCCTGTGATAGCAAGGTCTTTCATGTATCCTGGGACCGGCTTGCCGAGATATTTGTCGACATAAATCTTCGCGAGATACTGGCTTAACATGAAGCCGTGGCCGCGCAGTCCGACGAGCAGACCAACCTCAGGGTCGACGATATAACGAGGCTCCATGTAGTAACCTGCCCATACCGCATGGAATCCCACGCTGGCGAGATTAGGGATCCAGTCGGCGAACACCTCACTCACAATCTGCAAGAACTCCTTGCTGTTGTATTTCAGGTTCTGACGTGCCTCGAACGAGTCGCAGTCAGGCGATGCGCAGCCGATGATCTGGCCGGTGTGGCCGAACTGCTGTCCGTAAACGGCGCTGAAGCCTTTGTAATGACGACGGTCGATGATCATATCGAGTGAGTCGCCCTTGACACCCATGTTAGGCAACCTTCTGGTGATAAACGCCTGATGCTTAACAGGATACATCCTCGTGTCGATGCCGAGCATGTCGGTAAACTTCTCAGCGCCCCAACCCATCGAGTTGACGAAATGCTCGCAGGTGAACTCCACGAACTCTTTCTGGTGAGTGCGCACCAAAGCCACGTATTTGTCCCCTTTCTTGCGTACCTCAAGCAGCTCGCAGTCTTCCATCAGACGGCCGCCATGTTCGATAGCGATTCCACGCACATAGTCGATGGTCTTACCTGGCGTCGCCTGCCAACAGTCATTGGATATCAAAGCGTGCGAATACACGTTATTGTTCATGTTCCATAAAGGCGAAATCTCCTTCTGGAAGTCTTTCTTCTCTATCATATAGGCGTCAGACCATGCCCTCGAGGCATCCAAAGCCTTGTAGGTAGCCTCATCGTGCACGAGGTTGACATATCTCGTAATCTTGAATCCGATGTCGTGTTTCGCCTGATTTGCCTTGAAAATCTCAAGGTTATGGTTGGCGATGTCGCTGATGTCAGGGTTTGAGAACGCCGGACGTCCGCCACCGATGCAGCGCCATGTCGAGCCACGGTCGTAGTTGATGAGCACCGGCTTCATGCCTGCCTCGGCGAAGTATCTGAACAAGCTCGAGCCAGCCATGCCGCCGCCGGCAATCAGCACCTTCACCTCTTCCTTCTTGACGTTGTTGTTGGTCGGGAACACATACACCTCCTTAGCTTTCGCGTTGTAGACGTCGCCTAACGTCACCTGTGATGCCAACGGAGCGCGCGGAGTGCTGTCGCCAGTGACTTCGATGCCATACGAACGCAGGATCTGCTTGGCTCTCGGCACGCAGCGTTTGCCACGGCAAGGACCCATACCCATACGGGTGATGTGTTTCAACTCATCCACAGAGATGAACTTACGGTCGCCGATGACCTTAAGCAAAGTTTCAAGCGTCACGTCTTCGCAGTGACATACGTATGTCTTGGCCTCGACGTCCTTCAACGACTTGAACTCTATCGGTTTCGGGTAGTTTTCCTTCACTATGAAGCCGCGGGCTTCTATCAATTTAGCACCGTCGACGTCTTTAGCAACGACACGGGCCACGTTGGTCTTGTTGTTTTTCTTGAGTACCTTCTCCACGATGCCCTCACCCACTTTCTTGCCGTTGTCGTCGACGAGGAACACCTCAACACCTTCGTTTACCTCATATTCCACTGGCAGGAACAGCGTGTTCTTCTTCAGGTCGTAGCCGAAGATTGCCAAACCTGGGCAGTGGTTCACGCAGTTCATACAGCCTATACACTTGTCATAATCGATGACAGGCACCGTATTGGTGCTCGACTTGGTAATAGCACCTTGTGGACAGCTGAATGAGCAAGGATTACAAGCGAACCCGTAGACGCAGTCGGCGATGACGAACGGCTTTGCCACCATCCTGTCGCCCTTAGGCTTGTTAGGCTCCTGCAGCACTCTCACTGGATGCTGCTGACTCTCAATATATTGCTTCGACACCTCGAGATATTCGTCGTAGTTGAATCTCAGACCGATGTTCTGCGCCACTTCGAAAGCAGCTTGCTTACCTCTTAAGACGGCGCTGGTACCTTCGCCGATCCTCACGGCATCGCCGACGCCATAAGTATTCAGTCCGAACACCTGTTTGCCTTTTGTAAGCAGCTGGCTGTCAGGAATCAGACCTGTGCATATATTGATGATGTCGATGTCGTCGATTACTTGTTCTGTTCCCGGGATAGCCTTGAAGTTCTCGCATTTAGCGATGACGGCACCCACTATGCCTGTATGGTCTTCGTTAGGTATCGCCTTCAACAGGATGTGCGATGTCATGATCGGGATGCCAAGTCGGCGCACACGGTTTGCCTGCACCGGGAATCCTCCTTCATGATCCATACCTTCGATGATAGCCTTGATATGCGCTCCAGCCTGCATTCCCTGGTATGATGTCAGATATCCGATATTTCCTGCGCCCACCGTCAGCACTTTCTTGCCAAGAAGCGTGTGCTCCTGGTTCATCATCTTCTGGAACACAGCGGCGGTATATACGCCTGGAAGGTCGTCATTTTCAAACGTTGGCATGAACGGCACAGCACCCGTGGCGACCACGAGATGTTCTGCGTCGACATACGCAACTTCTTGAGTTACAATGTTTTTTATTGCGATACGCTTGCCTTCAAGCAGGTCCCACACGGTATAATTCAACAAGATACCTTCGTGGTTGTCGCCCGCCAGGGTCTTAGCGATGTCGAATCCACGCATGCCACCGAATTTCTGCTCCTTTTCAAAGAAGAAGAACTGATGTGTCTGCATGTTAAACTGACCGCCGATACGTGCGTTGTTGTCGATCACGAGGTTCGAGATGCCGAACTTATTCAGCTGCTCGCGGCATGCCAAACCAGCCGGTCCTGCTCCTATTATCGCCACCGTGGTCTTGTATATCTTCACCTCTTTCTGAGGATTTTCGCTATAATCTGGTTGATAATCCTTCGGGATCTCGCGCACCTCCTTCACTCCGTCGACCAACGTGATGCATATACGGCGGATCTTGCCGTCGACAAGCATCTCGCAGGCGCCGCACTTACCGATGCCGCACTCCAGCGAACGCTCACGTCCGTCAATGCTATGACTGTGAATAGGGAAACCCGCCTGATGCAAGGCGGCTGCGATGGTGTAGCCTTTCTGGCCGACCACTTTCTTACCATTAAAAATAAACTCTACCGATTCGCCCTGGGCGATATCAAGAATAGGATGTTTGGTGATTTTGTACATACCTTTCAATTTTGCTAATCAACTCCTAAAATGAAATGCAAAATTAATAAGGTGTTTTAACAAAAACAAGAAAAATTTGAAAATTTATGAATTTTCGCGTATCTTTTTATCTTTATACGATCCTTCGAAAACCTCAAATTTCTCGAATTTGCATTCCAGTGGACCGTTGTATACGTCGATTTTCTTCGAAGGCTTCAATCCTATGAGTTTTAAGGCGTCTTTGTTCGAGCTGATAATCCAAGCCTCAAAGCCTTTGAAGTTATGTTTCAGCGCGTCGCCAATGCCCTTATAGAGCTTTATAATGTCTTTCTCCTCCAAACGTTCTCCATAAGGTGGGTTGATAATCATGATGCCGCCGCCTTCAGGTGGCACCATTTCAAACATATCCTGTTTGCTCAGCTTGATATCGTGATGCAGATGTGCGTTTTCGATGTTAGCCTTGGCTATCTCCACAGCCTTGGCCGAGCGGTCAGATGCAAGTATCTCATAGTCAAACTCTTCCATCTCGGCGCCGGCATCTTCCACGACTCTCAGCCACAGCTCCTTATCGAAGTCATGCCATGTCATGAAGCCCCATCTTTTACGGAAAAAGCCTGCCGGGATGCCTAGAGCCTGCATCGCCGCCTCAATCGGGATAGTGCCGGAACCGCACATGCAGTCTACGAAATTGCAGTCGTACTTCCAGCCGGTGAGTTTTATCAATCCGGCGGCGAGGACCTCGTTCATCGGAGCCTTGTCGACCGATTTCCTGTAGCCTCTCTTGTGTAACGACTCGCCTGAGCTGTCAAACGACACTGTAACCTTCTCATTTTCAATATGAATATTGATTCTAAGGTCAGGATTGTCGACATCTACCGACGGTCTTGCTCCGAAATGTTCACGGAACTCGTCAGCGATGGCGTCTTTAACCTTCAGTGCCGCGTATTGTGAGTGGGTGAAGTAGTTGCCGCTTGTCACGGCATCGATGGCAAAAGTCTCATTTATATTGAAAATCTCATGCCATTTAATCTTGAAAATGTTGTTGTAGAGCGCCAACTCATTACGCGCCACGAAGCTCGTTATGGGCTTCAGGATGCGTAATGCGGTCCGACAGCAGTAGTTGGCCCTGTACATCAGCGCCTTGTCGCCTTCAAAGCTTACGGCACGGTACAGCGGCTCAACATTCTGCGCGCCAATGGCTGTCAGTTCCTCGGCGAGGACTCCTTCGAGCCCCGCCATAGTCTTGGCAACCATTTTGAAAACGTCTTCCATCTCTACAGATTCTCAACGATTTTCTTCTGCCATTCCTTGAACTGCTCCTCTGTCGGGTGCATCTTCTCACGACGGAAGTCGAGGTCGCCCTCTTTCTGCATCGGCACGAGGTGGATGTGTGCATGAGGCACTTCGAGGCCTATCACTGCCACACCGACTTTCTTGCATGGGATGGCTTTCTTTATCGCCACAGCGATCTTCTTGGCGAAGACAATCATCTCGGCGAGGTCGGCATCCGAAATGTCGAAGATATAATCTTCTTCTTTCTTAGGGATGACCAAGGTATGACCCGGGACGAGCGGACTGATGTCGAAGAATGCGAAAAACTTGTCGTTTTCAGCGATTTTGTAGCAAGGAATCTCACCTGCCACTATTCTTGAAAAGATTGATGCCATGTTATTCTCTTGTTATTTCAACGATATCAAACAAAAGTTTTCCTGCCGGGACCTGAATTTCGACCTGTTCACCCACTGCCTTGCCGAGTAAACCCTTGGCGATAGGCGATGTGATGGATATCTTTCCTGCCTTGAGGTTAGCCTCTTTCTCAGGGACGATGGTATATGTCATCATCTGTTTCGTTTTCACGTTTCTGATCTTCACCGTCGAGAGAATCAAAACCTTCGAGGTGTCCATCTTCGACTCGTCGATGATACGGGCGTTAGCGATGGTGAGCTGGAGCTTCACTATCTTCATCTCGAGAAGCTGCTGAGCCTCTTTTGCTGCGTCGTATTCGGCGTTTTCCGACAAATCACCCTTATCGCGTGCTTCTGCTATTGCTGCTGCGATTTTCGGGCGTTCGTTGACACACAGATTCTCCAATTCGTCCTTCAGTTTCTGTAGTCCAGCTTGTGTAAAGTATTCTACGTCTGCCATAACTTTTAATTTTTAAATTGTAAAAAAAGAGACCCTTACGTTAATAAGGGCTCTTTTTTTCCGTAAAATTGTATGCAAAGATACAACTTTTTTTTGAGATACAAGAATTTTTTTTAGAATAATATTCTTGCGCCCACAGAATGTGAACCTTTCCAGTGTTTCGTGTTGCGGTATGCGTAATCTATACAGACCTTCAGACCCTTCTTGTTGAGAGGGGCTTGGACTGTTGCACCGAGTGACAAACCTTTATGTACGTTTGTGCATTCAGGATCTTCGATTTTCTTAAACAAACCGGCCTCGTAGGTATAACCTCCACGGAGCATGAGGATGTCACGGAATGAACCCTCAACACCGAATACGAACTGGTCTTTCGAGAATGCGTTCGAATTGAAGTTCATGGCCAGTGTCAAACGGCTTGCATCATCGAAATTGAAGTCGTAAGCCGCTGCAATGTTCAACTGAGTAGGAAGCTCAAACTCATCGGTGCGTTGCACCACTGTGATGCTTGATGACATTCCTTCAAACTGAGTCTGAATTGCAAGACCGTCGCCTTTGTACTTCATGGTAGGTCCGATGTTCTTAAGGGCGATACCGAAGTGGATGTTATCGGTAATACCTGTGACATACTGGATACCAGCGTCCAAAGCGACACCTGTACCTGTCATATCAGCCATTGACTCGCTGATGATCTTCAACACAAATCCGCCGTGGATACTGTTTGAGAACGACTTCGCTATTGCGATGTTGATGTTCATCAAATTCGGTTTGTATGTACCAATACCACCGTCCGGGTTTTCTGTAGTAGTTTTATCTATCTCGCCGAAACTCATTGACATAACCGACAAACCAGCGACCACCGATTCTGAAATACGTGCCAGCATACCAAATGATACCACTGATGTTCCTGAACCGGCGAGCCAGTTGGTGTATGAGAAGTTAAGATCCATGGTGTTCACAAACGAGATACCTGCCACGTTACTCCACATAGCGTCAACACCTTTGATGGTAGCCATGCCGGCGTTACCCCATCCTGATGATGCTGCCCATGGGTTAACCAAAAGCTCATTTGCACCTGCTTGACCTGCTCTGTCCTTATTACCTGCGAATGCCTGTGTGCTCGTAAATCCAATAATGATTGTCAAGCTTGCTATTACGATAGTTCTAAATAACTTTTTCATGATCGTGTACTTTTAATTTGTTCGCAAATAATTTTAGAATGTATTTAAGTCAACCTGGCGTATTGCGCAATAGAACTTAACAGTGTGTTCACCGCCGTTAACGTTATCTTTCACATGGATGATGTAGATACCGCTCGCGATAGGTGTGTTTGCGTGGTTAGTCAAATCCCAATCGATTGAAGTCACCGTTGCGTCATCCTTCTTGAACTGACGGATCTTAGTACCATTTACAGTGTAGATGGTCACTACGCACTTGTCAGGAAGGTTGGTAATCTTCACCTTATGGGTAAGAGCGTTAGGCTCGTAGTTGGCGTATGCGTAATATGGGTTCGGCACAACCTGGATGAGGTTGAGGTCCGATTCAGCCTTATCAGCATCGTTGCGTGTCGGGCCATAACCCTTCGTTGTGAAGGTGTAGTATGGTAAGAATCCCTCGTGATTTACAGTATCATAGAGTTCTTCTGTCACAACGTCGAGCGGCATGTTGCCATAGCCTGACTTGTAAGGCTTGCTGATACGTACTGATATCTTGACAGGGTTGCCTTCCGGTAACCATTTCTTGCCTTCGACAGCCATCGGCATACCAACCCATGTAGGCTGACCCCAGAAAGCGGTCTTGAACACCTTCTTACCTACTGAATCGGCATAGTGTAATGCTCTGTACAGATATTTACCGCCATCGTATGCAGGAGATTTGAAATCAAAGTATAATGAACCGCTTGACATCACAGGTCCCTTGTGCATCGGGAAGACATAGACATAATGCTTACCGCCGAACACCGGGATTCCACTGATCTGGTCGAAGATGACCGGGTCAGAGAGCTGGTATGTAGCCGGACCTGATGCTGTAGATTCCTTCACCGCTGGTGGGTTGAACATCATATCACGTCCGTTGAGGTCAGGATAGAACGAGTCTTCACCGTAACCCATATTCATACGTGAACCTGTCTCGATGTCGATTGCATAGCCTGGGAACCATCCCATGCTCACTGGGCTGATGTAGTTAGCTGCATTCTCGTTGCTGCTGGCGCCCATCGCCAATGCTGCCTCGTATGAATCAGCGCAAGGAACACCGTTCTTGTCGATTGACGGAGCTTTACGGAGGCTGAAGCCATCAGCATGGCCTTCCGACAGATGTGGATCCAAGCACATCTCGAACACCGGGCAACGAGTCCACTTCGACTTATCAGCTGTAAGAACGATATCGATAGAACCTATCTTCTGGAAGATAGAGTCTTTACGGCTGTTAGATTCCAAAACCGGACCTGGGTTGTTTTTACCTGAGTTCTTGCTCATGTTACCAAGGATATAAGGAGCCCAAGTACCTTCAGCAATCTTCTCGAAATTGCCATCCGGGTCGTATGGTTTTGAATTCTGATTTGACTTTGACTTCATGTCATAGTCGTTGTTCACAGCGTTATCCTGGTCAACATAGCTACCAGCACGGATCCAGTTCAAAGGATTCGAAGGAACAGCATCGCTATCCTTGATACCAGTGAGCCAACGGTTCGAGCTGTCGGCGTATGTCACCGATGATGTGATGATACCGTTGTTCGGAGCAATAACTCTCCATGCGGTTTGAGCGTCAGTACCTGTTGTACCAACATTGATAGGACCGACATTCCACGGCTGCATAATGTTGATAGAGATACCTCTGTCGATGAACATCTTTTCGTTTGCAAGCTCTGTTGTGGTGTCTGATTCATATTCCTCACCTGTAGCAAGATCCTTCAAAGTCCACTTGAAGGCTTTCTTCTTTGCTTTATCGCCAGTGATAGCAGCATCACCTGTAAGGTGCTCAACCTCAATATCTCTGAAGTCGTGGAACCAGATAGCATAGTCGGTAGGCTTGACATTCAACGGGTCGATAATCTTCACGTTGACAGGACCACAACCCCTCTTATATGTCGGGTGATAGAGCACTGGGTAGTTAGGATCACCAAACTGGTTGTCGGTGGTGTTGGCGATAGGACGCTGTAACAACTCCTTAACGCTGGCATCTGATAGCTCGAGGTGGTTACCTCCGTTGCCGATACCTGTCCAACGTGAGATGACCGGCTGGTCACCGTATGATGAGTTGACGATTGTACCGTTAACAATCTTATGTGGAATAGCTGAGTACAACTTGATGTTCTTACGACCTGCGAGATAAGGCTCTTTCTGGCCTTCGCCCTCGGTCTGATCAGGGATGTACTCCATATAATTATTATATGCGTAAGCTATTGCCATGAAGTAATAGGTATGGTGGTTGACGAGAGTCGGGTCGTTGTTGGTTGAGAACTGGTCTTGTGTCACCACGAATGAGTGAGAAATACCGTTATCGCCGCCGTCGACCATGAGAGTAGGAACACCGAATCCTAAATCTTCATTGTAGATGAAGTTGACGATTCTTGACACCTTATTCTTAATATCGCACTGGAAGATCAGACGAGCTTTTGACTCATCGTTGAGCTGGTCGACACTGACTTCAGCGTTGGCAAGCTGATAGATCTGATAACCTTCGAAGCGGAAGTATCTGTCAAACTCAACAAACTGACCGTTGACTGTGGCAGTATCCGGAATGTTAGGATCCAATTCGATATAATCTTCATGAGCGTTGTTTGATGACTCTGAATTCGACAGATAGATAATGAGGGTCTTGTCGAGTTCGCGGATTGTCAAATCCGGTGCTGTAGGACCGTCGAGAACTTTGAAGCAGTTATCGAACATTGACTGGCACTTATCATCGACCTTACGGAGAAGTTCGACTGAAGCCCAAGCCTTACCTGATGTAGCACGTGCCCACGGCACACCGAATGTGATGTAGTTAACAGCACCTGACTTCAAGGTGAAAGGACCTGCTGACTGCATGAAACGACGGTCGTTGACAGGGTTAGGATTACCGTTGTTACCGGTTTCCTCACTCCAGTAGAAGCCGTTCTGGTTGAAGCCGCCACCAGGAGTCAGACCACCTGTACCCCAGTTACATGGGTCAGAGTCGTATGGGAACATGAAGTCGCAAACAGGACCTACTGTACCGGCAGCGCCAGGAACAGCTGTTCCGCCGTATTCCATCTTAGCACCGTTTTTCCAGATACCTCTAAGGAGGAGGTAGTACTCAGCAGCGACGTCAGGGTCACCGTTGATTGAAGAACCTGTGTTATCGTGATACACGAAACGACGCATACCGAAACGTTCGTCATCGACGATGCCGTTACCGAAGTTAACACCGTTGATACTCTCGTCGCAGAGCTGGTTTCCTAATGAATCGTATTTAGGGTTATCCTCACCATCCGGATCGAGGTATGGGCCCTGGAAGAAGTCGACACCGACCGCTGGAGGGTTGGCACCGTAAGCTTCTGTCTGACCTGAACCATCGATAGCGGCGCCGTTGTAACCGTAACCTAGACCACGGCTCACGTCGCAACCAACGTAGTCGTCCTTAGCATAACCAAGGTCAACGTCGGTCCATGGTGAGAAGTAAGTGTTGGTTAAGGTGTAAGTTGAACGGTTGATGATCTCGTAGCTATAGAAAGTCATGTTGTTGATCTCATCATTTGTTGCGAAAGCAAATGCTTGAGCTCTGATTTCCATACCGATAGCATCACCACCTGTCTCAGTGTGTGAGTTACCTTTATCGTTGAACACCCACCAGATTGTCTGGTCACCCTTGATGACTTGGTCAGAAAGGATTGATCCGTAAACTGTACCTGAATAGATCTCCTCCATTGTAGGAGTCTGTGTGTGGCAGAGTTCGTTGGTGATATCATAATAAGGATAGTCACCTTGTGTAGGATCATAAGTACCATCATCGTCTCTATCATAGAAAGGAGCAAGATAGTAGCTCATTCCTCTTGCCGGGTCGCCATGAGCAGGCCAGTTAATGATGTTAGCTGGGATTTCGTAGCCAGCAACCGGGATACCGTTTTCATCGCAGTTCTGGAGGAAGTCGTCGACTTCAGCACGAGTGATGTTATACATCTTATCGTATTCCATACATGTAGCGGCATCGATAGATGCTGTACCATCGACTGTAAGAGGACCAGTCCAGAAGTCGTTACCGACCTGACGGAAACGGATAGCGGCGCACTTCAACTGGTTGTTGATGTCCATACCTGCAATCCAAAGAGAACCGGCATACAGTGATGTTGCGGAACCGTTAGCAGGGATGTAATATTTAGCGCCTGAGCCGCCTGGAAGATCCCACCACATATCACCACCAGCGTTGACACGTACTCTCGCGTTGTTGATGTTCAACCAAGCAAACGTTGAAGAAGGTGTACATCCGGCAGTGGTTTGTTTCAGATTCCGAGTTGGGCCGTTCATTTTGACCTTCTCGGCTCTTACTTCAGTTACACTTGCAATAAGAAATGCAACAGTTAATAAACGAATTATAGTCTTCATATTTCCAGTATTTATTATTCTGCTTAGAAGTTAAAGATCATACCAACTCTAATCTGACGTGGTGATGAATAGTGACCCGGGTCGTTGACATACAAACTGTACAACTCGCGATATGAATCAGCATTCGTCTGATTTTGAATTTCACGCTGCCATTCTGGCGCTGAGAGGTAACCATCGTCATCTGGGTTACCGGTTGAATGGTAAACACCTATTATATTCTTTGAGTTAAGCACGTTGAGCACCTGAAGATAAACGTTCAGGTAAGCTGGACGTTTGTCACCGTCTTTCTTTCCGAGGTTGAGATCGAAATCGCGGTCAATCTTCATATCGAAACGGAATGCCCATGGCAGACGTGAGCCGTAGAACGAACCCTTCAACAGGTTAGTGCTGTTACCCATAGGTGAGTTAATGTTGCTTGATGCAGTGTAAGGAGTACCTGAACCACCCTGCATTGTGATTGACATACCTGTGTTGGCGAGCCAATAGATAGGCTTCTTGCCTGACTTCTCGCGTTTCGAGACAGGACCGTTGTAGTCCTTGCCGTCAGCGAAGCGGTAGTCCAAAGTCACGTTGAACTGGTGACGACGGTCCCAAGGCATTGGGAAGGTTGAACGCAAGTTAGGCACACCAGCTGCAATCAAAGCGCTCATGGTTGATGTTGAAGCACCTGTAGCGTTGGTGAACTGTAAGGTGTAAGAAGCACGCAGACGAACGTTCTTTGTTCTACGTAAGTCGTATGATGCTGTGAGACCCTTAACAGTACCGAAGTCTAAGTTACTGTATGATGTGTAATCCTTAGGATATGCACCGGTGTAACGGTACATCTGAATCATGTTACGCAACTCCTTATAATATGCTGTGATTGTCATTGACGATGAGTTAGTGAGTTTCTGAGTGAAACCGAGCTCATAGTCGATGGTCTGTGACGGCTTCAAAGCAGGGTTGTTGAGAGTACCGCTCTCCTGCTCGAAGTAGTAGTAATCATAGATATTGGTGTGGATGTTTGAAGGACGCTGTGTCAAGACGTCGTAGTGAGCGAAGAACAAAGCGTCATCCGAAATCGGGAATGAGAAGGAGATACGCGGCATCACTGTCCATTGTGGGCTGTAGTCCTTGAATGAGTTGATGTCGACGTGTGATTGATCTTTATTCTTGACCCATGCTGTGACACCGCTACCGGCGTTCAAAGTGGTCGGGTCAGCGATTTCAGCACCTTCTGCATTGTACCAAGTGTTTTCATAACGATAACCCATGACTTGGGTAATATCCTTAATATTATTAACATACACTGCGTAGTCATTACCGATGTTGCTCGGGACGTCGACTGTTGAACCGTTAGGAAGAACGAGTTTTCCATTGTTCATTCTGTCGCCTACTGTGTAGTAATCATAGAGGATATATGGGTCTTTCAACACTTTCTGGTTAGCATCGAAACGGTCGACACGGACACCGATGTTGAAGATAAGGTCTTTGAATGCGAACTTATCCTGGAGGTAACCGGCCATGTAGATAGGTCTGAACGAACCCACCGGACGTGTGTAGTTACCGTTTTCATCAGTCTCTGTGAAGAAGTCTTCGAAGCTCGGCTGTTTCTTGAGTTTCTTACCGAGGTAGTCGTAACCGTAGTATGAAACGTATGAGCTACCGTCCTGTGTCAACTCATCTGGAGTGAACATGCTGATGTCGAAGCCATCGTTGAGATAAGCCTTGTGCATCTTACCGTCTTTGTCGTAGTATTCAATTGAGTTATCATTGAAATCGTATGAGTCGGTGTTGATCCAATCGACGCCTGTGACGCTAAGTCCGAGAGCTGAACGGAGGTTCTTGTCGAACTGATATTGGTCGGCTGCGTTGTACATTCTGTAGTACTTGATAGTATCAACGAATCCGTCGTAACTTACGACTTGAGGATTGTTAACATCCAACTGGTCGATGTGGAAGTTGGCCAGATGTCTCATGAGGTACCACAAGTTGAAGCCACCGATGCCCCATGATCTGCCGTTACGCTGCTCGTACTGGAGACCGAACTTGATCTCGTGATTGCCGAGTGTCATAGCAGTTGCAAGGTTAACACCGAACTGGCTGTTCTCGCTATAGCCGTAGTTCGACTGGATTGTACCAGGAGCTGAATATAAGCTATAGAATCTTGATGGCGACTGTGAGTTCAGAAGTCCTTGGCTGAGCTGGATATCGTCGAAGTTTGTATAGTGACCTGAAGGATCATCATAGAGATCATAAACCATTGAGGTATACTTGGCCAGCAACGGGTTATAGTCGGCTGGACGGAAAGTCACCAATGTATCATAGTCCCATGATGCAGTGTGCCAAACGTTGCTGTAGATGTGTGGATTACCGTTTTGGTCGTACACTGTGATAGCTGTATCCATTTGGTATGATGGGGTCTTGTAGATGGTGTACTTACCGAGGTAACCATACTTCCAGATATCTTTCTTATGGTCTGGATCGTAGCTCTTACCGTTAACTCTTGAGTAGTCGACCTGCAAGCTGTAGTAGAAGTTCTTGATCAGTGATGTGCTTTCAGGAGCCGTTGGGAATCTCTGGGTGAAACGACCGTAAACACGCCAGTTCTGGTAGTCGTACATACCGTTTTTCTCATAGTTGAAATACTCATTGATACGGCTGCCATCGTGTTCTCTTGATCTGATGTAGCTACCACCAACTGTGAGGTTGATAGTCTCGGTAGTACGAATACTGACGTTACCTGTTGTATTGATGGTCCAGTTTGATGTATTCTGTGAGTTCTTCACATATTCCATCGAACCCATTCTGGTATATTCACCGTTAGGATAAACACCTGTGCCTGATGCACCGAGACGAAGTGGGTGTTCTTTGATGTAATCCAACCACTCATCGGTTGCTTTGTAGTGACCGATAGCTGTGATCCATCCGTCTTTATTACGGGTGAACTCACCAGACACGAAGAATCCCAAGAGAGCTGTCTCTGATTTCTTACCCTTGATGAGTGGTCCTTGAGCGTTGATGCCAACTCTTGTGTGGCCGTAGCCGTCGAGTGACTGTTCAATTTCCAAACCAGCGCCGAAAGTTCTTGAAGGGCCTTTTGTTGTCATGTTGATGATACCACCAGTCACGTCACCGTACATAGCCGGAGTACCGGAAAGCATAACCTCGACCTGGTCGATAGCCGACTGAGGCACTGAGTGGCTTCCGATGACGCGGACACCGTCGATGTAGTAGACTGTACCTTCAGAACGGGCACCACGCATGTTACCGACTTCACCGTCGGCCGAGAACACACCACCCACGGTGGCCGCGACTGCATCCGCCGAACGGTTAGGCATCTTCGCGATTTCCTCTGCGGTGATGGTAGCACCAGCCGAAGTCTGGTCCTTTGAAATCAAAGGCACCTTGTAGTCGACAATCTCAACAGCATCCAGCACTTCCGACTGCATGCTCATCTTAATGTCCTGGAAGGTGATTTTGTTACCTGAAATCACAACGCCCTTCATAACGAAGGTGTTGTAACCAACGAATGTTGCTCTCAGGTCGTACGTTCCCGGAGGAATAGGGTTGATGTCGTAGTTACCGTCAAAGTCAGTACTGGCACCTCCCACCTGCGTTCCGCCGTTCTCCAAAACGACGTTGGCAAATGCAATAGGCTCGCCAGTGTCTTTGTCAGTAATGACACCCTTTAGACGACCTTGCTGTGCAAGCGCTAACGACCACGACGTCAGCACAATGCAGAATAAAAATAGTAATTTTTTTAACATACCTTGAATTTTTATGTTATACTATCAAATAATTTGCTTTTTTCAGTGCACATTTTTAGGGTTCAAAAGTACAACAATTTTTTCATTCCCACAAGCAATTTATTTTTATTTAGGAAAAATATTTTTCAACTTTTTCAGTTTAATCTTTGTAACACGTTAAAAATAAACATATTATAATTTTTAAAAAACAAAGAAATTTTCGCCCAAAAACAAAAATTTAGGGTTTTAGGAAAGATTTTTTATCAGCATTTGACCCGTTTTTTGTCGAAAATTTTGTTAATTTTGCACCAAAATATTTTTGAAATGAGAAAATTTTTAAAAATTTCAACGGTTTTTTTTGTCGCTTTAACGACGATTTTCGTCATTTCATGCAACAGCAAGCCTGAAAACCCCAACTCACCGGAGGTCGAGATAAACTTCACAATATACCCTAATTCGCTTGAATATCAAGAGCTTAACACCGTCGGCGGCTGGATGTATGTCACCGCGCCACGACCAAGCTACGGAATCATTATTTACAGGTATAATATCGATGAGTTCAAGGCTTACGAACGCATGTCGCCCAACGACCCGTACGCGTGTCCCGACAACCGGCTGTATGTGGCTTTGCCATACGTCATCGACTCCTGCCTCGACTATAAATATTCCATCCTCGACGGCAGCGTCATCGAAGGCTCGGGCTACCCGTTGACGCAGTATTTCACACAGTTCGACGGATCAGCGTTGAGGATTTACAATTAAAACGAAATTCAAAAAAAGAGACGTCACACTGTGGCGTCTCTTCGTTTTTTTAATATCTGTAAATATCAGCTTTATAAGGGCCTTCGATAGGAACGCCGATGTAGTCGGCTTGTTTCTGCGTGAGCTTGGTCAGCTTCACTCCTATCTTCTCGAGATGCAGACGTGCCACCTCTTCGTCGAGGTATTTCGGCAGGCAGTAGACGTCGACCGGATAGGTGCCGCGTTTGGCCCAGAGATCCATCTGCGCCAAGGTCTGGTTAGTGAACGAGTTGCTCATCACGAAGCTCGCGTGACCTGTGGCGCAGCCGAGGTTAACCAGACGGCCTTCTGCCAGGATGAAGATGGCTTTTCCGTCGGGTTTCACGAACTTGTCGACCTGCGGTTTTATGTTGATTTTCTTGACACCTTTATAGTTTTCCAATGCATTGACCTGTATCTCGTTGTCGAAATGACCTATGTTGCATACGATGGCCTGATCTTTCATCTGGAGCATGTGCTCGAGTGTGATAACGTCGCAGTTGCCGGTGCATGTTACGAAGATGTTGCCTTCCTTCACAGCCTCTTCCATCGTGGTGACTTCATAGCCTTCCATGGCAGCCTGCAGAGCGCATATCGGGTCGATCTCGGTGACTATGACGCGGGCGCCGTAGGAACGCATCGACTGTGCGCAGCCTTTACCCACATCACCGTAGCCTAACACCACGATGACTTTACCTGCGAGCATCACGTCGGTGGCACGTTTGATGCCGTCGGCCAAAGACTCACGGCAGCCGTACATGTTATCGAACTTGCTCTTGGTGACGCTGTCGTTCACGTTGATGGCAGGTACGAGAAGCTTGCCGGCTTCTTTCATCTGATAGAGACGGTGCACGCCTGTTGTTGTCTCTTCCGACACGCCTTTCCAGTTGGCCACCACTTTGTGCCAGTGTTGAGGATCCATCTTATATGTCTCTTTGATGACACCCATCAAGGCTTTCTCTTCGGCGTTTGTCGGTTCCACCTCGAGGAGCTTAGGGTCGTTCTCGCACTCATAGCCTTTGTGTATCAACAATGTGGCATCGCCACCGTCGTCGACGATGAGGTCAGGGCCGTTGCCATCGGGGAAAGTGAGGGCGCGCATGGTGCACCACCAGTAGTCGTCGAGGGTCTCGCCTTTCCAAGCAAACACTGGCGTTCCGCCTGCCACGATACCTGCCGCGGCATGGTCTTGTGTCGAGAAGATGTTGCAGCTTGCCCAGCGTACCTCGGCGCCGAGAGCCTTCAACGTCTCGATGAGACATGCGGTTTGGATTGTCATGTGGAGCGATCCGCTGATGCGTGCGCCTTTGAGAGGCTTACTCTCACCATATTTCTTACGGAGTGCCATCAGACCTGGCATCTCGTGTTCTGAAATTTCAATGTCTTTTCTTCCCCACTCTGCCAGACTCGGGTCGGCGATGAGGTAAGGAAGGTCCATTCTCTTGAGTTCTTCTTTCATATTTCAATTTTATCTTAATTCTATAACGACAGCATGTTCAAAATCTACGTTGTTATTAATATTAATAAGGTATCCGTCGTCGGTCTTTTTGAGCTTGGCTCTACCTCTGCCGCCGAGGATTCTCGCCTTTTTTCTGTTACCTAAATCGGCATTGATTGTAAATGACTTAGGCATCACTTCACCTGGATTCAGGAGATATATGACAAAGACGAGGCCGTCTCTCTGTGTGAAACGTACCTTTCCGTCGCAGTAAGGATAGAAAGGCCGTGTTCCATAGATAGCTTGACCATTGATTCTCATCCACTTGCCTATCTCATGCATACGGTCGACGGCGGTTGGGGGCAACTCGCCATCAGGTGATGGGCCTACGTTGAGGAGGTAGTTACCTCCTTTGGCCACGATGTCGACCAGGTAATGTATTATCTTATTGGTACTCTTGTAGTTATCGTTCTCAACGTAGGACCACGAGTTGCCCATCGACATGCACGTCTCCCATGGATAGGGGAGCAATGTGTCGGGGACTTGCTGTTCGGGAGTCTGATAATTCTCGTATATCCCGTGTACTGTGCGGTCGACTATGATGAGGTCGGGGTTATTTTCGCGGGCCATCCCAGCTATGCGGGGCATGTCGATGTCCTGAATATAGCCTTTGCAGCCCAGCCATTCGCGATATTCATCGGTGAGGCTATATTCAGGACGGACCCAACCGCCGTCGAGCCACAAGATGTCGATATCGCCATAGTTGTGTGTCAGCTCATATATCTGGTTATAAGTGAAATCGCAGAAACGCTGCCATCTTTCAGGATATTTCTTCGGGTCATAGTTCACGTTACGGTCGGGTGTTGCCCATTGCTCAGCCCAGTAATCAGGATGATGCCAGTCGGGTTTCGAGAAATACAAGCCTGTCCAGAAGTCACGTTTCCTGAATGCCTCCACGATGGCACCGGTGATGTCGGCTCTTTTGTTTTTCGAGAACGGACATGACGGGTCGACAGTCGAATAGGTCGTCTCCTTAGTGTCGAACATACAGAAACCGTCGTGATGTTTAGTGGTGAACACCACATACTTCATTCCGGCTTCCTTAGCCAGCTTAGCCCATGCATCGGGATTGAATTTCTTAGGCTTGAAAGTCTTGTTAAGTGCCTGATAATCAGCCTTATACTGAATATAATTAGCGCCGCCGCGATCAATCCAATCCTCGTTGCATATCGACCATGATTCCACCACTCCCCATTGCGAATAGATACCCCAATGCATCATGAAACCGAACTTCAGGTCCTGCCATTGTTCGAGACGTTTAGTGATGACAGGGTTAGACTCGCGTTCCTGGACGTTCTGGGCAGAGACGGATGTCGCGACACCTATTAATATTAATATCCAGAATATTTTTTTCATTATCCGACAACAATATTGATGATTTTCTTTGGGATGAAAATGACCTTGCGGATGGTGACGCCTTCGAGCCATTTCTTGGCTTCAGGGGCGTTGACGACGGAGTTCTGCACCTCATCCTGCTTCATATCGAGAGGCAGTTCGAGGTCGAAACGTTTCTTTCCGTTGAACGAAACAGGATACAAGAAGGTGTTCTCGGCCACATGTTGTGCGTCGAAGTCAGGGAATTTCTGGTTGACGACGCTGTCGTTGTGTCCCATCTGATGCCACAGCTCTTCGGCGATATGTGGTGCATAAGGCGAAATCATGATAGCCATTGGCTCGAGGATAGCGCGTTTGTTGCACTTCATATCGGTGAGCTCATTGACACATATCATGAAAGCGGAGACGACGGTGTTGAACGAGATACGCTCGATGTCTTCCTCTTCTTTCTTGATGAGTTTATGCAAAACCTTCAGCTCTTCTTTAGTTGCGGGCTCGTCGCTGATTTCCGAATACAGCTTCCAGAACTTCTTCAGGAAACGGAAAGTACCTTCAATGCCTTGGGTATCCCATGGTTTCGACTGTTCGAGAGGTCCGAGGAACATCTCGTAGAGACGCAGGGTGTCGGCGCCGTATTTTGCCACGAGATCGTCAGGGTTCTGGACATTAAACTTCGACTTCGACATTTTTTCAATGAGCCAGTCGCAGACGAACACATCTTTGCTATCCTTATCTTTTTCATAGATAAATTGTGCATCTTTAAGGTCATCGCGCCAAGCTTTAAATGCCTCAGTATCAAGAATATCGTTATGAACGATGTTAATATCCACCAAAATCGGGTCGCTGAATAACTCACGGTCTTTGCAATTCTTTGAAATAAACAGCGGGCCGTTGCATTCGACTTTCTGGCCTGTCACCTTCAACATCTTGTCTTTGTTCACACGGTAGGCGAGGCTGGAGCGTCCTTGTATCATTCCTTGATTTATCATTCTCTGGAAAGGCTCGTCTTTACAGGCGATTCCGAGGTCGAACAGGAATTTGTTCCAGAAACGGCTGTAGATGAGGTGACCTGTGGCATGCTCTGCGCCGCCGATGTAAAGGTCGACGTTCTGCCAATAGCCGTTAGCTTCTTTGGAGAAATATTCTTTGTCGTTATGCGGATCCATATAGCGGAGGTAATAGCCGCTTGAGCCTGCAAAACCTGGCATTGTATTTGTCTCGATAGGATAGCCCTCTTCAGTGACCCAGTTCTTTGCACGAGCCAATGGCGGCTCGCCTGTCTCTGTCGGCTTATATGCGTCGATGGAAGGCAGCTCAAGAGGTAACTTATTGACATCCATGGCATAAGGCATCCCGTTCTTATAATAGATTGGGAATGGCTCACCCCAGTAACGCTGACGGCTGAAGATGGCGTCGCGCAGACGGTAGTTGGTCTTTCCTTTACCGATGCCGAGTTTCTCGAGTTCTTCGATCATGCGGAGGATAGCCTGTTTCACTGTGAGTCCGTTGAGGAACTCTGAGTTTACCAGCACGCCTTCCTTGGCGTCGAACGACTCTGTCCATGTGGCAGGATCTGACGGCTCTTCGCCTGGTTTCGCCACGACTTGGATTATCGGGAGGTTGAAATGACGTGCGAAGGCGAAGTCGCGGCTGTCGTGAGCCGGCACTGCCATGATGGCACCGGTGCCATAGCCCATGAGCACGTAATCGGAGATCCAGATCGGGATCTTGGTGCCGTTGAACGGGTTGACGGCGTAAGAGCCTGTGAACACTCCACTCACCTTCTTCACCTCTGACATACGCTCACGTTCGGAGCGGTTCTTAGCCCAAGTGACATATTCTTTCACTGCGGCACGTTGCTCATCGGTGGTGAGCTGGTCGATCATCTCGTGTTCAGGTGCAAGCACCATGAAGGTGACGCCGAACAGGGTGTCGGCACGTGTCGTAAACACCTCAAAATCAATGTCTTTATCAGCAACTTTGAAGAACACAGAGGCACCCATCGACTTGCCTATCCAGTTACGCTGCACGTCTTTTATCGACTCTGTCCAGTCGAGGGTCTCGAGGCCTTGGAGCAGACGTTCGGCGTAGGCGGTGATACGAAGCAGCCACTGTTTCATCGACTTACGGATGACAGGATAGCCGCCGCGCACTGATAAGCCGTCCTGGACTTCATCGTTGGCGAGCACCGTACCTAATTCTGGACACCAGTTCACCATGGTGTCGGCGAGATATGCGAGGCGGTAGTTCATCAGCGTTTCCTGTTGTTCACGCTCACTCATGGCATTCCAGTGCGCGGCAGTGATGGCCATCGGCTTGGTGCAAGCCACATCAAGACCTTCGGTGCCGTTTTTGCTCAGATAATCGACAAGTTGCGATATCGGCTGAGCTTTCTTGCATTTGTTGCAATAATATGAGTTGAACAGCTGGAGAAACGTCCACTGTGTCCATTTATAATATTTAGGGTCGGAGGTGCGCACCTCGCGGTCCCAGTCATAGCAGAAACCGATTTTATCCATCTGCTCACGGTAACGGTTGATATTCTTCTCCGTGGTGATGGCAGGGTGGGTACCCGTCTGGATGGCATATTGCTCAGCCGGAAGTCCGTAGGCGTCGTAGCCCATCGGGTGAAGCACGTTGAAACCCTTCAAACGCTTGTAGCGGGCATAGATATCAGAGGCGATATAGCCCAGCGGGTGGCCCACATGAAGGCCTGCGCCCGACGGATAAGGGAACATGTCCAACACATAAAACTTCGGCTTGTTATGGTCGACTTCAACATGATAAATCTTGTTGTCACGCCAGTATTCCTGCCATTTTTTCTCGATTTCTTCAAAATTATATTCCATAATATTTCTAAAAATTTCCCGTTTAAAAAAACGTGTAAAATTACAACATTTTTTGCTACACACCTTATTTAAATAAAAATTTTGTATTTTTGTGGTATGAAAAATAACATTTATTCACAAAAAAGATGGTGGAATCTGGCGCTCACCGTGCTGGCTGTAATCATCATAACCATCTCTATTTACTATACAAACCGACTGGTGAAGCGTTTTGCGGCGCAGGAGTCGAAGCAGATCGAGATGTGGGCCGAGGCGGTGCAGAGCCATGCCGAGCTGATGAACTACACCAAGGTGTTCTTTAACGAGGTGGGCGAGCAAGAGCAGAAACGCGTGCAGCTGCTGGCGAAAGCCTACGAGAGCTTCCTTGAGGCCAGCCCTGAAGAAAACACCTCCATATATCTTGACATCATCCAGAGTAACATAAGCATTCCCGTAGTAATAACTGATAATTCCGCGAAGATCGACCTCTCCATTAACCTACCAGATCATCTCAAGGACAAGACCAAGTTCGACAAGGAGATGATGGAGGAGTTCAGCATTTACCAGCCTATAAAAATCGACCTTTTTGGAAAGACGAAATGGCTTTATTATAAAGAATCGTTGATTTTCACTGAGTTGAAAGAAGTCCTCGACGGCTTGTTCGAGCTTTTCATCAACGACGTGACTGACAATGCAGTAGGTGCGCCCGTCATCATCATCGACAGCACCGACAACAGCGTGTTAGCTTACGGAAACCTCGATTCTATCAAGATGAAAGACAGAAAATACGTTGAGAATCAGATATATACGATGCAGGAAGAGTGCGTCCCGATAAAAGTCAACTATCTCGATGACAACAAGATATACATTTATTACAGACAGTCGGACCTACTTATGCAGATGCGATATTTCCCGCTTGTGCAGATATTGATTTTCGGCTTGTTTGCGCTTCTGGCATACCTTATGTTCAGCTACATACGTCGATCGGAGCAAAACCAGGTGTGGGCCGGCATGGCTAAAGAGACAGCACATCAGATAGGTACGCCTCTGAGCTCGTTGATGGGCTGGGTTGAGCTTCTGAAGATGGAAGAGAAACCGTTCATAGGGACGTCGGAGATGGAAATAGATATCGACAGGTTGAAGACGATAACGGAGCGTTTCTCGAAGATCGGCTCCATCCCCACCTTGGAAAGAACCGACGTGGTGGCTGTCGTCGACAAGACCATGAGATACATGCAGCACCGCTTCTCGTCGAAGTTTGAGTTCGATGTGCAACTGCCTGTGCGTGAGATAGTTATACCACTGAACGCCGCCTTGTTCAGCTGGGTACTGGAGAACCTCACCAAGAACGCCATCGACGCGATGAGCGACAAAGGTAAGGTCACCGTCGAGCTCACCGAAGACGACGGCAACGTGTTTATCGACATCAGCGATACAGGCAAAGGACTTCCACGAAGCATGTACAAGCAGATATTCCAGCCTGGCTACACCTCGAAGAAACGCGGCTGGGGACTTGGACTGTCGCTGGCCAAACGTATCATCGAAAACTACCATAAAGGCAAGATTTTCGTAAAGAGCAGCGTAGTCGGACAAGGCACTACATTCAGGATAATTCTAAAAAAATAAGATATGGCGATTTACGACAATTTCAATGACAAAAAACGCAAAAAACTTGCAGTTTTAATCGATCCCGACAAGCCATCGGACGCGCAGATTCTGTCGATGGTTGAGAAGGCTAACGCCGCCGACGTCGATTTTTTCTTCGTGGGAGGCAGCCTGCTGGTCACCGACAGCCTTGACCATTGCATCAAACTCATCAAGGAACACTCTAAGATTCCGGTGCTGATATTCCCGGGTAACTCATTGCAAATCAGCAAATACTGCGACGGATTTCTCCTTTTATCTTTGATCTCCGGAAGAAACCCTGAGATGCTCATCGGACGACATGTCATCGCGGCGCCGTATCTGAAACTCTATGGCAACGAGATCATCCCGACGGGTTATATGCTCATCGACAGCGGCAAGGCCACCTCGGTGACGTATATGAGCGACACCACACCGATACCGCACGACAAGGACGACATCGCCATGTGCACCGCCATCGCAGGCGAGATGCTGGGCCTAAAACTCATCTACCTCGAGGCAGGATCGGGTGCCATGATGCCAGTGTCGACAAGCATGATTTCGAAGGTGAAACAGATGATAAGCATCCCGCTTATCGTGGGCGGAGGCATCAAGACACCGGAGATGGCAGCAGAAGCCGTCAAAGCCGGAGCCGACGTTATCGTCATCGGGACAGCGTTCGAGAAAGAACCTGATTTATTGAATAAATTTGCGGAAGCAATTCACAAAGCATAATTTCGACCTTTAGATACTGTTTTGTGACGAAATTCCGCTATTTGTGACGAAATTCGGAAAAATTCGACCAAAAGATACTTTTTGAATAAATTAAAAAAAAGGAAAAATATGAAAAAATTATTATTATCAGCAATCGCATTGATGTTAGTTATGACATCGTTTGCACAGGAAAAGAAGATGTTCACGCCTGAGGATGCCTCGTACAACAACTATGACGTCTATGCTAAAGGCAAGAGTTTCAAATGGCTAGGCGACAGCAACAAGTTCGTCTTCAACGAAGATAACGAGATCCGTTTCCGCAGTCCTGGCGAGAAAAGCTCGCACAGCCTGCTGAGCCTCGACTTGCTCAACGGCATCGCCAAAGACAACGGCGCCGGCGAGTTCAAACGTCTGCCAAATATCACCTGGACAAGCGAGGACGGTGGCTATTTCTACAAGATGGGAGAAGATGGCAACATCACACTTAACACATTGAGTATCAAGAATAAAAGCATCGTAAAAGTCAATACCATTCCTGCCAATGCGGAGAATATGACACTCGAGCCGACTACGATGCGCATAGCTTATACAATAGGTAACGACCTTTACATCGCTGACTGCGGCAAGCAGATTCGTATCACCGAGAACCCCGAGAATGTCATCGCGGGACAGTCGGTGCACCGTAACGAGTTCGCCATCGACGGCGGTATTTTCTGGTCGCCCGACGGCAGCAAGCTGGCATATTATCTGATGGATGAGAGCATGGTGACCGACTATCCGCTCGTCGACATCACGACACGCATCGCCACAGAGAAACCTATCAAATATCCTATGGCCGGAATGACGTCACACATAGTGAAACTGCATGTTTACGACATTGCTAATGGCTCCGACGTGGTGATGAAGACAGGCGAGCCAGAAGAGCATTATCTCACCGCCATCACTTGGAACAACGACAACAAAAACATCTACATCGGCATATTGAACCGCGGTCAGGACACGCTCAACTTCAACGAATACAACGCATTGAACGGTGAGTTCAAGCAGACCATCTTCCACGACGAGGACGCACAATATGTTGAACCTCAAGGACCTGCATATTTCTTGCCAGGCAGCACCACCGAGTTTTTGTGGCTCGCTCAACGCGACGGCTACTATCATCTGTGGCTGCATAACACCAAGACACTGAAAGCCCGTCAGATCGAAAAAGGCAACTATGTCGTCACTGCGTTCAACGGCTTCGACGGCAAAGGTAACGCCTACTACACCTCCACAGAGGTCAGCCCTCTGCAGCGTCATTTCTATAAGGTGAACCTGAAGAACGGAAAGAAAGTACGTCTCACCAAGAAACACGGCACACATAGCGTACTTCCAAGCAAGAGCGGCAAGTATTTCATCGACAACTACAATAGCACCGACGTGCCGAGAGCAGCTGAGATCGTCGACGATCAAGGACGTTTTGTCGACTACCTATATACAGCCGAAAATCCTATCAAAGACTATAACATCGGTGTTACCGAGATCGACAGCATCAAGGCTGAAGATGGACAGATGCTCTACACACGTATCATCAAGCCTTATAACTTCGATGAAAACAAGAAATACCCTGTCATTGTCTACGTTTACGGCGGTCCTCACGCTCAGCTCATCACCGACACATGGCTGGCTGGCGCTGGCATCTATCTCAACTACCTTGCACAGGAGGGATTCATAGTGTTTACTGTCGATAACCGTGGTTCTGCCGACCGTGGCGAGGCCTTCGAGCAGGTCATCCACCGCCAGTGCGGACAGATGGAGATGCACGACCAGATGACGGGCATAGAATACCTCAAGACGAAGCCTTACGTCGACGCTGACCGTATCGGCAGCGACGGCTGGAGCTATGGTGGATTCATGTCGACATCGTTAAAGATCAACTACCCTGAGACGTTCAAGGTCAGCGTCGCCGGTGGTCCTGTCATCAACTGGAAATACTATGAGATAATGTATGGCGAGCGTTATATGGACACCCCTGATGAGAATCCTGAAGGCTATGAGCTGACGGCATTGGACAACAAGACCGACAAACTCGAAGGAAAACTTTTGATTATCCACTGCTCGACAGACCCGACTGTGGTTTGGCAGAACAGCCTCAGCTTCTTGGAGAACGCCATCCACAACCAGAAACAGATGGATTACTTCGTCTACCCCGGTCACGACCACAACGTCTACGGCATGGACAGAGCACATCTGATAACGAAGATTACGGAATATTTCAAAGACAATCTGTAAACACAATGTAGGGGCGAATGATGATTCGCCCCTACATTTTTATTTTCTCACCCCGTCTTCAAACTTCACCACGAAGGCGCCATCGTAGCCTTTTGAGGTCACCTCTTTCAGGTAAGCATCGGCATCGGCTTTGGTGGCGAAGCAGCCAGCGGTGTATTTAAACATCCCGTTGTGCTCGTAATAATCGACATCCTTGAGGTTTTTGTAGATGCTCTGGGGGTTGTCGACAGCACGACTGCGGGTGGTGAACTGTACCTTGTAAACGACGCCTTTGTTTTTATCGACAACAGGCGGAGTTACTGGCGTTTCAGGCTTTTCAGTAGCCTCAGGTTTTTCTTCAGCCATGGTCTCCTGCTGCATGTCGACGGAGTTCTTCTCAAAATTAGTCTTATAAGTGCTGAAAGCCTTAGCAATTGCTGAGGCTAAGGTGTTTTGTCCGTCGGCCGACATCATATATGCCTCCTCGGTAGGATTTGAGATGAATCCCAACTCGACAAGCACTGATGGCATCGCGGTCTTGTAAAGTACCAGAAATCCTGCCTGCTGCACTCCCCTATCGTGCCGTTTGGCTGAGCCAACCAACTGATTCTGAACGAGTTCGGCAAACTCAAGCGAGCGTTGTTTGAACTCACTCTGGATGAAGCTGAAGGCGATGTAAGCCTCGGTGCTGTTAGGGTCAAAGCCGCCATAGTTCTCTTCCGCGTTACTCTCGTAGAGGATAGAGGCGTTTTCGCGCTTAGCGACAGCGAGGTTGGCACTGTTACGGTGGTCACCCATGATGAACGTCTCGGCACCGCCGGTCTTCGGCGAGTTAGCCACCGAGTTGCAGTGTATCGAGATGAAGAGGTCGGCATTGTTGCGGTTGGCTATCTTGGCGCGTTCCATCAGCTCGACAAACACGTCGGTGGTGCGGGTGTAGTAAACCTTCACGTCAGGATACTGTTTTTTGATCATCGCGCCCACTTTCTTCGCTACGGCGAGGGTGATATCCTTCTCTTTTCCTTTCTTTCCTACCGCTCCCGCGTCTTTTCCGCCATGTCCGGCATCGATCACAACCGTCTGAATCTTAGTAGTTTGGGCTTCGGCTTCAGGCAAGAAAACCAAAAAACTCATTAATATAATAAAAAATATAAGTTTCGCGTTCATAAAAAACCGTATCTTTGCAGTTTGAATAGTTTTGAATTTTTTACAAAATTAGATAAAAATCTTGTACACGAGGCCAACATATCGATTTTTTCTTGTTTTTTTCTTCATTCTGATGATGTTTCCTGTTGTCGGAAGAGGTCAGAACAAGTCGGACAGCCTTGTCAAGCAAGAGAAGAAATCGCCACTCGACGCTCAGATCGACCGCACCTGTAACGACTCGACAATCCAGGATTTTAAAAACAACAAGATTTTCTACTACGGCGGCGCTGTCATCAAATACGACGACATAGAGGTTGAGGCCGATTACATCGAGTTCGACTTCGAAAAACATACCATCTTCGCTAAGGGAATGCCCGATTCTACCGGAAAGATTGCAGGAAAGCCCGTTTTTACGCAGGCCGGACAGAAATACTACTCCGACGAAATGTCGTTTAACTTCGACACCAAGAAAGGTATCATCCGTAAGGTGTTCACTGAAGACAACTCCAACTATCTGCATGGCGACAAAATCAAGAAGATGGACGACGGCAAGATCCATATCAAGTCGGGATCGTTCACCACTTGCAGCAACCGTGAGCATCCGCACTACGAGTTCCATTTCAACAAAGCCATCGTCATCCCCGACGATAAGATTGTGGCTAAAATGCTCTACGCGAAGATTGAGGAGACGCCATTGCCTGTAGCGATACCTTTCGCTTTGATTCCCAATGCTAAAGGACAACGTTCGGGTATCATCATCCCATCGTTCGGTGAGTCGGCAAACCGTGGTTTCTACTTCGAAAACGGAGGTTATTACTGGGCCATCAACAACTACATGGACCTGCAGCTCATCGGCGACATCTACACCCGAGGCAGCTGGGCGCTGAAGCCAACGTTCCGCTACGTCAACAGATATAAGTTCAGCGGCTCATTGGCAGCGAGTTATGCTATCAACAAGGTGGGTGTCGAAGGCTCGGCCGACTATACCGAGAGCACCGACTTCAAACTTCGTTGGGTACACAAACAAGACCCTAAAGCCAGGCCGAAGTCGTCGTTCTCTGCCGACGTCTACATCGTGAGTAACAACTACAACAAATACAACGCCATCTCGACGACGGAGTATCTGAGCAACACCTTCCAGTCGAGTATCGCCTACCAAACTAGCTTCGGAAGCAAGTTCCACTTTACGGTCAACGGCAGCCACAGCCAGAACACCCTGACGCATCAGATGACCATCACGCTACCTGAGATGACGCTGTCGATGAATCGTATCTATCCTCTGAAAAACATAGGAAAATCGGGTAAAAAACATTGGTACAGCGAACTCAACGTGAGTTATTCGACCAATGCGAAGAACTACATCAGCATGGCCGACAGTCTCTTCTTCAAAGACGGATGGCTCGACCAGATGCAGAACGGCATGCAGCATCGTGTGCCGATCAACCTGCCTATCAAGCTGTTTAAGCATTTCACCTGGACTACCTCGCTCAACCTCACCGACAAGATGTATCTGCAGTATTACGAGAAAGACTGGGTGTGGGACAGCGTTGGCTACGGACATGTGCAGACCGACACCATCAACCGGTTCAGAAACGTGTTCTCGTACGATGCATCGAGTAACATCACCACTAAGATCTACGGAATGTTTAGGTTTAAGAGAGGCCCGATAAGAGCTATCAGGCACGTGTTCACCCCTACCGTAGGTTTCTCGTTTAATCCCGACTACAGCGACAGCTTCTGGAATTATTACTCATCATACCTCGACGGCAACGGCGTAGAGCAGAAATACAGCTATTATCAAGGAACTATCTACGGCACACCGCCCGGACAGCGTTCAGGAAGGATAACGTACAGCTTCGGCAACAACCTCGAAATCAAGGTGCCGTCGAAAAAAGACACCATCACTGGCCTGAAGAAGGTCGTCCTCATCGAAAACCTCACATTCTCGGGCAACTACGACGTGGCGAAAGACTCGCTGAACTGGTCGTATCTCAGCGTCAGCGGACGTACCACGCTGTTTAAGAACCTCAGCATACAGTATTCAAGCATGTGGGACCCTTACGTCCTCGACTCGGCAGGCGTGAAACAGCTCAACAAGTTCGAATGGGATGTCAACCACAGAGTTTTCAGAAAGAAGAGCGTGTCGTGGAACTTCAGCGCCAGCTATACCATCAACGACAAGACATTCGGCAAGAAAGACAAGAAAAAAAACAACGACCAGGAGTCGCTGGTGTCGTCGCCAAATGCCTCTGAGGAGGAACTGAACGAGATTCACAACAACCCCGACGGCTATGTCGACTGGTCGACGAGTTGGTCGCTGTCGCTGAGCTATAACCTCCGATTATCCAATAATCTCTCGTATATCAACTGGATCTTACACGACAACCGGACGACGGTGCAGACACTCGGCTTACGAGGCGAGATCAACCTCTCGCCGAAATGGAAACTGTCGGCGCAGACCGGCTGGGACTTCGAGTCGAAGAAGATTTCTTACACCTCACTCACGGTCTACCGTGACCTCCATTGCTGGGAGATGCGATTCAACGTGATACCTTACGGAACGTATAAATCGTGGAACTTCCAGATCAACGTGAAGGCTTCGGCATTGCAGGATCTTAAGTTGACGAAGAAAAAAGATTATCGTGACAATTATTAATGGTTATTGGTTATTGGTTATTGGTTATTGAATTTTTATTTGATTTTTTGAAAAATAAGTTTTAATTTTGCGGAGATAAAAAACTTGATAACATGAAAAAAATTATCCTTATAACATTGATATTCAGCTGCTTAGGTTGTTTCGCGCAGGTTGAGTCGGAATACGAGAAATATGTGCGTGAGCAGAACGAGAAGATGCAGCAGATGAAGCAGAGCCAAGATGACGGCATCAAAAAACTGCAGAAAGAGTATGAGGATTATGTGAAGGCTGAGCAGGAAGCTTACAATAAGTTTCTCAAGGAAAAAGAAGAAAAATGGGGCAAAGGCAATGTGAAGGAAAGCACCCAGAAAGACTGGGTCGAGTACACCGACAACGGCAATGTGCGTACCAACGTCGACTTTGAGACAGGCCAAGCCACCATTGAGATAATTCAGGACAAAGGCACTCCCGTTGATAAAAAAGAAATCGAGAAACAGCTAAAATTCCTGCTGACGACGCAGGGAACCACCAAAGACTACAACAGCAAGGTGGAAAAAGCCGTCCCGCTACAGGAGAAACCAGTGCTTGAAAATCAGGTGGTCACGCCTAAGGGTGAGGTCATCACCGAAAAGAAGATCGACGAAGGCGTGAAAGAGATCGTTGAGAACACCAAGCCTTTGGTCAAGCCTATCAAGGGTGAAGACAAGGTGGAACGCGAGGTGGTGGTGGTGAAGCTCGACCTCGCTCCCGACCATATCAAGACGCGTGCCAGCAACTACATAAAAGAAGTGCAGAAATACTGCCAGAAGTGGGATGTCGACCCGGCACTCGCCTTCGCTATCATGCAGACCGAGTCGTCGTTCAACCCCAAGGCTAAGTCGTATGTGCCAGCCTACGGCCTGATGCAGATTGTCCCTCGCTCGGCGGGTGCCGACTGCGCACAGAGCCTCAAGAAACCGTTTTCAGCACCGACTGCCAACTACCTCTACGAGCCTGAGAACAACATCGAGATGGGCGTGCATTACCTCTATCTGCTGAAGAAGAGATATTACACCAAGGTCACCGACACCCGAAGCCAGAACCTCTGCGTCATCGCGTCGTATAACACCGGCGCTGGCAACGTGGCAAGGGCTCTGCGAGGCGACACCAATATCTCCAAGGCCATACCGCAGATCAACGATATGACTTACGAGCAGCTGTTCAAATACTTCGAGAGACGACTCCTTCCGGAGACTCAAAACTATATTCGCAAAGTAACTGAAAGAATGAATAATTTTAAAACATGGATAAAATGAAGAAAGCTATTGCAACAAACAACGCTCCAGGAGCTATCGGCCCATACAGCCAGGCTATCGCAGCCAACGGATTTTTGTTTATCTCAGGTCAGATGCCAGTCAACCCAGCCACAGGTAACGTCGTCGACGGCGGCATCACCGAGCAGACCGAGCAGGTTATGAAAAACCTTGAAGCCATCCTCAAAGAGGCTGGCTGTACCTTCGACAACGTGGTAAAGTCGACATGCTATCTCAGCGACATCGCCAACTTCGGCGCTATGAACGCTGTGTACGGAAAGTATTTCAAGCAAGACCCTCCGGCGCGCGCCGCCTTCGCAGTACGCACCCTTCCAAAAGAAGTGATGGTCGAGATTGAAATGATTGCTGCGCTTTAATGGTTATTGATTATAGAATTATAAGATATGAAAAAAATTGCATTATTACTAACAATTTCGGCAATTCTCGTCAGTTTGACGATGGTTTCTTGTAAAAAAGACAAGAAAGAAACGCCGACAAAGTCGTATTCCGAACTGATCGTCGGTCGTTGGAAGACCGATGCCGCCGAGCCATATTTTGAGGTATATAACGCCAACGGCTCAGGTAAGATGTGGGACACTGCCGACGATGTGCAGGAAGACGAAGCCGACACCTTCGACTGGACCATGGACGAAGGCCACAAGCAGTTTACGCAAATAGTCCATTTCCAAGGCGGACAGGGCGATGTGCCACAGATGTGCAACATCATCACACTCAACGAAACGACGTTGAAGTATAACAATGACGCTTTGAAACGAGAAGTTACATTAACAAGAGTACAATAGCTATGAAAAAAGCTTATAAAGTCACTTGGATAAGTCTCGCCTCTGTGTTAGGCGCGATAATCCTCATAGTATTGATAGCGCTTTATCTGGTGCTCACGCCGAAACGACTGACCTCGATGGCCAACAAATACGCTTCGGACTTCATCACCTGCGACTACAACATCGGCAAGGTCGAACTGACCTTGTTTAAGACATTCCCCGACGTGGGTCTCGAGATCAACGACCTGTTGCTCCTCAACCCCACCGACGGCTGGACATCCGACACCCTCGCCTACATCAACGAGTGCGTGGTATCGGTGAATCTCCGTAAGATTCTTTTCGATGATGAGATCGTGGTGAACAGCTGCACGCTCAACGGCGGATTTGTCAACGCTTTCTTCGATACCGAGGGAGGCAGCAACTTCGACATCTTCCCACCGAGCGAAGAAGAGCCGGAACCCGAGGTGGTTGAAGAAGAATCGTATGCCATCACCATCGACAAGGTGAGAATCCACGACCTCAACCTCAGCTATACCGACCTGGCCGGAAACACCAGCGCCGTCATCAACGGACTGGGACTCTTCGCCAAGGCTAACATCGTCGACGACCTCATCGACGGCGATATCGACTTGACTGTCAACGACTTGACAGCCCGCATGGCTGATGACTCGACAAATATGGATGCCAACATCAAGAACTTCGCCGTCAACGGCAAGGTCAAGATGAATGGTGACGACATCAACGCCTACGCCACCCTCGGCAGCGATGACCTCGCGTTTCTCATGACAGGCACCGACAACATCAAAGCTAACCTTAACAGTTTGATATTCAGCTATAACGGTGACTTCAACAACTACGAGTACGTCGATGGTATCCTCCATCTGACAGCCAACGGCGCCACAGTTTTGATGGACGACGAGAAATATGTCGACAGCGCCTTCATCAACCTGGAGATACCTGTCGAATGCGACATCAACGAGATTCATGCCAAATTCGACAAGTCGAAGATCGATTATAACGACATCAGCATAGAATTCATCGGCGAAGCCACCATCAAAGACGAGATCACCCTCGACATGGATGTGCACACCAACACGATGATTATCAATAGCTTATTCCGCTTGGTTCCGGAGAAACTGAGAAATGCCATGCTCAGCGGCATGAAGATCAACGGCAAGCTGATGCTCAACTCGCACATCGAAGGCACCTATAGCGACGAGGAGATGCCTGTCATCAACGCTGACGTGGTACTCAACGACGGCTACTTCGAGATGGAAGAGGAGCTTCCTTACCCATTGACGCACCTCAACACCACGTTACATGCCGACATCGACCTCAATGGGAAGTCGAACCTCGACATTCAAAGCCTCAGTCTGAAGATGAACAACACCGTCGTGGCTGCCAACGGCACCGTCGACGACTTCATGGATAAGATGTTGTGCGACCTCAGCGTCAAGACCGACTTGTATTTCGACGATGTTAAATCTTTTTTTCCTGAAGAGCTCCTAGCCCAGGGTGCTGTCAAAGCCGATGTCAACGTGAGAGGCTCTGTCGACCAGCTCAGCGAGCTCGACCTCATGAACACCAAGATGGACGGCAACCTTATCTTCAGCGACCTCGACGTCGAATATGCTGACACCATCAACATAAAATCGTCGGATCTGATAGTCGACTTCGTGTTGCCTAACCCCAATAAGGCTATGAACAACGGACTGGCGCAGGTCAAGCTGAGAGGCTCCGACCTCGACGCCGACATCACCGGCATGATGACAGCAGCGCTCAAAGATTTCAACATCGACGCACAGGTGTCGAACGTCCTCGACGAGAACGATAACACCGCAGCCATCGCTGACTTTGCCTTCAGCCGTGTCGACTTCACGATGGATGACATGGTTTTGCACTCTAACTACGGAGGCGGCAGTGCCTGCATGTTACCTTCAGCTAACGAAGGCAACATCTCTTACGCCGCGGTATATAACAGCGACTCGCTCATCTTCAGCATGGGTGATGAGATGTTTTTCGCCACCGAAGCCCTCTCTGTCGACGTCAACGCCGACTACGACGAGAAAGAGGAAGACTTCATCCTGCAATGGAAACCGTCGGTGAACCTCGATCTCAGCAACAGCGTCTTCGAGATGATCGACCTCAGCGAAGCGGTCATCCTACCCGACATCAGCCTCACCTACGGCGAGCCGGGACTGCATATCGAAAACGGCCAGATAACACTGGGTAACTCCGACTTTGAGCTCGATGGCGACCTCACCAACCTCTACGAACATTTCAAGAACGGTGACCTTCTCATAGGCGAGTTCAACTTCACCTCCAACTACACCGACGTCAACCAGCTGATGGACATTTTCAACGGCATGGGAACCGAGGAGGAAGAAGTCACCGCAGCCGACTCTACAGATGTTGATGACGATCCGTTTATGGTGCCTATGGGCGTCGATATCATCTTGCATACCGACATTCGTAACGCCATCGCCGGCGAGATGGAGATACGCAACGTGGGCGGTGACCTCACCATCAAAGACGGAGTGTTGGTGCTTCAAGAGATGGGTTTCACCAGCGACGCAGCAGAGATGCAGCTCACAGCATTGTATAAGTCGAAGAGAAGAAATCACTTATATGCAGGCTTCGACTTCCATCTACTTAACATCGACATCGCCGAGATGATTAAGATCATCCCTGACCTCGACACCATCGTCCCGATGCTGAAGGAATTCGCCGGCAACGCCGAGTTCCACTTCGCGGCCGAGACAAACCTGAAATCAGATTATACACCGAAATATTCAACTTTGAAAGGCGCCTGCAGCATCGAAGGCAGCGACCTCGTGGTGCTCGACAGCGAGACGTTCAACACCATCAAGAAACTGTTGCTGTTTAAAAACACTACCGAAAACAAGATCGACAGTCTCAGCGTACAGTTTACGGTGTTTAAGAACGAGATCGACGTCTACCCGTTTGCAGTCACACTCGACAAATACTCAGCCATGCTCTACGGCCGACATAACCTCGACATGAGCTACGACTACAATATCTCAGTACTCAACCCTCCTGTCCTCAACCGTCTCGGCGTTGAGATCATGGGCCCCGACTTCGACAATATGAAGTTCAAAGTCAGGAAGAGCAAACACAGAAACATGTTTGTGCCTGAGAAACGCGACTACAAAGAGGAGAAGATCGCTGAGTTGAAGAAGATCATATCCAACTCTTTGAAGGAGAATGTCAGACCGCAATAATTCTGGCGTTTTACAGCTTACGATACGGCTGTTGCTCGGTGTATTTTTCATCGGCACAGCCGTATTGAAGTTATTATCCATCGACAACTTCGAAATATACATCTACAGCTTCAGCATTTTCAGTTACACTTGGACGACTTTCTTTTCCAGATTATTGATTTTCATTGAGTTGCTGATAGGAATAAGTCTCATATTCAAGATTTGGTTCAAAAAAATATGGTGGCTTACGATGGCGATGATGGTTGGTTTTACGCTGTTTCTGATTTATGCCGCCATCTTCAGAAACGACAGCAACTGCCATTGTTTTGGAAGTTTAATCGAACTCAATCCGAGCCAGTCGATTATAAAAAACATCATCGTTTTAGCATTGCTTTTCTTTATCAGAAATGAAGAAAGTCACGATTACAAGCCTGTTTTAAGAAAGTGGCTTACCACTGGAATTATCCTTGTTTCGCTGATAGTTTCGTTCGTTTTACTCCCGATGGATGTGGTTTATAACAAGATTTATTCCGAGAAGGAGAATATTAATACGAAGGCGTTTTACGAGAGTATGAGTGATTCGACCTACATTGACATCCAACAAGGACGACACCTTATTAATTATGCGCTCGCAGGATGTAAGTTTTGCAAAATCGGTGCCGAGAAGCTTGTTTTGATGGTCGACAGGCATCAGATTCCGCACGCAAAAGTGAAATTTATCGTCGGTGGCAGCGACGAGGCAATAAGCAGATTCATAGAAAACACTGGCACTTCCGACTACGAACACTGGAAGATTCCTGCTCCGCAGTTCATGTCGATTACCTACGGGCAGTTCCCGCTTTATGTTTTCATTGAAGACGGAAAAATCGTCAAAGCCGGTGATTTCAGAATTTTGGATGACGATTTGATAACGTCATTAAAATAAAAAAAACCGCCTGATAATCAGACGGTTTGTGGAGCATAGGAGAATCGAACTCCTGACCTTTTGAATGCCATTCAAACGCTCTACCAACTGAGCTAATACCCCATTGATTTTTGCGCTGCAAAGATACGGATTTTTTTGATACGCCCGACAATTATTTTTCAAAATTATTTCCGACGCCCTCTCCGGCGGCCTGTCGGGGTGTTTTCTTCCGTCTTTTTCGCTTTGCGGAAGATGTCGTCAGGGTCGGTCGGACGCAACTCGTCGAGCCACTCGAAGCCCTTCAGGATCTCGATGCCGTTTTTCATCTTTTCCTTAGGATATAACGTTTCGGTGGTCTTCTTGAAATATTTGATCCTGACGATTTGGTTTTTCTCGATGGTGATGTCCATCGCCACGCTCTGCGACACGTTCACTCCAATCATCGAGCCGTCTTCCTCACGCAGCCAATACACGGTCTCGGCGTTTCCATCGTCGTACACATGGTCGAGCTCGTTATCCTTGAAATAAGCTATCATCACCTTGCCTTTGATCTGGTTGAAGCCCTCAATGGTATCCTTTTGGATGATAAAACCGTTAGGGTAAAGCAGCACTGTATCGATAGACTTATTCGCTATCACGATGTTTATCGAATCGCCGCGCAGCTGACTGTTTTCGGCCCAGATGATAGGGTCGCGGCGCATCTTCGCACACGAGTCGTTGACGTAATAGTTCAGCGAGTCGCACTTGCCTTGTATGTCTCTCCTGAAAAACCGCACGTTGTAATACGCCAACATACGCTCAGCTTTCTGGGTAGCGGTGTCCATAAAGAAAAACAAGGTGTCGGAGTGCAGATAAAGCGTGTCTTTCTCAGCAAAATAACGCGCTCGCACGCTGTCAGTGACGTAGCTCTTACCCAATTTCTTCCACATCTCGGCGTAGTTGCCTTCCACAATCGCCTTGTTGACAGTGTCCTCAATAAAAACGTTGCTCATCGCCTTGGCGAATTCGACTTTCTTATCGTAAAACATTGTGTCAGAAGTGATTGAGTAGCCTTTATTGCTCAATGTGGCGCCTCTGTCGACGTATGCGATGTCGTTTTTCGCATCATACCAGCCATAGTTTCCGACAAGGACATTATCATCGTAATATATCGTCGTCGGACCGTAGAAATACATCTTCTCTTCTTTGATTTTATACACCAGAGTATCAGTAATCATTCGGCTTTTCGGCGTCGTCACCACCACATCCTTACGGAAATATGCCACCTGGATGTCGTCGCGGTAATATCCCTTTCGGGAGACGAGATTCTTGTCGTTGCGCGTTATCGTTCCATGGTTCGGATACATGGCGAGATGCTGGTTGCGGTCGTAGGTCATGTAATTGGTGTTCAACACCGTAGAGTCATCTTTGAGGATGACGTTGTCGAACAACTCCGCAAACTTGATGTCGCCCGAATACTTACATTTGTCGCTGAAGATATCCGTCGAGTCGTTCACTATGATATGAACATGCCCGTAGCCGTCGAAGTAACGCGTTTTCTCGTTGAAATGTGCGCTGTCGCTATAAAAATACGCCGAATCCTGACGCAGTGCCACGTTGCCGATAAGGCGTTCCACATCCTTTCCAAACGATTCATCATAGATCTGATAATCAGCATGGACGATATGGACATACGTCTTGCCGTTTTGTTGGGCGTTAACTGCCAAACAAACTAATGACAACAGCGTCAGGATTGCGATTTTTATATGGCGCATTATTCGTATTTCTTGTTTTCAGCCTTGCCGTCGAGCACCATGATGCCGTTGAGGGCGAGGGCGAGCATCTCGTCTTCACCTGGGTAACGGTACACAGGAGCTATCTTCTCGACGTGTTCGGTCACGATGCCGCAGAAGGTCTTATCGTAGGCCATACCGCCGGTGATGAAGATGCCGTCGACGTTCATGTCGAGAGCTGCTGCTGCGAGACCGCCTATCTCTTTGGCGACCTGGTAAGCCATGGCGCGGTACACCTTCTCCCATTCTTTGTTGCCGGCCTTCACTGCGTTCTCAACCTCGAGAGCGTCGTTGGTGCCGAGATATGCCACGAAGCCGCCCTGGCCTTTAAGCATGAGGTCGACGTCTTTCTTGGTATATTTGCCGCTGAAGCAGGCCTTCATCAATGGTCCTGACGGGAGAGCGCCTGAGCGTTCCGGTGTGAATGGACCGTCGCCGTTGAGGGCGTTGTTGACATCCACCACACGGCCTTTCTTATGTGCCGCCACCGAGATACCACCACCGAGGTGCACACCGATGAGGTTGAGGTCTTCGTATTTCTTGCCAACAGCCTCAGCATGCTGACGGGCAATCATCTTCTGGTTGAGGGCGTGGAAGATAGAGATACGCGGGAACAGCGGGTGACCCGAGAAACGTGCCAGGTCTTCCATCTCGTCGACGACGACAGGGTCGGCGATGAATGCCTTCACGCCGTATTCCTTGGCGATATCGTTGGCTATGAGACCGCCGAGGTTACAGGCGTGCTCGCCGTATGTTGCGGCTTTGAGGTCACGCATCATTGGCTCATTCACCTCGTAGACACCTGATGTGAGCGGGTGAAGCAGACCGCCGCGGCCTACCACAGCGCTCAGACCGTTGATGTCGACGCCTTCGTTTTTCAACTCATTGAGAATCACTTCTTTACGATAAGAGAACTGATCAGCGATCTTATCGAATTTAGCCAAGTCCTCAACAGAATGTTTGATATTCTTCTTGAAAACCTGTTCCTTGTCATTGAAAACAGCAACCTTCGTTGATGTCGAGCCTGGATTGACGATTAAAAGTTTATAACTCATTATGTATCAGTTTTTTAGTTAATTAGTCTTTATGCAATAAGAGCTGCAAGAGCTATTGAATACAACTTTGTGAGCGAGGTGTCGCCGCGTGATGAGAGCACGCAAGGGACTTTGGCGCCCATGAGCATTGCGCCGATCTCCGACTTGTCGAATTTCGAGCAGCATTTATAGAACACGTTCGATGCTTCGAGGTTAGGAAACACGAGACAGTCGGCGTCGCCGGCCACTGGGCTGTTCATACCTTTGATCTGTGCTGTCTCAGCGTCGCAAGCGAGGTCGAGAGAGATAGGACCTTCGACGAGGCAGCCTTTAATCTGGCCACGTTCTGCCATCTTAGAGATGATAGCTGCGTCGACGCATGCCGGGATGCCGGCGCTCATCTGCTCGGTAGCTGTCACGAGGGCGACTTTCGGGGTCTTCACGCCGAGAGCCTTCGACACTGTGGTGACATATTTCAAGATGGTCTGTTTCTGCTTGAGGTCAGGCAACGGGATGATGGCGCAGTCAGATGCCACGAGGAGCTTGTGGTAGTTAGGGTTCTGTATCACTGCGACGTGTGCCAAGGTGACGTTCGGTGGGCAGAGTCCGCGTTCCTTGTTGAGGATGGCGCGCATGTATTTGTCGGTTGGGAGAAGACCCTTCATGAGAATGTCGCCTTCACCGCGGTTGATGAGGTCGCATGCCAAAGCAGCTGCCTTCACGTCGTCTGTCTCCTGGACGATTCTGAACTTCTTGATGTCGATGTTTTCCGCTTTGCAGATCTCTGCGATACGGGCTTCATCGCCGATGAGGGTGGCGTCGATGAGACCATTGTCAACAGCGTCGTTGACAGCGCAAACAGTGTGGTCATCCATAGCGAAAGCCGCTACAAGACGTTTTTTAGGACGGCTCTTCAGCACGTCGAACATTTGATTTAATTTGGTGATTTCCATTTTGTTAACTTTTTTGTTATTTATTTAATTCAATTGTTTTCGTTTTTATTTTATGAGATTCCTCCGCTCCCTGCGGTCGGTCGGAATGACGTTTAGTGCCGTCATTTCGACTGAAGCGAAGCGGAATGGAGAAATCTCCTGCAATTAGCACCCGATATACCTTGATATCACGAGCTTCAATATCTCGCTCGTTCCTTCACCGATTTGAAGGATGCGCTGGTCACGATAGAAGCGTTCCATGTTGAAATCCTTCAACAAGCCATGGCCTCCCATCACCTGAACGGCCTTGTCGCACACCTCAGCGGCCACCTGTGAGCAGTAGAGCTTTGCCATAGCGGCTTGTTTTCCGTATGGGATGTGAGCGTCTTTCATTCTACATGCCTTGTAAAGCAGCTCACGCGCCGCCTCGATTTTCATTGCCATCTCTGCAAGCATGAAGCTGACAGCCTGGAACTTACACACAGGCTTGCCAAACTGTTCGCGCTGTTTCGAATATTCGAGAGCCATCTCGAAAGCACCCTGAGCGCATCCGAGACCCATCGCGCCGATGGAGAGACGTCCGCCGTCAAGGGTGGCAAGCATGATATGCGAGCCGTCGCCTGGCTTTCCGAGGATATTCTCATCGTTGAGTTTGACATTGTTGAATTTCAGCTCACCGGTGTTCGAGGCACGCCACATCATCTTACGGTCCATCGGACGCTGAGTGAAGCCCGGCATGTCGTTTTCGATGAGAAACGCAGTAAACTCAGGCTTTCCGTTGCTCTCACCGCTGATGACCTGGATGGTGCTTCCCAGTGTCATCGGGGTGGCGCTGTTGGTGATGAATATCTTTGTTCCATTGACAACCCATTGATTATCAACCTTCTTTGCTGTCGATTTTGTTCCTCTCGAGTCGCTGCCAGCCGTCTCCTCGGTGAGACCGAAGCCCCAGAGATGGTCTTTGCACAGACGTGGGAGATATTTCTCTTTCTGTTCTTTCGTTCCATAGTCTTTGATAGGACCGATACCCAGCGAGTTGTCGGCCGCTATTGTCGCTGCCGTGGAGCCGTCTACGCGTGCAAGTTCTTCAACAGCAATGATATACGATAATGTGTCAAGACCTTGTCCGCCGTATTCCTGCGGCACGCACATGCCGAGAAGTCCGAGTTTACCCATCTTCTTTGTCAGCTCGACGTCGAATTTCTCGTGTTCGTCGTTGAACGCCGCCACCGGTTTCACTTCTTTCTCAGCGAAATCACGCACCTTAGCGCGTAATTCAATTTGTTTTTCAGTCAATCCGAAATTCATATTCCAAGTTCAATTAAAACTGTTTTCGTATCTACTTTTTCACCTTCCTTAACATTGATTTTCAACACCTTAGCATCACTTTTCGCCACAATGTTGTTTTCCATCTTCATTGCTTCCACAATACAAAGGATGGTGCCATAATGCACCTCGTCGCCTTCTTTCACGTTGATTTTCATCACGTTACCTGGCATTGGAGAGAAGAACTTCATGTCGTCACCCGCCACGTCGGTATGCGAATAGTCTTTCGTGTCGTTGAGCTGGTCGTCGCGATGGCAGATGAAGTCCAAACCACGCAAATGCACGCAAAAATCATGATATGTCGTGCACGACACAAATACAGGTTCGGTCCTTCCGTTGATAATCACCTTCTGGACTTCACCGTTCTGCGAAAGCATTACAGAATAAGGCTTTCCGTTGATGACGCACTCGAGGTTAGTACCCGAGAGACGATGTATCTGCACCTTCATCGACTCACCTTCCACAGTTACGTTCAACGACATCTGGAAGCGCCAGTAACCTATTGAGTTCCACACGTTTGCAGTATTCTGTCGGTTGTTGAAATCATGGAAGAGGAACAACGCTGCCACATCTTCTTTCTTGATGCTTTCGCGCGTCTTACGCATGGTCTCCACGAGCTCCTCCTGATGTTTTCCGCAATAGGAAGTGTCGATTCTATTATTTGTAAAGTCTTGATTATCAATGATACTTTGCAGATATGGGATATTCGTCTTCTCAGTCTGCACGATATACTCCTTCAATGCTCTGCGTGTTATCTCGATGGCCTCGTCGCGTGTCTTGCCGAAGCATATCAGCTTAGCGATCATCGGGTCGTAGCTATCTGAAATGGTGCATGGTCCGTCGATGCTGCTGTCGATACGCACGCCGCGCATCTGAGGCTCGTGATAGAGCGTCACCTCTCCGGCTGCCGGAAGGAAGTTATTTTCCGCATCCTCAGCATACACACGGCATTCGATGGCGTGACCCTTGTCTTGAATCATGTCCTGCGTCCATCCCATCTCCTTTCCTCGGGCGATGCGGATCTGTTCTTCGACGATGTCGATGCCGGTGCGTTGTTCTGTGACAGGATGCTCCACCTGGATTCGGGTGTTCATCTCGAGGAAGTAGAAATTGAGGTCGCTGTCGACGAGAAACTCTACTGTTCCAGCGTTTTTGTAACCCACTGCCTTACAGAGGTTTACTGCCGTCTCGCATATCGCCTGACGTTTCTCTGGAGTGAGTGTCGGCGACGGCGATTCTTCGATAATCTTCTGGTAACGACGTTGCACCGAACATTCGCGTTCATAGAGATGAACGACGTTGCCGTAGTGGTCGGCGAGCACCTGAACCTCGATATGACGTGGGTTCTCGACATATTTCTCGACATAGACCTCGCCGTCGCCGAAGTATTTTTGAGCCTCACGTGATGCTTTCTCGAGTTCGTCATGCAGGTCGGCCTTACTTCTGACTATATGCATGCCTTTGCCGCCGCCACCTGCTGCCGCTTTTATCAGCACAGGATATGGAAGCTTGTCGGCCTGACACATGATATCGTCGATGGTGCCGGTAACGCCTGTCGTCACAGGTATTCCGTGCGATTTCGCGAACTCGCGGGCAGCGATTTTGTTACCCATGAGACGCATGGTGGCGGCGTCAGGACCAATGAAGATGATATTGTTGTTAGCGCAAGCCTCGGCGAGCTCGGGACTCTCCGAAAGGAAGCCGTAGCCTGGATGTATGGCATCAGCGCCTGTATCGAGGGCTGCGTCGATGATCTTCTGAATATTGAGATAAGTATCTTTGAGTGCGCCGTGGCCGAGTGGACGCGCCTCGTCGGCGAGACGGCGGTGCATCGCGTCGGCATCGTTGTCGGCATAGATAGCTACCGAGCTGATACTCAGCTTCTTGAGCGTCCGCATCACTCGCACCGCGATCTCGCCGCGGCCCGCTATCAGCACTTTATGTATCTTTCTTGATGGCATAGTATATAATTCGTTGCAAAATTACGACTTTTTTATTATATATACAAGAAAGGTGCAGGAAATAATTTTTACCCTCTGCAGTATTAGGAAATCCTGAAAGATAGACTGATAATCAGCCTGTTTTACAAAAAAATCGCATTTCAGATGCCGCAGCTATGGATTTTTTTATATTTTTGCACATAAAACATATTAACAAATAACAAATAACTACGAAAATGAAAACGATTAATAAACTCATCCTTGTGGCCGTTTTGGTTTTAACTGCCACAACATTATTCGGACAATGCACATTCACCGTCACCGACAGCCAGCCTTTCGTTGAGAGCTTCGACGACGGGTTGGAATGCTGGACCGTGGAGGCCAACGGAGGCAACTGGAGCGCCACGACAGGCTCAAGCACCACCCTCGCGGCGTTCTCTGCCTCGAACAACGGCGACGAGGCACGACTGATTTCCCCTGTCTTGGACCTCTCACAGGTTGGATCGGCTAACTTCAGCTTCTCCTACGCCATGATGGGACTTTACGAGAATGACGAGCTGGTGGTGAGCTACCGCACGTCGGAGACTGATACCTGGCACACCTTGGGTACATACAGCATCAGCGACTATCAGAACTTTTACGAGGACAGCTTTGAGTTGACCGACCTTTCGGCGACATACCAGATCTCGTTCTTAGGACGTTTCCTTGGCGGATATATGATATTCGTCGACAACGTGGAAGTCTTAGGATCAGGAGGCTGTGCACGTCCGACAAGCCTCAGCGCCAGTGAAATCACCGCTTCCTCAGCTCTTCTCAGCTGGTCGACGACAGGCAACGAAGAGAGTTGGATCGTTGAAATAAACGGAGAGCCCAAACCTATCAGCGTTCAGCCATATTTTGTGGAAAATCTTATGCCTCAGACCGACTACACCTTCCGTGTGAAGGCCAACTGCGGTGGCGGCATGGAGTCGGACTGGGCCACGCCTGTCACTTTCGCGACCCGCTGCGATGTGATACCGGTCACCGACAACGAGCCTTTCTTCGATGACTTCGAGGCTTCAGAAGACTTCGTATGCTGGTATAACGAGATATCTTCGGGTATCGACGGCTGGGTGGTGGACCCTGGATATACCATCTTAAACAACACCGCATTTTTCATCTGGCTCGGCGGAGAAGCCGTCCTCATCTCGCCACAGCTCGACATCACGGCAGTCACCAACCCGACACTCACCTTCAAGCACAAACAGCTTAGGGGCTTGAGCTACGGCACCGTCGACGAGCTTTACGTCGCTTACCGCACCGACGTCAACGACACCTGGCATGTGTTACAGAACTTCTCCGAAGCCACCACCGACTGGGAGACAGTCACGATTGAGCTTCCAAGCCCTTCGGCCACATATCAGATCGGCTTCGACGGCATAGGACATGACGCTGAAGGCGTTTACGTCGACGACGTGAGAGTCGGCAACAGCAACGACGGTGTCAATGAGGCTTATGCTTTGAATGCTTATGTAAACCCGAATCCTACGACAGGAAAAATCACTGTAAATGCTAATGTTTCCAACGGCAAAGCTATCGTTTTTGATGTCTTCGGCCGTCAGATCACCGATGCCGCAATCATCGACGGACATGCTGAAATCGACCTGGAAGACTATGCTTCAGGAGTGTACTTTGTGCGCATTACTGGCGACTCAGGTACAGCGACGGTAAGGGTTGTCAAGGATTAAGACTTTTTTCGTCCAATCTGTAAATCGTCCAGTCTTCCATCGGCTTGGCGCCTAATGATTTATAGAAGTCTATTGAAGGCTGATTCCAGTCGAGGCAGACCCACTCCATGCGGCCACAGTGGCGCTCTTTGGCGAGATGTGCGAGATATAATAATAATGCCTTGCCGTAGCCTAAACCACGCTTTTCAGGGATGACGAAGAGGTCTTCGAGATACAACCCTTTGCGACCGACAAAAGTGCTGAAGTTGTGGAAAAACAAGGCAAAACCGACAGGTACGCCGTCCTCACAGCCAAAGACGACTTCAGCATCATGCTTCACAAACAAGGATTCATGAATGGTGTCGACAGTGGCTTCGACTTCATCGAGCATTTTCTCGTATTTTGCCAACTTTTTGATAAAATCAAGAACCAATGCTGATTCAGATTCTTTTGCGGGACGAATTTCGAATTTAGGCATATTATTTTTCTAAAAACTTCTTCATTCTCTCTTGAGCGTCGGACGACATTCTCTCGTTGGCGATGAGCGACGACGTCATCGTGAAGACGGAGTCATACTGGTCGTTACGGCCACAGACCGAGCGGATGAGCTGTTTGCAGTCGCGGATAGCGTAAGGCGACGCTGAGAGATAATGCTCTGTATAGAAATCCAAGCGTTTGTTGAGCTCTTCCATTGTGCCAACGTAGTTCACGAGGTTAAACCTCAGCGCTTCCTGTGCGGTGAACTTACGCCCGCTCAGCATGGTGTCGCGTGCCATCATCTCGCCGCATCGTGCAATAATGAAGGGCGAAATCGTTGCCGGCGTGATACCCAGTTTCACCTCGCTGAAAGCGAAGACAGTGTCGTTTTCAGCCAGCACCACGTCGCAAGCGGCGATGATGCCGTTGCCGCCTCCGATGACGTGACCATGCACCAACGCGATGACAGGAGTGTTGCAGAAATAGATGGTCTGAAACAGCTTCGAAAGCTTGTTAGCGTCGTCAAGATTCTGCGCATATCCATATTTCGCTATGTCTTTCATATAGTTGATGTCGGCGCCTGCGCAGAAGCTCTTGCCGTTGCCGCAGATCTCGATAACTTGGATGTCGTCGCGCGCGTCGAGCCATGCGACGGCCTCCGTGAGCTCATGTATCATCGTGACGTTCAACGCGTTACGGACCTCAGGACGGTTCAGCGCGACGCGCGCGACGTTTTTCTCAATTCCTATTTGAAGTGTGGTAAATTCCATAATTACATTCTAAATACTCCGAACTGTTGTGGCGGGAACTTCTGGTTGAGTGATGCCGCGATGCCCATGGCTAGGATTCTTCGTGTGTCGACAGGGTCGATGATGCCGTCATCCCACAGACGCGCGGTGCTGTAAAACGCCGATCCTTCGTAGTCATACTTCGCCAGAATCTCACGTTTCAATTGCTTGATTTCCTCTTCAGGCACTGGCATTCCCTTGTAGTGATACTGGTCTTCCTTCACTGTTGCGAGCACGTTGGCGGCCTGTGTGCCTCCCATGACCGAGATCTTGGCGTTAGGCCACATGAAGAGCAGTCTTGGACTGTAGGCGCGACCCGCCATGCCGTAGTTGCCGGCACCGAACGAGCCTCCGAAGATGACCGTGAACTTAGGCACGTTGGCGTTGCTCACCGCATGCACCATCTTGGCGCCGTCCTTGGCGATGCCGCCGCATTCGTATTGTTTTCCGACCATGAAGCCGGTGACGTTCTGCAAGAACACCAGCGGGATGTTACGTTGGCAGCAAAGCTCGATGAAGTGCGTCGCCTTTAATGCCGACTCGCTGAAAAGCACGCCGTAGTTGGCGATGATACCCACCGGGAAGCCCATCAGATGTGCGAAACCGCATACGATGGTGGTGGCGTAGCGCTCCTTGAACTCCTGGAAGCGGCTACCATCGACGATACGCATGATGACCTCGCGTGGATCGACGACTTTACGTAAGTCGACTGGTGCGATACCGTAGAGTTCAGTCGGGTCGTAGAGAGGTTCTTCAACCGGAAGCAAATCCAGGAGCTGCTTCTTCGGTTTCTCTAATGTTTTAAAGATGTTACGACATATCTGCATGGCGTGGCTGTCGTTCTCCGCAAGGTGGTCGGCAACGCCGGAGACAGAGGTATGCATCTCGGCTCCGCCAAGTTCTTCAGCGGTGACGATCTCGCCTGTAGCGGCTTTCACTAACGGAGGTCCACCGAGATAGATGGTGCCTTGTTTCTTCACGATGATGGTCTCGTCGCTCATGGCAGGCACGTAGGCGCCGCCAGCGGTACACATTCCCATCACGATGGCGATCTGAGGGATGCCCATTGCCGACATTCGGGCCTGGTTGTAGAAGAAACGGCCGAAATGTTCTTTGTCGGGGAACACGGTGTCCTGCTCAGGCAGGAAGGCGCCGCCGCTGTCGACCATATATACACACGGCAGATGGTTTTCCATCGCTATCTCCTGTGCGCGCAGGTGTTTCTTGACGGTGTACTGCATATATGTGCCGCCTTTCACCGTGGCGTCGTTGGCGACGATGACAGCCTCGCGGCCTTGTATCATGCCGATACCGGTGATGATGCCCGCCGACGGGAAGTCGTTGTTATACGTGTCGTAAGCCGCCATCGGAGAGAGCTCCAAAAACGGAGTGTTCTTGTCGATGAGCAGGTCGATGCGCTCGCGGGCAAGGAGTTTGTTACGTTTCTTATGTTTGGCGATAGCCGCCTCGCCACCGCCGTGCATGCTGGCGTCCATGGCGTCGTGATACTTCGCCATTAGCTCCATGAAAGCCTT
>CAMZAM010000008.1 GCA_947304185.1 uncultured Bacteroidales bacterium
GATTAAATTATTTTTTGCGTTAAGTAAGAAGTAAGCTTAATCTAAAAAAACAATGATATGAGACAGTTAAAGATTTCAAAATCAATCACTAATCGTGAGCAAGGAGCACTCGACAAGTATCTTGCCGATATAGCGAAGGAGCCAATGATAACTCCTGATGAGGAGGTGGAGCTTGCTCAGAGGATTAAGTTAGGCGACCAGATTGCGCTCGACCGTTTGGTGCGGGCAAACTTGAGATTTGTGGTGTCGGTCGCAAAACAGTATCAGAATCAAGGACTTAGCCTCGCTGACCTGATCAACGAAGGTAATGTCGGACTTATAAAAGCTGCACAGCGTTTTGATGAGACAAAAGGATTTAAGTTTATATCTTATGCGGTGTGGTGGATACGTCAGGCTATCCTTCAGGCTGTTGCCGAGCAGTCGCGTATGGTGCGTCTGCCGCTGAACCAGGTGGGCATGCTGAGTCGCGTGAAGAAGACAGCGTCGTATCTCGAGCAGTTGTATCAGCGTAAGCCGACGGTTAAAGAAATCGCCGACGAGATCGATATGCCAGAAGATAAAGTCGAGACAATATTGAAAATCAATGCAAAAGAGGTCTCGATGGACGCTCCTGTCAGCAACGACGACGACCTGACATTTATCGACACCGTGGTGCCTGAAGACAATAACGAAGCCGATAAGGATATCGTTTTGGAGACCGATTCAGCAGCGATAAAACGCTCATTGTCAGTGCTTAATGAGAGAGAACGCGAGGTTATCATACGTTATTTCGGCCTCGGCGACGACCGTCATTCGTATACCCTTGAAGAGATTGGCTATATGATGGATATGACTCGCGAGCGCGTGCGTCAGGTGAAGGACAAGGCTTTGAAGAAACTGCGGCTGCGTTCGAAAAAAAGTTTGCAACGTGTGTTGAACGATGACTAAAAATTCGTAATTTTGCACCTTAATTTTTAGGATAAAATTTATATGAATAAAAACTCAGTAATTGGCATCATCCTTATCATTGGAATATTAGTGGGATGGTCGATTTGGATGACACCTTCGAAAGAGGAAATCGCGAGACAAAGAGAGTATCAGGACTCGATTTATAGAGCAAACAGAGAGCGTTACATTCAGGATTCGATCCGTTTTGTCGAAGCACAGAAGGCCGCTGAACAACAGACGGTGGCTCAGATGAGCAACGGCGAGGTGTCGGATGCCGTGATGCGCGACAAATATGGCGTTTTCGCAACGACAGCGACAGGTGAGGAGAAGATCTACACAATAGAGAACGACGTGTTGAAGCTTACCTTGACATCCAAAGGCGCATTCGTGAAGACGATGGAGCTGAAGGATTACAAGACATGGGATTCGTTAGAACTCATCGGCTTTGACGAGAACACCACAAAGTTCAACATGTCGTTCTTCGCTTCGAACAGAAATATCAATACTATTGATTTATATTTCACTCCATATCTAAATAATTATCCTTACGATGGAGATGGAAATATAGTGGTGAAAGACCAGCCAGTGTCGCTGACTTTCCGTGCTTTTGCTGATGATTTGACCAATCAGCTGAATCCGAATCAATATATTGAATTCACTTATACCCTTACGAAGGACGAATATATGGTCGATTTCGATGTGAAGACAGTCAACATGAAGAATGTGATTGCCTCGAATACCAATTTCGTCACCCTCGACTGGTATGCCGATATCTTAAAACAGGAAAAAGCTGTCGACCGTTACAACGGCTCTAACGTCTATTATAAGTTCTTAAGCGATGACGTTGAATCACTTAGCGGTGACCGTGGCGGTGAGAAAGACGGTGAGAAAGACCTTCGCGCCAACCTGAAATGGCTGTCGTTCAAACAGCGTTTCTTCAGCTATGCTATCATCGCAAAGGATTATTTCAGCTCGGCTGTGATAGGCATGAAGACAGAACCGCGTCAGCAGAATCCACGTTATCTCAAGACGATGTACGCCACCGTCGACGTGCCTTTCGATGCGTTCCAGGAGACCAACGACCTGCCGATGCAGTTCTATTTCGGTCCTAACAGCTTGAAAATCATGGATAAATACGATTTGGACCTCGACAAGCAGATCCCTCTGGGAGGTAAGCTCGTCGGCTGGATCAACAGATATATCGTTGTCAACGTGTTCAATTGGCTCGGCAGCTATGGTTGGAACTACGGTATCGTGATTTTGGTGCTGACCGTCATCATCAAGCTCGCTTTGATGCCTTTTGCATTCAAATCGTATCAATCGACGGCAAAGATGCGTGTCTTGAAGCCTGAGATTGACGAAATCAACGCGAAATATCCTGATGAAAAGGATAACATGAAGAAACAGCAGGCCATCATGGACCTCTACAAGAAAGCAGGCGCGAGCCCGACAGCAGGATGCTTGCCGATGTTGCTGCAGCTCCCTATCTTGTGGGCTATATTCCGTTTCTTCCCGTCGAGTATCGAGCTTCGTCAGCAGCCTTTCCTCTGGGCCGACGACCTTTCGACCTACGACAGCATCCTCGACCTTGGCTTTAACATCCCGTTCTACGGCGATCACGTCAGTTTGTTCACACTGCTGATGACAGTCACGACGATACTCTACACCTACATCAATAACAAGCAGATGGCTGCCACCAACCAGCAGGGCATGAAGGGAATGAAAGTCATGATGTACGTCATGCCGATCATGTTCCTCGGTCTCTTCAATAGCTATTCAGCTGGTTTGAGCTATTATTACATGCTTGTCAACATCATCACATTCCTGCAGATGTATCTGTTCAGAGTGTTCCTTGATGACGATAAGCTGCGTAAGAAAATCGAGCTCGCAAAGCAGAAGCCGGTGAAGAAGTCGGGATTCCAGAAACGTTTGGAAGAACTGCAGAAACAGCAGCAACAAATGCAACGCAGGAAATAATGCTTCCTGACAGGATTTACATCATCGGATACATGTGTTCCGGGAAGTCGTCGATTTCGCGGAAACTGGCGGCACGGTTGGGTTACGAGCCATTCGACACCGATGATTTGTTTGAGGAGAAGTATCATATCTGCGTGCAGGATTTCTTCGAGAAATACGGTGAGGATTATTTCCGTAAGTTTGAGTCAGAGATATTGAAAAAGACAGGCGAGATGCACAAAGTGGTAGTTTCCACTGGTGGCGGAACGCCTTGTTTTTTTGACAACATGCAGTGGATGAACGACAACGGACTCACAATCTTCGTGAAGACCAGTCCAACCACGGCATTTCACCGTATCATGAATGCTAAGCGCAAACGTCCGTTGGTGTATGGTAAGACAGAGGATGAACTACGCCAATACGTTGAAAATCACTACAATTCGCGTATGCCGATTTACGAGCAGGCGAATTTTATCGTCAAAGGCGAGAATTTCGATATCGAAGAGGTGATCGATTATCTATCGAAGCTCTAACAGTACCACGTTTTCGACGTGCTGGGTGTGCGGGAACATGTCGACAGGCTGCACCGCCTTGACAGCATACAAATCGTTAAGTAATTGTAAATCACGGGCTTGCGTGGCTGGGTTGCAGCTCACGTAGACGATCTTTTTAGCTTTAATCTTCTTCAGCTGCTCGATGACTTTGTCGGCCATGCCTGCGCGCGGCGGGTCGGTGACGATGAAATCAGGTTTGCCATGCTCGGCGATGAACTCGTCGGTGAGCACCTTGGCCATGTCGCCGGCGAAAAACTCAGTATTTGTGATGTTGTTGAACTGCTCGTTGATCTTAGCGTCGACGATGGCTTCCTCGACGTATTCGATGCCGACTACGTGCTTCACGAAACGCGAGAAATACAAGGCGATGGTGCCTGTTCCGGTGTAGAGGTCGTACATCAGCTCGTCGCCCTGAACGCTGGCGAGGTCGAATGCCGCTTTGTAGAGTCTTTCCGCCTGATACACATTGGTTTGGAAGAAGGAGACAGGTCCTACGCGGAACTTCAGGTCGTCGAATCCCGGGCGTGGCGACTTCATCGTTTCCACCAGATATGGCTCGCCTTTCAGACATTCGAACGGCAGGTCGGAGATGGTGTCGTTGAACTTGCTGTTGATGACCAACATCAGCGAGATTATCTGCGGGAACTGTGCCGAAAGGGCAGGGATGAGCTCGTTTCTCACTATCTCGTTTTCCTCGTTTATCACGATGATGACCATGAACTCGCCTTTGCCGTTGCAGCGGATGATAACGTTGCGCATGGTGCCTTGGTGGGCTCTCACGTTATGATATGAGAGATGGCGTTTCATAGTGAAGTCCTTGATAAACAAGCGTATATCGTTCGACGGGTCGGCCTGGAGATAACATTTCTCGATGTCGATCACGCGGTCGAACAGGCCTGGCAGATGGTAGCCGAAACCTTTGCAGTCCTCTTCGCCGTAGGTGCCTGCGGGAGCGCCGTCGGTGAGCCATTTGCGATTCGAAAAACTGTATTCGAGCTTGTTACGATAGTAAAACTGTTTCTCGCAGCCCAGAATCGGCATCATCTCTGGATATTCGATCTTCCCGATGCGGTCGAAGTTATCTTTGATCTGCTTCTGTTTGTAATACAGTTGCCATTGATAGTCAAGGTGTTGCCATTTACAACCGCCGCATAGGCCGAAATGCTGGCAAACAGGTTTCACGCGCTTGTCCGACTCACGTTTTATGTTGATGATCTTGCCGTCGAAGCAATTCGATTTCTTCTTAAACACTTGAATATCAACGATATCGCCTGGTGCGCCGAAGGGGATAAACACGACTTTCTCTTCCGGCTTGGCAATGCTCATGCCTTCCGAACCCGCGTCGATGATTTCGACGTCCTCGATAAACTGTGGCTGCTTAATTTTTTTCATGCCGCAAAATTACAAAATTTTTTCATTCCTCCGTCATTTCGACCGCAGCCGATAGGCGGAGTGGAGAAATCTTTTTTTTTCTTGCATTTCTCAAAGTCATTTCATATTTTTGCAATTCAAAATAATAAACTATATCATGAAAAAACTCCTGTTTATCGCCATTGTAGCCGTTTTAGGACTTACGGCATGCGGCCCATCGGCTGAGGAACTTGTTCAACAAGGCAAAGCTTATCTTGAAAATGACGACTGTGAGAAAGCTGTAAAATGCTTTGGAAAAGCTGTTGAGAAAGGCAATGCCAAAGCTATGTATGAGATCGGATTGATGTATTATGACGGTATATGCGTTGATAAAGACCATGAATCGGCTGCCACTTGGTTTAAGCACGCAGCAGATATAGGATATCCTGATGCTCAAAACAAACTCGCAATGATGTATTGGGCAGGTAATGGAGTCGAAAAAAATGATGAAAAAGCTGTAAAATGGGCGCAGTTGGCATTGGGAATAGGCGAGTATTTAGGGTCGCATTATTGGGAATCGTATTATGTATTAGGCATTTGTTATGTTACAGGAAAAGTGTTGCCTCAAGACAATAAAAATGGGGTGAAGTATTTGCAAAAAGCAGCTGATATGAATATCCTTGTTGCACCTGTTGCAGATAAAATACTTCTTCCTCTTTATCTGGAAGGCGAGGGCGTTCAAGACGACGAAAAAGCCATTACGGCGTGCTGTGGAGTAGAATTAAATATCGATAGAGCTGAAGCCATGAATAGCATAGGTATGATGTATTATAATGGTGAAGGAGTCGATAAAAACACGACGAAGGCATTTAATTGGTTTAAAAGAGCTGCAAACGCAGGTAATGCTACAGCACAATACAACACGGCTGTTGCATATTATTATGGTATAGGTGTCAATAAAAGTCTGACTGAAAATAGAAAATGGTTGAAAATGGCTGCGGAGAACGGAAATGCTGATGCACAGTTTAATCTTGGAGGGGCGTACATTACTGGTGTAGGTGTGCCTCAAAATATGACCGAAGCCAAATATTGGCTGCAAAAAGCCGCCGACCAAGGACATAAGGAAGCTAAAGAAGAATTGGAAGCGTTGAGAAAAGTGGAAAAAGTTAGGAGAGACAAAGAAGCCGCTGAAAAAAAAGCTTTGCAAGACAAAGAAGCTAGTGAAAAAAAAGAGAAAGAAAAAGCAAAAATAGGAGTTTTTGATAAAAAAACTTTCACAGTAGATGGTGTTTCAATTGAAATGGTTGGGGTTCAAGGCGGCACATTTACAATGGGAGGAACCTCGGAACAGGGCAGAGATGCTGAAAGTGACGAAAAAACTACACATAATGTAGTTTTGAATGATTATTATATTGGGAAGTTTGAGGTGACTCAGGCACTGTGGGTGGCCGTTATGGGAAATAATCCTTCTGGATTTCAAGGCGACAATCTGCCTGTTGTATGGGTCGGTTGGGAGGTTGTTCAAGAATTTATAAGGAAGTTGAACCAGAAAACGGGTGCTAGGTTCCGTTTGCCAACAGAGGCTGAATGGGAGTATGCCGCGAGAGGCGGAAACATAAGCAAAGGATATAAATATAGCGGAAGCAATAATATTGGTGATGTTGCATGGTACGACGGCAATAGTGGTGGCAAGATTCATCAAATCGGGACAAAAGCACCAAACGAACTGGGTGTTTATGATATGACTGGCAACGTTTCGGAGTGGTGCCAAGACTGGTACGGCGAATACAGTGGCTCAATCCAGCTCAACCCGAATGGGGCATATTCAGGCTCATACCGCGTGTATCGTGGTGGCTGTTGTACCAACTTCGCGAGGTACTGCAGAGTGTCGGATAGGGACTACGGCAAACCAGGCTACGGGGACAGCTACCGCGGCTTTCGCCTTGCCATGAGCTATTAGTGTAACGAAAAAACAGATGTAGAAACGTTATAAACTATAAATTGTATTATGAAAATTCCGGACATTCAATCCGCTCGGGCAGCAGATGCTTATACCATTGAAAATGAGCTGATTAGCTCAGTCGATTTGATGGAGCGTGCTGCCACACAAATATATTTTTGGCTGATGAAGAAGCTGAAAACCAAGGAAGTCTCGATAAAAATCTTCTGTGGTATGGGCAACAATGGCGGCGATGGTTTGGCTTTGGCACGCTTGCTGGCAACAAATGATATCTTTGCCCAGGTTTATATCGTTCATGTGAGTGACAAATTCAGTCATGATGCTGAGGTGAATTATCAGCGTTTGAAGGAGATTCCGGATGTGCTGATGTTTGATATTTTCTCGAAAGACGATTTTCCGAAGATTTCAGACGATGAAATAATTGTTGACGCACTGTTTGGTTCCGGTTTGAGCCGTCCGCTGGATGGATTGGCGGCGGAATTGGTGACTCATTTAAATGATAATCAAGCAGTTAGAATTGCTATTGACATTGCGTCGGGATTGAATGGCGATTCGATAAACAACTGCGGTGTGATTTTCAGACCGGATTACACTGTGTCGATGCAATTCCCGAAAATGGCGTTTCTGTATCCCGAAAATGAGCCGTTTGTAGGAAAATGGGAAGTCTTGGACATCAAAATCCATCCAGATTATATTGAAAATTTGGAGACAGCGAATTTTTACACAACAGCCGATGTTGTGAGGCCGTTGCTGCACAAGCGCGGCAAACATTCGCACAAAGGCACTTATGGTCATGCGTTGCTGATAGCCGGCTCGACTGGCAAAACGGGGGCCGCGTTGTTGGCCTCGGAGGCCTGTTTGCGCTCAGGAGTAGGCCTATTGACCACACATCTGCCGAAGTTGGCGATGTTGCCGTTGCAGGTTTATCTGCCGGAGGCGATGATAAGCGTTGATGAGTCGGAGAATTGTTTCTCGCAAGTTCCTGATTTGCAACCATATAACGCAATAGGAGTGGGGCCTGGATTGGGCAAGGCTGAAGAGACTGTAAATGCTTTAAAAAGTCTCATTCAAGAGGCTCGGGTGCCAATGGTTCTTGACGCAGATGCTTTGAATATCATTTCTGAAAACAAAACATGGCTGGCGTTTTTGCCTGAAAACACTATCATCACGCCGCATCCGAAGGAGTTTGAGCGATTGTTTGGCAAGACCGACAACTCGCAGCAACGTCTTGAACTTCAGCGGGAGATGTCTGCCAAGTATAGGATCATAATAGTTTTGAAAGGAGCTAACACCTCGATAGCTTTCCCGAACGGCAGCTGTTTCTTCAATTCGACTGGCAACCCAGGCATGGCAACAGCTGGCAGCGGCGATGTCTTGACAGGCATTATCTTGTCGCTTTTAGCTCAGCGTTACACTCCTGAAGAGGCAGCAATCATTGGCGTTTTCATGCACGGCAGAGCAGGCGACAAAGCCGCCGAAAAGCTTGGCATGGAGTCGATGATAGCTGGAGATATCGTAAAAAAACTGGATTTTAGAATTTAGTAGGGATCCTGATATCAATCAGAAAAGTTCCATAATTATGATTAAAACCACCATCATAAAAGGGAAGGAAGTCCGCTACGAGTTCAAACGCATGCATCGACGGAGCGTGGCCGCTAAGATACGTCGCGACGGCGTGATAGAGGTCAAGGCGCCACTGCTTTACCGCGAAAGCGATATGTTAGCTTTCCTTAATCAACACCATAGATGGATTTTTAATCATTACGACAAGCTACAAACCACTGAAAATCAACGAAAAAAATACGTTTCGGGTGAGATCCACCATTATCTTGGTGAACAATATATGCTTCAGGTTAATCAAAGCAGAAGAAACTCCGTTTTGATAGAAGGTGACACGATGATTGTCAACTGCAAAAGCCCTGATGATGTTGAGCGTACGTTGATGAAATGGTACAGAAACCAGGCGAAAATTGTTATCAGCGAACTGCTTCCGTCTATAATCGGGAAATTTAGTAAATACAACGTGGCACCGGCAAAAATCTCCATCCGTGACATGCGGTCGAGGTGGGGTAGCTGCTCACGAAAAGGCAATATCAGCCTTAACTTACAGCTGATAAAACTTAACGAAAACTGCATCCGACAAGTTATCATTCACGAGATGTGCCACCTCGTGTACTTCAACCATCAGACAGGCTTCTATAATCTCATGGAAGAGATGATGCCGGATTGGAAAAAGTGGAAAAAAGAACTGAAGTTCAAATAGTCGGATCAATCCAACTTGTCGATATTCGAATCGTCCTCAACTCTAAGATTATCAATGATAAACTTCTGACGCTGGTCAGTGTTTTTGCCCATGTAATACTTCAGAAGCTCAGGAATCGTCATGTCGTGGCGCAGGATGATAGGCTCAAGGCGCATGTTCGGACCGATGAAATAGCTGAACTCGTCGGGTGAGATCTCGCCGAGACCTTTAAATCTCGTGATTTCGGGATGAGCGCCGAGCGATTTGATGGCGTCGACACGTTCCTCGTCGGTGTAGCAATATCTTGTCTCTTTCTTATTTCTCACGCGGAACAATGGAGTCTGCAAGATGTAGAGGTGTCCACCGCGAACCACATCAGGGTAGAACTGCAGGAAAAATGTTAGCATCAGCAGACGGATATGCATGCCGTCGACATCAGCATCGGTGGCGATGACAATGTTATTATATCTAAGATTTTCTATTGATTCGTCGATATTCAAAGCTGCCTGCAGGAGGTTAAACTCTTCGTTTTCGTAGACGATTTTCTTCGTCAGGCCGTAGCAGTTCAACGGCTTACCGCGGAGGCTGAACACCGCCTGTGTCTGAGCGTCGCGGCTCTTGGTGATGCTGCCTGATGCTGAGTCGCCCTCTGTTATGAATAACGTCGACTCGAGACGTTTTTCCTGGTTGGTGTTGTAGTGTATGCGGCAGTCGCGGAGTTTTCTGTTGTTGAGACTGACTTTCTTGGCACTCTCGCGGGCGAGTTTCTTGATGTTTGCCATGCCTTTGCGCTCTTTCTCATTCTGGATGATCTTGCGCATCAAAGCCTCGGCTACGTCGCCATTCATGTGCAAAAACTTGTCGAAATGCCTCTTTATAATGTCGGTGATATACGCACGGATGGTCGTCTCGCTCTCTTTGTCCATGTAGTTTGACGAGAATTTCGTCTTCGTCTGACCTTCGAACTCGGGCTCATCGACTTTTATTGACAACGAAGCGATAAACGAGCTGCGGATATCGGATGTCTCGTATTCTTTGTTATAGAACTCCCTGATAGTCTTAGCGATAGCCTCGCGGAACACGTTAAGATGCGTGCCGCCGAGAGGGTTGTACTGGCCGTTGGCAAATGAGAAATACTCTTCGTTCGACGTGACGTTGGAGTGTGTGAAGGCGCATTCAAAGTCGCCTTCTTTGATGTGTATGATAGGGTAGGCGCAGGTCTCGAGCTTGCCGATCTTACGTGTCAGCAGGTCGAGGAGGCCGTTCTTTGCGTGATATTTTTGTCCGTTGAGGATGAGGGTGAGGCCGCTGTTAAGGAAAGCGTAGTTCCACACCATCTCGTCGACGTATTCCATGAGGAAGTGGTAGTTACCAAACAGCTCGGCGTCGGGCACGAACGTTATCTCTGTGCCGTTTTTCTGGTCGGTAGGGATGATGTCTGATTCTGACAGCAGTTCACCTTTTGAGAACTCCACGACTTTCGTCATGCCGTCGCGGAATGCCTGTGCGCGGAAATATGACGAGGCTGCATTGGTGGCTTTTGCACCCACGCCGTTGAGACCCACGGCTTTCTTGAATGCACCGGTGTTGTACTTACCGCCGGTGTTCATCTGTCCCATACAGTCTTTGAGAGAGGCGAGAGGGATGCCACGTCCGTAGTCGCGAACGCGTACCTTGCCGTCGTTGATGTCGATCTCGATGACTTTTCCAGCACCCATGTTGAACTCGTCGATACTGTTGTCGACGATCTCTTTCAACAGGATATAGATGCCGTCGTCGTGAGCTGAGCCGTCGCCCGCCTTGCCGATGTACATTCCCAGACGTTTACGGATATGCTCGTTCCACGACAGATGCTGAATCGCATCGTCATTATAATCAACCGGATTTACGTTTGTGGTAAAATCTAACTCGTTGTCTTCCAATACGTTATCGTCAATAATTTCTTCCGCCATGTTCTCAAAAAAATCTTTTTGCAAAAATAATAAAAAAAGTTAGAAGATAAAAGTGAAAAGATAAAAGATTTTTTCAACACGAATTCCACAAATTTCGTACTTTTGCCCGTTTTTTTAATGGAAAATGGAGAAGATAACCTCAAATAAGAAATTTTTCGGCACCATATGCGGCATTCTTGCAGCAGTGTTTTATGGCACAAATCCTCTTGGAGCCTTGAAGCTCTACGAGCAGGGCATGAACACCAACTCGGTGCTTTTCAGCCGCTTCAGCATGGCATGGATTATCATCTCTATCATATTGATTATCAGGAAGGAAAACCTTAAAGTGACTAAACGTGAGTTCGGAACGCTTACAGCTCTTGGACTGCTTTTTACGGCTTCTTCGATGACGCTGTATTTCAGCTTCCAATATATTGCAGCAGGTGTGGCATCGACACTTTTGTTCACTTATCCAATCATGACGGCGGTGATAATGGGTCTGTTTTTCAAAGAGAAAGCAGGCTTTAAGACTGTCATAGCCATCATTTTGTCGTTGGTTGGCGTGCTTTTGCTTTATTGGAGCGATGCGGGCGGCACTTTGGACACTCTTGGCGTGATTCTGGTGCTTGTTTCGGCCCTCACTTATGCAATCTACATCATCGTAGTGAACCGTTGTCCGCTTGAGATGTCATCGTTTAAGATAAACTTCTATGTGGTGCTTTACTGCGCTATCGGTATGGCCGTGTTTGCTTGGCTTACCGGACAGCCTTTGCGACTGCCTCACAATGCTGTGAGCTGGTTTTATGCCACATGGCTTGCCGTCGTTCCAGCAACTTTGTCGCTCGTTTTGATGGTTTATGCCTCGAAATACGTGGGAGCGACACCCACAGCAATCCTCGGAGCATTGGAACCTCTGACAGCCGTTTTAATCGGAATATTTGTCTTTAACGAGCCTTTCGGCGTTCGTCTTGCAATAGGTATAGTTCTGATTCTCAGTGCAGTGATTATTACTGCTTATCAGCCAAAAAAACATTCTTAATCCCTATAACCAAAGCTTTCACGTCTTCTTTTGTCACCAACAGCTCCTTGGCGGAGGTTTTATTGATTTTCTTGAAGACGATCCACTGGTAAATAATTGTAGCTAAATGAGTTAGCGATGCAGCAATACCTGCACCGACCATTCCGAAAGGCGGTATCAAGAGGTAGAGCGACGGAATTGTAACTATAAGCCCGACTAATGCACCGTAGAGATTATATTTTGGCATATTGACGCCGGAGAAATAATGGCAAAACACGGTGTTTGCGGCCATAAAGACAACTCCGGGTGCCAGAGCTATCATCACCACGCGCATTGCCGCGAAATCGGCTGTAAAGAGCCAGGAATAGACGCTGGTAGGGATGATGCACACTATGAAGATGCAGATCGCTGTCAGCACCATGGCGATTTTAAGCAGTTGAACGGTGATTTTGGCCGCTAACTCATTGTCGGTCAGGTTGCTAATCTTCGAAAATTGCACCATTGCGATGCTTTGTCCGATCATCTTAGGAGCTTCCGACACCTGTGAGGCCGCGTTATACACTCCGACCTTGGCATCACCCCAGAAACTCTTGATAATCAGGAAGCTGAGACGACGGTTGAGCATCGAGACAAGCGTCGACATCTGTATTATACTGCCGAATTTGAACATCTCACGGATTGTCTCACGTATCGAGTCGTTGCCTTTGTCCTTCAGGTAAGGCCAGATCTGCGTCAAGCCAGAGAGATAACCGACGATGTAGCCCGTCATAAGAGAGAAGATGAAGGCATCGGCGTTGCGAATATTGAGGACGAAGATGTAAAACAGCATCGAACTCATCTGTGTCAAGAACTGTATGATAAACAATATGTTTTTCGTGCCGACACGTTCTTTTCCGAGTAGGGTGGTGAGGTTGAAGTTATGCAGACTGTATATGAAAACCAGCAGCAACACAATGCCGTGATAGCCTTCGGGTATGAACTCAAAGCCTGTGTGAATAAAGGAGCAGATATATATCGCTAAAGCGTATAGAGCAACGATAATCGCCGACCAGATATACGTTATCTTAAACAGCGTACGATAGGATTTTCTGGGAGTGAAATAAACCAAGCCGCTACCTGCCAAAAACTCAACGCCGATGAGGAGTATCGACACGTCGAGAAGCACTATGCCGCCGATGCCCCAGGCCTCTGCGCCAAGGTAATGCGTGCCGAACCACAACGTCACAAAGTTGCAAATGGCGTTGAGAGCTTGAGTGCCGAAAGTGCCGAATATCTTCTTTATCATTTTTTCCTCTTTTGTCGAATTTGTTGCTTAAAACCTTGCCATGTGAATGTGAAACGTTTGGCGTCGAACACCGTTATCTCGCCATCGCTGTTGATGGTGTGTATGCCTTTGTTATATGGCGTATTTTTAAAAGGTTTTATCTCTTTTGTTATTTCTTCAATATATTGATATTCAGATAATTGAACTATCTTATTTAAAGTAATACTTGAACCATAATGCAAGGTGCTGTTTTGCGCTGGACGAACCAATTTTCCATCGATATTTTGTATCGTTCCGGCCATGCGTGAGTTGCTGCAGTCGACCTTGACAGGATTGTTGTAATGTGGGCGATACGGACCGCGTAAATCATCGGCGACGAACACAAACAGATGGGTGTGAGGATGTTTCTGCGGCGTGGTAAACAGGTAGAACTTGCCGTCGTGAATGAACAGGGTGGTATCAACGAATCGGCCTTGCAAGAGGTCGCAGTCGAATGTCAATTGGTCGTTATCGAAACGATACAGCGACACCTTATTTGTCTGATTTGACTCAGGGATGCAGTATATTTGTCCTTGATAATCAAATACATAAGGGTAAGAGCGATGCTCAGGGAATCTGCTTATTTTATGATATATTTCGAAATTCTCCGATTTCTTGGCTACAGCCAGATCTGCCTTGCCGTTTTTGTTTGAGAACCATTCGAAAAACAGGTATGTGTCGTTGTCATTTGAAATGATAAACGGGTCGGCGAAGTAGTCCGATTTCGGTGGCTTCAGCCAATGGATGTCAGTCGGCGTGGTATAATAGCCCACGTTCCAATCTTCCTGTCGGAACAGGTCATTCCAGTGATATGCCACCTTGCGCCATAAGCACAGCCAGAAATATTTTAGCATCTGGAAGTTCTTTGGCGGATGCATTATCGGGGCCTTCGACTGCGACAGCTCCGGCTCGAATTTTCCATTGACTATCATGTCTTTACATGCCTGTAACGGCAACACCTCCGATTCAAGCAATAGCCTGTTCAGATGGGCTTTGTATGAATGTAAGACTGTGTCGAATTGTAATCGCCTGATTATCAATCCTTTATCCAACTCATCGGTGAGTTGCTGTAGTATGACGCCGTTGGCAGGAGTTTTACGCATGAACTCCCAGAATCCGGGAGGACCGCCACGCACAATTCGTTCATCGTCATGATGATACGACCAAACACCATACTTTGCGCTCTTCAAAACTTCGCCGCGTATGATATCAAACCCGAAACGCAGGATGAAATCGAGGTTGTAGGAACGGATTTTTTCGATATCTTCATCGCTGAAATATGTGGAAATGCCTTTGTAGATTGGCATTACCGTCATTTCGACCGGAGCGCAGTGGAGTGGAGAAATCCCATTCGACCAATTAATATGACGTTTTGCTTCCGGTTTAAACCAATATCTGTGCCAGATCCTGAATAAGATTTGGCGATAGGGGTAGTGACAGACCTTGTCGAAAAACGATTTGTATGGCTTCGATTCATCACCGTTTTTGATTATCAATGATAATTCTATGCCGTTGTCAATCAATAATTTAACAGTGTCAAACTGCCATTGCTCGACGGCGTCGCCGTCGAGCATAATTCCCAACCGTATCGTTTTATTCAAGTCCATTCATCAAATAAAGCGCAAAGATAACGAAATTATTTTATAAAATAAAAAATCATCGCAATAATATTTTGCGTATCTTTGCAGTTTAAAATATATGAAGCTTTCAGTCGTCATAGTCAACTACAATGTCGAGCATTTCCTCGAGCAGTGCCTCTATTCGGTGCGTCGTGCCATGCAAGGCATTGACGGTGAGGTATTTGTGGTTGACAATAACTCAGTCGACGGCTCTCTGAAAATGCTTGCGGCGAAGTTCCCTGAGGTTAAAGTCATCGCCAACAAAGACAATGTGGGCTTCGCGAAGGCTAATAATCAAGCGATTAGGATCTCGACAGGGGAGTATGTGCTTCTACTAAATCCCGACACTGTCGTTGAGGACGATACCTTCAGCAAATGCTTGGCTTTCATGGACTCGCATCCCGATGCGGGCGGCCTCGGAGTGAAGATGGTAGACGGTAAGGGTCAGTTTCTGCCTGAGTCGAAGCGCGGACTGCCAACGCCGATGACGGCTTTCTATAAGATTTTCGGACTATCGAAGCTGTTCCCGCATTCGAGGCGCTTCTCGAAATATCATCTGGGATATCTTCCGGTCGACGAGGTCAACTCCGTTGATATCTTGGCAGGCGCTTATATGCTCATGCGCCGCGAAACCCTTGATAAATGCGGACTTCTCGACGAGACGTTCTTCATGTACGGCGAGGATATAGATCTGTCATATCGTATCACCTTAGCGGGATATAAAAACTACTATTTCCCGGAGACGCGAATCATACATTATAAAGGCGAAAGCACCAAGAAAACCAGCGTAAACTACGTGTTGGTGTTTTACAAGGCGATGGAGATTTTCGCGAAGAAACACTTCGGTCAGCATAGGGCGAGGCTGTTCTCGTTTGTCATCAACTTGGCCATATATTTCAGGGCTTTTCTCGCTTTGATGTCGCAGTTCCTCGGTAAGATTTATATGCCTCTCATCGATGTGGTGTTAGGCTACTCAGGACTTGCAACTATCAGCTATTTCTGGGGACATTACATGATTTACGACGGCATAGGGTCGTATCCGATAACGCCGTTGTTTACGATAATCTTGCCGATATACATCCTGATATGGCTGATTACCGCATATTTTACCGGCGGTTACGATAAGCCATACCGCATCGCCCCGGCAGCTGGAGGCATAATGTTAGGCAGCATCCTTATCCTTATGCTCTACGCTCTGCTTCCGACAGGACTGCGTTTTTCTAGAGCTTTGATACTCTTTGGAACGATATGGATGGCGCTTCAGATGACTTCAAGTAGAACTTTAGGTTACATACTTAAACTCGCTGATTTCCAATATGGTAGAAATGCAAAGAAACGCTTCTTAGTGATAGGAAATACCGATGAGACAAAGCGTGTTGAACAGCTTCTGAAGAGCACTTCCATCAAACCTGATTTCATCGGATTGGTGGCACCGAACAACAGTATGGAGATTCCTGAAAATTATCTTGGAAATATAGAGCAAGTACCTGATATCATTGGCATCTACAAGATTACTGAGATAATTTTCTGCTCAAAAGACATCACACACCAGGAAATCATCGATAAGATGGTGGAATGGCATGCCAGCAAACTCGATTATAAGATCGCGCCGGTCGACACTTTGTCGATCATTGGAAGTAACTCCATCAACACGCGCGGAGACCTCTATACCGTTGATATTCGTACAATTAACACCATTCAGAACAGGCGAAAGAAACGTCTTCTCGACTTCTCGCTATCGTTCTTTGGCATCGTTTTCTGGATATTTGCGGTGTGGTTTGTCAAAAAGCCATTCAAATTCTTGGTCGATTGCTTCAAGGTGTTATTCGGTGGATATTCCTGGGTGGGCTATTGTCCGACTGAAATCGTTGACGGTCAGAGACTTCCGAAGATCAAGAAAGGCATATACAACCCTGCGTCGATGTTCGAAGGCGATCTTGATGACGAGGCACGCAATCGATTGAATGTCATCTATGCCCGTGACTACACGGTTTTGAAAGATTTTAATATATTGTTCAGAATGTTACTGAAACGATAATTTTTGTATTTTTGCAGACTGAATTTTTTATCAATTAAGGATTATGTTAAACAGAAGATTTTTGAGAATCAAGGTGTTACAAGCGCTCTACGCATATATCGAGTCGGGCGAGACCAACATCAGTAACGGAATTAAAAATCTGCTTGAGAGCGTCGACAAGCTGTATGAGCTGTTTATTTGGCAGTTGTCGTTTCTCGTAGAAACTAAACGTTTTGCGGAGAATAAAATCACAGAAAACAAACATAAATACATCCCGACTTACGATGATTTGCACCCGAATCTGAAGTACGTCAACAACCGTCTGCTCAACCTCATCGAAGACAATGTCGATTTCAAGAAACACGAGGCTGCGCTGAAGATTAACTGGGCCGACGATCCGCAGGAAGTGGTGAAGAAATACTACACCATGATGCGTGAGACGCCGGAATACAAGAAATACATGGCAGATAAGACCGATACCTTTGCGGCCGACAGGAAGTTTATCGTAGAGATGATTACGAATTATTTCGCCGATCTGGATGTGTTGCAGGACTTCTATGAAGACAAGAGCATTTACTTTGTCGATGATTATCATTTAGTTAGCTCTATGCTCATCGAATTCTTCAGCAAGATGAAGAACTTCGACGTGAACTCGCAGCTGCCTTCGATCTACAAGACCGACACTGCCGAGCCTAACGCCGACGAGAAGTTTATTCAGGACCTGTTCCGTGAGACTATCAACCACAACGAGGAGTTTGGCATGCTTATCGCCGACAACACCAACAACTGGGAGAAAGAGCGTATCTGCCTGATGGACATGATAATCCTGAAGATGGCTCTCACCGAGTTCGTGTGCTTCCCGTTCATCCCGGTGAAGGTTACTATGAACGAATATATCGAGATTTCGAAGTATTTCAGCACCCCGAAGAGTAAGATATTCGTCAACGGAATCCTTGATAAACTGGCGAAAAAGCTCAACGAGGCTGGAAGTATCAATAAAATGGGATTAGGATTACTTGAAAAGTAAACTTTAGCTTTTGGCCATTGGCTGTTGGCAATTAAACATATGAAGAGATTACTGGTTATAATGTTCCTATTGGCAATGTTTGTCGTTGATATTCAAGGACAAACATCGAATGGCGCATACAGTTTTCTCGACATGACGAGTTCGGCAAGGGTGGCTGCTTTAGGCAATACCGATCTGTCGATTTACGACAACGACATCGAACTCGGAGTCTACAATCCTGCCTTGATAAACGGCGAGATGCACAACGATATCGTGCTATCTTACGTCAACTATTATGCCGATATCAGTCATGCCATGGTGCAATATGGTCGAACATTCGATAAAATAGGCACTTTTTCGGGCTCTGTGATGTATCATAGCTATGGCAAGATGAAATATGCCGATGAGGAAGGAAATGTTGACGGAGGTACGTTTTCGCCCTCAGATTTCAATGTGATGATAGGATGGGGTAGACAACTCACTCCGAATTGGAGCATCGGTGCCAACGTGAAGTTTGCCGGAATACAGTACGAGCGTTATAAGACATTCGCTATCGCGGTCGATGTAGCCGGCAGCTACAGGACTGAAAGCGGGTGGATGTTCTCGGCGACGGCACGAAATATAGGTTACGAGTTGTATTCGAACTTTGAAGGCGACCGTAACAAGCTTCCATTCCGTTTGTCGGCAGGTGTTTCGAAGCGTTTGGAACACGTGCCGTTCCTGTTCAGCATAGTCTACGAAAACATCCAGAAATGGGATTTGACATACGACGATCCTCTTGATTTGGAGGGCAACATCGACCCGATAACCGGGACAAAGAAAAAGAAGTCAGGCGCTGCCAGTTTCGCCGATAATATGATGCGTCATATAGTGTTCGGCGGCGAGATTTACATCGGGAAGAACCTGGTGCTGCGTGCTGCTTACAACTACGGGATGAGGCAGAATCTCAAGACTCCGACAAGAAAAGGCATGTGCGGATTCTCGTATGGCGTGGGGGTGAATATCTGGAAGTTCAGCATCAACTATTCAAGATCGGAAATGCACATCTACGGTTCGCCGAATTATATCACTATCTCGACAAATCTGGACCGTTTTTGCAAAAATAGGTAAGTAAATGTTTCTCAAAGAGTTAAAGTTGACGAATTTCAAAAACTGTGAGTCAGCCGACCTGCAGTTTTCGGAGAAAATCAACTGCTTCGTAGGGCTTAACGGAGCAGGCAAGACCAATATACTCGATGCTATTTACTACCTCGCTTTCTGCAAGAGCTATTTCACGACCACCGACAAGCAAAACATCCGTCATGGGCAGGATTTCTTTGCCATTCATGGCGATTTTGTGACCGATAACGACGAAACGCAGACTATCTCATGTGTACAGAAGGATGCGACGAAGAAGTCGTTTAAATGCAATAAAAAAGAGTACGAGCGTTTGGCCGACCATATCGGCAAGATTCCGATGGTGATGATTTCGCCTTACGATCGCGATTTGATCAACGACGGCAGCGATTTACGCAGGAAATTCATCGACGGCGTGATATCGCAGTTCGACTCGGTGTATCTCGGCGATTTGTTGCAGTACAACAAGGTATTGGCGCAACGTAACACCCAGCTGAAACAGTTCTGGGAAAACCGTTATTTCGATGCGAGTCTGCTGTCGCTTTGGGATGAACAGCTCGTGCGTTATGCTACCCCGATTTATGAGAAAAGAAAGGCATTTCTGAAGGATTTCATGCCAATCTTCCAGAAATATTATGATATTGTCTCAGGCACATCGGAGAAGGTCGACATCGTTTACGAAAGTGCGCTTCACGACAAGCCAATGGAGCAGCTCTTGCAGGAAAGTCAGGAGAAAGACCGATATTCGTCGTATACCAATGTTGGAATCCATAAAGATGATTTGAGCTTTTTGATTGATAATCATCAAGTTAAGAGGTTTGGCTCGCAAGGGCAACAGAAGTCGTTCGTGGTGGCGGTGAAGCTGGCTCAGTTTGATTTCAACTATCAGAAGATTGGTTTTAAGCCGATTTTGCTTTTGGACGACATCTTCGATAAGTTGGACGATAATCGTGTGGCACAACTCGTGAAATTGGTTGGAAACGATTATTTTGGACAGGTGTTTATCACTGATACTCAACGACAAAGGATTCAATATCTTTTGGATAACATTGATGGAAATCATAAGATTTTTGAAGTTGAACAAGGAAAGATAAAGAGCGATGAGTGATCCGAATATGACAACGTTAGGCGATGCCATAAAGGCGTTTTATCATGATAATCATAGAGATAGCGCATTGGATGAGCAGACCATTCTGAATTCCTGGAATGACGTCGTCGGGGATTTCATTGCGGCGCACACCTTGAGTACCAGCGTCAAAAACGGCATTTTTTACGTAAAAGTCGATGCCGATTCGTTGCGAAACGAGCTTTTATACGCCAAGTCGATGTTATTGAAGAAGTTGAATTCAAAGGTTGAGAACGAAATTTTAAAAGATATTGTTATTAATTAAAAAATAATTTGTATCTTTGCGCCGATTTTTGAATAATTTAAAATTTACGTAATATGATTAACTCACAAGACATTAAGATTGGAAGCTGCATCAGAATGGATGGTAAACTTTATTTTTGCGTCGATTTCCAGCATGTGAAGCCGGGCAAAGGTAACACTATCATGCGTATTAAGCTGAAGAGCGTGGTTGACGGTCGCACATTGGAGCGCCGTTTCGATATCGGTGAAAAACTTGAAGACGTTCGCGTTGAGCATCGTCAGTATCAGTACCTTTACAAGGAAGGTGATGATTACATTTTCATGAATCAGGAAGACTACGAGCAGATCCCTCTTATGAAAGATCTTATTACAGGTGTTGATTTCCTTAAGGAAAGCGACGTTTGCGACGTTATCTTCGACACATCGACCGATACAGTTCTTTTCGCTGAACTTCCAGTGAAGACTGTCCTCGAGGTAACTTACACAGAGCCGGGCGAGAAGGGTAACACAGCCACCAACGCCATGAAAGAGGCTGTCGTTGAGACAGGCGCCAAGGTCAGAGTTCCTCTGTTCATCAACACAGGCGATAAGATTAGAGTTGACACACGTACCGGTGAGTACGCAGAAAGAGTTAGAGAGTAAAATAATATGAGAATTGAACCAGCAACGACGGTAAAGTGCATCGCTGATTACATTGGCGCGTCCAAGGTCATCGGTGACCAGAATCAAGTCATCACGGGGCTCAATGAGCTTCATGAGGTTGAGGCTGGCGACATCACTTTCGTCGATCATCCGAAATACTATCAGAGAGTGCTGAACTCTGCTGCCACTGTCATCATCATCAACACTGCTGATGTGGAGTGTCCGGCGGGTAAGACTCTCATCGTCCACGACTGTCCGTTCGACGCATTCAACAAGGTTATCTTGTCGTATCGTCGTTTCGAGCCGGCAACAGCGATGGTAAGTCCTAAAGCCGAGATCGGTGAAGGCACCATCATCGAGCCGGGAGCATTCGTGGCAGATCACGTGAAAATCGGCAAGAATTGCATCATCCATGCCAACGTGACCATCAACAATTGGACTGTCATCGGTGACAACGTCATCATCAACAGCGGTTCAGTCATCGCTGCCGATGCTTGTTATTTCCAGCATCGCGGTAAGGATCGTCAGGTGAAGTTCGAGTCATGTGGTCGTGTGGTAATTGAAGACGATGTCGAAGTCGGAGCTTTGTGCGCCATCGACATCGGAGTCACCAGCGACACTATCGTCGGAAGAGGCACCAAGATGGATAACCACGTCCAGATTGGCCACGATGCAAAGATCGGTAAGAACTGCTTCCTCGGAGCACACTGCGCTATCGGCGGAGTGTCGAGAGTGAAGGACAACGTGTCGATCTGGTCGATGTCGGCAATCAACAAAGACCTTGTCATTGCTGAGGGCACTACTGTCTTGGCTTACACAGCTGTCGATAAAGACACTGAGCCTGGCGTGACATACTTCGGAATGCCGGCCATGGAGGCCAAGAAGAAATGGAGAGAGATGGCATGCGTGAGAATGCTGCCGGATCTCATCAACAAAATCAAATAAAAAAAAGCCGCTCGATTGAGCGGCTTTTTTATTTTATATGATTTAGTACTTCATCATCTCGATGAGGTCGACCATACGGTTTGAATAGCCCCATTCGTTATCGTACCACGACATTATCTTCACCATCTTACCCATCACCATGGTGCTTTCGGCATCGAATATCGATGAGTGTGGGTTATGGATGACGTCGCAGCTCACGATAGGATCTTCGGTGTATTCGAGGACGCCTTTCATAGGACCTTCAGCGGCTTCACGCATTGCAGCGTTGATTTGTTCCTTGGTGGCTTCTGTCTTCAGTGTGCACACGAGGTCGACGAGAGAGCCTGTTGGGGTAGGGACGCGCACCGCTATGCCGTCGAGTTTGCCGTTGAGCTCAGGGATCACAATACCTACAGCCTTTGCAGCGCCTGTTGTGGTAGGAATCTGCGACATGGCGGCTGAACGTGCACGACGAAGGTCGCTGTGCGGACCGTCGAGGATCACCTGGTCGTTGGTGTAGCTGTGGATGGTTGTGATATAACCCTGTTCAATGCCGAAACGGTCGTTGAGGACCTTAGCGACAGGAGCGAGGCAGTTTGTGGTGCAAGATGCGTTGCTCACGCACTCGATGTCATCGGTGAGGTCGTTGTTGTTGACGCCGACCACGATGGTAGCGTCGATGGTGTCTTTAGCAGGAGCTGAGAGGATGACTTTCTTGGCGCCGTTCTTGAGGTGGTCGCCATAGCCGCCCTTGCTGCTTTCCTTAGCGCGGAAGATACCTGTCGACTCGACGACTACGTCAGGAGTCTTGCTCCATTTGATATTGATAGGAGCACGCTCAGCTGTGACAGGGACGCGTACGCCGTTGACTATCAATGCTGATTCATCGAATTCGACTGTGCCAGGGAACTTGCCCTGTGTTGAATCGTATTTCAGAAGATGAGCCAAAACCTTGGTGCTTGTCAGGTCGTTGATACCCACAACCTCGAGGTTAGGACGTTCGCAGCAGATGCGGAAAACGTTACGGCCGATACGACCGAAACCGTTGATACCTACTTTAATCTTTTCCATATTACCTATATTTAAAATTTAATGATTCAAAAATTGAAAATCAAACTTATTAATCCAAAACGCAAAGGTAATAAAAATCTGTTGAATGACGAAGCGTTTTTTATATTTTTTATGAAATTTTCTAAAAATGCAATAAATCCATGCGAAGAGGGAATTGTCATCTTCGAGTCGGTTGTAGGCGACGAAACGCCGGTGTTCACACGCGTTGTAAGATAAGACTATATTTTGGTGAAGCGGAACGTCATGAGTTCAATCATGTCGCCGACTTCTTCGATTTCATGCCAAGGTGAGACTTTCTCGCCCATTACTTCGCCCTCTTCCTGGGTATCGAAGTAGGCTTTGTCGTTTTCGATCTTCCAGTCGTAGCATTCGGCGTACATCATGCCGTCTTTGAGCTGAATCTCGCCTGATTTCACGGCTTCGTCGATCTCTTCCTGTGAAACGCCTTCCGGGATTGGCACCAGCATATAGATCTTGCTGTTGTCGAACTCCATGATGGTCTTCGCAGCAATGGCGTAATCATCGTCAATATTAGGTTTTGCAAGGAAATCCTCGACTTTAAGCCATTCGAAATCTTCTTTTTTGTCGTTATACCACAACATTTCGGCAACACGCCATTTTCCGATAAAATCTCTCATAATGATGAATCTTTAGTTTATTAAAATTATTCTAAAATGATTTTTTCTGTTAATCCGTTGCTTTTTATGAAATAAATACCATTGCCAATGCCTTGTAGGTCAAGCATGGCGATGCCAGCGTCAAATTGTTTTTGAATAATTGTATTTCCTTTAATATCAATAACTTCGATAGTAGTAGGGGCGTCTAACTCGATCTTTATCTGACCATTGGTGGGATTGGGATACACCTTCAACTCACCTGTGGTCGGGTTGTTGACGTTGTTCACCGTGTTTTTTCCTGTAAAGAAGTCGTGAATATAATCTATGTAGCTTATGTCGTATTGATTTGCATTTCGATACCAGCTGTGGGTGCCGCCGATGACCTTCAAAAAACGAAGCTCTTTGGTGCCGGGATAGACGTATTGCACAAACCTCAGGCCGTCGTTATGAGTGTCGGGCAATGAGTCAATAATCGGCTCGTCGGTGCAGCTGTTGGCGTTTCTCCAGTAGTTGAGGATGGCATCTACGCCAAGTCCAAGGTTGGAACCGAAATACTGCGAGTAGCCGTTGTCGCCTACGACATTATCGCTGGTTCCGTGGATATGCAGCAACCTCACCGGTGCCACTGGAGTTTGGTTTGCCATGGCGTAGGTAATCAGTCCGCTTACTGGTGCTGCGGCGTTGATGCGGTCGCCGTGTTCGATGGCCATTCGGTGCGACATGAAACCTCCCATCGAGAAGCCGGTGAAGAACACGCTGTCTTGATTTATAGGATATTGCACTGCCAGACTGTCGAGGAGAGCCATCAGGAAGCCGGAATCGTCGATTGTGCTGTTCATAAGCGCTGCGTTCCACATCGTGCCGTTGCCTTCGTTGATGGCTTGGGGGATGACGACCATCCAGTTAAAACGGTTGGCAATCTGTTGGAAGTTATGCTCGCTGTTGACATGGTTGATGTTGTCGCCTAAGCCATGAAGGAAGAACAAAACTGGCAATGATTCATAGTTTTCAGGCGTTTTGACGAGATATTGTCTCTGCATGCCTTGCCATTCGATGGTCTGAATCTGAGCGAAGCATAGGTTACCGGTTAATAAGAAAAGGATGATTGGTAATAATTTGCAAATTTTCATAATCGATCAAGTTAATTTATTCTGCAAATATACAAATTTTTGGATGTTTTTCATAAATTTGCAGAAATTATCGTTTATATATGAGCAAAATGTTTGAATTTGATGCGATTATCATCCAAAATGAGGATATGGATGCCGCATACGTCGAGGTGCCATTTAACATCAAGGAAATATTTGATAAAGGCCGTTTGGCGGTTCATGCAACATTTGATGGCGAGCCTTATGACGGACAAATCGTGAAAATGGGAACACCTTGTTTTATTATAGGGATTCGGAAAGATATTCGAAAAAAGATAGGGAAGACGTTTGGCGATTTGGTTCATGTGACCTTCGAGGAGCGATAAATGAAAAACAGGAATATTATAAATATCATGCGCTATCTTTTCCCTTGCGGGGAAATGATTCTTGGTTCTTTCGATGGAGAATTATGCCTGTGCGATTGGGCTGATGGCCGTCGGCGTGCTTCAATAGACCAACGTTTGCAAAGAATCTTGAATGCCAATTTTGTTGAAGGTTCTTCAGACATTATAGAGATGGCTCGCCAACAGCTAAACGAATATTTTTTGAATCAACGTCGTGAGTTTGATATTCCATTATTATTTGTCGGAACTGATTTTCAGAAAAAAGTTTGGAGTGAATTGCTGAAAATTCCTTATGGGAATACCATTTCGTATGGTGAACTGGCTCAACGAATTGGCAAGCCGAATTCAGTCCGTGCTGTCGCTAACGCCAACGCAGTCAATGCAATAAGCATCATAGCACCTTGTCATCGCGTCATCGGCAGAGATGGTTCTTTGACTGGCTATGGTGGAGGCTTGGAAAGGAAAAGATATTTATTGAATTTGGAGAAAAAACATTATCTTTGCAAAAAATAAAATCATGAAAACAAGAATTTCGGAAGCGGTGGATAAGAAAAACTGCGGCTATAACTGCGCGCAGGCTTTGCTTTGCACGTATTGCGACCTCGCTGGTCTTGACGAAGAGACGGCAAGAAACCTCGGTAGCGCGTTCGGCCTCGGAATGGGTAACATGGAAGGCACTTGCGGCGCTATCACAGGCGCTGGGATGGTGTTGAGTCTGGCGTCCGACGACAGAGTGAAGTCTATCCGTGCCATGAAACAGATTATGAATAAGTTTCAGCTTCGCAATGGTGCCACGCAATGTAAGATGCTGAAAGGCGTCTGTACTGGCAGGGTGCTTCGCGAATGCTCCGACTGCGTGGCCGATGCCGCCGAATTTCTTGAAGAGGAGTTGGAAAAATAGTTTATCATGAGCGAGACATTCAAATCACAGGCGCTGGAGGCAAATTTGGCGCAGACACGATATAAGGACATCTTTATTCCTGAAGAGCATCAGGCATTTATCGCATTGAGCGCCAGTTACTTCGGTATAAATAAGCGCGCTAAGGAGTGCATCACAGAATACCATCATCCGCTGTCGAACCACACCTTTGTGACTGAGGAGTTGCGTAAGATTTTGATGGACGATTTCTGGTTTTATACCAGAGATGATGTGCCGGCCGACACGCTGAAACTGCCTCTCGAGATGATGCGCAGTCTCCTGAAACCCGAAGTGGCCATGAAACTGAGGCTTAACATAGTTGTCACTTTGCTGGAATTTGCAGGTCAGGTTTACACTAAATCGCAGAAACATTCAAATCTTATTAAATTGACATTCAATATCTTAGAAGATAGATTTGAGTCGAATAAAGATTGTTATATCCTTGCCACAAAACATGCTGAGCGTTATCTCGACAGCGTGGCAAAAGATGATAAATTCGCCGATTCGGCTTGTCATCTGCTAAGGATAATGCTTCAGGAGAACTATCGTTATTGGCAGTCGACTTCGGAAGTTGAGAAATGGGTTAAGGATAACGAGAAACTCCTTTCTGATGAAGAGAAAAAAGTGATAGTTGATGAGGTCGGAAAGCCTTATCTCAATGATCTGAATAAGAATCTGAAAGCAGCGAAGAGTTGGGATGTCCTTGCTGATATGCCTCATTTTGAACAGGTTGCAAAACGTTTCACCGAGTCAGAGAAACTGTTTGACCACTTCATCACTAAGTTTCATTATGTGTTTTATCTGTTGCACCTTCCGGGGATGGAGAGTCAGCGCGAACGTCTGATTTGGAACATGGATCGCATGATGCGTGATGCCATCGACGAGATGCCACAGGAAGAACTGATACCGTTCATCGATACGATATTCAGTCTGGCAAAGGAGTTACGGAAAAATTATACCTCTGCAGTGCTTGATTTTCAGCTTACCTTAGGTAAGAAAATCATTGATGTCGACACTACCGAGATGAAAGAGATAGTCAATCATTTCGAGAAACAACTGATTGAGTTCGGCTTCGTCACGCCGGGTAATGTGTATGTTAACGAAGACTGGCAACTGTCAGTAAACACTGACCATATCAAGAATATCCGAGTGTGGCTCGAGCTCATCGAATACTCGAAGACGCCTCTCGACAAGCTGCTCTCGTCGTTGATTGTCAACCTTAAACTGGGTGGTATCTTCATCAGCGACACCGACCTTTTCCAGAGAGAGATCACCAAAATATTGAACTCTAACATCTCGCCATATTATAAAAAGGTGAAGCAGCTCTCGCGTATCTTCCCGGTGTATTTCAACGAGATAGGAGCGGAGGGCGAGATTCGTAACGTCACCACTAATATGGATGAGATATCGCTTCGTCAGGATAAACTCGTGCATTTCTTGAGAAAACAGGTCCATACTGAGAGTAACAACACTCTTATCGACCTGACTTTCGATGTATTTAGGTTTTGGAGCGATGGCAACCTTGACGATCTGAAGCCTATCTTGCCGAAAAATGTGTTTGAGGCTATTGATATGGAGAGCGAGTATTTCGTTCACGTTCATAACCTCGTGCAGACGATGTGCGAGATATCTTGTCTGAATCCCGAGGATATACTGATGCTTTCACGCGATGACTACGAAAATCTCATCAAGAAGGCTGCTGATAAGATCAATATCGACGAGGAGTCATATAAGCGGGAGCATTTGCGTTTGATGGACATCCGCGACCTTTATGCTTATCTTCGTGAGAAATACAGCTTCGAAAGTGTCAATATTTTTGCGTACTTGCGTAATTTCCCGTTCATCCCCGACAAGGACATCGACGATTTCGAAAAGGTGTATAAAGAAAAGAACTTTGGCAAGTCGTTGAGCATGATTTATGTCTTCATGAACAAGCTGAAGGAGATAATCTTCAACCCTGAGGTCAGCGAAGGATGGGAAAATATCTATCACAAACGTCATATCGCCATCGGAATTCCGTCAATGTATGGCACATATCGTGAGAACAAATTCGAGGCTATGGGCTTGACGTTCAGGCTCGAACGTGTGGCGACGCAGCTCATGGAGCAGGTGGTGCAGAGCATCAACCTCGAATACATATCTGAGCGGACGCTGAATCAGATTTACATCATTTTGCGTTATTTCCGCGACGGTCTGGCTCTCGACGGTATAACCAACCAGAGTTTCAACTCGAAACTCGACATGCTGAGGTATTCGTTGACCTCGCGAAGCTTCTCGTTTGGCCAGTATATCAATATCTTCCAGTTCATTGCGGAAGACGTCAGACGTATCATCATCAAGTACTTCTTGAAATCGTATGAGTATCCGCTGAAGGTTGTTATTCCGCAGCTTTTCGACCCTGAGAATAAGCTCAACGAGCGCGATATGGCTGCTTTGATAAGCAAGAAATCGGAGGAGTTTCATCGTGACATGCTCTCCGACGCCTTCCTGATGCAGCCTTTGGATAATTTCATAGGTAGAATCTTGACTTCGTTACGGACGATGGAGTCGCAGCTCAACCCGAAGCTCATCAGCGACATCATGACGTATAACTCTGATATGCTGATCAGTCCGTTCTGGATCTCGACGCCAAAGATCGATAACCAGGTTTTTATCGGCAACAAGGCAAACAACCTGAAGACCCTGTATCTGAAGGGCATGCCGGTGCCTCCGGGTTTCGTCATCACCACCGAGGCTTTCCGTCGTAATGAGACCATTAATGCCATCCCTGAGTTGCAGACCGAGATTCACGGAATGATAAAGAAATATATCGCAGAGCTGGAGCATATCTCGGGTCGTAAGTTCAACAACCCGGAGGCACCGCTTTTGGTATCGGTGCGCTCTGGAACGGCTATCTCTATGCCGGGAGCTATGGATACGTTCCTCAACGTCGGTTTGAACGACGAACTCGTCGAGAAGATCGCCGAAGACCCAGAGAAAGCTTGGGCTATCTGGGATTCATATCGTCGTTTCTTACAGAGTTGGGGCATGGCAAAAGGCATACATCGTGACTTTTTCGATGAAGAGATTAACAGTTTTAAATCGAAATACAACGTCAAACAGAAGGTCGATTTCGAGGTGGCGCAGATGCGTGAGATGGCATATTCTTACAAGGAGATCCTTAAGGAACACGGAGTGGAGCTGGAACAGGACCCGTTCAAGCAGATCATCGAATGTGTGAACATGGTGTTCGACTCATGGAACTCCGAGCGTGCGCTGGCATATCGCCGTCATCTGGGAATCTCAGAGAACTGGGGAACGGCTGTCATTGTGCAGCAGATGATTTACGGTAACATCAGCGAGGTGTCGGGCACTGGCGTAGTGTTCACGCAGAACCCGCATCGTGAACGTCCGGGCGTGCATCTGTATGGCGACTTCACCATGCGCAGCCAGGGTGAGGACATCGTGGGCGGACTCGTGAAGCCGTTGCCTATTGGCGAGACGCAGCGTAAGGCCGCTAACCTCGAGGGACCGTCGATGCAGACTGCTCTTCCGGAGATTTATAAGAAGATATATTCCATCGCGAAGACGTTGACTGAAGACCTCGGTTACGCTCCGCAAGAGATGGAGTTTACCTTTGAATCCGATAAGCCTGAGGACTTCCACATCCTGCAGATTCGCGACCAAGACCTGAAGCTTGAAGACACCGTGAACGCCTTCGTGCAGTCGCCTACGGAGATGAATCAGATAGGTCGAGGCATGGGCATTGGAGGTGGAGCGATGAATGGTCTTGTGGCATTTAATGAATTGGATATCAAGACATTACGAAAAGAGCATAAGAAAGAAAACGTCATCTTGGTTCGTCCTGATACAGTCCCTGACGATATCGGATTGATTTTCGATACCGATGGATTGCTTACAGCTCGTGGTGGTGCTACGTCGCATGCGGCTGTCACAGCGGTACGTCTCGGAAAGGTATGTGTGGTGAGTTGCGTCGAGCTGATGGTCAACGATGAGAAACATTGCGCCGAGCTCAACGGACATAAGATTCAGATGGGTGACAAGATCGCCATCGACGGCAACCTCGGATTAGTGTACCTGGGACATTATCCGACTGAGAAGATGACAATGGGAAAAGGATATAATTATTAGTATGAAAAAGTTCTTATTGTTAATAATTGGATTATTAATTTCAATAATAATCTTTTCGCGAGATAAGCTGAAGCTCGACAACGTAGAGATTCCTGCACCTCTCAGCGATCGCACCGAGCGTGTGATAGTGCATAAAGGATATACCGTTTCATATAATGCCGACTGGAAGATCCCGAACTGGGTGGCCTATGAGCTCACCGACGTGGAGGTGGCAGGCGAGGAGCCACGAGCCAAGAAGTTCGTTCCCGATCCCATGGTGCCTAAGTATGAGTCAGCGACTACTGACGATTACAAGAACACGGGGTGGGACCGAGGCCATATGGCGCCGGCCGCCGACATGAAATGGGATCCACAGGCGATGCGGGAGTCGTTTTATCTGTCGAATATCTGTCCGCAGAACCGTAACCTCAATGCCGGGGCATGGAAAGATCTGGAGGAGCAGGTGCGCGACCTCGCAGCTCAGAAAGGAAGTATCTACGTGGTGTGCGGGCCTATAGTAGAAGAGGACTATCAGACCATCGGCGTGAACAAGGTGGTCGTCCCGGCGGCGTTTTTCAAGGTCTTGCTGCAGAAAGAAGGTGATAACGTCTACACTATCGGCTTCATATATGAAAACGTAGGCGGCCGGCGTCCGATGTCGACCTATGCCATGACCGTCGATGAGGTTGAAGCCATCACCGGCATAGATTTCTTCCCTTCGTTACCTGATAAGATTGAAGACAAGGTCGAAGCGGAGGCTGATTTTTCACACTGGGTTGTCAAAAAGGATAAAATAAAAAAGGGCGAATAATCATTCGCCCCATGTACTAATCCGTAAACAGTAAACGGTAAACTATTTGAAGTATCTGTTATACAGTCCTTCAAAGCCTTTGCCGTGACGTGCTTCGTCTTTAGCCATCTCGTGGACGGTGTCGTGGATGGCGTCGAGGTTACGTTCCTTTGCCACGCGGGCGATACGCATCTTCTCTTCGCAGGCGCCGCATTCAGCCACCATACGTTTGTAAAGGTTGGTCTTGGTGTCCCAAACCACCTCGCCAAGCAATTCTGCGAAACGGGCGCAGTGATCTGCCTCTTCAAAAGCATAACGTTTGAAAGCCTCAGCAATCTCTGGGTATCCCTCACGGTCGGCCTGACGAGCCATCGCCAGATACATACCGACCTCGGTTGCCTCTCCCATAAACTGGGCGTTTAGGTCTTTGATCATCTCATCACCGGTGCCTTTGGCGATACCGATAACGTGTTCGGTCACAAAGTTAAGAGCTGCACTCTCATCGAGGACCTTCCATTCAACAACCTGTTTGCATTGTGGGCATCTTTCAGGAGCTTCTTCTCCTTCATAAACGAAACCGCAAATTGGACATACGAATTTTTTCTTCATGATATTTTATTTTTAGTTTAGAAAATTTGTAATTCTATATTTGTTTTGTTTCGTCATTTCGACCGACCGTATGGAGTGGATAAATCTCATTACATTATTTGAGATTTCTCGATTCCGCTTCGCTTCACTCGAAATGACGGGTAGCATGTTTGTATCCTTTAACTTTATTCCAGTCACCGCGAGTGAAGTCAGGCATCTTCACCGGCATGCCGTGGTTTTCTATTGATGCTGCCGACAGCTCTCCGATGCATGACCATTCAGCGGCGTCGTAGACGTCTTCATCGAGAGGCAGTCCGTTATGTAGACAGTATATCAGACGGTAGTCCATGATGAAGTCCATGCCGCCATGACCGCCTACTTCTTTGGCTTTTTCTTCTATTTCCTTCGCAATAGGATGGAGATATTCCGCTAAGATCTTGTCGCGAACGTCTTTAGGTACGAATCCGTGGACGTTGAGTCGCTGACCTTCTTCAAGAAATCCTTCAGGAAGATTCTTCTCCATCAAGGTGAAGCCTTCGATAGGATATTTGTTTGCAAAGCCTTCAGTACCAGTGAGTTGATAAAGTCTGTTGTAAGGACGGTATGTGTAGACGTTATGCTCGATTAAGATGGTCTTTCCCTTGTGAGTCTCGATCATCGTGGTAGTCATGTCGCCGTTGGCAAACTGATCGACGCCCATCATCTCCTTGGCGATCTCCTTGCCATTATATGAAGGAGTGCTCATTGAGACGAGATAATCCATCTTATCGCCGCGGTGGATGTCCAAGACCTGGCAGATTGGTCCGAGTCCGTGGGTAGCGTAGACGTCGCCGCTATGTTTCTGGTTGTAGTCGAGACGCCAATTGTCCTGATATTCAGCCCAATACGGCTCGAGGTTATGGATGTATGCGCCTTCGCCATGAATCACTTCGCCGAACATGCCGAGCTTAGCCATGTTGAGTGCCGTTATCTCGAAGAAGTCGTAGCAGCAGTTTTCGAGCATCATGCAGTGTTTGCGTGTCTGCTCGGAGACGTCGACGAGTCTCCAACAGTCGGCTACCGAGGTGGCGGCAGGGACTTCCACAGCCACGTGTTTGCCATGTTGCATGGCGTAAACAGCCATCTCTACGTGTGTTTGCCAGTTGGTGCAGATATAAACGAGGTCGATGTCGTCGCGCTCACATAGCTGCTGATATGCTGTAGGGCCAACATATTCAGCGGCTCGCGGTAATCCTTTAGCCTCGAGGATGCCTGTCTGAACCTTATCTACATTCTCCTGAAGGAGGTCGCACAAAGCCACGATATCAACGCCGTCGATATAAGTCATGCGATAGACTGCATCCGGACCGCGCATGCCTAATCCGATGAAGCCTATGCGGACATTCTCGATAGGCTCGGCTGCAAAACCAAGCATACTAGTCTGACCAGCTACACGTTGCGGCTCGTCGAAGACAATGCAATTGTTTTCAAATCGGTAGTTTTTTCCGGAATTACAATCATTTTTGCAACCGCTCATCATGACGATGAGAAGGAGACAAATCGCTATAATAGAATCGGTTAGTTTTTTGTTTTTCATTGCGAACGAATTGAAATGTAAAATTACAAAATTTTTTCATTCGAATGATATTTATTTCTATTTTTACAAAAATTTTTGTCATGGAAAAGCTGAACGATATTGTCGCAAAGTTTGAAATCACTGGGAAAGTGACCGATGTGAAACCGATGGGCGAGGGCCTCATCAACGACACTTACAAAGTGTTTGTCGATGGCTCCGACAAGCCGAAATACGTGCTTCAGTGCATCAACAATGCCATTTTTCAGGATGTCGACATGCTAATGGACAATATTAATAAGGTGACGAATCATATCCGTAAAAAAGGCAAAAACACTCTCCAATTTTTGAAAGCTGATGCCGGGAAATCATATTATTTTGATGGTGAGAAGTATTGGCGGGTGATGGTTTTTGTTCCCGATTCGATTACATATCAAGCAGTTACGCCTGAATATTCATACATTGCAGGCAAGTCGTTCGGTGAGTTCGAGTCGCTTCTATCCGATCTTGACGAACCTCTTGGCGAGATTATCCCTGATTTTCATAACATCGAGTCCCGCCTGAAACAACTGCGCGATGCTGTGGCTGAAGATAGGGTAGGACGCGTCAAAGAAGTCCAGTATTATCTTGATGAAATATTCAAATGTGAAGAAAAGATGACCCTTGGAGAGCGTCTTTATCGTGAAGGCAAGCTTCCGAAACGTGTCTGTCATTGCGACACCAAGGTCAATAATATGCTTTTCGATAAAGAAGGTAATGTATTGTGTATCATAGATCTAGATACGGTTATGCCGAGTTTTGTCTTCTCTGATTACGGCGATTTCTTAAGAACTGCAGCCAACACTGGTGCCGAAGACGATCCTAATCTCGATAATATCGGCTTCAATATGGAGATTTACAATGCGTTTACTAAGGGATATCTTGAAGGTACGAAAGGTTTTCTCCTTCCAATCGAAAAAGAAAACCTTCCGTATGCGGCGTTGCTGTTTCCATACATGCAAACCGTAAGATTTTTAGCGGATTACATCAACGGCGACACCTATTATAAGATTAAATATCCCGAGCATAACCTCGTCCGCACCAAAGCGCAATGGCGATTATTTGAGAAAGCGAAGTCTAAAGAAAAGGAAATGAGGGAAATTATTGGTTAAAAGATAAAAGTTAAAGGTTAAAAGAGAAGCGCGAAGCGACTCCAAAGTCCTCTTCGCGCTCTTTTAACTTTCCTCTCTTAACTTTTAACTATTCCGTAGGAATATCTTTGTTTACATTCTTTGATCCTACAAGTGCGTAGAACAGTATGTAGGCCAATCCGGCGACAATCACCCAGTAGCTCTGGAGATAGCCAGTGCCGCCGTTTGCGTCAACGATGGCGTTCATCAACAATGGCAGGATACCGCCGCCGCACACCAGCGTCATAAAGATACCGGAAGCTTTCTCAGTGTATTTGCCAAGACCTTCGACAGCGAGGTTGAAGATGCCGCCCCACATCACAGAGGTGCAAAGTCCGATCAGCATAAAGAATGCAGCGTTGAGCGGAACGCTCACGAGACCGAATCCTGCGGCACCGTTGAAAGCAGGGATCTTCACCATCGTTGAAGGGCCGAACATTCCCAACAACGTCAGGATGATGCCGAGACACGACACTGCCGTTAACATGGTTTTGGCAGAGACTTTATTGCCTATGATACCACCAATCAGACGACCGATAAGCATTAAGAACCAATAAGTTGCAGCCACCGATGCCGCGACGTCGTCAGCCTGGATACCAACAGGGAAAATGTTTAACTCAGGATTCTGCAGCCATTTGTGCAAGACGTTCGGGATGCCGACCTCGACACCTACATAGATGAAGATGCCTATAGCACCGAGCACGAAATGACGGAACGCCATCGGACCTTTGCCGTCGTCGAGCTTTTGTGTTATGACACGCTGCTCATTCTCAGGAATATCAGTTCTCTTGATGACGATGTAAGCGATGGCGAAGATGGCCAAAGCTGTGTACATCAACGGGAAGACGTCGCTGATCTTAGCATCCACGATGCTCGGGATGAGCAATCCTGTGATAACGATAACTGCTGTTCCCATCAATGAATTGAAGCTGCCACCGATCTGGATGAGCTGGTTGCCTCTGTTGCCGCCACCACCGAGTTTGTTAAGCATCGGGTTGACAACGGTGTTGAGTAAGCACATGCTGAAACCTGCGATGAAAGCGCCGATGAGATAGACGAAGAAGCTCTCAAACACACCTGAGAGTGTCTGAATGCCAACGCCTATGAATCCTACGGCTACCGCGATGAGAGCCGTCTTTTTATAACCTCTCTTCTGAAGGAGGTTACCTGAAGGAATTCCCATCACCGCGTAAGCGATAAAGTTGGCGAAAACACCAAGCGTTCCTTGCCAGTTCGGGATGTTGAACTGGTTTTTCAGAATGTCGCCCATCGGTGATGCCAAATTCGTCACAAACGAAATCATTCCGAAAAGCAAGAACATCACAATAATCGGAATGGTGTAATTCTTTTTGTTTTCAACTTTTTCTGCCATTTTATTAAATTTTTAACTTATAACTTTAAGATTTCTCCACTCCGCCTGACGGCTTCGGTCGAAATGACGGGATGGGAAATTACCATAGATTCTTTGGATAAACTCCTTTATCGATGAGGTTCTGTATCTTCTTCACCACATCCGGCTTATCTTCTTTATATGTCACGCCAAACCACACGGCATCGCTCGACAATACTTTTAATTTTGCCTTCTTGTCGTTGATTAAGTTGTTGACCATCAATGGGATGTAGAACTCAGCCTTGATGTTAGTCTGTGCCGGACCGTCCAAGAATGTCTTGAATCCATCTTCAAGATAACCCAAGAAATCAGGGGTGAAGCCGAAGAAGTTCATTGATACTAAGGTGTCGAGTGGGAGAGGATGTTCTCCAGTCTCGTCGGTGTATGCTGCACCTCCAGCTGTTTTCGCAATAGAAGTGCGCTCGACTATTGTCTGCAGGTAGTTACATCTGTTTGATGTGCAGACTCCACGCGACACAGTGCCGAAGTCTGACAATGTGTTCTGGAGTTTGTAGGCTACCATCGAGTATGCGCCTTTCTTGCCTTCGCATTCGATGAGGTATTTCGCCATCACCTCAAATGCTTCCTTGCCATAGAAGTCATCGGCGTTGATCACTGCGAACGGCTCCTTGATGACGTTGGCGGCCATCAGCACGGCGTGACCTGTTCCCCAAGGTTTTACACGGCCCTCAGGCACTTTGTAGCCCTTCGGAAGGCATTCAAGTCCTTGATACACATATTCTACTGGGATTCCGAATTTCGCGCTGCTGTTGACTTTTTCGAAAGCCTCGGCAAAGTCTTTACGAATCACAAACACGACTTTCCCGAATCCGGCGCGCTTGGCGTCGTAAATCGAATAATCCAAAATCGCTTCATTGTTTGGACCTACACCGTCCATCTGCTTCAGGGCTCCATATCGTGAACCCATTCCAGCTGCTAAAACTAATAATGTTGGTTTCATTTTATCTTTTAACTTTCCACTTTAAAACTACTCTAAACTTTAAACTTTACACTTTAAACTAGACGTCGTGCTCCATCAGAAATCACCACGTCATAAACCTTTGGCTCATGACCAAATCTCTTATTGAATTTCTCTTTGGCTGTGGCGATGAACTTATCGTAAAGTCCTTCTTTTACAAGGTTTATCGTGCATCCGCCGAAGCCGCCGCCCATAACGCGTGAGCCTGTCACACTGCATTCTTTCGCGATGTCGTTCAAGAAATCGAGTTCATCGCAGCTGACTTCATATTCCTTGCTCATGCCATGATGTGTGCCGTACATACGGTCGCCGACGGTAGTGTAATCGCCTTTTTCCAGGGCGTCGCAGACATCCAGAACGCGCTGTTTCTCACCGATGACATACTTCGCACGCATGTAATCCTCTTGCGAGATCTCGTTTTTCACCTCGTTGAGCATCTGCATCGTGGCATCGCTGAGATATTTTACCTCTGAATGACGTTTTGCGATGTGAGCGCAAGCGTTTTCGCACGATTCACGGCGTTTGTTGTATGCTGATGATGCCAGCTCGTGCTTCACCACGGTGTCGAGCAGAACCACTTTATAACCTTTAGGATCGAATGGGAAATACTCGAATTCCATGGTGGCGCAGTTGAGTCGCATGAGATGGCCTTTCTTTCCGAAGATAGAGGCAAACTGATCCATGATGCCGCATTTCACTCCGCAGTAGTTATGCTCCGTCGACTGTCCGATACGAGCCAACTCAAATTTGTCGATTCCTAAGTCATAAATGTCGTTCATTGCAAAGGCGAAGGTGCTCTCCAATGCTGCCGACGACGACATTCCTGCTCCAAGAGGCACGTCGCCTGCAAAGACGGTGTCGAAACCCCTTGGCTTAAAACCGCGTTTCTGCATCTCGCGAACTACACCGAAGATATATCTTGCCCAAGGCTCTTTCGGAGCGTCTTCCTCACGCATTCCGAACTCGCTCATCGCTTGATAATCAATGGAGTAGGCTCTGATTTTGTCAGTCCCGTTAGGATTTATCGCGGCATAAATGCCTTTGTCGATGGCTCCAGGAAACACAAAGCCTCCGTTATAATCGGTGTGCTCGCCGATAAGGTTGACGCGACCAGGCGAGGTGTATACTCGTAACTCATTGCCAAACAACGAGTTAAACTTGCTTTTTATAGTCTGAATATCCATTATTTCTTGATAAATGTCTTAATAGTCTTTTCGTTTTTACCTTGAATCTCAATGAGATACATACCTGATTCAAGGTTCTCAAGGTCGATGACGGCTTCCTTATAATTTATAGTCATCTCCATCACCTTGACGGAAAGGATGTTATAGATGCTGATATGTTGAATGTCTTCTTCTGCATTGATAATCAAGATGTTATCGACAGGATTAGGGTAAATCTCTGATCTCAATGACATCTCATTCACGCAGTCGATGGTGTCGGTGGCAACCACCTTTACGTTGTCGATGAACCAAGAATATGTCAAGACATCGCTGCCGTTGTTATGAGCGCGGAATCTCAACCTGATATTCTGTCCTTGATAAGCCGACAGGTCGATGTGAACTGGCTCTTCGAACTGGTTGACCCATTGAGGCTGCTCTACAGCGTCCCAGAGTGTAATCCATGTGCCTGTGTTAGTGTTCAGAACATCCACTTTATAATGGTCTTGGTAATCTGCTATGCCGTATTGACAGAATGTTTCAAATTTGAGTGCTGTCGGGCGGTTGATTGCCATCAAAGGTGTCACGAGAGCCTCGTCCTGCGGACCCCATTCTTCCGACTCATCCCATTCAACGCCTGCCATTCTCTCGCCTTGTGGAGGCACCACATAGTATTCGTCGCCGAAATAGTTGGTGGCGTATTCTGCTCTGAATCTGTACCAGCTGAACCAGCTCATATTAAGTGATTGTATCGACCAACCCGCAGGTGGGAACTGCTCGTCCTCAAAGCCTTCGAGGAGGATAGGAGCCTGCCAGTCCCAATGTAACTGATAGGGTTCTGAATCGGCTGAATGTCCGAGGTCGTCAATCAAATGGAACACGATGCTCGCTGTGGTATGGTTCGGCTGTGCCGGTAAGGTCGCTGTGAAGTCGTAATTGCCTTTTGAAGACTTGTTCAATGTGATGTCATGTGATTGACCGTCTATGGTATATATTGCTGTCATCTGGTTCGGGACGCCAGTTTCATCATACACTCTCAAGGTGATGTTCATCGGCGTTTCGGCCCATGTCTGAGTGCCTTTCAACGATACCACTGTAGGTGGGTCGTTGTCAACTGATGTAGAGTTGATATAGATGTCGTCGATGCAGAGGTTCCAGCCGTAGCCGCTCACTGCCTCGATGATGATAAATCCGTAGCCTTCAGGACTGTCAAAGGTGTAGCTGTATTCGTACCAGTCGCTGACGTCGCCTACAACAGGCTCAAGCATGGTGTTACGGTGCACTGTGCCCAATAAGGTGCCGTCGGTAGTGTTGGTGGTCGGGGAGTAGTACACGTTGATTCTATCCGGACCCATGATGTTGTTGTTGAAGTTACGGAAGATCCAGTAACGCACGGTGTTGTCTGTTGCACTGAGCTGTAACTTCGGAGATATCAGATTGCATGAGCTGCCTGCTGGGCTAGTATAGCAATAGAAACGTGCCATAGCGGAGCTCTCATCGTGAGGTGTGCAGTTCGGCCAGTCGTTGGATGTCTTGCGCTCGAAGACATAATTGCCGTTGGTTGCCACGTTTTGCCATCCTGTTGGAGGGAACGTCGTACTCTCAAAGCCTTCCGAAAGTGGGAACGAATTGAAAGGTTCCAATGCGGTGATGGTGTAATCGGCCGACTGTGTCGGAGCTGAATGTGCCGATGTCACGTCGAAAGTGGCGTGCAGAGTCTCACCATTTGTGAGATTCATCGGCAGAGTGGCTTTGGCGACCAATTCAACAGAAGTGTTGTAATTTAAGGCTACTTGAGTCACTTGTGTGCCATTCTGATAGAACTCCATCGGTAATGAACTGGTATTTGCAAACTGATATGTGTCGGCTTGCTCGCCAGTGTTGCTGATTAAGAAACGCAGATATACCGATTCGCCGAAATATGCTGTAGTGTCGGCGGTAAGCTGCTCCACATTGAAGTTGTATTGCGCGGTGTGCTCAATCACGACATCGTCGATCGACAAATACCAAGGCATGTTGGTAGCCTCGCTATGGAAGCCGACGTAGAAGTTTCCTGTGCTTGTCGCCTGAAACACTGCCGAAGCCTGTTCCCATTGTTCGTTATCGACAATAATCTCCGGCACTACAGTGATGTTCATTGCTGATGCATTGGCGCTTGCTCCTGCCTTGACTTCAAGGTTGAAATGGTCGACATGCCATGTCGAATACCAAAACGACACACGATAGTATTCGCCTGCTGTCACGCTGATTTCCTTGTATGTCCACACATCTGAGTTATATGATGCATACAAATACCAATCACCTGTATGTGGCTTACGCCCACGGGCTTCGTTGTCATCTGGAATGGTGATGCCGGCCTTCCATCCGTTGTCGTTGCATATCCAGCCGACAGGCGTTGCACCAACAGTGTTACCTGTTTCAAATCCCTCATTCACAAGGACTTGTGAAAAAGCCATCGTGCCAATCAACAATGCTAAAAGCGTCAAGTAAAGTTTTTTCATTTCTATATTTTTTAAAGATTAATTCCAATATTATTTTAACCTACAAAAATAGAAATGATTTTTAAGAAATGCAAGAAAAATTTGTATTTTTGTGACATGAAAAGATTATTCCTTACCTTGATGATAGTGTTGACTTTGGTGTCGTGTACCAAAGAACCGGAACCTGTTTATCCAATACCTACAGACAATCAACTCGAATGGCAGAGACTTGAGACGTATGCCTTTATCCATTTCGGACCAAACACTTTCAATGATATGGAATGGGGCTATGGCAACGCTCCTGCAAGTACGTTCAATCCTACGAATCTCGACTGCGACCAATGGGTGAAAACGTTGAAAAACTGCGGCATGAAAGGCGTCATCCTTACCGCCAAGCATCACGACGGTTTTTGCCTTTGGCCGACAAAATCAACTGATTACAATATCTCAAAATCACCGTTTAAAAATGGAGAAGGCGATGTCGTCCGCGAGCTTTCTGAGGCTTGCAAAAAATATGATTTGAAATTTGGAATCTATTGCTCGCCTTGGGATAGAAATAACGCTTTCTATGCTTTTCCTGAGTATGTCGAGACGTATCATCAACAGATTCAGGAACTTACAAACAATTATGGTCCATTGTTCGAGTTTTGGTTCGATGGCGCCAACGGAGGTGACGGCTACTATGGCGGCGCATGCGAGACTCGTCAAATTGATCATAACAAATACTATGATTATCAACGGGCTAAGGATACAGTGCTGGCTCATAATTCTACGGCAATGATATTTGGAGGCCCATTCCAGACTGTCCGCTGGATTGGCAATGAAAAGGGCTATTCTGAGCCTACCAATTGGTGTAACGAGACGGAAAACGGCACAGAATGGATCCCCGCTGAGGTTGACGTCTCAATTCGTCCAGGTTGGTTTTATCATGAAAATGAAGATGATAAAGTGAAGACCGTAAATGAGTTGTGTGATATTTACTATAACAGTGTCGGGCATAATTCTAACCTGTTGCTGAATTTCCCTGTCGCCTTAAATGGCAGGATTTATCCAGTCGACTCGGCACGTGCCATTGAGTTTTATAATACGATATCTAATGAATTGAGTAACAATCTGTTATCAAACGCTAAAGTTGTAGCAGACAACGAACGTGGTCGTCGATTTTCAGCCTCGAAAGTCAACGATGGCAATCCTGACACTTATTGGGCTACTGACGATGACTATCCGTATGGAACCATCTCATTCTCAATGGATAAGCCTGTTACAATGAGCCGTGTCATGATTCAGGAATATGTGAAGCTCGGCCAGCGTGTGAAATCGTTTTATCTTGAAGGCGAAAAAAACGGTCGTTGGTTCAGGATTAACCCTGATGAAACCCTAACGACCGTCGGTTATAAACGTATTGTGTGCTTTGCACCTGTAGAAGTCGACAAACTTGTGATAAACTTTGAGGAAAGCCGCGGTCCGTTGTGTATCAGTAACATAGCAGCTTATTGATGGCTTCTACCTGAGGCTCTACAGGCTTATTGCCATCGTTATAAATCACGAAATCGGCTTTTGATATTTTGGTTTCTTCACTCATCTGCAATCGCATCCTCGAGCGGACGTTCTCCTCAGAGCATTCGTCGCGGAGCATAACACGTTGTAAACGGATGTCTTCAGGGGCTGAAACGAAGATTATCTTGTCAAAATACTTACTGTAATTCTTCTCAAACAAAATCGCCGACTCATACAGCACATAGGGCGATTTCTGCTGCTCGCACCACTCATCGAATCGTTGGTTCAATGCAGGATATAGCACCGACTCGATGAACTTCATCGCCTCGTCGTTTTTGAACAGATGATAGGAGAGGAGTTTCCTGTTCAAAGTGCCGTCTTCGAAATATACTTCTTCTCCAAAACGTTTGACTATCAATTCTTTAACAGAGGGAATCTGGTAGAGTTTCTTGGTTTCATCATCGGAATAAAACACTGGGATGCCCAAACCTTCAAACATCTTGCATACATAGCTTTTGCCGCTGCCGATATTGCCGGTTATGCCAATCCTTTTCATCATTTTACGATGATGTATTCAACCTCTTTCGGGTCGATGTCGATAATCTGTGTGTTGTTGGGGTAAAGCACGAGTCTTACAGGCAGTACGTCGTTGAAAAACATATCGTTGGTGTCGGCAATAGCCTTGAACGACATATTATTGATGATGGCGTAGTCTTTCATTGCCACGATATAACGTACGCTGGCTTTGTTGGGGTATAAGTGCATGTTGAGATTTTCTGGAATCTCAATAGGGACTATCACTTCTGATTCGGTGTATTTCTCAACATTTACTGATACTTCCACCTCGTTGACGTCTGCTGTGAGCGCGTCATTCAGGTCGATTTCAGCAGTGGTTATAATATTCTGGTTCACGTTCTTCCGCGTGATGACTTTGGTTCTTACTTCTTTGGTTTTGTTGACATCATCTACTGAGCCGTAAATGGTAATAGAATCAGGCGTTGACGTAGGTTCGCCGTAGTAGTTGAACTGTTTCTCAAACAGAAAACTCGTTTCAGGCACAATCTTCACCCGCTTTGATGCCAGTCGACTCATGTTGAAATATTGCTGATCGTCGGTAAGCTGTATGTCGTTAGCACTTGACGAAAGGAAATCGGCAACTTCATCGATGATATAACGGCTGCTGTACGAATAAACTCTATCATCGACTTTCTTGTATTTCACCATCTTCACAGAGATGTCGATCTTGCGTTTTGACTGCCTTTTGAAATAGTAATTCAGCAGCTTGAAACCGCTCGTCGTCACCGTCGCACTGACCTCCTGATCGTTGTCTTCGATGAGCATTGAGGCAGGGACGTCGACATAATTAATGGCAAAAGGAACGGTTACGGTGTAGGTGTCCGACAGTTTGATTATCAGCCATAATGTGGCCGCAATCAGAATGAAAACTATCATTCCGCTGAAACGCCTAAATCCATGAGACTGTTCTACTTTTGCCATCTCACTTAAAGTATTACTTTAATATGTTATTTTTGAAGTGCCTGAGTCGGTGCTGCGACTAAAGCTGACTTCTCGACCTCGATTTTCACGTTGTTGTCGATTGACACCATAACGGTGGTTGGCTTCACTTCAACCACTTTGCCGTGGATGCCGCCGATGGTTACAACGTCGTCACCTTTCTGTAATGACTCACGGAATCTCTGTTCCTCTTTCTGTTTCTTGTTTTGTGGACGGATGAAGAACAACCAGAACACCACGAAAATCAACGCAATCATGAGGAGGCCTGACCAGCTGCCGCCTTGCTGTTGTGGCTGAGAAGCCTGAAGTAAAATGCTTAATGTATTCATATTTAAAAATTTGATTTAAAGATTCAACATTTAAAAATTGTCGACGGTTTGCACTTGAGCCTTGAATTTCAGGATTGTCTCGGAAGGGTTGGTGTTGGCCTTCACGATGATACGTTTGTTCTGAAACCCTTTATGACCTTTGCTGTCGTATGTGATGCTGATGCCGCCTTCTTCACCAGGTTTTATTGGATTTGTGGGGAATTTGGTGTCGGTGCATCCGCAGGTCTTCTCAACAGCTGTGATGATCAACGGAGCGTTGCCGGTGTTCTTGAATTTATAGGTAAACGACACCTGCTCACCTTGTATCATCTTGCCGAAATCATGCTCTACCACTGCGAATTCAATCTTCGGCTCCTTCGTGTTGGCACCCTCAGTCGCCGAAGCAGGATTATTCACCAAACCGGTGTTGATCTTGCCTTCATCATCTCCGCAAGAAACCAACAAAATGGCCAATAACAATGGTAATAATATTCTCTTCATATCAATTATCTACTTTTAACTTTCAACTACTCTAAACTTTCCACTTTGTAAACCTATCGTCCCGAATTCCAAATCATCACACTGCCTTTATAATTGTAATTCTGAGTCTGTCCTTTGCAGTCCAAAACATAGAAATATGTGCCGTCAGGCAGCTTACCGCCGTCCCAATCGTTCTTGTAATCCGTTGATTCATAGACTATTTTGCCCCATCTGTTGAAAATCACAAGCTTATGGCTGAGGAAATACTGGTTCAGGTCGTTGATCGGACGTCCGTCTTCGCCGTAGCCTATCTCGAAATAGTCGTTAATGCCGTCGCCGTTAGGAGTGAAGATGTTCGGAACCTTAAGTTTTACAGGCATTACCGTGACAAAGTCGCGATATGTGGTGTCGCATCCTTGCTCGTTGGTGACCGTCAGCATTGCACCGCCTTGACCCGTCTCTGAATATGCCACTTTCGGCTTTGAGCTTGTAAAAGTGTTATCATATCCGTCGAATTGCCAGAAGAAATTGTCGATTTCTATTGGACCTTCATGGCCTTCATACACTGTGTCGTTGTTGTTAAACCACCATGTGACGTACGGATTATCAAGGTAAACGGTGTCAACAGGATCGGAGAAAATCTCGATATTCGGATTCATATAAGCCCTGAGACTCACTGTGTCGGTCTGTTGGCAACCATATTCGTTTGTCACCGTCATCGTGTAGTTTGTATAGGCGCTCAGACCCATAGCAATCTGTGGATCATCGAGATATTGGATTGGAAGGATAGGCGCGTTCCAATGATATGTAAATGTCGAATAGCCGCCTCCCGATGCTGTCGCTTTGGCGCGTGCAGTCTTACCGTTGTCGTCGTTTTTGTCCGAACAGGTAAGCGCAAGTTGTTCAAAATCAATGTTAAACTTAGGCCTCATCGTGATGGTGATGCTGTTGTCGCAGACCGCTGCACCCGATGCTGTGTTCCAGATATAAACGTTGTAAACGGAGTTGTTTTCAGTGATTCTCACCAATGCCGACGGACCGTCGCTGATGGTGTCGCCGTCGTGAACCCAGGCATACGAGTAATTGACGTTGAGGTCGACCTGCAGCAATAACTCGCTGTTCCAGCACACCGGCATCGTAACGCCATCTTCAAGACGGATCTCGCATTGTGCCTTTATCTCGTTGATAGAGAATAAGATAGCAAATGCTAAAACGATGAATCTATATGTCGAAGACAGTTTTTTCATTTCCCAATGAGTTTAATTTGCAAAGATAGTAAATTTTTAAATATTAATGTATAAAATTTCAATTTATTGTAAATAATGACAAAATGGCATTTAATGCGTCATTTTGACCGATTTTTCTATTTGGCTAACTTTTTGATGTATTTCAGAAAAACGATAGAAAGGAGAAAAAACAATGAATAACAACCAGTTTAACAATCAACAAAACGCACAGGACAAGGCTCTGGACCGCTTCGCGCGAAACCTCAACGAGCTCGCCGAGAAAGGCAAACTCGACCCGGTGATAGGCCGTGATGAGGAGATACGTCGAGTGCTTCAGATTCTGTCGCGACGCACCAAAAACAACCCTATATTAATAGGTGAGCCAGGTGTGGGTAAGACGGCAATAGCTGAAGGTCTTGCGCAGCGTATCGTGAGCGGCGATGTGCCTGAAAACCTGAAGTCGAAGAAGGTGTATTCCCTTGATATGGGCGCACTTATCGCAGGTGCAATGTACAAGGGCGAGTTCGAGGAACGACTGAAATCTGTTATCAAAGAGGTAGTCGAGAGCGATGGCGAGGTAATACTCTTCATCGATGAGATTCATACTCTTGTGGGCGCTGGCGGCGGTCAAGGCGCTATGGATGCTGCAAATATTTTGAAACCGGCTTTGGCGCGTGGTGAGTTGCGTGCAATAGGCGCTACAACACTCAACGAATATCAGAAATATTTTGAGCAGGATAAGGCTCTAGAACGTCGTTTCCAAATCGTGATGATTGACGAGCCTGACGAGCAGTCGGCAATATCGATTTTGCGTGGTCTGAAAGAGAAATACGAGACCCATCACCAGGTTCGTATCCTCGATGAGGCTATCATCGCTGCTGTGGATCTGTCAATACGTTACATCTCTGACCGTTTCTTGCCGGATAAGGCTATCGACTTGATCGATGAAGCGGCTTCACGTCTGCGTCTGCAGATTAATTCGGTGCCTGAAGAACTTGAAGACGTACAACGTAAGATTCGTCAGCTTGAGATCGAACGCGAGGCTATCAAACGTGAGAACGACAAGAAGAAGGTTGAGGAGTTGACAAAGAGTATCAATGAGTTAGACAAGCAGCGCCAGGATATCCGTATGCGTTGGGAGACCGAGCGTGGCTTCGTGGAGAAGATCCAGAAAGAGAAACAAAACATCGAGAACTATAAGTATCAGGCAACGGTAGCCGAACGTGAAGGCAACTACGGAAAGGTGGCTGAGCTGCGTTACGGTAAGATCGCCGAGGCGGAGGCTGCAATAGCTAAAGCCAAGGAACAACTCATTAAGGTTCAAGGCGATAACCCATTGGTTGACGAGGAAGTCTCTGCCGACGATGTGGCTGAAATAGTGTCACGTTGGACAGGCATCCCGGTGCATAAGATGATGCAGAGTGAGCGTGAGAAGCTATTAAACCTCGAGTCGGAGCTGCATAAACGTGTCGTGGGACAAGACGACGCCATCGCCGCTGTCTCCGATGCTATCAGAAGGAGCAGGGCAGGTCTGCAGGACTCGAAACGACCGATAGGCTCGTTCATCTTCTTGGGAACCACTGGTGTCGGTAAGACCGAGTTGGCAAAGGCGTTGGCGGAGTTTCTGTTCGACAACGAGAACAACATGGTTCGTATCGATATGTCGGAATATCAGGAGCGTCACACCGTGTCGCGTTTGATAGGTGCGCCTCCAGGATATGTGGGCTATGAAGAGAGCGGCCAACTCACTGAGGCAGTGCGTCGTAAGCCATATTCGGTGGTGCTACTCGATGAGATTGAAAAGGCTCATCCTGACGTGTTCAACATCCTGTTGCAGGTGCTCGACGATGGCCGTCTGACCGACAACAAAGGCCGTCTGGTCGACTTTAAAAACACCATCATCATCATGACGTCGAATGTGCCTGAAGGCGAGCTTCGCGACCACTTCCGTCCAGAGTTTTTGAACCGTATCGATGATATCATTGTGTTCAAACAACTCACTGAAGAACAGATAGTTAGCGTTGTCGCAATGCAGTTCAACAAAGTCAAAGAGATGTTGCAGCCAAACGGTATCGACATCACCATGACCGACGCTGCGATGAAGTACATGGCAAAGATCAGCTACGACCCACAATACGGTGCCCGTCCTGTGAAACGTATGATGCAGCGTGAGATGCTCAACGAATTATCGCGCATGATCATCGCAGACAAAGTCAACAAAGACAAGCCGATTACGGTTGATTACGATGGAAATGGATTAGTTTTCAAGAACTAACGTGTAATCTTCATTACTTAAAACATCCATGGTTATACAGCTGTGGATGTTTTTTTTATTCTTTTTCAGCTATAATTTGAAAATGTTTTGTATCTTTGTAGCGAAAACTAAGAACTGGATTTGTCAAGTCAACAAAAACTAAAATTATTTATGTTTAAATAGAATTTGATATTATGCCAGAGACTAGTAGTTTTTATGGAATTGTGATTTCCATGTATCCGGGCGATCATAATCCCCCGCATTTTCACGTGAGATATAATGAGTATCGAGCAATTATTGACATTGAAAGTGAAATTGTGACTGGTGAAATGCCCAATCGAGCCTTAAAATTTGTTTTTGAATGGCTCGATTTACATCGAGATGAGATTATGGATAATTGGAATAAGTTGCAGAAAGGAATTGCTATTGTAAAAATAAAACCACTTGAATGATATGAAAAAAATGATTTGGATAACTAAAGCTGAAGTTTCGGATAATTATACAATGATTCTGACTTTTAACGATGATAGTCGTCGATCATTCGATTTTAAACAGTTGATCGAAAAGGATGATTTGTATAAGCCATTGATAGATAAAAAGTTATTTGAAAACTTTAAGCTAGATGGATGGACTGTTTCATGGGCTAATGGATCCATTGATATCGCACCTGAATATCTTTATGAAAACAGTATTCCATGCAGTGAGTCTGGCTCTTGGTCCAATGTAGCAGAAGAGCAGGCTCATTACGGAAAATAATAATACAAATCGTTAAAATTGAGAACATCCATAGTAATTATGGATGTTTTTTTAATTTCTGCAGTTCGTCACATCAACAACATTTATCAGGTTGAAGAATTAGAGATTGAGGCAACCTGTGCAAAAATTGCACAAGTTAAAAGTTTATACAACATGTGCTTCAAAATGGCACATGTTTGTTTTATTTTTGCAGTGTTAACAAAAAAATTATATGGCTGCAAATAATAAAAACCCAATGGTAATCAATGATAAAGTCCTTAAATCACTTTGTCAAGAATATCTTAATGAAATCGGATTCGGAATTTATGATGATCTTCCCGATATTAAAGTTCGCTATGTCTTGGAAACAGATAAGTTCGGTTATGCCTATTTTGGCGATTACTTTTTCTTTGGCGATGATTTTTACGTATGGGATGATGATGAACAATGGAAAGACGATCATAATCAGGATGTGGTTGAAGCTGTTTTTAAAGATAGATTTGATAGGTGCGGTTATGCTCATAGAGTTATTTTTGCCGGTGTTGAAACCGAATTTGTTGACTACAATGGTGAACGAATTTTCACTGGTGATGTGATTAAGTTGGAAGAATCTGCTGAGTATGTGCAATATTATGCGGTTGGAGCATGGACACATGGATGTAATGCTGGCTGCTATTGCTTTATCCTTGACAATCATTATTTGCCTTTGGAAGATTGCGCCCGTCGGAATTATAAAATGACTCGTATGGGGACTGTTTTCTATCAGCTTGATGCCAGTGATTTTATGGAAGTAAATATGCGCACTATGCAGTTTAACGGCTGGCGTGACACCGATGAAGATCGCCAACGCAAACTTCTTATGGCAAAATTTACACCAAACTTTGACAAAGAGGAATGGAAGTATTCAGCGTTGGAGATTATTGGAGCGGAATATAATTGGAGAGAATAATGAACAGTTTTTGTGAGAATTGTAGGTGGTATCTCGGAAATCACGAGTGTGCTGCTTTTACTGGAAAAATCCCCAAAAATGTTTGGAATGGACAACATAAGACTGTGCTTGAAGGTCAGATAACTGATTTTATTTATGATAAAGTTGGAGATATTATTTAAAAATATTTAACTTTGCAAAAAATAGGAGGATATCGTTATGAATGAACAAATTATTATCACAATTCAGGAATTATTAAAAGGGAGAGGCAGAAACAACGATTTTGATTCAGCTAACGAAAAACGAATAAAACTAGTAAGACATAGTGGAGTTATAAAGGATGATAGTGTAATAGGAAAAGACTATTTTGGCCTATCTGTATATGAGTTATACCGTTCAAATTATCCAAAGTTTTTAGAATGGCAATGCGAACAGAATGAGGAAAAGATGAAAAATGTCGATTACATAGTGTCGTTTATTGGTGAGGAACAATGCCTATGCCGTTTTGCTGGGGTTTATAGGAACTATGGGACTCAACACAAAACACAGTGTGGTGGCATGTTTTATGATTTGAGAGAAGTTGAAGGGTTCGAGATTTTGAAAAACCAAGTTGTTATTGACTGGGGAAAAGCGGCCTTATCTTGGATGCAAAACTGGACAACGGAAAAAGATGTCGTTCGAATAGATCAAGTCGCGGTTAATGAAGGTGTTCCATATTTTACAAGATATGAAGATGTTCTGTTAAGCTATTCACAATTAAAGCAAGTGGTTGTAGATAAAGAATGGAAGACAAGACTTGAAGCATGCAACTGCGTTTATGTTATTACAGATAAGAGCAATGGCAGGCAATATGTTGGGGTAACTTATAAAGGATTAAAAGCCGGAATGAAAGGCGGAATTTTAAGCAGATGGACAGAATATGCAGAAACTGGGCATGGCGAAGATGTAACATTGAAGAAGCTTTGTCAAGATAATCCCAATTATGCAGAAAATTTTCAGTGGTCGATATTGGAAACCTTACCACTAAGTGTTATACCCAAGGTGGCCATTGATATTGAAACGAGATGGAAAGACAAGTTATTAACTAAAGTGTGGGGATATAACAACAATTAGTTCTGATATTTTATCTTGAAATGTCAAAAAACCTCTTAAATAAATACGTTTGGCTCGTTGAGACTATTTACAAGGCGAAGTATATCTCGCTTGAGGAAATAAACAAGCTTTGGATTGAGGAGGATATGAGTGAGGGAATGGAGATTCCTCGTAAGACTTTTAACACTTGGAAAAATCAGGCGGAGGAGTTGTTCGGGATTATCATCAATTGCGAGCGCAAGGGAGGATACCATTATTATATTGAAAACGCTGACGATATCAAAAATGGAGGATTCCGAAATTGGTTGCTAGAATCAGTGTCTGTTGGAAATTTGCTACTTGAAAACAAAAGCCTGAGCACTCGCATTATTCTTGAAAATGTACCCTCAGGCAAAGAGCATTTGGCACAAATTCTTCAAGCGATGAAGAAGAGTGAAGTGCTAGAAATTATTTATAAAAGCTATTGGGAAGAAGAGGAAAAAACTCTAAAAGTTGCTCCGTATTGTGTGAAACTGTTTCGTCAGCGATGGTATATGGTTGCGCGCCGTATTTTTGATGATAAAATCAGAATTTATTCGCTCGACAGAATTAAGCATTTGTCAACAACTGCTGATACTTACATTTATCCTGATGATTTCAGCCCAGAGGCTTATTTTGATGGTTTTTTTGGTGTGATTCATGAAAAAAATGTCCCGATAGAAACGGTTGTGCTCAAAGTGGGGGCGGGCCAGGCTAATTATATGCGGGCATTACCGCTACATCCATCACAAAAAGAGGTTGAGAAAAATAGATTTGGTAGTATTTTTACATTAAAAATTCGTCCGACATTCGATTTTATGCAAGAGATTCTTTGGAATGGCGATTCTGTGGAAGTTCTTGAACCTCAATGGCTTCGTGTTGAGATGACAGGAATGGTTAAACGTTTGTGGGATAAGTACAGAATCAAGAAAAGATGAGAGACTTCGCCGCGATAGATTTTGAAACCGCCAACTGCGAGCCGACAAGTGTTTGCAGTGTGGGGATCGTTGTCGTTCGTGACGGTATTTTTACTGGTAGCTTTTATTCTTTGATTCAGCCGGAGCCGAATTATTACAACTATTGGAACACTCGAGTGCATGGTCTAACACAACAGGATACCGAGGATGCGTTGGTATTTCCTTACGTTTGGAAAAAGATTGAACCATTGATTGAAGGCTTGCCGCTTGTGGCACATAACAGTCCATTCGATGAAGGCTGTCTAAAAGCCGTTTTCCGTTGCTATCAAATGGATTATCCTGATTATCAGTTCTTTTGCACTTGTCGTGCATCGCGAAAACATTTCGGTAAATTGCTTCCAAACCATCAGCTTCACACTGTTGCCGAAGCCTGCGGCTATCATTTGGAAAATCATCACCATGCGTTAGCCGATGCCGAGGCTTGCGCGTGGATAGCAAGGGAGTTGCTATAAACTAAAAAAGCACCGAAAACTCGGTGCTTTTTTGTTGTTTTTTAAGATTTGGAATCTTAAGCCTCTGTGGCTGGTGCTTCAGTTGCTGGAGCCTCTTCTGCTGGAGCTTCCTCTGCGTTTTCTGCATTCTCAGCTGCTGCTTCTGCTGCTTCCTTGGCTGCGAGCTCGGCCTGCTTCTTGGCGATAGCTTCGGCGCGTGCTGCGTTCACCTTGCTTTCAGCTTCGATTCTAGCCTTCTGGTCAGCTCTCTTCTTCTCGGCTTTTGCCTTGATTTCGCTAGCTAACTTGGCTTCTTTTTCCTTCATCCATGTCTGGAATTTGACCTCAGCCTGTTCAGCTGTCATAGCGCCCTTCTGGACACCAATCATCAAATGCTTCTTCAACATGACACCTTTCTTCGAAAGGATTGAACGGACTGTGTCGGTTGGCTGAGCACCCTTGTTTAACCAATCAAGAGCTTTGTCAAAATTCAAATTGATCTCAGCTGGAACTGTTACAGGATTGTAAGTTCCGATTTTTTCAATAAATCTACCATCACGAGGTGCACGACCGTCTGCAATTACAATGTGATAGAAAGGCTGACCCTTCTTACCATGTCTCTGTAATCTGATTTTTGCTGGCATAAAATTACTTTTTTAATTGATTTATAATTAGTTAACCCAAATCTACCCGAGATTTGCGGCTGCAAAAGTACAAAAAATTTCAATATCTACAACATTTTTCTGAAAATAATTTACTAAGTATTTGATTTTCTTAAAATTAAAAAAATGTTTATGAAAATGTAAAAATATTCGAAAAAATTCATATCTTTGAAGGTTGATTTCATTGTAAAAATACCACTGATAATCAATAAAATTGAGTAGAAAAAGATAAAATTATGTTTCTGATTTTCGACACCGAGACCACAGGCTTGCCTCTGCTGAATAACGCCCCGCTGACCAACTTCGACAACTGGCCGCGAATGGTTCAGATTGCATGGCAACTGCACGACGAGCTCGGTAACTTCGTCGAAGCCCAGAATCATATCGTGCGTCCGGATGGTTTCGAAATTCCTATCAAGGCCAAACTGGTGCACGGCATATCTACTGAATACGCCCTTGAACACGGCGAAGCGCTTACCGATGTCTTGAATATGTTCCTCGAAGCGGCAAAGAAAGCCAAATACCTCGTCGGACATAACATCAACTTCGATCTCAGCATCGTAGGCTGCGAATTTCTGCGCGACCGAGGCGAGAATCCTTTGCCAGATTGGAAAATCGTAGACACCTGCACCGAAAAGACAGCAGCATTTTGCCAGTTCCCAGGTGGCGGTCATGGACGCTTCAAACTTCCTAAACTCATTGATTTTCACAAGCTTCTGTTCGGAGAAGACTTCAGCTCGGCTCATAACGCCTGCGCTGATGTGGAGGCTACAGCACGCGTGTTCCTTGAATGTGTCCGTCTCGGAGTGCTCGATAATACTGACATCCCAGAAGGAGATGAGTTCTTTAAAAAGTTTAAAGAGGCGAATCCCGATGTAATGAAATCTGTCGGAATCGAGATAAAACCGAATTACGAGGTTCAAGAAGAACCCCCAATAGAGGCAAAAGTTGAGGAAAAACCTGTGGAAACGCCAGATAAACCTGATGAAATCAAGTTTACACATCTGCACGTCCACTCGCATTTCTCAATCCTCGACGGAATGTCGAAGATCCCGGATCTGGTCAATAAATGTCTGAAATACAACATGTACGCCATGGCGCTAACTGATCATGGTAACATGTTTGGAATCAAAGAGTTAGCTGATTATTCTGATAAGGTCAATGGAAAAGTAAAAGATAAGATAAAGGAACAAGAGGCTATTTTAAAAAAAGAAGACGCTACCGAAGAGGAGAAAGCCGCTGCTAATCAGGAGATTGAGAAGCTTAACAAGCAGTTCTTTAAGCCTATTTTCGGTACTGAGGCTTATTGCGCTCCAGTGAATATCGCTAAACGTGAAGGTCGTAACGACCGCGGATGGCACCTTATCTTATTGGCAAAGAACAAGACCGGCTACAAAAACCTCTGTAAGCTGGCATCAATAGCATATACTGACGGTTTCTACTATAACCCGCGTATCGACCACTCGCTTTTGGAGAAATATCACGAGGGAATTATCGCGAGTTCGGCTTGTCTCGGTGGCGAGGTGCCGCAGAAGATTATGAACGGCGACATCAAAGGCGCTGAAGAGACGATAATGTGGTTTAAATCGTTGTTTGGCGACGATTATTACCTTGAGCTTCAACGACATAAGACCGATAAGCCTGGCGGTGACACAGAAGTATATGCACGTCAGGTGGAGGTCAATAAAGTCATTTTGGAACTGGCGAAAAAGACCAATACCAAGGTCATCTGCACCAACGATGCGCATTTCGTTGAGGAGGAACATGGCGAGGCTCACGACCGCTTGATTTGCTTGAGCACAGGCAAAGACCTCGACGACCCGACACGAATGCATTACACCAAGCAGGAATGGCTTAAGACGCCAGAAGAGATGTACAAGATTTTCTCTGATGTGCCGGAAGCCCTTGCAAACACTATGGAAATCGCCGATAAGGTGGAGTCGTATTCCATCAATTCCGACCCGATAATGCCGGAGTTCGACATCCCGAAGGAGTTCGGGACAGTTGAGGAATACAAGAAAAAATTCACCGAAGAGGATTTGTTCAACGAGTTCACGCGCAACGAACACGACGAGGTGGTGATGAGTCAGGAGGCGGCAGAGAAGAAGATCAAGAAAATGGGTGGCTACGAGAAGTTGTACCGTATCAAACTTGAGGCTGACTATCTCGCGAAACTGGCTTGGGAAGGCGCTAAGATGCGCTACGGCGAAAATCTCACCGATGAGCAGAAGGAACGTATCAACTTCGAGCTGCATACCATGAAATCGATGGGATTCCCGGGTTACTTCCTCATCGTGGCGGATTATATCCGTGGCGCACGTGAAGAACTGGGCGTTTCTGTCGGTCCGGGTCGTGGCTCGGCCGCAGGCTCCGTTGTGGCTTACTGCTTGAAAATCACTGATGTAGACCCGCTGAAATACGACTTGCTGTTTGAGCGTTTCCTTAATCCTGACCGTATCTCATTGCCTGATATCGACGTTGACTTCGATGATGACGGACGTGGTAAGGTACTCGACTGGATCACTCAGAAATACGGCAAAGAGAAGGTGGCGCACATCATCACCTACGGCACGATGGCAGCAAAATCGGCCATCCAGGATGTGAGCCGTGTGCAGAAGATTCCGCTGTCAGAAGTTGCTACCATCAAGAGTTATATCCCTGATCGCAGCTTCCCTGATAACATCAAGGATGAAAAGGGTAAGTCGCCGAAGGTGAACCTCAAAAACTGCTACAAATACGTGCCTCAGTTAAAAGAAATGCTTGAGGGCGATAATGAAAATGTGTCGTCAATGCTAACGTATGCTGAGGAACTCGAAGATACGAACCGTCAGGTGGGCATACATGCTTGCGGCGTCATCATCGGTGCTGATGACCTGACGAAATTCGCACCTGTCTGTACCATCAAAGATAAGGATACAGGCGAGGATGTGCTTGTCACTCAATACGATGGACACGTGGTTGAGAACGTCGGTCTTATTAAGATGGACTTCCTTGGCTTGAAGACCTTGACGCAGATTAAAGACGCTCTCGCCAATATCAAGAAAACACATGGCATAGACCTCGATATCGACCATATCCCGATTGACGATAAGGAGACTTTCGCTCTGTTCAGTTCGGGTAATACCATCGGCACGTTCCAGTTTGAATCGCCTGGCATGCAGAAATATCTGAAAGAGCTGCAACCCACTGTGTTTGAGGATCTTATCGCTATGAATGCGCTCTATCGTCCGGGCCCGATGGATTACATCCCGAAGTTCATTGCACGTAAGCAAGGCAGGGAACCGATTTCCTACGACTTCCCGGAGATGGAGAAATACCTGAAGGATACCTACGGCGTGACCGTGTATCAGGAGCAGGTGATGCTTCTGTCGCGACAGCTTGCCAACTTCACCCGTGGTGAGTCGGATACCTTGCGTAAAGCTATGGGTAAGAAGCAGATAGCGAAGATGATGGAGCTCAAGGACAAGTTCATGAAACAAGGTCAGGAGCTTGGTCACGACGCTAAAACGCTCGAGAAGATTTGGAATGACTGGGAGAAATTTGCATCGTACGCGTTCAACAAATCGCATGCAACATGTTATTCGTGGATCGCTTATCAGACAGCTTATCTCAAAGCCCATTATCCTGCAGAATTCATGGCAGCAGTGTTGAATTCGAGCATCCGCGACGCTGAAGAGGTTATCTTCATGCTTGACGAATGTAAACGAATGAAAATCAACGTGTTGCCGCCTAATGTTAATAGGTCGGAGTATAAGTTTACCGTCGATGAGAAAGGCAATATCTGCTATGGCTTGGGTGGCATCAAGGGCATTGGAGAGGTGGCCGATGTCATCAAAGACGAACGAGAGGCCAATGGCCGTTTCACCAGTTTTGCCGATTTCATGGCGAGAGTGGGAGCGAAGAGCCTTAATAGAAAAGTGTTGGAACAGCTAGCAAGAGCAGGCGCTTTCAGCGATTTTACGGAGCTTCATCGTGCAGCATATTTCTATATCGCTCCAGGCGAGAAGATGAATTTCATCGAGAAGTCGATAAAGCAGGTAAACGCGAGCAACGAACGTAAAAACAATGCTCAGATCGACCTCTTCGGAGAGCTTGAGGCCGCTGGTGGTGACGACTTGTTTAAACTCGATATCCCTGAATGCGAACACTGGTCGAACATCAAGATGTTGGAAGAGGAAAAAGACGCCATCGGATTCTTCCTTAGCTCGCATCCGCTTGACGCTTATGAATATACGATAAGGTATTTCATCGATACTAAGCTGGAGAATCTGCAAAATGTCATACAAAATAAGAAAGGTGTTACGGTTCATATCGCCGGAATAGTGACTAACTCGGTCGATATGACTACCAAGGCAGGTAAGGCTTTCGGTAAGTATAGCATTGAGGATCAGACAGGTAGCTATGATTTCCCTCTCTTCAGCGAGACATATCTAAAATTCAAACATTTGTTCGTCTTAGGTACACCGCTGATGATTACAGGAATCGTTCAGGAACCTTATTATAACAGGGATTTGCCAGACGATAAGAAACGTCCTAATGAGCTTAAGATACTGGATGTAACTCTGCTTGAGACTGTGTTTGATAAATCGAAGCGCGAGGCGAAATTCTGCTTGGATATCAATAAGTTAACAAGCGAAAACGTGAAGGCGGTCATCGATATCTTCAAGGAAAACCCTGGAAATCAGCCGTATTCAATGATGTTGGTTGACAAGAAGCACAACATGACTTGCTCGACGCATCCTGAGAAAGGCAAGATCAATGCTGAGGCGGTTTTCAAAAAAATGAACGATTATAGCGATTTAATAACTTACGATTTGTTAAAATAATTATCTTTGCAACAACTAAAAATTTAATATTATGGCAGTACATATCACAGAAGAAAACTTCGAGGCTGAAGTCTTGAAGTCGGAACTCCCAGTAATGGTTGACTTTGGTGCAACATGGTGCGGTCCATGCCGCATGATTGCTCCTTATATGGATCAGCTCTCAGACGAATTTGCTGGCAAGGCAAAAGTGGCAAAAGTCGACGTTGACGAATGCCCAGGAGTGTCAGCAAAATTTGGCATCAGAAACGTCCCGACAGTCCTGTTTTTCAAGAACGGTGAAATCGTCGACAAGAACGTCGGTGCAGCTCCAAAAGCAGCGTTTGAAGAAAAGCTGAAGAAATTAATTTAGTTAAAAGAGGAAAGTTAAAAGTTAAAAGAGGGTGCAATTAAATATCTATTAACCTTTATCTTTTAACTTTTAACCAAGATATGATTGATAAAAACAACATTGCTCCTCTTGGGAGTCTCGAGTTTCATGCCCGACAGATTGTCGAGGGCTTCATCACGGGACTTCACAAGAGTCCGTTTCATGGGTTTTCAGTCGAGTTTGCGGAACATCGCTTGTATAACACTGGCGAGCCAATCCGTAATATCGACTGGAAACTTTATGGTCGGACCGAAAAACTGTTTGTGAAACGTTATGAGGAGGAGACCAACCTCCGTTGCCAGCTTGTGGTGGATACAAGCTCAAGCATGTATTTTCCTGTAAAACAAAGACTTGACTATCAAAATCCTAACAAACTTTGGTTTGCTGTTTACAGTGCCGCTGCATTGATGGAGTTGATGCGCCGTCAGCGTGACGCAGTGGGTCTTGATTTGTTTGACGACGATGTGACGATTCACACCGAGGCGAAGCTCGCTCCAGTTCATATCAATATGATTTACAATGAGTTGGCGAAACTGTTGTTGCCTTACAACAAGAACGATAAGAAAGAGACCAACGCCACTGCTTGTCTGCACAAAATCGCAGAGATGACGCACAAACGTTCGCTCGTCATCATCTTCAGCGACATGCTTGAAAATATGGCCAGTTACGCCGATTTGTTTGCGGCTCTTGAACATCTGCGTTATAACAAACACGAGGTGGTTTTGTTCCATGTACACGACGGACTTCTCGAGCAGAAGCTGGAATTTGAGAACCGTCCGTATCGTTTTGTCGACCTCGAATCTGGCGACGTGGCTAAGCTCAACCCGACTGAGGTTAAGGAGAAATACGAGCAAATCATGAAGGCGCGGAAAGACGAGCTACTGCGCCATTGCTACCAATACCAAATCGACTACGTCGAGGCCGACATCAACAAGCTGTATGACCAGGTGCTGACAGCCTATCTGATAAAACGCGAAAAGTTATATTAACGTCACATTTTCCAGATTATCTGGATTTTCCCTTCAGTTCTAACATTTCCCTCTATCTTTTCCAATCCGCTACCTATTTCATTGACGTCGCTGTAGATAGTGCAGCCGATCTTTGCGTTTATGGCGATTCCCCATCGGAGCTTTACCTTTCCTAAAAGATAGAGTCTCATACCCTTATGATAAAGACTACCGATTGAAAACGAGTTTAGTATGTCATTTTCGTAAGCGTAGACGGCGCCTTTGGGACTGTCGAACAACGCATAACGGAAGGCGAAACTGTAAGGTCGATTCTCTGGATTATATAGAATATCCTGATAAATGAGATAGCATGTGCCATTTTTCGGCACATCTTTATTGGTTGTTAATTCTACACGATTTTTTAATATATAATCGCTGCCGACAGGGTAGGTGACGTGAAAACGAAGCGACATCTTGCGGTCGTGAATTATAGAGCGCATATATGTGTTTTCACTTGGACCGTTTTTCTCCTTGTCTTTATATCGTAAATGAATGAAAAACAACGATTTACTATTAATTTGATGCTCAACCTGAAGGTTGTAATCTTGCGCTCGACTTGGTGCATAGGCTGAGGTCTTGACCCAGTCGGATTGTGGGAAATCGGCGGTAGCTATAAGTCGCCAACGTGGTGCAAACGTGATTGAGGTTGAGAGGTAAAGCCCTTTTTCATTGCGAGGACTACCAGAAGCGAAGGCGTTGCTGTAAAAGTTCTGATTTTTTTTATCATAATATCTGTAAAGCACAGTAAAATCTATGTATCCTGCAGGTTGAATGGTGGTACCGATCAATGCGGCAGGAGCTTTGTTATCACTTATGGCAGCTTCACCGTAGAAAGCTATCTTTCGTAGCACATAATAGAAGTCAACACCTTGATTTACAAGCGTTCTACCCCGAAAGTAAAAAGTGTTGTAAAGCCGTGGATCGGGGCTGAGTTCACAACTTAAAAGAGTTTTATGAACGGTATAGCCGATCTGGAAATTTGAGTTTCGATAGCTGATGTTTCCTCCAAATAACTGTTGCGTAATCGCATGACGGTCAGCGAGTTCACTCTCAGTGCAATGTAGTCCCGTCTGTTGCAGCGAAGTCACCACCAACGGCTCACCGAGGCTGTCGACGACGCTGACATTGGCATCGGCTTTTTTGTTGGAGTAGAAGATTGTAAGATCGAACTTCCTGTAATTTAAGGTAGTTGCAACACCTCTAAGATATCTTGCTTCGTTAGCCGATTTTGAGGCTCGTATCTTTTTGCTTTTTCTCAAGAGTGAGCCTCCGCTAGCCGCAAATGCCATGCCTGAACCCATCGTAACTCCTTGACCAAAAGCGAGTTGATAGTCACCAAGCGCCAGCGTCTTAACAAATTCCAAGTCATGCACGACGCAATGAAATGACACGAAATCGAGGATGTTTTTCTCGCCGGCGTCTTTCTCCATCGCGAATCCTAATTCTAGCTTGTCACGCGAGGTGAAGCTGTATCTCAGTAACATTTTTCGAGGACTTCCAAGATATTTATCCTCTTTGTAACCTTCTTTTTCGTTAAAACACTGTTCAACTTGAAAAATCGTCTGATGCTTGCCGTATTTCAACAGATTTTTCACTCGAAATTTCTCGTTTTCGTGGGGTTTTTCAAAGCAAATCAGAGGTTTTATAATATTGATTGTCATCTCGTCGATGCCTTCAATGAAACTCAACTCATCAATCATAGTAATGTCGCCGAAATTCTTTCTATACGCATTTATATTCTCAATGATAAACACATTAACTAAATGTAACTCAATGAGTTGATTCAATTCTTCCTCATTATTGATATTGATTTTATTCTCAAAAATAGTCCAATAGTTTTCAATAAGATCGGTGAAGTCAATTTCTTCGGCGTTATCATCATTTTCAAGCATCCGCTCAATTTGGTCGACGATGATATCATCAGTAATGTCGTTTTGCGCGACAGCCAGACACGGAAGTATTATTAATAAATGTATCAGAAACCGTTTCATAGTCCTACCTCCCTTATTTTAAATATCAGGCTGCTTTGAAATGAAATGCCTGTATATTGGTTCATCGATGTGGAAACATCAATAACGACGCGGTTTAACATGTAGCCGACACCTACGCTGGCAGTCGCCGGATTGGTGTGTACACCGACACGGATGTAAAACTCGTTCAAGGTGTGGTATTCCAGTCCGAAGCGGTAGTCGAGACGGCTTTCGGAGTTATATTCCACCTCTGATGTCGCTAAGAAATCTTTTGTCACCTTATAAGTGAAACCGAATCGAAAAATCACTGGAACTCGTTCATTATGAATGGTTTTTAGCTTCACGTTGATAGGGTTGAAGACATAAACCCCGATGCATAAATCATTGGTTATATCCGATTGGATTCCTAATTCAAATGTCGCTGTTCGTCGTTTTTCGTAGTCATCGGAGAAGTTAAACAGCAGATAGTCGAGCTTCAAGCCCATTTTAATATAAGGGCTGAAGGCTCGAGCATAGGCCAACGCGAGTTTGTTTTCGTTGAAATATTCAAACCCGAAACGGCTCATCGAAAGTCCGAAAGTGCCAATGTTTACTGGCATCACGAAAGCAGCGTTGTAAATACTTAGCTCTTTTATGAAAAATCGGTTTTCGTAGGAAAATCCTACGCCAAGAAAGTGATAGTCGGCCAAACCGGCCGGATTGTTTTGAATGCTCCAGAAGTCGTTAAACGACACCGAACAATTACCCATCGCATTGCTGCGACTGCCTGCAACACCTGATAAATCCCAGGAAAAACAATGATTACAAAATAGGCACAGGCCTATTAGGAAAAGGCTTCTTTTCATGATATTCAGTTTTTAGTCCTTAAATTTTCGCAAAGATACAAATTTTTTGAAAAATGTCAATAAAAATTTTTAACTTTGTGCAAAATTTTGAACATGGATTATTTGTTAATTGTCTCTGCAATAGTAGTGCTGATCATCGGATTGATCGGCGATATTATCCCAGGAATTCCTGGCACTCCCGTGAGTTATCTCGCACTTCTTCTGGTGCATTGGACCGACAGATTCAGTTATTCGCCCAAATTGCTTGTGATAGCAGGTTTTATCGGCGCAGTGATAACGGTTCTCGACTATGTCGTACCTGTTTGGGGTACAAAGAAATTTGGCGGCACCAAGGCCGGAGTGCGAGGCAGCACCATCGGCTTGATTGTTGGAATACTGGTACTTCCGATGCTTGGCATAGTCCTCGGACCATTTGGTATTCTTGGCATTCTGGGCGGTCCGTTCTTCGGTGCATACATCGGTGAAAAGATGGGCGGTACTCCTGATGATCATGCCTGGCGTTCGGCATTTGGCTCGTTTATCGGCTTCCTCGCCGGCACATTCATGAAGATTGTTTACACCGTCGTTATAGGTTTTTATGTGGTAAGAAGCATAATTGAAGTTGCATTTAACTAATGAGAAACACCATACCATTAGCGGAACGACTGCGTCCGACGTCCTTGGACGGATACATCGGTCAGGAACATCTGATCGGTAAGAATGCCGTGTTACGTCGCGCAATTGAGAGCGGTCACATCCCGTCGATGATCTTCTGGGGACCTCCAGGCGTGGGCAAGACGACGCTCGCATATATCATCTCTAAACAGGTGAGACGTCAGTTTTTCGTGCTGAGTGCGGTGAGCAGCGGAGTGAAAGACGTGCGCGAGGTCTATGACCGAGCGCGCATGGCTCCCGAGCCGCCAATACTGTTTATCGATGAAATCCATAGGTTTTCCAAGGCACAGCAAGACTCATTGCTCGGCGCCGTCGAGAAGGGTCTGGTGACGTTGATAGGCGCTACCACTGAAAACCCGAGCTTCGAGGTCATCTCGCCGCTGCTGTCGCGCTGTCAGGTGTATATACTGAAAGAACTGGAGAAAGATGATCTTAAGAAGCTGATAGTCAATGCAGTAGCTGTGCTGAAAGAGGATTTCAAGAAGGAGATAGTGGTAAAGGAAGACGAGGCTCTGATGCAGATAAGCGGCGGCGATGCACGCAAGCTGCTCAACGCCATCGATTTGGTGGTGGGGATGCTCGACGACGCCGAGCCGAAAGCTAAGAAACTCGTGGTGACAAACGAGGTTACGACGAAATACATCCAGAGTAACCTGCTGAAATACGACCGTCTGGGTGAGATGCATTACGACATCATCTCGGCATTCATCAAGTCGATACGAGGCAGCGACCCTAACGCAGCTGTTTATTATCTCGCAAGGATGATCGAGGCAGGCGAGGATCCGCTGTTTATCGCTCGAAGGATGCTTATTTTGGCTTCTGAAGACATCGGAAATGCTAATCCTAATGCGCTTTTGCTCGCAAACGCATGTTTCGACGCCGTGAATAAGATCGGATGGCCTGAGAGTAGGATAATACTCTCACAGACAGTGACTTACCTCGCTTCGTCGGCAAAAAGCAATGCGGCCGTGGTGGCTATTGACGAGGCTCAGGCGCTGGTTAAAAAGACTGGTAACCTCAGCGTGCCTCTGCATCTGCGTAATGCCCCGACAAAACTGATGAAAGACCTCGGTTATCATGATGGATACAAATATGCTCACAGCTATCCAGGTAACTTTGTAGAGCAGGAGTTTATGCCTGAAGAGATTTCGGGTGTTCGTCTGTATTCACCTCAGGACAATCCGAAGGAGATGGAGTTGCGACGCTCGTTAAAAGCTAAATGGAAAGAGAAATATGGCTACTGATAACGAGCATATCGCATTGATGTTCAATGATATAGCTCCGACTTACGACAAGTTGAACCACATATTATCGCTGAATGTCGACAAGTCGTGGCGACGTAAGGCAGTGCGATATCTGAAGAAAGCTGTATCTGCTGTCGAAAATCCTTTGATTCTTGATGTGGCCTGCGGTACGGCGGATTCTACCATAAAAATCGCGGAAAAGATTGTAAACTCTAAGGTTTACGGAGTAGATATTTCTGAAAAAATGCTCGAAATAGGGAAGGAGAAGGTTGAAAAAGAAGGATTGAGCGATAGAATAAATTTTTCGATTTCTCGTGCTGAAAGCCTTGATTTTCAAGATGATACATTCGATGCGGTGATGGTGGCTTTCGGTGTGCGTAACTTCTCCGATCGTGAACAAGGATTGAAAGAGATTTTACGCGTTTTGAAACCCAATGGCACTCTGATAGTGCTGGAACTCTCTGAGCCTCAGAATGTTATAGTGCGTTGGTTCTATAATCTGTATTTTAAAAACGTGCTTCCTCTAATCGGGAAACGTGTCTCGGGTAATTCCAACGCATATCGTTATCTTCAACAGACTGTAGAAAAGTTCCCGATGCCGATGGAGTTTATGTCAATGTTGAAATCGATTGGTTATCACGAAGTTAAACATAAAGCATTATCGTTAGGATTATGCCGGATTTATCAAGCAAACAAAGCTTAAGATGAGTGTAGTAAAGTTCAAATATTGGATTCAAGCGGTACGGCCCAAGACTTTATTGGTCTCCATGGCACCAGTTATAATGTCTGTTGCGATAGCATCAAACTTTATGAAAATCAATTGGTTACCAGCCGTTATATGTCTTGTTTTCGCTTTAATGGCACAGATAACATCTAATTTAGTGAATGACTATTCCGATGGAATCAAAGGAATCGACGAAAACAGAGTTGGACCGATAACGATGGTGGCTAAAGGAGTCATCCCGGCAAAGAAAATGCGTAACGCTATCATCATAATTTGTGCTCTGACATTCTTCCTTGGCTGCACCCTGATGTTTTGGGGAGGTCTGGTTTTGCTGCCTTTCGGCATCGTTATATTACTTTGCGCTTTAGCATATTCAGCAGGGCCATATCCTTTATCGACACACGCTCTCGGTGATCTGGCAGTGGTTCTTTTTTACGGCATAGCACCCGTAGCACTGACTTTCTTCATCCAAACATCTTTTGTCAACTGGCAAATCATCATTGCTGGACTCGCAATTGGATTGGTGACAGATAACTTATTGATTGTCAATAATTATAGGGATGTAGAGGAAGATCTGAAAAACAACAAGAAAACCACGGTGAATATTTTGGGAAGACCTTTTATGAAAATGGTATATATTTGTAATCCATTGATTGCCATTGTTTTGGGATTTATTTTTCTAAACAGTTTCGTCAATCCATGGACGTGGTTAGTTGCGACAATCCCGTTTTTAGCATACTCGACCTTAGTAAGTATCAAGTTTTCAAAAGCTAAAGGCATGGAATTCAATAAGTTGTTGGGGATGTCGTCACTTGAATCGATAATTTTTGCATTAACTGTAATACTCGTAATATTAATATAATATGTCGGAAAGCTTAATAGTTAAAGGTGATTCAAAGAAAGAATTATATGAGAACCTCCTTCCTCAGATCGAAGCGTTAGTTGAATGCGAAGCTGACGTTATTGCTAATATGGCCAATGTATCCGCGTGTTTGAAAGACACATTCAACTTCTGGTGGGTCGGCTTCTACCGGGTGTTTGAGGATACTTTAATTCTTGGTCCTTTCCAGGGCCCATTGGCCTGTACGCGTATCCGTAAAGGTAAGGGGGTTTGTGGCACCGCATGGCAGGAAGCCAAGACTATCTTAGTGCCCGATGTCGATGCTTTTCCAGGTCATATTGCCTGCAGTAGTCTCACTAAGTCGGAAATTGTGGTTCCTATTATTAATAAAGGAATGGTGACTGCAGTACTTGACATCGACAGCGAGAAAGCTGATAATTTCGATGAGACCGACAGGATTTATCTTGAGAAGATAGCTTCCTTAATTGCTTAAAATATCAATAAAATCTGCAGGAAGCCACACATTATGCATGTGGAGTGCTTTTCTGAATAAAGGTGCGATTTCACTAGGGCTGAAACCCGCGATGCCGCATCCGATACGCGTCACAAGGAAGTCCTTGTCGGGATGTTCTCCAGCATAATCCAAGAATTTGTCGACGTATGGCTTAATCGTTTCCACGCCGCCTTGCATTGTAGGGATGGCGTACGACTGTCCTTGGATGCCATCGCCGTTGCCCATCACAGCACCAAATTTCATTCGAGCGACATAGGCGGCGCCACCCGCGTGATAACCCCTTAGATTGCTGCCAAAGACGAATATCTCATTAGCTTTGAGGGCAGTGATTTCGTCTGGTGTAATACGTGTATGTACCATATCTGCTGATGTTTTTGCAAGACCTCCAATACTGAATCTGGCTTTGATGCCACATAACGGAGCTGGCGCGTAATCCATCTCGACCTCTCTAGCCTCAAATTCATACAAAGCACCTTGATAGAGACCTTCCGAATAGTTTTCCACCACGTAAGGCGTGATAAATTCATCCATCATCTTCTTATATCGCTGATTTACCGCGGCTGGCGTAAGATGAATCATCTCGGCCACGTCTTTCTGTGGATAACCCTCAAACAACACCAATCTCACTATCTCCTGCATGACATGGTCGTTTTTGTAATGCATTGAGGCTGCGTCGACAACCTGTTGCATCATGCCTTCCTCATAATCCGTCGAACGGATATATTCCAAAACATCATCGGCTGATGAGTCGCTAAGCTGTGCAAACTCCTTGTTATATGCCTTTAGAGCATCTAAAACGACAAACCTGAAGCCGTTGATCATCCATGTCGAAAGCTTCATGCCCCTGGGACGGTCGAGAAGCGGCTTGAACTCATGTATCAGCAGACTGATGTAATATTCGTGCGCCAATGAATAAAAATCAAGGCCGGTCTTGTTGCTAAGCTGATATTTATGGTCAAAAATATCGTATGCTTTGCGGCAATAACCGTAAAAATATTCCTTTGTGATATGCTCATCAAAGGAACAGAAGCCATTGATAATCAATTCATCATCTATCATATCGCAAAATTAATAAAAATTTTTACTGTTTTGCTTAATTTTTTTTGAAAAACGTCTTCTATATGATAAAAGATGTTTAACAATTTAAATTCTAAAGATATGAAAGACGCAATGAAAACCACAGAAACAAAGAAAGTTTACAATCTCGTCATCGTTGACGAATCAGGCTCGATGAGCATCATCCGCAACGAAGCTTTAGCAGGACTTAACGAAACCATTGAAACATGTCAGAAGATGCAGGAGCTTCATCCTGAGATGGGACAACGCATCACCTTGATTTCGTTCGACAGCAATCATTTTAAGGTGCATCTCGACAATGAGCCTGCCGGTAAAGCGCGCAAACTCACTACCGAGGATTATCGTCCGAGTGCTGCCACACCTTTATACGATGCAATAGGCAAGGGTATAGCGAAACTCAATGCACAGACTGGCACTGGCGACAATGTCCTTGTGACTATCATCACCGACGGAGAAGAGAACTGCAGTCAGGAATATAACCTTAAACTTGTGAAAAACCTCATTGAGAAGCAGAAAGAACTTGGCTGGACGTTCACTCTGATAGGAACCGACAACCTTGACGTGGAAGGCATGGCTGGAAGTTTGTCAATCGACAACCATATGGCATTCACCGAGGATGAGGCATCCACAAAAGTGATGTTTGCCAAGGAACGCAAGGCAAGGGCAAGATACTACGCCAAAATGGCTTGCGGCATGATGATGGAAAAAGGCGACTACTTTAATGAGAATTAAGTCATCTTCTTGTGAGCATGGGCTTCGACTACGTTGATGACGTAGTCACCCAGCTTCTCACATTCACAGATGATATCCATATACTGCACACCGGCTTGGTAGTTGTAACGATGACCGTTGATGTCGCTCACGTTGGCTTCTCTAAGTTGTGTGCGGTAATTGTTTATCTCATTTTCGATGTTCACCGATTCGTTGACGTCGACAACGCCCTGGTCATCATCGAGAACCTTCTGCATGTGTTCAAGAGACTTGTTACAGAGCTCAAACATATGACGGATGTGAACCTTCTGCTCGTCGGTGAAGTGCTCGTTTTTAGTGTGTTTCTGGTTGATTGTGCGTGCCAGGTTATAGCAGCTGTCGCAGATACTTTCAAGCTCACCGACTTCACGGAGCATATAGCGGATCTTGGTTTTACTTTCAGGACTGAGGTGGCCCTCTGTGACCTTGTTCAAATAATTAGCTATCTCAATCTCCATATTATCGGCAATCTGCTCGTATTTCTCAATCCTGGCGTAGAGTTTGCTGAACTCTTCGTCTTGTTTCGTGTCGAAAAGCAGGGTGGGGATGAAGTTAAACATCCTATTGGTGCGTGTGGAGAACAGTCGAATCTCCTTTTGTGCCTGCAAAATCGAGAGCTCAGCCGTTGACAAGAGTCCGCCTGATATGAATTTAAGCTTCGACTCTTCGTCTTCATCCGACACCTTAGGATTTATAACTCTACATACAAATCTTTCAATATACTTGACAAAACCAATCTGTAGACAGCTGTTTGTCACGTTGAAAGCGGAGTGGAACGTTGCCAAAACCACCGATATCTTTAACAGATTATCTTCATATCCTGGGTTCTCAGGTCCCATGTTCATGTCGAAGCCCACAAAATTGCACACCAACCTGATGAACGGACGAATCACTATCAATGCCCATGTTACGCCTATCACATTGATACTCAAATGCGCGAAGGCCGCTCGACGTGCCTGCGTGTTGGCACCGATGGCAACGATATTCGCTGTTAATGTGGTTCCGATATTCTCACCGAGCACCAGCATGATACCTTGTTCAATATGCAGCACGCCAGTCGAACATAAGATCATGGTGATAGCCATGATGGCAGCGCTCGATTGCACACAAAGCGTCAAGACTGTTCCCATGAACAGGAATAAGAACGAATTCCAGAAGTTAGGCTCGTTGAAACGTTGGAAGAATGTACTGATGGCAGCGTTGGCGTTAGGGTCGTTGACAAGCGCGAAACCAGTTTCCTTAAGGGTTCCCAAGCCTAAGAAAAGGAACGCAATACCAAAGAGAAGATCTCCTATGATACGGCGTTTCTTCAAGTAAATCAAGACGATTCCAATAAGAAAGGCAGGATAGACCAAGCTCATGATGTTGATCGTGAATCCCAGCGACATGATCCAAGCAGTCACCGTCGTTCCGATATGTGCACCCATGATTACCGAGATTGACTGTGCAAGCGTGAGAAGCCCAGCATTTACAAACGATACCGTCATTAAGGTCGTTGCCGTCGACGACTGCACTGCTGCTGTGACAAACACGCCTGTGAGCATGCCGGTAAAACGGTTAGTGGTCATGGAGCTTAGGACGTGACGCAACTGCGGTCCCGCCATCTTCTGCAGAGCATCGCTCACCGATTTCATACCGAACATCAAGAGAGCGAGGCAGCCTAAAAGCTTGAAAATCACGAACAATGTCATAACCTAAAAAAGTCTTATAACAATTGCAAAATTAAAAAATTATTTCTTTTTTTCAAAAATTTGAAAAATTATTTCTTTTTCTTTTGTTTTAAGCACTCATCAATAGTACTGTAGCTACAGTTTTTATTGGGGAGTTCAATGTACGTCTCATAGTTGTCGTAATACATCTCGACGATCTTCAAGGCGTCGTAAAACAAATCCTTGTCGACCTTCATGAGCGCGTAGGTGTTGTCGGCCATCCAAAACTTCTCGATTATCTTCTTGTTAAGGTCAAGCAGATCGGCCATTTTCCTCGCTTCACGAAGACTTATCTTAGCCTGGCCGTTTTCTTTTCTGTTATATTGCGCATTCGACATAAACAACGCTTTGGCCATACTTGCCTGCGTTATCCCCGAGTACATCCTTGTCTTTTTTATAGTTTCCCTTAACATCCTATCTCGTATGAAGGTCCAAAATTTCGTTTAATAATTCGTTGAAATCGCAATAATATGAAGAAACTCCAGTGGTGTCGGCCGCATTTTCATGAGAATAAAACTTATCAGCTATTCCGACAATCTGATGTCCGAGCTCATGACGAATCATGTAATCATCTGATTGTGAACGGATTGCAGCTGTGGTATAAAGGTTATAAAGACTTCCGCCGCCATTTTTATCGTCGTTCATCAGGATGATTATATAATCGTATGGCGCCTGTGCCGCAAACTCACGTATAACCCAGTCATCGCTGGCAAGAGCGTATTTCTCGTGACCGAAAGTGCCGTACTTTGTCCCAAGTCGGTTGCCTCCATTGAATGGTGGCACCTGTATTGCATGCACGTTGAAGTCCGACTTCCTCGCCTTGAAAGGCTCAGTGCTAATCAAACTGTTGTAGAAACGCAGCACGTCAGCGTCGAAACGCTTGATTTCATCGGTATTATATCCATCACCGAGTATCAGGATGTCGACTTTATCCTTCGGATCGCCGCTGTCGAGCAGCCGCACTATACGGTTGTTGTTGCTTTTTGCAGGCTCCATCAACGACTTGGTCTTGCGGTCGATGATATATTCCCATACAGGCTCCATAACATCATGATTATCAAGCTTATACATCGTCAGCTTGGCGTTTCTGATAGGGAACGGCACTCGTATCGATTCATTGAATGACATTTTGCCCTTCGATGCCGCTGCAGTACGTCGCCACTCGCTGAAAACAGTGCTGATTCCGTCGGAATAGAGCAGCTCGTCGGTCTCCACATCTCTCAACTCATAGAGATATGCGCCAAGACGATAGGGATTAACCATGTTTTTTGTGCGTCCGTACCAGAGCCCGTCGTCGTAAACCTTATCAAGTTTAAACGACTCGCTTGATGAGTCGCCTGTGTGAACAAGATTGATCCTTAACGTCTTATCTGTAAAATGCTTCTCAAAACCATCTCTGCCATTTCTTGTGCAAGAAATGAATAACGTTATGATTATCAATAAGAAAGCAAGTCTTTTCATATTATTTGTCTATAGTAGCCAAAAATTCTTCGTTAGAGATAGTCTTTGAGATTCTGTCTTTCAGGAATTCCATAGCTTCTACCGGCGTCATGTCGGCGAAGTGGTTACGCAGTGCCCAAACGCGTGCCAGTGTGCGTTCGTCGACGAGGAGGTCGTCGCGGCGTGTGCCTGATGCCACGATGTCGATGGCGGGGAAGATGCGCTTGTTCGAGAGACGGCGGTCGAGCTGGAGCTCCATGTTACCTGTGCCCTTGAACTCTTCGAAGATCACCTCATCCATCTTTGATCCTGTATCGATGAGAGCTGTAGCGAGAATCGTCAGTGAGCCGCCGCCTTCGATGTTACGTGCAGCACCGAAGAAACGTTTCGGCTTCTGCAAGGCGTTGGCTTCAACACCGCCTGAGAGCACCTTGCCCGATGCAGGTGACACGGTGTTGTAAGCACGTGCCAGACGTGTGATAGAGTCTAACAAAATCACCACGTCGTGACCGCATTCTGTCAAACGTTTAGCCTTTTCGAGCACTATATTAGCGATCTTCACGTGTTTCTCGGCCGGCTCGTCGAATGTTGAGGAGATGACTTCTGCTTTCACGCTACGTGCCATGTCGGTGACTTCTTCAGGACGTTCGTCGATCAATAATATAATAAGGTATACCTCAGGATGGTTGGCTGCAATGGCGTTGGCCACCTCTTTCAGCAACACTGTCTTACCTGTCTTAGGCTGTGCCACGATAAGTCCGCGCTGGCCTTTACCGATAGGGGCGAAGAGGTCCATAATACGAGTGGATACTGTGCCTCCCTGATGGCCTGTGAGTTTGAATTTCTCATCAGGGAACAATGGTGTGAGGAAGTCGAACGGGATACGGTCGCGCACCTCATCAGGATTACGTCCGTTGATCTTGTCGACTTTCACCAATGGGAAATATTTCTCGCCGTTCTTTGGCGGACGTATCATTCCAAGTATGGTGTCACCGGTCTTGAGGCCGAACAGCTTAATCTGCGACTGTGAGACATAGATGTCATCAGGGGAGTTGAGGTAGTTGTAGTCGGCCGAACGCAGGAAACCGTAGCCGTCAGGCATGATTTCGAGCACTCCTTCAGCCTGCACCACGCCGTCAAACTCCGATATCATCTCTTCATGTCGTGACTGTTGCGGCTGCTGTTGCTTGACTTCATAAACTGCCTGTTTTTCCTCAAACATTGGCTCGACGTTCTCTATCGGTTCAACGTTTTCTATAGGTTCCACTTCAGGGATCTCTGTTTCTTCCTCGTTATTCTCGTTGAGAATCTCGTTGGCGACGTCGACCACTGCCGGCTTCGGCTTAGGATACGACACGTGATGTGTCTTGTCACCTTCGTCGTTATTGTTTTCAAATGATGTCTTAATCACATCGGGACGCTTGCCGATTCTCGGACGGCGACCACGACGAGGAGCCTCAACTTCTTGCTTTTCTTCAGGTTTCTTTTCTTCAATAACTTCAGGCTCTGGAGCTGCAACTGGTTCAGCTTCAACCACTTTCTTCTTTCTGCCAGGTCTTCCTTTAGGCTTGACCTCAGCGGCTTTGTCGTCTGGCATTGTGGCCTGTTTGTTGATGATGCTGTAAACAAGGTTCTCTTTTGGCTGGTTGACATCCTCCAAACCGAGTTTCTTAGCGATTCCCTTGAGCTCAGTCATGGATTTGTCGTTTAATTCAAAAATATCGTACATAAAAAGTCAATTTGTTTAGACTGAATTTCAATAATTTCATCTGATAATTTGAGGGACGACTTACCCTCTTTAAACCGAACAAAAACGGATTGGCTTTTTGTTCACTTGACGATGCAAAGATACGATTTTTTTTCATAAAACCAAATTTTTTATTAATTTTGCAGAAAAATTTTAGATATGATTCAGAGAAGACAGACAATCTACATGTTATTGGCAGCCATATTGAGCGCTTTATTGTTTTTTATGCCGTTAGTCTCGTTCAACGCTAATGGTAATATAATGAAATTCACCATCTTTGGGATACAAAACCCCATTGAAAGCATCTCATTATCAACGGATTATACTTGGCCTCTCGTCGTTTTGACAGCATTGATGACTTTGGCACCATTCGTCACTATCTTTCTTTATAAAAAACGCGAGCTGCAGGTACGGCTGTGTCGTCTCAACATGCTTACCAACATCATTTTCATCGGATTGGTGTTTATTTACTATGAATCAGATATTCTGAGCGTTATCTTCGCGGTTGAAAATGACATCTACATCCTTGATGTGGCTTATTTCATCGGAATGGCGTTTCCATTAGTAAACCTCGTTCTCGAGATTTTAGCTATCAGAGGTATTAAGAAAGACATCGCACTGTTGAAGTCGATCGACAGACTTAGATAATGTGACGTGCCATGGGCTGTGTAGTCCATTGTTTTGGTTAAGGGAGAATTATATCCTGAAACCGTGATTTTTCGTATAATTCCATTTTTTGAATCTCACTTCCATCAATCTGGAACCGCACCATCGTTATCACCTTGTGAAATCCGGTGTTTCCTGCTGCTCCTGGGTTGATATGCAGCAGGTGCAGGCTGTGGTCGTTCATCACCTTTAGGATATGTGAGTGTCCGCTGATGAAGATATTAGGTTTCTCTTTGATTATCAGTTCTTTGATGCCTGGTTCATAATGGTTGGGGTAGCCTCCGATGTGTGTCATCATCACCTTCACATTTTCTATTGTAAAGATGTTGACTCTCGGGAACGTCATTCGTATCGTTTGGCCGTCGATATTGCCGTACACTGCCCGCAGAGGCTTGAATGCAGACAAAGTGTCGGCGACATCGGTGGAACCGATGTCGCCGACATGCCATATTTCGTCGCAGTCCTTGAAAAACTCAAAGACAGCAGGATTAAGCCATCCGTGTGTGTCTGACAATAATCCTATTTTTTTCATAGATTACGGAATCTTGTAAGAGATACCGATGCTCAACACTTCCTTAAACTGACGGAAGGTGGTGCCTGGATATGTGCTGATAGGGAGGATGTCCTCATCATAAACCAGACGTGCGGTGAGGTTGCAGCTCAACCAGTCGTTGACTTTCATGATCAAGGCGTTATCCCAGTCGAAGTCGACAGGGCAGTTGTATTTCTCGCCCTTGGCATTCAAGTCGGTCGATTTAATCAGATAGTTATAGAAAGCGATGAGTTTTGAACTGAATGTCACGTTTGTGGCAATCTCATAGTTGAACTCTGCTGTCAGCTGAGCACCAAGCTCCCAACGGATGTTTTCGCCATGTTTGATAAGCACACCGGCAGTGTCATATTCAGCATGTTTCACGCCAAAAGCGCCTGCATCGGCGAGTTTCTGGTCGTTGACGATGGTCATACGTGCTGTGAGAGGGGCGAAGTTGACTTTGAAGTGCTCGTTCGGGACCCACTGGACACCAAGACCTAATGTCACATAGCCAGGATTCATGAAGCCGGAGATGCGATTGGTACTGTCAGCAGCATAGTTGAAACCGTCGGTGAACTGGCTCTGGAATGTCAGGTTGGCTGTGGCAAACCATTTCTCGTTTTTCAGGTTGTAACCATACAAAGAGCTGAAGAAAATACGGTCGTCAGTCTTGATAGGCTTCTTGTCCATGTCGTAGTAGCTGTAGCCGAGCTGAAGGTCTAAACCGTTGTCCCACTTGTGGTTACCGTTTTTGTAGTTCATGTCGTACTTGAGCGTTCCGAGGAAGTTGATGTTGTCTTGTCCACCCGGTGCCCAATTGTCGAAATGGCTCTGAGCCATGTTAAATCCGACGTTACCGCCATGTGTCCAATTCGATGCCGGAGCATCCTGAGCAAATGCCACATTCAATGAAAGCAGCAATGCAATTAGAGATAATAGTTTTTTCATATTATTTGATTTAGTTAGTAATTATTTCCATCATGATAATTGCGTTCTCCAATTTGGAAAGTGATATCCTGCGTCATGCGTGTCCTCACAAGACTGTCGTTCTTCACTCCTGGAGTCCATACCAGATTCTGTATCAATCGGATAGCCTCGTTGTCGCAGCCGCCACCAACGCTGTTTTCCACAAGGATATTCGACGCTCTGCCATCAGTCTCTACGATGAAGTTCAATTTTACAGTGCCTTGGATCTCGAATTCCTTTGCCTGTTCAGGGAAGCGCAGATTTGTACGCAGGTATGCTGCCATCGTCACCTGTGGATTGGCAAAATATGGCTGTGGGCCTTGGTGTAACTCTTTGACAGTGTATACGTTATTGCTTTTCTGAGCAGGATGCTCCTGTTCGGGCAACATCAAACGCGGATTCTTTTCCTCATTCTTTTTATAGCTTTTCGGAGAAAACTCTATTGTGTAATAATCATTGACTTTCACATTCTTACCATCTTTCATCGCCGGATTCCATTCAATCATCTTCACCAGTCTGATAGCCTCGGCTGCGCATTGTTCGTCGAAAGCGTTCTCAACCCTGTAATTACTGGCGTTTCCCATCTCGTCGACGTCGTAATAAACAGTGATTTTGCCTCCTTTCTTAGCAAGGGCTTCCTTAGGATAGATGAGATGGTTTTGGATGATTTTCTTAGTCAACGAAAACCCTGACTTCGGTTCGGGAGATTTCGTCTGAGCATTAAGATTCAGTCCTAAAAAACTGATAATCAATAAAATAAAAAGTGATGATATTCTTAATGTTTTCATAATTAAACGTATTAAACACTGCAAATTTATAAAAAAATTAAATGATATGCAAAAATTTTATATTTTTGTTGGGACGAATCATTATTCGCCCGTTAGTAATATGATGAAGCAAAATACAACACCCAAAAACGATTCCAACATGGTCTTCGGCGTTCATCCCGTCGAGGAGGTAATTAAGGCAGGGAAGGAGCTCGAGAAGATTTTCGTGCAGTCGGGACTGCGTTCGCAGCAGATCTCCGATATTGTGCGATATGCCAAGGAACATGAGGTCCCTGTGCAGTTTGTCCCGATTGAGAAGCTGAACCGTCTGACGCGTAAGAATCATCAGGGAATCGTGGCTTTCGTGTGCCCGATTTCGTATCAGACGATTGAAAACGTGGTGCCAATGGTCTATGACGAAGGCCGCATGCCGTTTGTCGTCATCCTTGACCGTGTCACCGATGTGCGAAACTTCGGCGCTATAGCCCGTACATGCTATGCTGCCGGCGTAGATGCTATCGTCATCCCGTCGCGTGGCAGTGCTTTGATCAACGGCGACGCCATGAAGACCTCCGCCGGAGCTCTATCATTAATTAATGTATGCCGTGTGGAAAATATCAAAGACACCATCGATTTTCTTAAGGCCAGCGGCTTAAAGGTGATAGCGTTTTCTGAGAAAGGCAAGCAGACCATCTGGCAGGCTGACCTTACCGGACCTATCGCCATCATGATGGGATCTGAGGAAGACGGCATCAGCGAGGCTTATCTGAAACGTGTCGACGACCATCTGGTCATCCCGATGCCGGGCGACATCGACTCGCTGAATGTCAGCGTTGCCACTGGAATAGTGACGTTTGAGGTTGTTCGTCAACGATTACAATAAAAACGATTAAAATAAAAAAGAGCGATGCTGCAGCGTCGCTCTTTTCTTTTGATGTCAAGTACCAATTAGTTTTCTTTCTTCTTAAGAACTTCCTTGATACGGGCTTTCTTACCGCGGAGACCTCTGAGGTAGTAGATTCTTGCACGGCGGACAGCGCCTTCCTTGTTGAGCTCGATGCTCTCAATCATTGGGTCAGCGATAGGGAAGATTCTCTCAACACCAACGTTGTTCGATATCTTTCTCACTGTGAAAGTTGCACTCTTGCCCTGACCTGCGCGCTGTAACACAACACCCTGGAATTTCTGTAAACGTTCCTTGTTTCCCTCAACAATCTTGTAAGTAACGGTGATGGTGTCACCTGACTTGAACTGTGGGAACTCCTTTACTTGTACTTGATCTTCAACGAATTGAATTAACGCGTTTTTCATTTCTATTGTATTTATCTTATTTTTATCCTCTAAATTGGCTTGCAAAAATACAAAACTTTTGAATACCTACAACAATTATTTTATTTTTTTTATTTTTTCGTACATCTCTGGACGACGAATCTTCGTTCTTTCCAGTGCTTGTTGGTATTTCCAATCGTTGATAACTTGGTCGTTTCCCGACAAAAGTACCTCTGGAACGGCCCATCCTTTGTATTCTCGAGGCCTTGTATACACCGGAGGCGACACCATTCCGTCCTGAAATGAGTCGGAAAGTGCCGAAGTTTCATCACTCAAAGCACCCGGAATAAGCCTCACCAGACTATCGGTCAGAACCGCTGCTGCGAGTTCGCCACCAGAGAGGACATAATCGCCAATAGATATCTCTTTTGTGATGAGATGCTCGCGTATGCGCTCGTCGATGCCTTTGTAATGACCGCAAAGCATAATAAGATTCTCATTAAGAGACAGCTGGTTTACGACAGGCTGTGTCAATAATTCGCCGTCAGGACTCATATAAATGACCTCGTCGTAATCACGCTCTGACTTCAGCTTTGTGATGCAGTTGTCGACAGGCTCAATCATCATCACCATGCCAGCACCGGCCGAGAAAGGGTAGTCGTCGACACGCTTGTGCTTGTCGGTGCTGTAATCGCGGAGGTTGTGAAGATGTATCTCCACAAGACCTTTGTTGATGGCTCGCTTCACTATCGACTCAGTGAACGGACCTTCAAACATTTCAGGGAAAATTGTGATGATATCGATTCTCATTGCACTATTATTACGCCGCAAAATTACGAAAAATTCTTGTTATATAAATAAAGGTTGCCTCGAAATATCTTTCATTTCTTCTTAATTTACTGATTATCAAATAATTATAAAATTTTCAAAAATTTTTGAAAAAAATGTTATCCGTATTGAAAAATGCTGTATTTTTGCAACGCTTTTGAGAAATCAAAATGCAGACCTTGCCCAGGTGGTGAAATTGGTAGACACGCTACTTTGAGGGGGTAGTGACGAATGCGTCGTGCAAGTTCGACTCTTGTCCTGGGCACCAAAGGAATCCAAGAAATTCCACCCAGAGCCCATGTGGTGAAATTGGTAAACACGCTACATTCAGGGTGTAGTGAGCGGACGCTCTTGGAAGTTCGAGTCTTCTCATGGGCACGAGACATAAAAAAAGAACCGGTTGTTAACAATCGGTTCTTTTTTGCTATTAGCTATTGGCATTTGGCCATTGGCTAATGTTGATTCTCCCAACAGCCAACGGCTAAAAGCCAAAGTTACTTCAGGTAGGTGTCAAGCCAGTTCTTAAATCTGCGTTGCCACAGGATTCCGTTTTGCGGCTGCAGCACCCAGTGATTCTCATCAGGGAAGTAAAGGAACTCGGCAGGAATGCCGCGTAAAACGGCAGCATTGTATGCCTGCATGCCCTGTGTGTAAGAGATTCTGTAGTCCAAACCACCATGGATGACAAGGATTGGAGCAGTCCATTTGTCGACAAAGAGGTGTGGTGAGTTGGAATATGACCACTGCACCACAGGATTGTCTTTATCCCAGTAAGGACCGCCGAGATCCCAATTAACAAACCACATTTCCTCGGTCTCAAGATATTGAGCGTCGAGGTTAAACATGCCGTCGTGGGCTATCAAAGCCTTGAAACGACCGTCGTGATGTCCGGCGAGCCAGAACACCGAGAAACCGCCGAAACTCGCTCCGACAGCGCCTAGACGTGTCTCATCGACGAATGGCTCCTGTGCCACAGCGTCGATAGCTGAGAGATAGTCTCTCATGCATTGTCCGCCATAGTCACCGCTGATCTCCTCGTTCCATTCCTGACCGAAGCCCGGCAAACCGCGTCTGTTAGGGGCCACGACGATGTAGCCGTTTGATGCCATCTGCTGGAAGTTCCAGCGATATGACCAGAACTGGCTCACTGTGCTCTGCGGACCGCCTTCGCAGTAAAGAAGGGTAGGATATTTCTTGTTTTTGTCGAAATGAGGCGGATAGATGATCCATGTCAGCATCAGCTTGTCGTCGGTGGTCTTGATCCATCTCTCTTCGACTTTAACTGTCGTCAACTGCTTGAAGATGTTATCGTTAACGTGTGTGATAGCTGTAAACTCGCCATTCTTCGGGTCGATGCTGTAAAGCTCAGTAGGATGTGTCATCGACTGCATGCCGCCGATAAGCTTGTCGCCAGCCACAGCAAGCGATACGAAGTTGTGTGTTCCGTTAGTGATCTTACGGATTGTACCTGTATTTATACTCAACTCATAGATCTGATCGGTGGCGTTTTTATCGCTGATGAAGTAAATCTTGGTGCCGTCGGCCGACCATGTCAGACTTGTTGAGTTCTGGTCGAAGCCGAGACTATAGTCGGTCATCTCGCCATTGTTGAGGTCCATCACGTAAAGTCGTTGTTTATCAGCCTCATAGCCATCGCGCTCCATGCTTTCCCAAGCCATCTTCTTGCCTGTTGGAGCCACGCTGATATTGAGGTCGTAGCCCATCATGCCCTCGGTGAGGTTGGCAGTCATGTCGGCAGCGATGTTATATCTGTAAATGTCAGTGTTTGTTGACGTTGCGTAGTCTTTGCCTTCTTTCTTGCGGCAGCAGTAAAGCACTGCGCTGTTGTCTTCGCTCCATGCAACCTGTTCCATGCCGCCCCACGGTCTCACCGGCGACTCCCAAGGCTCGCCTTTGAGGATGTCTAAACCGCTGGTAATCATTCCGTTGCCAAGTTTTGCGATGAAGAGATGGCTGTAGGTGTCAACCCACTGGTCCCAATGACGGTACATCAGGTCGTTGTTGATTCTGCCTGACGAGAGCTGCAGGTCAGGGTAGAGGTCGGCGACGGTTTCTTTAATCTTCACCTCGGCGGAATAAACGATCTGAGTGCCATCCGGACTGTATTTGAAACCGGTGATACCATCAGGAATGTCAGTGATTTGCTTGCGGTTCTTACCCTTGGCATCCATCTCCCAAAGCTGCATGTCGCCGCTCTTGGCTGTCATGAAAGCGATGTTGCCGTCAGGAGCCCATGTCGGACTGTATTCGCTGAAGCTGTCCTTGGTGAGGCATTTCAGGTTCTTTCCGTCAGCATCCATGATGTAAATACGTGAGAATCCTTTGTTGTTCTCAACGTCGTAGTCTGTCACGTTGTACACCACCTTTGAGCCGTCGGCACTAACCGAAAACTCTCCGATACGACCCATGCTCCAAAGCACTTCGGGCGTCTGGATGTCTGATTCGAGTTTGATTTTTTCGCGCACCGGAGCTTTAGGCTTCGAAGCGTCACCGCACGACTGTAACATTAACAGTATCAATGCGATAGGAAGTAATAATCTTTTCATATCTATAAAAATTAAATTTCTATTTAGTTTTGCAAATTTACGAAATGTTTTTAACTTTGCAAAAATTTTTAATATGAAACGCACATTATTAGTATTGTCATTGATGATAGCAACTGTAGTGGCTTCAGCACAGCAACGTCTTGTGTATCAATCATATATGCTTGGTTCAGATAGCGGCGACACCACTTTCCGTGAGATTCAGAGATATAAGAACCAATTGAAAATCAACGATATACAAGAGTTCAAAGGAAAGCTTATTGATGGAGTTTCTACTGATTTCACTTATGTGGATTATGATGCTGATTCGGCTTATTTTCAGATGAATTATCCTGATGGTGAATCGTATTTTTATGCTTATCCTTTGAAAACCAATGATATAGAGTTTGAAGAAGTTGGCTCGGAGAAGGTTAAAGGTTATAACTGCAAGAAATATAAGACTTCGATCAACTCGAATACTATTGAGGTGTGGATGACGGAAAGCCTTGGCTATGATGCATCTCCCGTCACTTCACGGGGCTATCTGAAAGGCGTTATGGTGCGTCAGGCGATCAATGGCAATCGTGTCATGGATCTTAAGTCGGTGAATAAAGACAAGAAGATTAAAAAAGTCTTAATCCCTGAAAATCTTGGAGTTAGGAAGACAGGGAAGGAGCTGAATAAGATTAATAAGGAGAAGCTGATTATCAAGACGAATATTTTTGATGACGAGCAGATTCATTTTGCAAAAATCGAGAAATTCGAAGGTGAGATGCCATTTGATACTGTGCTGCATTATTCGTGGGGTACCATCATCCTGAAGCGCGTCAACCTGCCGGTTCTGCCTGAGCATTATCAGATTTTTGCCGAGCTTCATCAGCGCTCAAATGGCGACGCTTACGACCGTACAGGCTCGGTATTCGTCATCCCATTGGATAGAAAATTATCTTTAAGTAATGCTTTAACTGACAGCATTGAAGTTATTCCGTATCAATTAGATAGAAATGGAAGAAAGTATCAAGGGATAAGTCTCACCGACGACTATATGCCGGTGGTTGAGCTGATGCGTTTCTTTACTCCTTTTGGTGTGAATCATTTCAACGACAGGGTGCAGATTGACGGTCTTGAATGGGAAGATGAGGCATATTACAAGATGGAGGTCTCAGAGCTTTCCGATCGTCTGCAAGGTGATGTGTTGATTGGCGTTTTCATTGGCAATTATGACGGCGGCGGACATAAGGTCTCACTCGATTTGGTAGCATATCCCCAGGATTACGATGGCGACGTGTCGAAAAACAACCGCTGGAGCCTGCCGTTGTTCAACACATGCAATGTGATGGAGATGTCGGGACAAAACTATGGACGTCTGTTCCAGACCGACAGTCTGACTGTTGAATTTGACGTCCCTGAAGGTGTTGATAATCTGCGACTTAGATATATCACGACGGGTCACGGAGGCTGGGATGGAGGCGATGAGTTCAATCCGAAGGAGAACACCATTATTATCGATGGAGAAAAAGTCTTCAAATACACTCCATGGCGTTGTGACTGTGCGACTTACCGTGAGTTTAACCCAGTCTCTGGCAACTTCTGGAATGGAGTGTCGTCGTCTGATTTGTCACGGTCGGGATGGTGTCCGGGAACGGCAACAAATCCTGTATATTTCGACTTAAGTGACTTGAAGCCGGGGCATCACACGATAACTGTGGCGATCCCGCAAGGAGAAGACGAGGGCGGCAGTTTCAGCCATTGGATGGTGAGCGGGGTGCTGGTGGGATCATTTTGATTTTTTTCAACAATTTTGTTGTGCGTTTGAAAAATTGTTGTATATTTGCAGCGTGAAATCGATATAGGTTTCAAGAAAAAGCGTGTAGATCGGCTTATGCAAGGATTAACTACACGCTTTTTTTATGTATTCGAGACTGTATTGAACATGTTTTCCATTTTGTTTCTTGCCAATTACCAATTCAATTGTAAAATTCATATAATCATGTACTTTGCTATTGAAAGTGTATCTTAGTTTGATGAGTTCTACATATCGATTTTTGGTCTGATTTCCTTCTTTAATATTATATGACCTGTAATTTTCATCAAATGGTTTGGCATTTTTAATTATTTCGGGCAATTTGAGTACAGCGAATGTGGTTTGCCATTGCCTTGTAGCGTTATTTGATGCCTTTTGAAAGCTTTCTTTCCAAATTATATAGATGTCTTCATTAAGAAAATCATTTTTGATGTAGTTTTTGCCTTTCAGGTTTGACAACAATAGCTTGTAAGCGATTTTTATAATGTTTCTCCTTTCGCCTCTAAGTTTTTTATCAGAATCTGTTGGAATTTTGAAATTAAATCTTGTACCTAATAAGTGT
>CAMZAM010000009.1 GCA_947304185.1 uncultured Bacteroidales bacterium
AGAGCACGACCTTGCCAAGGTCGGGGTCGCGAGTTCGAGTCTCGTTTTCCGCTCAATGATATAAGTGCCTGAGTGGCGGAATCGGTAGACGCGCCGGACTTAAAATCCTGTGTCCATTGTGGACGTGCCGGTTCGACCCCGGCCTCAGGTACTGAAAAAATCCCCTTATTTTCTTATCATTTCAAAGCCTTGTCCATAGGCTCCCATCACTGTGTTCATAGTCATGAACGCCTTAGGGTCTTCTTCCTTGACGATACGGAAGATCTGTTGCGACTCGCGTTTGTGGGTGACTACCATCAGGATGTCGCCGTCGCGTTTTGTATACCAGCCTGTTCCTTTGATGACTGTCACGCCGCGGTGCATCTCGTTGATGATACGGTCGGCTACCTTTTCAGGATGTGAGGTGAAGATGAAAGCCTGCACCGACTGCTTGTTACCTGTGAGCACCAGGTCGATGCAATAGCTGCAGATGCCCATGGTCACGAAACCGTAGATGATGGTCTGGATTTTGTCGCTCTCCACGACAAAATATGAGCATCCGATGATTATAACGTCTAAAAACAATATTACTTTGCCTTGCGAAATGTTACGGTATTTACATACCATCATGGCGACGATGTCGGTGCCGCCGGTGCTGCCGCCTTGAGTGAAGGCTATGCCGATGGAGATGCCAGCCAAGCCACCGCCGATAATTGCCGAGAGGAATTTTTCATCGACAAAAAGAGGCATTTCGCCTGCCAGCATAGGCTCGGTGATGTAACGCTGTAAAACGTAGAAAAACACTGAAGCCATGATGATGGAATACACCGTCTTTATGCCAAACGAAGGCCCCAACACCTTCAGCGATATCAGCACCAAAATAGCGTTGATGACGAATACCGACATACCTGTTGAGATGCCTGTGGCATAGAATATCAAGGTGGCGATACCGCTCACTCCGCCGCCCAACACGTGGTTAGGGATGAGGAAGGCAGTCCATCCGAAAGCCATCATCAGCAAGGCAAGAGTGATGATGACGTAACGTTTTACTTCCAACAATACGTTGGCTTCAGTGTTTTTCATTATTTCTAATTTTTAACTTTACTTGATTCCGAGAGCTTTCTTGATGTTCTTCGGAAGAGCGTCTTTATGAACGACGCAGTTCAAGGTTTTGTAACGTACGAATGCTTCTGAAGCATACCATATTCCGTGGTAGTTTCCGGCGTCGCCCCATGAGTTCTTAACCAGAAAGTAGACATTGCCCATTTGGTCTTTTGCCTTACCGTAGATCACCATTCCGTGGTCGTCGGTGGTCTCGAAGTTGTTGTAAGCGTCGAGACGGTCTTGGTCGTTGACCCAGCGCTGTGGCGTCGGCTTGCTCATAGCTTCCTTCTGACGATCGGCCATGCTGAGGCCATTCCAATGTGCAAAGTCGGTGCCTGATTTATCTGACTGGTTCTCAAGGTCAGGAAGCACGCACACACCTGCCATCTTGCCGCGGAGCCAGCCCTTTTCACTGACGTCGGCACCCCATGCGATAGGATAGTCGTTGTCAATAGCGTTGTTGAGGACTTCCATGAACTCGTCGATAGGGAGGTTGTAGGCCTTACCCCAGCGCCAGTTGTCCTGAACCTCGATGACGAACTCTTCGTACCATGGCTGATGAGCGAATGAAGCGATGTTGACATAGTCATCCATGTTCAAACCTGTCGACTCTGCAAACTCCATAGGAGTGTATTCTTTGCCTTCGTAGGTGAACTTCTCTGGGCATTTGCCGATGTAGGCGTCGAGGATGCCTCTGAGAGCTGTCTTCCACAATGGTGTGTGTTTTTCGTCGGTGCCGAGTTGGAGGGTCTTGCATTTCTTTGCGGCTGCCTCAACGAATGGGTCGCAAACGGTTGAAAACTCTGAGAAATCGGAGAGACTGTCGCCGTGCATCTGACCTGCGCTCATCTCTGAATCAGGAACGAGACCGTAATGTCTGATGGCATAGATTACATCGCCAAACGCGCCGCCTTGTGAGAAAGAGACGTCGCCATGTGTGCGCACTGCCTTGTCAGCTCTGTCTTCATAAGTCTTATAAACTATGTACATTTCTGAGAAATCGTACTCAGGCTTGCCCATGCGGAGCAATTCTGCCTCGAAGAAACCGAGTGTCGAGTAGCACCAGCAGGTACCTGCTCTGTTCTGGTCTTTCACAGGAGTGATAGGCAATTCCTTGATGATTTCAAATTTGTAGCCTTCTGCTTCCTCTGGTTTCTGATCGCCTTGTGGAGGCATCGGTTGTGCAAATGCTGACACGCTCATAATGAGAGCGGCTGCCAGGAATAAGTGTTTGAATTTCATTTTGTAAAAATTATTTGTTAATATTTAATTTATCTTTCATTTCGTCACTGAAAGCCTCTTTATTTACTGTGAAAAACACAGTATGAAGCTTTACGAATTGCTCCGAGCAGTACCAGTAGCCTTTGTAAGGACCTGTTTCGCCCCATGAGTTCTTTACCTTATAATATTTTGTGCCGTTCTGGTCGTGGGCTATGCCTACTATGAGCATGCTGTGGTCGTCACCGGTGCTCCAGTCGTCGTAAGCCTGCTGATGAATCTCGGCTGTAATCTCTTTCTCAGGCATGACATATTCGAAAGAATATTGTTTCTCGAGGATTTCCTCATCGGTCATCTTTTTGAATTTCTTAGGATTACTCTCGCGAATCTTGTTGACGTCGTCTTCTGGAACGATGGCGACCCCGTCCTTGCGTGAGAATCCTTTGTCACTGACATCCTGAGCCCAACCTACAGTATAACCTTTAGTTAAAGCAGTGTCGACTTCAGCCATCATCTCATCAAAGCCCATGTTGTAAGTCATGGTGCATGTCCAGTTGTCGGGAATCTGAATCATGAACGGCTTATACATCTCCTGATCCATGTACGAAGAAAATTGCACATAGTCGTCAATGTCAAGATTATATTTCTTTGCGAATGACTCAGGGAAATAACGCATTCCATCATAGTCGAACTTGGCCGGGACCTCGCCGAGATATGCATCGAGGATGGCTTCCAAAATTTTTGGATACGTCTCAAAGTTTATCTTTCCGCTGCTCTTTTGTGTCACAACTTTAGCATAGCCGTCGATGGTTTTATGAAGCTCCGAGTGATTATGCTTGTCTTCACCCGGCATCAAGCCTGTGTAGGCGTCGTTGGTTATCATGCCAGCGTCGTTGACGGCGTAGAGAACGTCGAATATCTCACCGCCTACGCTGAGGTTGGTGGCGCCGTGCATGCGGATGTAACGTTCGAATTTTTTACCGTAAGCCCAACGTACGAAGTACATCTCCGAAAGGTTAAGGGTCGCGTCATATTTTCTTAAAATCTCGGCTTCCACGAAACCAGTGCCGGCAAAACACCAGCATGTGCCCGACTTGGCCTGGTTTTGAACAATGGTGTGAGGCACTTCAACGTCATCGGTGAACTGATAGACAGGTTTCTCTTTTTTCTGAGCCTGAGCTGAAATCGCGAAAAGCATCGCAATTGCTAGTAAAAAGGTGTATTTAAAGTTTTTCATGATGTTAAGAATTACTCATTTTCGAGAGTACAAAAATATGAAATTCCTGTAAATAAATTTAAACAAGGTGCAAATTTTTATCATTTTTTTGAAAAAAGTAAGATATTTTACTATCTTTGCAATGCTAAAATTAGTTTTTATGGCTTTTATTCCGACAAAATACAAAGTTCAATGTGTAGCCGACGGACGTATCGGCGAAGATTCAGGCTGGATGCTCGATTTCCCGAATTGTGAGAAGCCGAGCCTTATCCGCGCTATTTATGAGAAGAAACAACTTGAGGTGAAAGAGGAAAACAGCGGTCTTTACCGTTTTGCTGACTGGCTCCCAATAAAAAAACTATTGAAAGGGGTCTCTTGTCCAGTTACTTATAAAAGTGAAAAACTTGCTAAGAAGCTGGGCCTCAATAACTTATATATCACTTTCAACGGTTATTATCCTGAGATAGGCGCAAAGATGCGCACATGCTCTTTCAAGGAGACAGAGGCTTATACCGTTTGTGCACGTCTTGGTGACGAGATGCGTGATAAGGTGATGGTGGTGTCGTCGGCAGGCAACACCGCAAGAGCATTCGCTCAGGTGTGCTCCGATAACAACATCAAGCTTTTACTGACGGTTCCGGAGGATAATATCAACGCTTTGTGGTTCGAAAAACCGCTTAACCCATGTGTGAAATTGCTATGCACAGAAAGCGGAAGCGATTATTTTGATGCTATTAACCTTGGAAATATCGTTTGCGAGATGGATGGGTTCTTTGCTGAGGGCGGCGCCAAGAACATCGCCCGTCGTGACGGCATGAGCACCACTATGATGTCGGCGGTGACGACCATCGGTCGCATCCCTGACTTTTATTTCCAGGCCGTTGGAAGCGGCACAGGCGCCATCGCTGCATGGGAGGCTAACCTGCGTTTCATCGAAGATGGAAGGTTCGGCTCAAACAAAGCAAAGATTTATGCCTCACAGAACAAGCCGTTCATCCCGATGTATGATGCATGGAAGGCGCATTCAAGGGCTATGCTGCCTTACGATGCGGATCAGGCACGTAAAGACGCAGCTGAGATAGATGCGAAGGTTCTTTCTAACCGTAAACCTCCATATTCGTTGGCTGGCGGACTCTTCGATGCGCTTGAAGACTCAAACGGAGATATGTTTGCGGTGAGCAACGACGAATCGAAGAAGGCTTGCGATATGTTCAAAGATACTGAAGGTATCGACATCTATCACGCCGCCGGTGTGGCTACGGCTTCGCTGATTCAGGCAATCGCTAACAAACAAGTTAAACCCGACGACGTGGTGATGCTCAATATCACCGGCGGCGGTGAGGCGTTGTTCAAACAGCATAACGATGTCTGGTATCTGAAACCTGACAAGGTCTTCAGCGTGAATGCTTCAAAAGAGGAAATCAAAGGTTTCGTGAAAACGAAATTAGTATTTTAGTTAAAAGATAAAAGTTAAAGGATAAAAGAGAGAGCGCAAGGCAACCAATGCCGCTTTGCGCTCTTTTAACTTTACTCTTCTAACTTTTAACTATTTCTCGATAAAAGCCAAAATATCGCCTTTCTTAACGACCTTGCCCTGTTCGGCAATGACCTCCACCAATTTTCCGCTCCAGTTGGTCTTTACTTCCTCGTTGGCGTAAGGTGTCTGCACATAACAGAAGGTGTCGCCTTCGTTGTATTTGGTGCCTGTCGCAGGCGGAATCGACTTCTCATAGGCATCGAGTTCCCAGATGATGCGGCCGCTCACAGGTGATGTGACGGCTTCGGCGTTCGGGTGACGCATCTTACGCAGGTCGTCGAGGTTGACGGTGATGCCGCTCGATTCGGCTTTTACCTTCATCTTAGCCTCTAATTCCTGGTTGAAACGACGTTTTGCCTCGCCCGACTTATATTCACGATACTGTTTCTCATGCATTGCAAACTCGAACAGTTCTTCGTCGTCCTGACCGCGGTCCCAGCCTTCTTTCTTCATCTCTTCGATGAAATGCGGCAGTGCATCCGGGTAGTTGTCCTGCGGGTTGCCAGTGAAGAACTCGAATCCTTTCTTCTTGGCAAGCTCCACAATCTCCGGTGCCAGTGTGCCCGGGAGTTTTCCGGCCTTGCCGAGGATCATATCCCATGCGGCAGGGTCGATTGAGCTCTCGTAACGTGGCTCGTCTTTGCTGAGCGCGAAGAGGTTCATCAAGGCGATGTTCTTGGTGTACTGGCTGAATGGCGTCACTAATGGCGGGTTGCCGAGTTTAGGCCAGATATCCTGCACTTCTTGGAACAGCTCGACGAGCATCTCGTCTTCGCTGAGCTCAGGTAGTCCTTGATTCTTACGGTTCATGTTGATGGCTGCGTGCACCGGCTTGAGGTCGGCCATCAGCGAGCCCATCATGCCACCTGGAAGTCCGCAACCTACAAGCAATGAGTTGATGTAACGGTTACGCGGGTCGATCCAGTAGCCGAGGAAGTCGTCGATGAAACTCTGCGTCATGCTGCGGGCTGCCATGTAAGTCTTCATGTCGATGTCTTTCACAAGGAATCCTGCATCTTTCAACATGGCCTGCACGCTGATGACGTCAGGATGCACGGTGCCCCATGAGAGCGGCTCCATTGCCACGTCGACATAGTCGCAGCCAGCCTTACATACCTCTAGGACCGATGCCATCGAGAGGCCAGGGGTGGTGTGACCGTGGTACTGCACCTTGATGTCAGGATGCTGGGTCTTGATATGGTTCACAATCTTGCCTAATGACACCGGGCGACCGACGCCGGCCATGTCTTTCAATGCAATCTCCTTGGCACCGGCTTCAATGAGTTTCTCTGCCATCTCGATATAATACTCGGCTGTGTGAACCTGCGAATAAGTGATGCTCATGGCAGCCTGCGATATCATGCCGGCCTCGTTGGCCCACTGTATCGAAGGGATGATGTTACGCACGTCGTTCAAGCCGCAGAAGATACGTGTGATGTCGACACCTTGCGCCTTCTTCACCTTATACATCAGCTGACGCACGTCGGCAGGTACCGGGTTCATTCTCAACGCGTTAAGGGCGCGGTCGAGCATGTGACACTCAATGCCGCCCTTGTGCAACGCAGCAGTGAACGCGCGCACCGATGGATTCGGGTTCTCTCCGTAAAGCAGATTCACCTGCTCGGCCGCGCCTCCATTGGTCTCAACACGGTCGAAACATCCCATGTCGATGATGAGCGGAGCGATCTTCTCCAGCTGGTCCTTGCGAGGCACGTATTTGCCCGAACTCTGCCACATATCGCGGTAGACAAGACTAAATTTAACTTCCTTTTTCATGTTCGTTTTCTTTTATATTTTATACTTTTTTCGACTCTTTTAAATGGGATTGCAAAGTTACTAAAATTTTTCTTATCTTTGCAAAAAATAAAATTTATAATGAAGCAGCTGATAAAATCCAAGTGTGAGGCGTATTTCGATGAGGTTGTAGCCATCCGCCGACAGCTTCATCAGCATCCTGAACTGAGCTTCTGCGAGAAAGAAACCGCCGATCTCATAAAAAAATGTCTTGCTTCAAAAAATATTGAATATCAATCGGATATCGCTGGAACAGGTGTTGTGGCGACGATAAAAGGGGAACCGTCATTTCGACTGGAGCGTAGCGGAATGGAGAAATCTCATTCAATTGGAGGAGATTTCTCGACTTCGCTCGAAATGACGGGAAAGGTGATCGCTTTGCGTGCCGACATGGATGCTCTCCCAATCCAAGAAGTCACCGACCTTCCTTATCGTTCTGTGAACGACGGCGTGATGCATGCCTGCGGTCATGACGCGCATACTGCGATGTTAATTGGCGTTGCATTGATACTCAACAACTTACGTGATAAGTTTTCTGGCACGATAAAACTTATTTTCCAACCTGGCGAAGAGAAACTGCCAGGCGGAGCGTCATTGATGATAAAAGAAGGCGTCCTCAACGATGTCGATATGATTATCGGGCAGCATGTTTATCCTGATTTGCCTTGCGGTGAAGTAGGTTTCCATGCCGGGCCGTATATGGCCTCGTCCGATGAGGTCAACATCACCGTGAAAGGCAGAGGAGGCCATGCTGCTAAGCCGGCCGAACGCGAGAATTCTCTTCTCGCTGCAGCGAAAATAGTTTCTGAATTGTCGAAATTATACCCTGAAAAGGGTGGAGATGTCTTGTTGGCCTTTGGCAGCTTCGTCGCCGATGGCACATATAACGTCATCCCGTCGGAGGTGAATCTGAAAGGTACAATGCGCACTTTTGATGAAGAGAAACGTAAGTCAATGAAAGACAGTATCTTAAAAGTTGCAAAAGAAGTGGCGTCGGAATTCGGATGCGATGCAGATGTCTTTATCGAACAAGGCTATCCTTCACTGCAAAATGATGTTGAATTGACTGAAAAATGCGCTGCTTTCGCGAAAGAGATTTTAGGTGAAGATAAGGTGAGAGATTTGCCACAGCTAATGACAGCAGAAGATTTTGCATGGTACTCGCAAAAAGTACCGTCATGTTTCTATCGTTTAGGTACCTCTAACTCTTCGAAAGGTATAGATTTTAAACAGCATACCGCGAATTTTAACATCGATGAAAATGCAATGAAAATTGGAATTGAAACGATGACATTTATAACAATAAATATGTTATGAAATTACTTTTAATTATGAAGGTTTTATTGGTTTACGCAATCCCTGAGGAAAAGATCGAGGTTAACATCCCTAATGCGGAGGTGATTTACGTTGAAACAGGCATAGGTAAGGTAAATGCAGCGATGCATACTATGCGCGCTATCTGCGAATACCATCCTGACGTGGTGATAAACTTTGGCTCTGCTGGCACTTTGAACCACAAAGTTGGTGATATCATCGTCTGTAACCGTTTCGTTGACAGGGATTTACGCAATGTCATCCTTGATGGCGTGATATCGGAGATAGAGTTCGACAGAGATGCGATCAATCGTGTGTTTCTGTCAGAACATTTAATGGAGCACGCAAAATTGATTGGCACCTGCAACACTGGCGACAGCTTCATCACTCAAGGCTCCGATATTGAAGGCGATGTCATCGATATGGAATCATACGCTGTGGCTGATGTCTGTCGTGAAATGGGAATCCCTTTCGTCGCGGTGAAATATGTTACTGACATAGTCGGACAGAATTCAAGTCAGGAATGGTTTGCTAAACTGAAGGATGCGAGAGAGGGCTTGACGAAGTTCTTTAATGACGCTGTTAAATAAAAGATGGATCTCAAATGGCTGCCGATAACGAAGAAAGAATCCGACCTGCGCGGATGGGACGAGCTCGATATAGTGCTCGTGAGTGGTGACGCTTACGTTGACCATCCCTCGTTTGGGGCTGCAGTCATCGGTCGCACACTTGAGAAAGAAGGCTATAAAGTAGGCATAATACCGCAACCCAATTGGCGTGACGACCTTCGCGACTTCCGCAAGTTCGGCAAGCCACGGCTGTTTTTCGGTGTCTCGGCAGGCTGCATGGACTCGATGGTGAACCATTACACAGCCAACAAACGCCTGCGTTCCAACGACGCCTATACACCCGGTGGAGAAGCAGGATTTCGTCCGGATTACGCCTCTGTTGTCTATTGCACTATCCTCAAACAGATCTATCCCGACGTGCCTGTCGTACTCGGCGGCATTGAGGCTTCGTTGCGTCGAGTGACACATTATGACTACTGGTCGGATTCTCTGAAACCAAGTATTCTCGTTGATTCTCAAGCAGATATGGGCGTTTATGGCATGGGCGAGCTGGCTAATGTCGAGATTGCAAAAGCTCTTTCTGAAGGCAAGAAAATCGACGAGATAACAGATATCCCGCAGACATTTTTTCTGAAAAAGAAATCACAAAAGGTTGAGTCTCAATGGCAAGACATAAGACTCGTGTCGCATGAGGTCTGTCTGAAAGACAAGAAACTATACGCTTCGAATTTCAAGCATGTGGAGGAGGAGTCGAACAAAAAACACGCTGCCCGACTGCTTCAGGATGTCGGTGATTTTACCCTTTACATCAATCCGCCTTATCCGACATATACCACAGCGCAAATCGACGCTGCCTTCGACCTGCCATATACCCGCATGCCGCATCCTAAATATGCCAAACGCGGTCCGATTCCGGCTTACGAGATGATTCGTCATTCGGTGAATATTCACCGCGGATGCTTCGGCGGATGTGCCTTCTGCACCATATCGGCACATCAAGGGAAATTTGTGGCGTCAAGGAGTAAAGAATCGATTCTTAAAGAAGTCGAACAGGTGACGCAGATGCCTGATTTTAAAGGCTATATCAGCGATTTGGGAGGCCCGTCGGCGAACATGTACCGTATGCGCGGCAAAGACGAGTCGTTATGCGAGAAATGCGTACGCCCGACCTGCATACAGCCTAACATCTGCAAAAACCTGAACACCGACCATCATCCGCTTATCGAGCTTTACAAAGAGGTCGATAAAAACCCTAATGTTAAAAAGGTGACCATCGGCTCGGGCATCCGCTACGATCTGTTTTTGACCAACGACGACCCCGATGGAAAACTCGGCTATGATGAATATTTCGAGCAGCTGATGCGCCGTCATGTGAGTGGACGTCTGAAGGTGGCGCCAGAGCAGGTGAGCGATAACGTGTTGAGACTCATGCGTAAACCACCGTTCTCACTGTTCAACAAACTGAAGAAACGTTTCGACCAGATTAACGACAAATATCATCTCAACCAACAACTGATACCTTATTTCATATCGAGTCATCCGGCATGCACCTTAATGGATATGGCCGAACTTGCGGTGAAAACCAAAGAGTTAGGCTATCATCTCGAGCAGGTGCAGGACTTCACTCCAACCCCGATGACATTGGCAACTGAAATCTATTATTCTGGCTACGATCCGTATACTTTGAAACCTGTGTTTGTGGCGAAAAACAAGGAGGATAAGCTAGCACAGCAACGGTTTTTCTTCTGGTATAAGCCCGAAAACCGTCAGTGGGTGAAGCAGACTCTAAGAAAAATGGGGAAAGCCGAATGGATCACGCGGCTTTACGGCAGAAACTAAATCCAGCCCTTGATTTTATAATAAAGAAGCGCGAAATACTCGCGATAAGTGTCGATTTCTAGCTTTAGATAATTCCAGAAAGTGTAGCGCAGATTGGTGCTTTCGACATTCGGCACCGATTCTTTACCTTTCAGTTTCTGTTTCTTCAATGAAAGATTGAAGTCGACAGTGCCTTCGTAAGCCGCCATGCCTCTAACCTGTTGAAAACCGGCTTTGTTGAAACATTTTACCGTCCTTCTGATATGTTCGGGCGAGGTCACCACAAGGATGTTTGTCGTCAGCAACTCGGGATAGTTTTCGGCCAGACCGAGAACCTGCGAGCGGGTGTTTGTGCCAATTGTATCGTACACGACATAATTCGTAATCCCTTGACTGACAATGAATTTATCCATATCGGCATGACAAGCCGAGTCGTAAGGATGCACTATGGTTAAAGGGCAATCCAATACTTTCGCTATGCCTGTGACATAGTAAAGTCGCATGAGGTTGCTCGCTGATGGCATCCCGGCGCCGCCCATCATGATGACATGCTGAGGCTCAAACACATACGACGTATCCTTATTTGGGTCATTGCCCAGATTGCTATGCATGTAATAAGGCGCCGGCGTGATCGCCAGAATCAGGAAAAGGGTGAACATGACACCCAAAACAACAAAAACCCGATTGAGAAATTTCTTAATCATCAGTGCAAAAGTACATTTTTTTTGAAAAACAAGGCCCAAAAATCGAAAAAATCTGTACTTTTGTGGTATGGAATTGTCGAATGATGTCATATTAAAGAAGGTGTTGCGCTACTGCGCTTATCAAGATAGGTGCACACAGGAGGTAAGGAATAAACTCGCCACTTTCGACATGCCCGATTCCGAAAAAGCTAAAATACTAAAACTTCTTGTTGATGAAGGCTATCTCGACGATGAACGTTATGCATCAACTTTCGTGAGGAGTAAGATACATCTCAAAAAATGGGGTGTAAACAAGATAAAAATGGCGTTGCGAATGAAGGGAATTTCTGACGAGACAATAAAAAACGCCCTTTCGGAAATCGACCCCAATATTTATCGTGAAGAGCTAGTTAAAGTGCTGAAAACCAAGAAGATAAACGAATCCGACCCATACAAACGCAAGGCAAAACTTGCCCAATACGCCATGCAGAAAGGGTACGAGCCTGGGCTGGTTTGGGAAGTTATTAAAAGCATTGTGTGAGACTAAAAATTTTGTAATTTTGCAACCTGAAAACTACACCTTATATTAATATGGTCACTTTAGACAGCATAAAAGAACTGAGTAAGAGGATTGATGCCTTGAGGAGGTATCTTTGACATCGACACCAAACTGTCGAAAATAGCTGAATTAGAAGAGAAAACGAAAGCCGACGGCTTCTGGGACGACCCTAAAAACGGCAAGGTCATCATGCGCCAGATCCGCGACGTGAAGAGTTGGGTGACGGCTTACGACGAGATTGTGAAAGCCAACGACGACCTCGGAGTTTTGTACGATTTCGCCAAGGAAGGCGAGGCGACGGAAGAGGAAGTCGACCAGCAATATGCCGACGTCATCAAACTCGTTGAAGACCTTGAGTTCCGCAATATGCTTCACGATGAGGCCGACTCGATGAGCTGCGTGCTGAAAATCAACGCGGGCGCAGGCGGAACGGAATCGCAGGACTGGGCCGACATGCTCATGCGTATGTATATGCGCTACGCCGAGGCTCATAACTATAAGGTAAGAATAAGTAACATTTTGGAAGGCGACGATGCCGGAATAAAATCATGCACCATGGAGATCGACGGCGACTACGCCTATGGTTACCTAAAAGGTGAGAACGGAGTGCACCGTCTCGTGCGCGTGTCGCCATTCAACGCTCAGGGCAAACGCATGACGTCGTTCAGCTCGGTGTTTGTGACACCTCTCATCGACGACACCATCGAAATCGTCATCGACCCGTCGCGCTTGACATGGGACACATTCCGCAGCGGCGGTGCTGGCGGTCAGAACGTCAACAAAGTGGAGTCGGGAGTGCGCTTGAGATATCAATATAAAGACCCTTACGACGGTCACGAAGAGGAGATTCTGATTGAGAATACTGAGACTCGCGACCAGCCGAAAAACAAGGAAAACGCTATGCGACTGCTGAAGTCACAGCTGTACGACAAGGAGCTTCAGCATCGCATGGAGGAGAAAAACAAGATCGAGGCGTCGAAGAAGAAGATTGAGTGGGGCTCGCAGATCCGCTCTTATGTGTTCGACGACCGCCGCGTGAAAGACCATCGCACCAACTATCAGACCAGCAACGTGCAGGCCGTGATGGATGGTAAAATCGATGAGTTTATTAAGGCTTACCTAATGGAATTTGGACAAAAATAATTAAGATTATGATAACATTTTTCATAGCCCTTGCCGTCTTGATTGTCGGCTATATCGTTTACGGAAAGTTTATCGAGAAGCTTTTCGGCGCTGATCCGAAACGTGCAACACCGGCTATCACCATGGCCGACGGTGTCGACTACGTGCCTATGAAGCCGTGGCGCATCTTCTTGATTCAGTTTTTGAATATCGCCGGCGTCGGTCCAATCGTCGGCGCTATCATGGGAGCTCAGTTCGGAACGGCTTCGTTCCTGTGGATTGTGCTTGGCAGCATCTTTGCCGGTGCCGTCCACGACTATCTTGCAGGCATGATCTCGTTACGTACAAAGGGTTCAAGTCTGCCTGAGATTCACGGCATGTTTCTTGGCAACGGCATGAAACAGGTAATGCGTGGATTCACGGTTTTATTGATGATTCTGGTGGGCGTGGTGTTTGTCAATACCCCAGCGACGTTGTTAATCAACAACTTCACTCCAGGTTGGAACCCGTACATCTGGGTCATCATCATCTTGGCATATTATCTCATCGCGACATTGCTTCCTATCGACAAGCTGATAGGACGACTTTACCCGATTTTCGGAATACTTTTGCTCGGCATGGCGGTCGCTATCTTTGTGGCGTTTATCATTTATCGTCCCGAGATTCCTGAAATCTGGAGCGGATTATACAATCGTCATCCGGGAGGTGAACACTGTCCTATCTTCCCGATGATGTTTATCAGCATCGCATGCGGCGCAATTTCAGGTTTTCATGCCACACAGTCTCCGTTGATGGCACGTTGCATGGTCAACGAGAAGCAGGGACGTCCGATTTTTTATGGTGCGATGATCACTGAAGGCATCGTCGCCTTGATTTGGGCAGCCGCAGCAGCTTATTTCTTCAGTCCCGACAGCATCGTTGATGTGACAGGCAAGAGCGGAGCCGCCATCGTGGGCGTGATTGCCAACACTTGGTTTACCCCAGTGATTGCTGTGATTACCATCCTCGGCGTCATCTCGGCAGCCGTCACCTCGGGCGATACAGCATTACGTTCGGCTCGTCTCATCATCGCCGACTTCCTGCACTACGACCAGAAGCCCATCAAGAACCGTCTGATCATCGCCATCCCGATGTTCGCGGTGACAGCAATAATCTTGGTTTACAGCCTTGCCGACGCGAGAGGCTTCGACATGATCTGGCGTTATTTCGCTTGGGCAAATCAGGTCTTGGCAATGGTAACTCTCTGGGCTATAACGGTTTATCTTGCGAAGGAAAAGAAAAATTACATCTTCAGCCTCATCCCTGCGATGTTCATGACGATGGTCACGATGACATACATTTTTGAGTTCCCTGCCGGAAAATATGTCGAAGGCGTAGGCTTCTCGAATGTCGTCGCTCCGATAATTGCGGGCTGCATAACGATATTGTTCACGGTTTTGTTCTTCAATTTCCGTAGGAAATACAATAACGCCTTAAAAAGCTGATGAATACAGCTACACGAGATTTCATCGAGTTGCATCTGAAGGATGACGTGCGCCAATTGGCGTTGCAGAAGTTTCCTGATGATGTAGATAAGGCGTTGGTGCTCAATCAGATAGAGGCTCGGCAGCTTCTGTCGAAGAAGGTGCCGTCGTGGGCTTCTAATCCCGATTTGCTGTTTCCGAGACATCTCTCCATTGAGCAATGTTCTTCCGAACTTACTGCGAAATATAAAGCTTCTATCATCGAAGGAGGTGACACGTTTGTCGACTTGACAGGCGGTCTGGGTGTCGATTCATATTTTCTTTCGGAGAAATTCAAAACCTCCTATTACGTTGAAAATCAAAAGGAACTATGTGATTTGGCGAAGCATAATTTTGAGGTTTTAGGACGAAAAATAAAGGTTGTTAATGATGATTCTGAATCATTTTTATCCAAAAATAAAGGTTTTGATTTGGTTTTCATTGACCCTGCCCGCAGGGATGTATATAACCGAAAAATGGTTTCTCTGCATGATTGTTCGCCTGATGTCATTGATTTGCAAAATATTTTGTTAAAAAATGCAAAAAATGTTTTAATCAAGGCATCTCCGATGTTGGATATTTCCTTGATTACCAACGAATTGCAAAATATTTCGGAGATTCACATCGTGTCGGTGAGAAACGAATGCAAGGAGGTTTTGATAAAGATTGAACTGGGATTTGATGGGGAAATAAAATTTTCATGTGTTGATTTAAGACAGGATTTACATGATTTACAGGATATTCATTCCGTCAGTTTTACTGAAAACGAAGAAAAATCAGCCGTTTCGACATTTTCATCGGTCGTAAAAAAATATTTATACGAGCCCAACGCCTCCCTCATGAAATCCGGCGCCTTCAAATTGGTGTCGCAGCGTTTCGGAATCGATAAGTTGCACATTAACAGCCATTTATACACATCAGATAATCTTATTCCTGATTTCCCGGGACGTGTTTTCGAGGTTGTATGTTTTGCGCCTTATAGCAAAAAAATCAAAAAAGAATTATTAAAAGATATCACCGAAGCATCAGTTGCTACCCGTAATTTCCCTTTGAGCGCCAATGATTTACGCAAGAATCTAAATCTCAAGGAAAGCGATAAAAACTTCGTTTTCGGCACGACCTTGATAGGGGAGAAGAAGGTGGTGATTTTGGCTAAAAAATATAAAGAATGAAAAAGAAAATCTATTTTGCAGGTTCCATCCGTGGCGGTCGCGTCGATGCCGACCTATACAACCGCATCATTTCTTATATCCAGCGCACCGATATCGTGCTTACCGAGCATGTCGGCGGCAGCAATTTATGCCTCGAAGAGCAAGGTTTTGCTCGCGATTCGAAGATTTACAACCAAGACACTTCTTGGCTTCGTGAAAGCGACCTTCTTATTGGTGAATGCACCTGTCCGTCGCTCGGTGTCGGCTATGAACTCGCCTACGCCGAACGCTTCGGAATTCCGTGCCACATCTTCTACAACAGAACAAAAACCCATCTCTCCGCGATGCTCACCGGCAATCCTTATTTCAAAATTCATCCTTACGAAAAGGAAGCGGAGATTTATGAGGTGATTGATGAAATTTTGAAAAGAGCACAATAATATAACTATAAGATAGTTAACATATTATTAACGTACATTTCCCGATAGAAGATATTTGAAACAATGAAGGTTAAGATGATTTTGCCAGCTTTGGAAGAGGCTGAAAGTCCATATTGGCGGCCAATAAAATATTCATTGTTTCCTCCTATAGGATTAGCAACACTTGCTGCATATTTCTCTGATGATGACGATGTGGAAATTCAGGATCAGCATGTGGAGAAGCTGACACTTGACGATACACCTGACCTTGTGTGCATCCAAGTGTATATCACCAACGCTTATCGTGCATATAAAATCGCTGATGATTATCGACAAAGAGGTGTATATGTGGCAATGGGAGGTCTTCATGTAACAAGTCTTCCTGATGAAGCTGCACAACATGCCGATACTATATTTATAGGACCAGGTGAGGAGGCATTCCCTCGTTTTGTAAAAGACCTACGCGATGGGCGTCCCGAAAAGCGTTATGTAGCCAGCTGGAGAAGCCTTGAAAATATACCTCCAGTCCGTCGTGACCTCATCAAGAGGGAAAAGTATTTTGTTCCCAACTCCCTTGTCGTCTCACGAGGTTGTCCCCATCATTGTGATTTTTGTTATAAAGATGCATTTTATGGCAATGGGAAATCTTTTTATACCCAAAAAGTGGATAATGCATTAGCTGAGATAGATCGGCTTCCTGGCAGACATCTATATTTTCTTGATGACCATTTGTTGGGGAACCCTCGGTTTGCTTCCGAACTTTTCGAAGGAATGAGAGGTATGGGTAGGGTGTTCCAAAGTGCGGCGACTATAGTCTCGGTTTTAAATGGTAATCTTATAGAAAAGGCGGCAGAAGCAGGTTTGCGTAGTTTGTTTTTAGGTTTTGAGACTTTTTCGCCGGAAAACCTTCGTTCAAGCAATAAATTGCAAAATCTCTCGAAAGATTATGTGGCTGCAGTAGAACGTTTACACAGCCTTGGCATTATGATCAACGGCAGTTTCGTGTTCGGTCTTGATCACGATGATAGCGATGTATTTCGTAGAACTGTGGATTGGGGTATTGAACATAGCATCACAACTGCAACCTTCCACATTTTGACACCATATCCTGGCACACGTCTATTTAAGCAGATGGAGCAAGAAGGTCGAATATTATCACACGACTGGAGTAAGTATGACACTCGCACAGTTGTCTATAAGACAGTCGCTCTGTCTGCTGAAGAATTGAAGCAAGGTTACGATTGGGCTTATAAAGAATTTTATTCGTGGAACAATATTTTAAAAGCTAGTTTTGGTCACGACAATCTGAAACAACAATTATCACATCTCTTTTATATGGGAGGATGGAAAAAATTTGAGCCATTTTGGAATTTCATGATTCAGTATGGCAATCTTAATCGTATGTTGCCAGTGCTGGAAAAATTACTAGCAAATACACGTAGTCGCAGAAGTAAAATTAGTAACTCAGAACCTGTATCCTATCCCATATAAAACTAAAAGTACTTTTCCTTACCAACACAATTTATCCAAAAGTGTTGTCTGTAAAAAGTATTTTTTGACGAAAAGAAAAGCTAATGGCTAACGGCTAATAGCCAATGGCTAAAAATCTTTTATCTTTTATCTCTTATCTTTTAACAAAAATTCCTATCTTTGCAGTTTGTAAATCTTTCAAAAAATGGCACAGAAACCGTCAATTCCTAAGGGCACTCGCGACTTCCTTCCGGATGTCATGATGCGCCGAAATTATATATTCGACACCATCAAGACTGTCTTCAAACGCTTTGGTTTTCAACCGATTGAGACCCCGTCGATGGAGAACCTCTCCACCCTGATGGGCAAATACGGCGACGAAGGCGACAAACTGCTGTTCCGCATCCTCAACTCCGGCGACTTCATGTCGGGCGTGGAGCAGAACGGCCAGCCGCTTGACTCTCAGAAGCTCTCAAGCAAGATCTGTGAAAAAGGTCTTCGTTACGACCTCACAGTGCCGTTCGCGCGCTTCGTGGTGCAGTACCGTGACCAGATAGCTTTCCCGTTCAAACGCTACCAGATGCAGCCGGTGTGGCGCGCCGACCGCCCTCAGAAAGGACGCTACCGCGAGTTCTATCAGTGCGACGTCGATATCATCGGCAGCGACTCACTCCTCAACGAAGCTGAACTCGTCCAGATAGTCGACGAGGTGTTCAACAACCTGAAAATCAACGTGGTGCTGAAGATTAACAACCGCAAGGTGCTCGCCGGAATAGCCGAATATATCGGAAAACCTGACGCCTTGGTTGACATCACCGTGGCTATCGACAAGCTCGATAAGATCGGCATCGACGCGGTGAACGCCGAACTCGCCGAGAAAGGCCTCGACAATGAAGCCATCGCTAAGCTGCAGCCTATCCTCTTCATGAAAGGTACAGCCCGCGAGAAATTTGCCCAGCTCAAATCTTTGATGAGCGGCATTGAAGTTGGCGCAAAAGGAATAGAAGAATTAGAAACTCTCTTCAATTATCTCGATATTTTAGGTTTGAAGATTGAATATGAGCTTGATTTGACATTGGCTCGCGGCCTCAACTACTACACAGGTGCCATCTTCGAGGTCAAGGCGAAAGACGTGGCGATGGGCAGCATCTCGGGCGGCGGACGTTACGACAACCTCACCGGAATCTTCGGTCTGCCTAACGTCTCTGGCGTGGGCATCAGTTTCGGCGCCGACCGTATCTACGACGTCTTGAACGAACTCAACCTCTTCCCGGAGAAGAATGCTGAGAACACCGAGGTCATCTTCCTTAATTTTGGAAAAAATGAAGAATTATATTGCCTCCCATATCTGCAACAGCTTCGCCGTCAAGGCGTTAACGCTGAAATCTATCCCGACGCAAGCAAGATTCAGAAACAGATGAAATATGCCGACCAGCGCAATATCCCGGTGGTGGTGATGGCAGGCGAGACTGAGGTCAACGACAAGACTTTCACCGTGAAATGGATGAAAGAAGGCCGTCAGGAAAGCGTGAAAGCCGATACTTTATTGGAAATAATCAAAAAATAACATACAATGAAGACACATTATATCTCAACAGAAACCCTCACATTTGAGGAAGTCAACCGAATCATCAGCGAGCATTATCAACTCGCATTGTCAGAAGATGCAAAACAGCGCATCCAGAAATGCCGCGACTATCTCGACAAGAAGATGGAGACACAGAAGACCCCGATTTACGGTGTCACAACAGGCTTCGGCTCACTCTGTAACGTCAACATCTCGAAGGAAGACCTCAGCACTCTCCAGAAAAACCTGGTGATGTCGCACGCTTGCGGCACCGGTGACCTCGTCCCGGAAGAGATTATCCGCATCATGCTTCTGCTGAAGATTCAGAACATGTCGTATGGTAACTCAGGTGTGCAACTCGTTACAGTTCAGCGACTTATTGACTTTTTCAACAACGACGTTTTGCCTGTCGTTTATGACGAAGGTTCACTCGGCGCTTCAGGCGACCTCGCACCTTTGGCCAACCTCATGCTGCCTTTGCTGGGCCTTGGTGAGGTTCATTATAAAGGCGAGATCCGTCCGGCCGCGGAAGTCAGCAAGATCTTCGGTTGGAAGCCTATCACCCTTCAGTCGAAGGAAGGTCTGGCACTGCTCAACGGTACGCAGTTCATGTGCTCATACGGCACCTACGTGTTGCTCAAGGCATTCCGTCTGCAGTACCTCGCCGATATGATTGGCGCCGTCTCATTGGACGCTTTCGACGGCCGCATCGAGCCGTTCTTCGATCAGATTCATCAGATTCGTCATCACCGCGGACAGATTGTCACCGCTGAGCGTTTCCGTAACTTCCTGAAAGGCAGCGAGATGATAGCACGCGAGAAACAGCATGTCCAGGATCCATATTCGTTCCGTTGTATCCCGCAGGTGCACGGCGCTTCAAAAGACGCCATCGCGTACGTGTCGCAGATCCTCGGAGAGGAAATCAACGCCGTCACCGACAACCCGACAGTGTTCCCTGATGAGGACATGGTCATCTCGGCAGGAAACTTCCACGGACAGCCTCTGGCATTGAGCCTTGACTTCTTGGCCATCGCAATGGCTGAGCTCGGCAACATCTCAGAGCGCAGAACATACCAGCTCATCGCCGGAAAACGCGGTCTGCCGTCGTTCCTTGTCGCTGAGCCGGGTCTGAACTCAGGCTTCATGATTCCTCAGTATGCAGCAGCAGCTATCGTCAGCCAGAACAAACAGCTCTGCACACCGGCATCTGTCGACAGCATCGAGTCGTCACAGGGTCAGGAAGACCACGTGAGTATGGGTGCCAACGCAGCAACAAAGGCATTGCGCGTCGCCAACAACCTCGAGCGTATCCTCGCCATCGAGCTCTTCAACGCGGCACAGGCTCTCGACTTCCGCAAACCTATCAAATCATCAGCATTTATTGAGAATTTCGTGGCTGAATACCGTAAGAAAGTCGAATTCGTTAAAGTCGACAAGGTGATGTACACTGAAATCGCGAAATCAGTGGAATTCTTGCAGAATTACGATCTTGGAGAAAAAATCTTTGAAAAATAATCATTATGGAAGAAAACAATCAAATCCCGACATTTACCGATCAGGAGAACCCCAAGCCGGAACGTCCGTTCGGTTTATCGTTCATCTGCGTGCTATCGTTCATCAATGCAGTTTGGCAGTTTATAGTCAATTTCCTGTCGTTTTCGGTGTTTAATACTATGAAAACCGTTACCAGCGATGAGAAATTTACTGATTTATATGAGAATATGGGCGTCGATGAGGACCAGTTGGAGACTGCTTTGGCAGCGTTTTTTGCTCCAGGCATGTTCTATTATCTCTTCACCGCATTACTCTACATCGGTTCATTTTTCGGCGTATTGTACATGTGGAGGATGCAGAAAAAAGGCTTCCATTATTATGCCATCGCGCAGATTCTGATTCTTATCGTCGCAGCTCTGATGTTCTTCGGAGTAACAGGTACATCGCCATGGAGCAGTATCATCTTTACGGCGGTATTTATCGGACTTTATTTCATCTATTATAAAAAGGTAATGGAATAATGGAACAGGAAGTGAAGGAGAAAAGAAGTATATTCCAGGAGCGTACGCATGTCACTCTTGGCATGAAGTTGGTGTGCGCTTTTGCAATCACCTATTATATTATGTTTTTCGCTTTCACGACCTATATCCTGATAAAATACAACACTGTTTTCAATGAGGAGTATTTTGATGAAAGCTTGAATGGGATGGTGGCTTCCAATCATCTTGCCATCTTTGTCACCAAATGGGCTTTGTTAGGCATGATAGTCACCAGTCTTTTCCTCGTCTTCTTCAAGAAACGCTGGGGAAAGTTCCTGTTTATGCTTTTCACCATATTGCTTCTTGTACTGCAGATCAACACTACATATCCTCCGGCGTGGATCTCGTATATCCTTGAAATTGCTTTGGTTTTGATAATCGCGCCGCTTAGGGTGATATCGAAATTCACCGAGAGGATTCAGAATGAAACACAAAAAATTAACCCTTTTAAAGAAGAAAAATGAACCACATCACATTGTCGGGCGAGCTGGGTAGTGGCAAGAGCACCGTCGCCAATTATCTGATCAGTAAAATGCCTTTCAAGATAGTTTCTGCAGGCTTGTTATTTAGACAATTAGCAGCCAAACACGGCATGTCGGCAAAGGAATTCAACGAGTTTATCGAGAACGACCCTAAGTACGACCATTATGTCGACGATACCATGGCTGAACTGGGTAAGACCGACGAAAAAATCATCTTCGACTCGCGCATGGCATGGCATTTTGTGCCTTCGTCGTTCAAGATTTATCTTTATGTCGATGTGGACACCGCTACTGAAAGAATCTTCAATGATAGAGGCCGCGTGAGCGAGTCGTATTCCGACAAGGCGACGGCCCGTCAGGAAATCATTGACAGACGTAAGAGTGAGCTGCTGAGATATCAGAATTTTTATCATTGCAACCTCGACGATTACAGCAATTACGATTTGATTGTCGATACAAGCCATGCAAGTCGTGATGAGGTTAACGAATTGATATTCAATAGCTTCAAAGCTTTTGAAGAAGGAAAAGAATATACTAAGATATGGCTTTCTCCAAAGTCATTAATGTTAAAAGGTGACGAGCCTGACAACACCGGTGAAAAATTAATTATCAACAAAAAAGACGGCAAATTTATCGTCGAAAAAGGTTTTTCGAAGGTGAAAAAAGCACTCGAAAATCGTCAAAGCCTTGTGGCTGTTGATGTTGTAAAATGTTGATATTTTTGTTGAAAAAATTATAAAATTTTGTATTTCCAAGCGAAAAGTTTTGTATAATTTTGCAAAGAGATAATTCAAAAATTAGCGTTTTTGAGTCTATCAATAATTACTAACAAAACGAGCATTAACAATATACAAAAACTAGTAGCATGGAGTTTAACCAGGTCTTTATTATCAAGAGAAATGGTAAGCGCGAGCCTTTCTCGGTCGATAAAATCAAAAATGCAATCCAGAAAGCCTTCCTCAGCGTCGGTAGCTTCGCTCCGCAGGAGGTTCTCACCAACATCATGAGCCGTGTCAGCATCCACGATGGTATCTCGGTCGAAGAGATCCAGAACCAGGTGGAAAACGCTCTCATGGCTGAACGTTATTACAACGTCGCCAAGTCGTATATCCTCTATCGTCAGCGTCACTACGAAGATCGTGAGGTGAAGGATAAACTCGACTTCCTTATCAACTACTGCAACGCACAGAACGCGGCAACCGGAAGTAAGTACGACGCTAACGCCAACGTCGAGAAGAAAAACATCGCCACACTCATCGGCGAGCTCCCGAAGTCGAACTTCATCCGTCTGAACCGCCGTATGCTTTGCGACCGTATCAAGGACATGTACGGTAAGGAAGTGGCCGACAAATATATCGAGTTGCTCAACCATCATTTTATCTACAAAAATGATGAGACGAGCATCGCTAATTATTGCGCATCAATCACCATGTATCCTTGGCTGCTTGAAGGCACCAAGTCGATAGGCGGCAATGCCACACGTCCGACCAACCTCAAGTCGTTCTGCGGCGGCTTCATCAACATGGTGTTCATGGTGTCGAGCATGCTTAGCGGCGCCTGCGCAACTCCGGAGTTCCTGATGTATCTCAACTATTTCATTCAGATGGAATACGGAAAGGATTACTATAATCGCGCTAACGAAGTGGTCGAGCTGTCGAACCGCCGTCGTACCCTCGACAAGGTCATCACCGACTGCTTCGAACAGATAGTTTACTCCATCAATCAGCCTACTGGTGCCCGTAACTACCAGTCGGTGTTCTGGAACATCTCCTACTACGACAAGTATTATTTCAAGAGCCTCTTCGGTAACTTCTACTTCCCTGATGGCAGCCAGCCTGACTGGGATTCGCTCAACTGGCTCCAGAAACGTTTCATGAAATGGTTCAACGCCGAACGTCTCAAGACCGTCTTGACATTCCCTGTCGAGACTATGGCTCTCCTTTCGGAAAATGGCGACATTGCCGACAAGGAATATGCCGACTTCACCGCTGAGATGTATGCTGAAGGCCATTCGTTCTTCACCTATGTCAGTGACAGTCCTGACTCATTAAGCTCCTGCTGCCGTCTCCGCAACGAGATCCAAGACAACGAGTTCAGCTATACCCTCGGTGCCGGTGGCGTGTCAACAGGCTCGAAGAGCGTGCTCACCATCAACATGAACCGCTGCATCCAGTACGAAGAGCAGAACCGTCTGCCGTTCCTGAGCTTCGTCGAAGAAGTCATCGACCTCATGCATAAGGTCCAGATGGCTTACGACACCAACCTCCGTTATCTCCGCGAGAAAGGCATGCTTCCGCTGTTCGACGCCGGCTATATAGCCATCGACCGTCAGTACCTCACAATAGGTGTCAACGGCATCGTCGAGGCAGCCGAATTTAAAGGCATCGAGATTAGCGATAATCCTGATTATCAACACTTTGTGGAAGAAATCCTCAGCCTTATCGAGAAGTACAACAAACAGTACAGAAAGCCAGGCTTGATGTTCAACTGCGAGATGATCCCAGCCGAAAACGTGGGCGTGAAACATGCCAAGTGGGATAAGGAAGACGGCTATAAGGTGCCTCGTGACTGCTATAACAGTTACTTCTATGTCGTTGAGAATCAGAACACTAACGTTCTCGACAAGTTCAAACTGCACGGCGAGCGTTACATCAAGCACCTCACAGGCGGCTCGGCATTGCACTGCAACCTCGAGGAACACCTCACACAGGATCAGTACCGCCAGCTCCTCAAAGTGGCATCGAAAGAAGGCTGTAACTACTTCACTTTCAACATTCCTAACACCGTTTGCAACGAATGCGGTCACATCGACAAACGTTACCTCAAGAAGTGCCCGAAGTGCGGCAGCGAGAACCTCGACTACCTCACACGCGTCATCGGCTATATGAAACGCGTCAGCAACTTCTCACAGGCACGCCAAGTGGAAGCAAGCAAACGTTTCTACGCCAAATTCTAGGTCAAAGAAACAATGTTGAAATACTACAACTATGACGTCGTCTTTCAGGAAGTACCTGATGAAGTGAGTCTGGCGATAAACCTCACAAACTGCCCGAATCACTGTCCCGACTGCCATAGTAAACATCTCTGGGAGGATATAGGCGAGGAACTCTCAGAGGATGAAACGAGCAGACTCGTTGATATTTATAGAGGCGACATCACCTGCGTGCTTATCATGGGTGGTGACGCCTCGAAAAACGAGGTAGAAGCACTCGCTCACTATATCAAACATAATTTGAAACTTAAAGTCGCTTGGTATTCTGGCAGATATGATAAGCCGCTGAATATCAGCGACTTTGATTATTTAAAGTTCGGGCCTTATCTTGAAGACAAAGGCGGACTGAAGTCACCGGGCACCAACCAACGTTACTACAAAGTAGTCGAAGGCGAACTCATCGACCAGACCGAAAGGTTCCGTAAACATTAAACAATTCCGTAAGATGGGTGAGAAGCAGATAAATCATATCGACCTGACTAAGGTATTGGCTTCAAAAGGCATAAAGCCACGACGCTGGATTGTGCGTCTGCTCAACCGTCTGCTGCATGTCAAAGATATCAACGACACCCTCGATATTTGTGGCGACAAGGAAGGGGTGGAGTTTGCTAAGGCCGTGATGGATCATCTCAACATCACCGTCGAGCTGGTCAACTCCGAGCGTATACCCAAGGAAGGTAACCCTATTATCATCGCCAACCATCCGCTGGGTGGTCCCGACGGCATGGCTCTCATCGCCGCCGTTGGCGAAGTACGCAGCGACATCCTCTTTCCCGTCAATGACTTCCTGATGTATGTCGAACAGCTGAAGCCTGTGTTTGTGCCAATCGACAAGGTACATGGCAACCGTAACACTGCCAGCGGCATCAACGCGGCGTTTGCGGGACAAAACGTACTGCTGTATTTCCCCGCCGGACTGTGCTCACGTCGCATCAAAGGCAAAATCGTCGACCTCGAGTGGAAACCCACGGTGATAAAGAAAGCCATCCAACATCAGCGCGACCTCATCCCAGTGCATATCGAGGCCCGCAACCGCCGCCGTTTCTACACAATAGCCAACTGGCGCAAACGACTGGGCATCAAGTTCAACTTCGAGATGGCACTGCTTCCAGGCGAGATGTTCGCACAACACGGCAAGACCTTCCGCATGACGGTGGGCGAGCCTATCCCATGGCAGACCCTCGACGACGGCACTCCTGCCATCGAGTGGGCACAACGTCTGCATGATCAAATATATACCATTAAATAAACTTAAAACACTGAAAATCATGGATTTATCTTATATCGTTCCTCCTGTGCCAAGGGAGCTTATCAAGAAAGAACTGAAGAGAAGGCATTTTCTTCGTAAAACCAACCACGGCGACAAGGAAATATATGTAACTACAGCAGCTCTCTCGCCAAACATCATGCAGGAGATAGGTCGTCTGCGTGAGCTGTCGTTTGCCACTGAAGGCGGCGGCACCGGCAAGCCGCTCGACATCGATGAGTTCGACCTCCTGCCGGAACCATATTGCTTCAAGCAGCTCTTCGTATGGGATCCTGTGGAGGAAGAGATAGTGGGCGGCTACCGTTTCATACACGGCAGCAACATGTTCCGCTCAGTCGACGGCGCTATCTACACACCGACATCCGAACTGTTCCATTATACTGACACTTTTATAGAGAAATACCTGCCTTACACCCTCGAGCTGGGTCGTTCGTTTGTACAGCCAGCCTACCAGCCCGGCGCCGACATCCGTAAAGGCATGTATTCACTCGATAACCTCTGGGATGGCCTCGCCACACTGGCAATGGAGATACGCGGCACGAAATATTATTTCGGCAAGATCACCATGTATCCGCATATGAACCGCCAGGCAAAAGATATGATCCTGTATTTCTATCAGAAACATTTTCCTGATAAAGACGGACTGGTATGGCCTAACGAGCCTCTCCTTATCGAGACCGACTACAACAAGCTTCATGATCTTTTTACCGGCCGAAACTATAAGGAAGACTACCAGATATTGCAGCGCTCGGTGCGCGAGCTCGGCTCTTACGTACCGCCACTCGTCAACGCCTACATGAACCTCTCATCAACGATGCGGTCGTTCGGAACAGCCTACAACCATGCCTTTGGCGAGACCGATGAGACAGGTATCCTCGTGGCGGTGAGCGATATCTATCCTGAGAAGAGCGAGCGCCACTTTAAGTCATACATAACACGTAACCCGTTGTTTATGAGGCGCAAACTGTTTAAGACAAGTCTCACTATGTCACAACTTCGAAGGCTTTTATTAAAGAAAAAAGATAAAAACCAAAATACCCATTAATGATGTTGAGGCGCGCCACGGCGCGCCTCAACATTTTCTAAACTAAAAATATGGCCTGTTTTTGTCATTCATTCTGATTGCAAAAATATGGCGTTTCTCCGACCTGACATCTCCCCATAATTGGTGAATTTATGAAAAATTTATACCTAAATATGGTTATTTGCCATTATTTCGAAATTTTATTATTTTTGCAAAAAATAGATTGATATGCAGAAAGTATTCTCTGAAAATATGAAGATGGCCGACCTCGTCCTCGGAAACTCCAAGCTCCTGCTGATGTTTCCGCGTTTCGGTATGGCTCTCGGCTTCGGCGACCACAGCATAGCGGAAGTGTGCGCGATGAATAACGTATCGACGCCTTTCTTCCTCATGATATGCAACGTTTACTGTAACGATGACTACACTCCGTCGCCGGAAGATATCGCCAACGTCGACCTTAAAGCGTTGATAAACTATCTGTTAGAATCGCATAAATATTATCTCAACGAGCGTCTACCACATATTGAGGAGCATCTCGACCGTATCATCAAGGCTTGTAACCCGAAGTATGGCAACATGTTGCACCGTTTCTTCGAAGAGTATAAAAACGAGGTTGTAGATCATTTCGTTTATGAAGAGAAAAACGTGTTTCCATATCTGCAACAGCTTGTAAATCAGAATGTTAAGACCGATTATAAGATTCGCGTCTTTCATGAGAATCACACTAACATCGAAGATAAGCTCTCCGATTTGATGAATATCCTCGTGAAATATCTCCCTGCCGATGTGTTTCCGAAGGAACGTATCGAGATTGCATTGGATATCAATGAGTTATCAGCCGATTTGATGAGCCACACCCTCATCGAAGAACGCGTGCTTATCCCATTTGTCGAATCTTTAGAAGCTTAAACGATGAAATCTGACAACAAAATAATCATTGTGGAGCCGTCGCCGATAGTAAGTGCCGGCCTCGCGTCGTATTTTGACGACTGCAAGCAGATTTCCATCGTCTCACAACTCGATAGAATCGACAGGATGGAGGAGAAGCTTGCCGCATACAATCCGGATATCTTGATAATCAATCCGTTGCTGATTGCTTATGACTCCAACGAGCAGTTTATGAAAATCTGCCGCGACTTCTCAAACGTGATACCAGTGGCTTTGGTGAGCACCTACGTCGATGCCAGCATCCTCAAACAATTCAAGGATGTCATTGAGATCAACGACAGCAAACAAAAAGTTGTTACTAAAATATTTAACATATTGAGTGATAATAAGATAGCTCAAGATAAACCAGAAAGCGTCGAACTTTCAAACCGCGAGACAGATGTACTCATCGCTCTCGTGAAAGGTATGACAAATAAGGAGATTTCCGATAAACTGTTTATCTCGGTTCACACCGTCATCACACATCGCAAAAACATCATCCGCAAAACCGGCATCAAATCGGTGTCGGGCCTTACGGTATATGCGCTGCTGAATAATCTTGTTGATGAAACAGAAATCTATGGATAATTGCTTTTCAGAAAGCTTAATGTTCTCTTAAAATCTTCATTAACACCTCGATATCCTTCTTGTACTGCTCCATGTTTTCGCTCTTCACTGGGTCGGCACTCGGTGATTTGAACTTCAACGGGTCGATGTATGTGCCGTTTTTCTGCAGACGGAAGTCGAGATGCGGTCCCGTGGCAGTGCCCGTCATTCCTACATATCCTATCGTCTGACCTTGTTTTACCTTGCTTCCCTGCGCAATGCCCTTTGCGAAGCCTTTGAGGTGCATATAAGTCGTGGTATAAGTGCTGTTATGTTTGATTTTCAGGTAGTTTCCGCCGCCTTTTTTATCCCAGCCTTTAGCGATGACAGTGCCGTCACCGATCGACTGCACCGGCGTCCCACTTGGCGCCGCGTAATCGACTCCATGATGCGGACGCACAATCTTATGCACCGGGTGCATTCTCGCCTCGGAAAACGTTGAGCTGATGCGACGATAGTTCAGCGGCGCCTTCAAAAAAGCCTTCCTCAGGTTGTCGCCGTTCTCGTCGAAGTATTCCTTTCGGCCGTTTTGCTCATAGCAGAAGGCATATTTGCTGTCGCCGCCACTCTTGAAATAAGCCGCAAGCACGTTACCAATGCCGAAGGGAATTGTGTCGTGCACGATATATTTTTCTTCATAGATAACTTTGCACGAGTCGCCTGGCTGTATGCCGAAGAAGTCGATGGTCCAAGCGTAGATATCGGATAACTCGAGGATCAGACTGGCATCGCAGCCTGCCTCTTTCATGGCGTTCCATAGGCTCGACTTTATCTCTACGCCTACATGTTCAACTCTCGTGATGACTTCTTTTTCGCCTTTCCACGCTGATAATGAATCGGTTAGCTGAAAAACGGCGTAGTTGGTTCTGTCGATTTCATAAATCCAGTATTTCGCCGTCGGGATGCTGTCGCGTGTCTTCAAAAACACGTATTTATTTCCGACTTTGATCTTTCGTACGTCGAATACACCGCGATGGTTTCTGTCGATGTAGTTGACGGTGTTATAACTCACACCTTCGCGTTGCAAAATGTTAGCCAAAAACTCGTTTTTCTGCACTTGGCCTTCCATCACATCAAGTGAATCGATGCAGACGCCGTACAGATACTGAGGCTCGGCTTGTTTCTTTGTCTCTTTCGTTCCTTCCGAACCACCTTTACAGGAAACCAGGAATAACAATACGATTAGAAATGGTGTGAATCTCTTCATAATGATTTGTTTTTTCAAAATGTAGAGACGTGCCGCGGCACGTCTCTACAATAATCCGTAAACTGTTAACAGTAAACTATTTTTTTGCAATTTCGTATCCTGCCTTCACAGCCTTGATGTTAAGGTCGACCACATCCTGGCCTTTCTTGCCGAAGATATGTGTTATGGCCTCTTCCACCTTGGCCAGCTCAATGCCGAGATATGGGATTGTAGCTCCGAGAAGCACCATGTTTGAACGTGCCTTCAGTTGTTTTGCCACCTCGTTGGCATCGAACGACACCACATGTTTGAGTTTCTTTAACTCGGCATACACCTTCTCAATGTCAGGATAGTTGCCTATGTTGATGAACGGGTCGGAGTTGGTTATCACCCAGCCTTCCTTGCTAAGCCATGGCAGATAGCGCAGAGCCTCCATCGGCTCGCTTGACAGAATAATATCAGCCTTGCCTTCAGGAATGACATCGGCAAAGATAGGCTCGTCTGACAAGCGCAGGTGCGAGAACACTGAGCCGCCACGCTGCGACATGCCGTGGATTTCCGATTGTTTCAGGTTCATACCCATGTTGAGGGCAGCATCTGAGATGATTTTGGCAACTGACACGATGCCGTCACCACCAACACCACACAAAACGATATCTTTTTTCATATTGACTTCTTTTTTAATGGTTATTTCTTCAAATGTTTCTTCAGCTCAACGATGCAGGTGCGGTGAGGTATGATGACCGACACACCGTTATAGTTGACCTCTTCCTCGATGATCTTGACATTCTCTTCGTGGTTCTTTGGCAACGGCACGATGTCGCGAATATGCTCTGGCTCTACGCCGAGACCTTCGCAGATGCGGCGGATCTTGTTGTGTGCCGATGACGGCTGACCACCAGTCATGGCAGTGATGTCATTGTCAAGAATCATAACGACGACGTTGGCCTTCTCGTTGACGCAGTCCATAAGGCCTGTCAAGCCGCTGTGACCGAAGGTACCGTCACCGATGACAGCTACGCTCGGGAAGATGCCTACCTCGCTGGCTCCCTTGGCCATGGTGATGGAGGCTCCCATACATACTGTGGTGTTGATGGCGCCCATATTGAAGCCTAAAGTATAGCAACCGATGTCGCCGAATACCTTACCACCTTTATGTTTAGCCATGACTTCGTTCAATGCATTGTAGCTGTCGACGTGAGGACATCCCTGGCACAACGCTGGAGGACGGTTGGTTACGACATCCGGCACAACAAATGTCGAATCATTCTTCATGCCCAATGCATGAGCGACCTTTTCGGCGTTGAGTTCTCCATCACGACGGATTGTCTCGTCAAGACGGCCTCTCACTTTCTTTCCCTTGCCGAGGAAGCCTTTTATCAGCTCCTCTACGAATGGCTGTCCGTCTTCGAGAACGAGAATCTCATCGCATTCGTCATAAAGACGGTTGATCATGTTGTATGGCAATGGATATTGCGTTATTTTCACCACTGGATATGGGCATTTCCCGTTAGGGAAGTTCTCCATGAGATAATTGTATGCTATGCCTGTCGTGATGATGCCTACTTTCTTGTCGGTGCCTTCAATGAATTTGTTGTATCCTGATTCCTCAGACATCTTTGTGAATGTCGGCTGTTTGTCTATCAGCTGTCTGTAAAGACGTTTGGCGTTGGCAGGAAGGAGCACGAACGACTTTGCGTCGGCTGGTTCAGTGAGTTCGTTCTGCTTGCGGGCAGGTCTCAACTCAACACCGGCGCGGCTGTGTGCCAGACGGGTAGGGATGCGGTAAAGCACTGGAGTGCCAAGCTGCTCGCTTAACTCAAAACCATAATGTACCATATCGTAAGCCTCTTGTTGGTTCGAAGGCTCCAACATCGGAATCATGGCCCAATGACCGTAGAAACGGCTGTCTTGCTCGTCCTGCGAAGAGAACATGCTCGGGTCGTCAGCAACAACTATCAATACGCCTTTTGTACCAATGATGGCGGCATTCATAAACGGGTCGCCACACACGTTAAGTCCGACATGCTTCATACATGTCATGGCGCGTTTTCCAGCATAAGCTACACCTAATGATGCCTCAAGAGCTGTCTTCTCATTAGCACACCAATTGGCCCTGACACCGAGTTCCTTGGCCTGTTTAGAGTTAATGACATACTCCGTAATCTGCGTAGAAGGAGTGCCCGGATAACTGTTGATGGCACTGCCTCCGGCATCAATAAAGCCCTGTGCAATGGCCTCATCACCAAGTAATAAGATTTTCTTCATGTATTTTAAATTTTAATATTGTTGTTCTTGTAGAATTCGGCAAATTTATGAAAAATTTTTGATATGGCAATGCCTTTTTGAATAATTAAATAAAAATTAATTTGCTTGGTGTATTGAAAAAAGTTGTATATTTGCAAGTTTAAAAACGAGTGATGAAAAAACTGATTACAAGCGACGACCTCATCAGGTATTTTCACTGGAGCAAGCTGACCAAACCGTTCGTAGCTCTGGCCTTGAATATCATGGGCTTCAGGAAGATTAACCGTTTGTATTCACCATCTGCCGACCTCGAGAATCTGCCGTTTACCGACGACATGCTCATGCGTTATAACACCACTTATGACATAAATGAGAATGAGCTCAACTGCATCCCTAAGGAAGGCCCGTTCATGCTCGTCTGCAACCATCCGTTCGGAGCTATCGAAGGCATCATACTTTACAACGCCATCGCCAAGGTGCGTCCCGACTTTAAGATCATGGCGAATTTCGTCCTCGGCTTTATCCCGAATCTTAAAGATGTGTTCTTCTCCGTCAATCCTTTTGAGAATAACAAGGAACTGGCTGGTAGTAACGGCGGCATCAGAGCTTCGCTGAACCAACTCAAAGAAGGTCACGGCCTCGGAGTGTTCCCTGCAGGTGAGGTGGCTCGTTATCACGGACATAGCTATCCGGAAGATATCGATTGGTCACCGTCGATAGCAAAACTCATCCAGAAGACCAACGTGCCGGTCATCCCGGTATATTTCGACGGCAACAACTCGCATAAGTTCTACTTCTTGACGAGAATTCATCCTATACTCGGTACATTCCGTCTCGTCAAGGAATTGCTCAACAAGCGTAACAAGAAGATTATCATCAAGATAGGTAAGCCTATACTCCAATCGGAGGTGGCGCAATACGATACTCCGCAAGCTTTGGCTGCATATCTCAAAAACCGCAGCTACGCCCTGCAAGCCAACATCTCGCAGGAGACCAAGCGCTTCCGTACACGTGTCAGCGACCCTATCGACCCGCCGTTCCGTCCGTCGGATCTCGCCCGTGAGCTACGCGCCATCCGTAAGAAATCGCTGCTGTTCACCACAGCCGACTTCGAGTGCTATCTCGCCGACTATGACAAGATCCCGCATGTTATGCATGAGATGGGACGTCGCCGCGAAGAGGCATTCCGCGCCGTGGGTGAAGGCACCGGCAAGAGCATCGACACCGATAACTACGACACCTACTATAAACATCTCATCCTCTGGGATACTAAGGAACAGACTATCGCTGGAGGTTATCGTATCGGCATAGGCAACGAGATCTATCCTAAGTACGGCGCACGCGGCTTTTACGTCGACTCGCTGTTTAACATCGACCCGCAATTTGAGCCGTATCTTAAAGAGACCATCGAACTGGGCCGCTCGTTTGTGTCGGTCGACTACCAGAAAGACATACTTCCACTCATGCTGCTCCTCAAAGGACTGATGGAGACAATAATGCGCTTCCCAGAGATGAACTACTTCATCGGACCTGTCAGCATCAGCAGCTGGTATCCGAAGTTCTACCAAAGCCTCATGGTCTACTACGTCACCACGAAACATACCAACGAGGAGATGTCGAAACTGTTCCATCCTAAGACTCCGTTCGTACCTAACTTCAACAAGTGTGACATCAACATCCTGATGGAGAAGAACATGGAGACAGTCGATAAGTTCGACCGCTATATCATGAAGCTCAGCAACGGCGACTACCGTATGCCTACGTTGTTCAAGAAATATCTCAAGATCAACTCTAAGTTCTTGTGCTTCAATGTTGACCCTGACTTCAACGATACCCTTGACGGACTCCTTCTGTTGAACTTTACCGACTATCCGAAAGAAGAGCTCGACATGATGCTCAAAGATATTCCGGAAGAGAAACGTCCTGCCTACTATAAACGATTTGGCAAAGAATAATGACTTTTTGTCATTTTTTTCATTTTCCATGCAGCAAAATCCACTTTTTTTCGTTATAAAGACGAGAATTCATCATTTTGGTATGAATTTTGATGGAGTTTTATTGTAACATTTTATAGATATGGAAAACAACAAAAGACTTGAACGTTCCCGCACCAACAGAGTGATCGCGGGTGTTTGCGCAGGATTGGCCAACTATTTTAACATCGACATAGCTTTAATGCGCGTGCTTTTCGTGGTGGCTTTTATCTGTGGAAGTTTCGGATTCTGGATGTATGTCATCCTTTGGATCGTAGTGCCTGAAGAGAATATCCTCGGACAGGGAAGCAGCAGCACTAAAGCTACCGACGATACCATTGACATCACGCCTAAGGAAACGAAAGAAGAAAAAAAAACGGGTAACGGAGCTTTGATCGCCGGTCTGATACTGATATTCGTCGGATTGGTGGCGCTGGCCGACAACTTCCTGTATATGGCATGGGTGTGGAAACTGTGGCCAATGATACTAATCATCATAGGTGCAGTGATTCTTGTTAACTCTTTAAAAAACGAAAAACATGAGCAATAACGAAAACAATAAGAATGTAGGCTTCGGAAATGGCTTAGTCCTGATAGTCATAGGTGTTATAGCACTTTGCGTGACATTCTTCGAAATTGATTTGGATTGGGATATCTTGCTTGATTTATGGCCTATCCTGCTGATAATAATAGGAATATGTATTATGCCTATCAATAAATGGATAAAGACGGCATTGGCATTGTCGCTGTTGGCGTTGGGCATCATGGCTTATCAGAATAGGGTTGAAGACGATAAAGAAATCAATAAAGTCGAAATCATCTCGTCTTTCTCAGATGACGATGACGACGACTTCTAAATAAAAACAATATATAATTATTTGGTAGGGACGGGCTTTGGTCTGTCCCTTAACCGCATTGAAGGTATTTGATAAAAGGAGGAAAAACTATGGAATATAAAGATTATTACAAGGTTTTAGGTGTTGACCGTTCTGCAAAGCAGGATGAGATAAAAAAGGCATACCGTAAGCTCGCTGTGAAGTATCATCCGGATAAGAACCCGGGTGACAAGGCGGCAGAGGAGAAGTTTAAGGAGATCTCAGAGGCGTACCAGGTGCTTGGCAACGAGGAGTCGCGTAAGAAATACGATGAGCTCGGCGCCAACTGGAAACAGTATGAGAATATGAACTACGGAGGTCAGGGGTTCCAAGGTTTTGAGGGGTTCCAAGGCTTCGGTGGAAGCGGCTTCTCCGACTTCTTCGACGCTTTCTTTGGAGGTGGCGGAGGCTTCGATTTCAGCAATATCGAAGGTTTCGGTGGCGGTCGCCGTTCTCGCACCCGGACGATGAAAGGTCAGGACCTCACGGCGTCAATCGATTTGACGCTGCGTGAGGCTTATACTGGCTCGCAAAGACTCATCAACGTGGGCAACGAGACGATAAAAATCAGCATCAAGCCTGGTGTGAAGTCGGGACAGACGCTGAGAGTGAAAGGCAAAGGCGGCCGTGGTGTCAACGGAGGCGAGAACGGCGACCTTCTGATGAAGATCAATGTCTTGCAAGACCCAGTGTATCAACGCGATGGCGATGATCTGACAAGGATTGTCAACATTGACGTCTATACTGCCATCCTCGGCGGAAAGATTGAAATCGACACCATGAAAGGCAACGTTAGCGTGCCGATAAAACCACAGACACAAAACAACAGTCTGCTTCGTCTGAAAGGCCTCGGAATGCCACATTACGGCAAGGAAGGCGCTGGTGCTCTGCTCCTGAAAATACAGATAGTGCTGCCAAATCATTTCTCCGAAAAGGAAATCGACTTGATAAGAAAGGCTAAAGAAGCGTAAATTCTTAAGAAAAAAAGTTGGTTGGTAATAAAAAAATCATTATCTTTGCACGTTTTTAATGACCCTATTTAAAACTGCTTGATAATGAATATGATTACGGCCGAGACAAGGCGGATATTTCTGCTGGTTTTCATGATGATGACCGGCATTTTGGCATTTGCACAAGGTGACAACTCCATAAAAGGTTTCGTTTATGAAAAGTCGAACGGTGAACCGGTGATGTTCGCCAACGTGTTTCTGAAGGGCACCACTCATGGTTCAACCACCGATATCAACGGATATTTCAGCATCACACGTGTCCCTGATGGCAACTATACCATCATGGTGACCTCAGTGGGTTATGACACCATCGCCGAGCAGGTTTCCGTTAAGGGTAATCAGATATTAAACAAGAAGTTCAGCATTGAAGAGGCGTCGATTCAGCTCGCGGCAGTGAGCATCAGCGCTGACAAAATCGAGGCTAAGACGGAGACCAAGACCTCTGTTGTGTATATCACCCCGAAGACCATCACCAAGATCCCTTCAGTGGGTGGTCAGGCCGACTTGGCCCAGTATCTGCAGGTCATCCCGGGTGTCGTGTTTACCGGCGACCAGGGCGGACAGCTTTATATTCGTGGTGGCTCGCCGATTCAGAACAAGGTGCTCCTTGACGGAATGATAGTCTATAACCCGTTCCACAGCATCGGTCTGTTCTCGGTGTTTGATACCGATATCATTAGAAATGCTGAGGTTTACACAGGTGGCTTCGGCGCTGAATATGGCGGCAGAGTGTCATCAATAATGGATATCACAACTCGAGACGGTAACAAAAAACGTATCTCGGGTAAGATAGGCGGCTCGACATTTGGTGCCAAGGTGATGGTGGAAGGCCCGTTGAAGAAGGCAAAGACCGACAACGACATGACGATTTCATTCCTCGTATCAGCCAAGAACTCATACCTCGAGCAGACTAGTCAGTCGGTATACAAAGAGATATTGAAAGGTGAGATTTTACCATATAACTTCCAGGATGTTTACGGAAAGGTGTCGCTGAACGCTCCAAACGGCAGTAAAATCAACTTCTTCGGCTTCAGCTTCAACGACCAGGTGAACAACTACAAAGCTATCTCCGACTTCAGCTGGAAATCGTATGGCGGAGGCTCAAATTTCGTGCTTATCCCAGGAAAATCGCCGGTTCTCATCGAAGGTAACGTGGCATATTCAAAATACGACGCTAACCTTTCTGAAGAAAACAACCCTGGCCGCTCAAGTTCTATCGACGGCTTCAACGCAGGCTTCACATTCTCATATTTCCTTGGCAAAAACACTTTGAAATATGGTGTCGAGCTTCTCGGATTCAAGACAATATTCGACTACACCAAGTCGAACGGCATCAAGCTTAACCAGACGGAAAACACTACCGAGCTCGGCGCTTTCATCAAGTACAAATGGCAACTCGACAAACTTATCATCGAGCCGAGCATGCGTGTGCAGTGGTATGCCTCTTTGGCGGAAGTGTCGCCTGAACCGCGTATCGCAATCAAATACAACGTAACCGACTGGTTCCGCCTAAAAGCAGCCGCAGGTATGTATTCACAGAACCTCATTGCAGCAAACAGCGACCGTGACGTGGTGAACCTCTTCTACGGATTCCTCTCCGGACAAGACAACATCCCTAAGAAATTTAATGGAAAAGAAGTCAACACTAAGCTTCAGAAAGCCAATCATTATATTGTAGGAACCGAATTCGACGTGTTCGACAATATCACACTTAACGTGGAAGGCTACTTCAAGGATTTCCGTCAGTTGACGAACATGAACCGTAATCAGATCTACTCGGAGAGCAACCATCCGTCATACGCCTCAGAAGTCGAATGGCGTGACTTTATGCTTGAGAACGGTAAGGCATACGGTATCGACGTGTCGGTGAAATATGAATACCTTAGATGGTATTTCTGGGCTGCTTATTCTTTGGCTTACGTCAATAAAAACTACGAGAATGCCGAACGTGAGATGATAAACTACCGCACCCACTACGACCGTCGTCATAACATCAACCTCATTATGACATACACTGGCGGAGCACGTAAACAATGGGAGTTCAGCGGTCGTTGGAACGTAGGCTCAGGCTTCCCGTTCACCCAGGTCAGTGGATTCTATGAACATTACCAGTTTAGCAGCATGGGCATGAGCATAATCCAGAACAACGGCGACCTCGGTATCATCTACGGTGACCTCAACAAAGGACAGCTGCCATGGTATCACCGTCTCGACCTCGACGTGAAACGTAAATTCTGGTTCACCGACAATATCGTGCTCGAAGCTGACTTCAGTGTTACTAACGTATATAACAGAGACAACATCTTCTATGTTGATATCATCACAAGCGAAAATATCTATCAACTGCCGCTGATGCCGAGCTTGGGCCTGACTTTAACATTCTAAATATGATAGAGCCTTCTTTAAAAAAGATACCGCACGAGATGACAATACACGGTCATACTCGTGTGGATAACTATTATTGGCTCAACCAACGCGAGAATCCTGAGGTTCTGGAATATCTGAAGGCCGAAAACGCCTATCAGGAAGCGATGATGAAACATACAGAGCCGCTGCAAAAACAGCTGTTCGACGAGATAGTGGGGCGCATCAAACAAGACGACATGTCGATACCTGTGAAACATCATGGTTACTGGTATTATACGCGCTACGAAGAGGGGATGGAATACCCTCTATATTGCCGTAAACTCGCTAAAGAAGGCGACAATCCAACCGTCATTTCGAGCGAAGTCGAGAAATCTCCTACTGATGAGCAGGTTCTTCTCGACGGCTACCAGATGTCAAAAGGCTACACCTTCTTCGACGTCGGCGGCTATAGCATTAGTCCCAACAACGAATTGATAGCATATAGCATCGATACAGTTAGTCGCCGACAGTATAAGATTTTCTTCAAGGAAATTGCGACAGGCAAGATGTTTTCAGAAATGATTGACAACACGTCGGGCAATATGGTGTGGGCTAACGACAACAAAACGATTTTCTATACCGTAAAGGATGAGTCGTTGCGTCCGTGCAAGGTTATGCGTCATGAACTCGGCACCGACCCGAAAGACGATGTAGAGGTGTTTTTTGAAGATGACGACACCTTTGTTTCTTTTGTAAGTAAAACAAAATCAGAGAGATACATTGTAATAATTTCAGAAAGCACCCTGACATCGGAGGTGCGTTTCATCGATGCCGGCCATCCGAAAGATGAGTTTAAAGTCGTAAACAGACGTCAGCATGACCTGCTTTATGGCCTTGGACACTATGGCAATTATTTCTATATCATCACCAATGCCGATGGGGCGAAGAACTACAAGGTGATGCGAACACCAGTAAATGCTACTGAAAAAGAGCATTGGGAAGAAGTCTTGCCGCATCGCGATGATGTGCTGATTGAAGACATCGACCTGTTTTCGGAGTTTATGGTCATCGAAGAACGCTCGAAAGGCCTTGTCAATATTCGGGTTATGTCGTGGGACGGCAAAGTAGACTATTACATCAACTTCGGTGAGCCTACATACACTGTCGAAACATCAGCAAATCCTGAGTTTGACACGCATCTGTTGAGATATGTCTACACCTCGATGACGACACCGGCCTCTGTGTATCAATATGATATGAAGGCTAAGGCGGCTGAGTTGCTGAAGCGTCAGGAGATAGTCGGAGGATATGAACCGACTGATTACGTCACCGAGAGGCTTTATGCACCTGCAAAAGACGGCATCCAGGTTCCTATTTCGCTGGTTTACAAGAAAGGACTGATGAAGAACGGCGACAATCCGCTGGTTTTGTTCGGCTACGGCTCGTATGGCAACAGCGTCGATGCCTATTTCTCGACGGCCCGGCTCAGCATGCTCGACCGTGGCTTTGTGTGGGCTATTGCGCATATCAGAGGAGGTGAGGACTTGGGTCGTTGGTGGTATGAAGACGGAAAACTTTTGAAGAAGAAAAATACTTTCACCGATTTCATTGCTTGCGCAGAATATCTTGTTCAACAGGGGTTTACGAACAGTAAGAAAATGTTCGCCATGGGTGGTAGCGCCGGCGGACTGCTGGTGGGAGCGGTGGCAAACATGGCACCACAGCTGTTCAGAGGCATCATAGCACAAGTGCCTTTTGTCGACGTGGTGACGACTATGTTAGACGACACAATTCCACTTACCACAGGCGAATACGACGAGTGGGGAAATCCTAATGAGAAGGAGTATTACGACTACATGCTGTCGTATTCGCCATACGACAACGTGGAGGCGAAAGATTATCCCGCAATGCTTGTCACTACCGGACTTCATGACAGTCAGGTTCAGTACTGGGAGCCGGCGAAATGGGTCGCTAAACTGCGCGAACTCAAGACCGACCATAACCCGTTGTACCTTCGCACGGAGATGGACTTCGGCCATGGCGGAGCGTCGGGGAGATTTGAACCATACCACGAGGTGGCGATGGAATACGCTTTTATGCTCGATTTGATTGAAAAATGATAATATACCAGCTTTTCCCACGGGTCTACGGCGCCACGCCGACGAAGCGATGCGGCACCTTCAGCGACATCAGCGATGATGAGGTTGAAAGGATAAAGTCGCTGAGCGTCAGTCATATATGGCTGACAGGTGTGATACGTCACTCGGGCTGGAGAGATACCAATCCGGCTGTCACCAAAGGGAATGCGGGTTCGCCTTATGCCATCGTCGACTACTACGACATCGACCCCGATCTGGCCGACAATGAGGCGAATAGGATGGAGGAGTTTGAAAAATCCGTTGAACGTATTCATAATCACGGACTTAAAGTTATAATCGACTTCGTTCCCAATCACCTGGCACGCGAGTATAAAGGCGATTTCACTGCTGAGAATTTTTATATTCTTGAGAATCAGAAGTTTGTTGTCCCGGCGGAAAATGCCAGTAATTATTATGAGTTCCCGGCAAAAGCCACTGGCAATGACGTGTTCTCGCCAACACCTTCGCTTAACGATTGGTACGACACTGTAAAATTGAACTATGGGAATCGTGACACATGGCATAAGATGCTGAAAATCATGCAGTTTTGGTGTGGTAAAGGTGTCGACGGATTCCGTTGCGATATGGCCGAGATGGTTCCCGTGGACTTCTGGAGATGGGCAATAGCTGAACTGCGTAAGTCGTTCACTGTTACGATGATAGCTGAGATTTATCAGCCGAATCTTTATCAAAGTTACATCGAAGCTGGGTTTGATTATCTTTACGATAAGGTTGGGCTGTATAATACGTTGGAAAACATTTACCGTTACGGGCAACGTGCCGATAGCATTTCAGATGTCTGGAAAAATCTTAACGGATTGGATGACAATATGTTACGATTTATGGAAAACCACGACGAAGTCCGTTTGGCATCACGATTTTTCATGCAGAAACCTGAAAATGCATATCCGTTTGTGGCGTTGTCAGCTCTTATGAACCGCGGCCCGTTTATGATCTACAACGGTCAGGAATATGGCGAAAACGCTGAGGATTCTGATAATGGAAAAACGTCGATCTTCGATTACACGTGTATGCCATCAATAGAACGTAAGGGCGAATCATCATTCGCCCGTATATTTGATTGGTATAAACAATTATTGCATTTTCGCGAATCACATCCTGCCATCATGCAAGGTGACTTTTACGACCTGATGTGGGCGAATCCATGGTATAACAATTTTGATCCACAATATGTTTATGCGTTTTTGCGTTATCATGAGGAAGATAAATTGTTGATAGTCATCAACTTCAACCTGAATGATGGTCGAAATGTGGCGGTTGCAATACCCGATGATGCTCGTAAATTGGTTGGCGGTTGCGGATCCACATATGATTTGGTATTAAAAGCAGGCGAATATAAAATCATTGAATTATGAAAATCGTTGAACGTGACAGTTGGTTAAATCCTGTGGCCGATGAGGTTGAAAAACGTTTTAAACGTTATCAGAATCGTTTGAAAGCCATTGAAAATCAATTCGGGAGCCTGAATAATTTCGCCTCGGCTTACGAGTTCTTCGGTTTTCATCACGATGCTGTCCGCCGAGGCTGGTGGTATCGCGAATGGGCCCCTGCAGCACATTATCTTTCTTTGTACGGCGATTTCAATGGTTGGAACCGTTACGCAAATCCGCTCGAAAATGTTGGCAACGGCGTCTGGGAGATTTTTTTGCCTGATTCGGAGTATAAAGACAAACTCATACACGGTAGTCTGCTGAAAGTACTGGTGCAGTCAAGCATTGGCGAGCAGGAGCGCATACCTATATACATAGACAGGGTGCTTCAGGATGAGAATACAAAAGACTTTTCGGCGCAGTTTTGGAATCCCGAAACGCCGTATGCCTTTGAAAATCATACGCCTAAGCTGAAAAATGAACCTCTGCTGATTTACGAGTCACATGTCGGTATGGCTCAGGAGAAAGAAGAGGTCGGAAGTTATAACGAATTCATTACCAACGTATTACCTCGTATCAAGGCGGATGGCTACAATGCAGTGCAGCTCATGGCTATAGCTGAGCATCCTTACTACGGCTCGTTTGGCTATCATGTGTCGAATTTCTTCGCGGCCAGCTCACGTTTCGGGACGCCTGAAGAGCTGAAAAAGCTTGTGGATACTGCTCATGGCATGGGTTTACTCGTTATCATGGACCTCGTGCATTCGCATACCGTGAAAAACGTCCGTGAAGGCATCAACCTCTTCGATGGTACTGAATATCAATATCTTAAGCCTGGACAAGAAGGCATACATCCGCAGTGGGATTCGAAGCTGTTTAACTACGGCAAGACCGAGACCCTTCAGTTTTTGCTTTCGAATGTGCGTTATTGGCTTAAGGAATATCATTTCGACGGCTACCGCTTTGACGGCGTTACCTCGATGTTGTATAAAAACCATGGCATTGGCGAGACTTTCGACGATCCGTGGAAATATTTCGGCGATAATATCGACAATGATGCTGTGACATATCTGCAGTTGGCAAATAAATTGATTCATGATATTGATAATCAGAATGTTACTATCGCTGAAGACGTGAGCGGTATGCCAGGTATCTGCGCCAAGATTGAGGACGGAGGCATAGGTTTCGACTACCGCCTCGGCATGGGTCTGCCTGATTTCTGGATAAAAGTGTTGAAAGACCAGACCGACGAGCAATGGAACATGCATGAGTTTTTCTTCACCATGACGAACCGTCTGCAGGACGTGAAAACCATAGCTTACGCTGAGTCGCACGATCAGGCGCTGGTAGGGGATAAGACCCTCGCGTTCAGGCTCATGGACAAGGAGATGTATACGGCGATGGCGAAGAATCAGGAGAACCTCATCATCGACAGGGGAATAGCGCTGCATAAGATGATACGCTTCTTCACTATCTGCCTCGGCGGTGATGCATGGCTTAATTTCATGGGTAATGAGTTCGGACATCCCGAGTGGATCGACTTCCCGCGATATGATAACGGCTGGAGCTATAAATACGCAAAACGTCAATGGTCGCTGGCCGATGCCGACTATCTGAAATATCATTGGCTTGGCGATTTCGACAAGGCGATGCTTGATTTTGTGAAGAAGACCAAGGTGATGCAGTCTGCTCCGGCATGGCTTATGCAGGCCGATGAGGACAACAAAACCATTGTCTTTGAACGGAATAACCTGATTTTTGTGTTCAATTGGGGACAAAAATCTCTTCCTGACTATAAAATAAAAGTTAAGCGGACCGGCGATTATAAAATTATCTTCAGCAGCGATGCAAAATGTTTCGGAGGCTTTGAAAATATTGATGAAAACGCAATCTTTCCGTCAGAGAGAAACGGCAACGAAATAACAATGAAGATATATAATGTCGCGAGGACGGCGGTTGTTTATAGTGTAAAAAAATGACATTTTTTGAAAAATAATTGTCGAACGTATAAAATTATTGTTTAACTTTGCCCCTGTTAATAAAAAATTATAACTATGAAGAAGTTTACTTTAGTAGCGTTTTTAATGCTTTTTGCCGTTAGTGCATTCGCACAGAAGACAATTGATTTCGGTGTTTATTTAAGTGGAGCCATGCCAATGGGTGACCTTGGAGCTGGTGACAGAATTAAAAATTTCGATTATCGCGATTATGCGTTATTGTCTGAAGATGGCCGTCAGGGATATGCCGATTTCGGTGGTGGTATTGGTTTTGATGTAACATTCCATCTCCCAAAAGGATTTGGCATTTTAGCCGGTTTTGATTATTTTGCCAATTTGAACAAGAGCGAGATTAAAGATTGTTTCGATGACCATAGGGTTGTTGTAGAAAATACTAGTGGTACTTCATATAAATATACATTACCTATGATTATGAATATACCGCTTTACATAGGTGTCAATTATACTGCAAATCGTGAAAAGAATTTCACTTTTTATGCTGAGGCAGCTACAGGTCCTAACTTCAGACTCATCTCAGATTTCAAAGAAGAATTAAAATATGACGATGAACTTATAGATGACGTAACCTTTACCGCTGATTACAAATCGGCAACGACTTTTGCTTTCAAAATCGGCGCCGGTGTGTTGATGTGGAATCGCATGAGTATCGTTCTTGACTACTATTCATTGGGAAAAGCAAAGATTGAAGGCACAGGAACAACAAAGGTTGGCTCTGTGGCAACTGATAGATCTTTCAAAGGCAAAAAGGCCATGTCGTCTTCAGAACTTGTCTTGAGAGTAGGTTATCACTTCTAATCGTTTCGGCGGTTTTTGAATGTTGATAACTATTTTTTGTGTTGATAAAAAAATGTCGCAGGTATAGATTTAATGCATATCTTTGCGGTGAGAAATAAAGAGAGGATGCCGAAAATCTCATAAAGAGTAGGCGTAATTAAAATTATTTACAAAAAATGAAAAAATTATTTATCACAATTGCTTTCGTAGCAGCAACAATGTTCGCATCAGCACAGTTGTACGTTGGCGGTAGCCTCGGAATGGACATGCAGAATGGTAAGTACAAAGCAGAAGGTAATGGTGTGTCAATCACACAGGATATGCCAAAAGCTTTCACTTTCACATTTGCTCCAGAAGCTGGTTTTATGTTCGCTGACAACATGGGTGTCGGTTTAAAACTTGGTTTCGGTATGGGTAAAGAAGTTTCAACTGAGTACTACTATGACCCAGACTTCACAGTGAAAACAACCACCAAGACAACTATTCTCGCTTTTGCTCCTTACTTCCGTTATGTGTTTGCAGAAGTTGACAACTTCAAATTCTATGCAGATGCGCAGCTTGCATATGCAATGGAGAAACCAAAAGTAACTTCAGAGAGCGATGGCACAACAGTTACAGTTGATGGTCCAAAGACAACAGCACTTGGCTTCGGTATCGTTCCAGGTATGGCTTATCAGCTCACCGACAACATTTCAATGAACTGCGCTCTTAACATCCTTGAGCTCGGTTTCACAACAACAAAGACAAAACGGACTGAGGACAATGTCACATACACAGAGACAGCCAACGACTTTGGCTTTGGTGTTAACAACGCAACCCCAATCACAATTGGTTTCTACTACACATTCTAATATTTGAAGTGTAATTATAAAAAAAGGCGCTGAATTTCAGCGCCTTTTTTTATTTGATCATTTTTATTTGCAACCTTCGCAACCACTGTCACAACTGCTGCATCCTTCACTGCCACCGCAGTGGCCGCATCCTCCGCCGAAATCTTCCTCTTTGAGCTCGCGCACATTGAGGATCTCGCCTTCGAAATAAAGCGGTACGCCAGCTAACTGATGGTTGAAGTCGATAACCACAGTCTCAATGCTTACCTTTTTAATAGTTCCCGGCACTATGCCGTTTCCTACGTTGAACTGAAGGGTGTTGCCTTCCTTGCAATGCTCGCTGAGCTTGCCGTTCTCGTCGAGGAACATGTCTTTCTTCACGGTGTAGGCCATCTCCTCGTTACGCTCTCCGTATCCTTCGGCAGGGGTGAGGTGGAAACCGAAAGTGTCGCCCGGCTCAAGACCTTGCAGACTCTCCTCAAAACGTGGTAAGAACATTCCGTGACCGAAGATGCCCTCGAGCGGATGTTCCTTGGTGGCCTGGTCGATGACCACGCCGTCCTTAGTGTCGTTGTGTAACGTGTAAGTCAACGTTACAACGGTGTTGTTTGCTACTTTCATTTGTTTAAAATTTATAATTCTTTTCTCTTTTAACTTTACTCTTTTAACTTTTAACTAATAAATCCCGAACATCTTCCTCAGCACCCATTCTATTGTGATTAATCCTAAAATACTGAATAACAACCACTTAATGTTAATCAAGTCGTCGTAACGAGTCTCCTCACGTGAAACAGATGTGATACGTTCGTCGTTGTTCAAATCTTGTATAATCTTTTGAATATCAGTGATATAGTAATGATGACCGCCTGTCTGTGATGCCAACGAGCGCATCCGTTCGATGTCGGCAGTGAGGTCTTGGGCTTCCACACCGAGCGATTCCACCGTGAAGGTGCCGCTGGCATTGTATTCCGCGCCTCCAAACGAGGTGTGGGCGCGGTAATTGTAGATGCCTTCAGGCAACATGCCAATGTTCAGATTGTAATTGCTGTCGCCTTTGGAAAACACATATTCGTACGCATTGTTGATGGAAATATGCAGATCCGGCTCGTTTATCAGTTCGCGGCTCGGGTTGCGTAATTCTGCCGAAATGCTGATGTTCTCGGTGCTCAGATAACTCTCTTTGTGGTTGATGGTAAGTTCCTTGTCTTTTTCCGTTAGCAGGTATTTCACCGTTTTGCTGAAAATCTCGTTGAATCCTTCGTTGTTCTTATGATGGAAATATTCATAGAGTTTCCAGCGCCAGCAGCCTGTTCCGAACATAAAAGCGTGTTTGTTGCCTTCGTTATCGTTGGCAAAGGCAAGGAGTGGATTCGGAGTCTCCAAATCCATGATGTTCATCAAAAGAACGTCGTCGTGATGAGCGTTGAACGCAATCTCACAATGTGGCAACGCCAGCGGCGGATATGAAGATATTTCATTTTTGATGCCGGAGTTGATTGTGAACAACCCGAAAGCATTGTTAAACCTGCCTTTTACATCGAGGTTGGTGTTTGCCGCGCCACGCTTGATTTTCACAATATCCTGCGATTCGTTAAATGCGTCGAAATCTGAACCGATTATTGATAATGATGGAATCGACGATCTCATTGAATAATTGTGCAAAATCACCAAATCATATCGGCTCCAATCATCTACGTTGTCGTCATATCTCACATCGAATTCAAAATGATCATCCAATGCCGATTTTATTGCTGCGATGTCGGGATGCGGCGCGCCCGCAATGCACAAAACCCTATATTTTTTGTCGGTGACGTTGATGAAAATACGTCGGGACGTAGGGACGTGGCGCGCCGCGTCCGTACAAATAATATCAATTTGTTTAGTGCCTTCATCGCCCGAATCAATATTGAAATCAAAGGTTTTCGAAAATCTGTTGGATGTCACAGGCACCACCATATTTTCGACCTCGGCGCCGTCCATTTTCACCACCACATTCATGTCGGAACCCTTGAAATTGGTGGCATTGGCGGTCACGCGAAGCGGAAACAGCATATTAGCCTGCACTGTCTTGTTGTAGCGAACCTCTTTGATGGTCATGCTGGGATACGCAACGGTGTCGCCGAGCGTGACCGTATATATCGGGAAAGGATAGTTTTCGATATTCAACTCAGGATTAATCCCTTGGTTAACAATACCATCCGATAGAAGAAGGACGGCGCCGACGTTTCTTTTATAAAACTGACGACTGATGGTAGTGAGGGCTTCTGTAATATTTGAGTATTGCTCTTTAAAAACGTCATTTCGCTCGAAATGACGACCTAGGTCAGTTACATCACTACCAAATAAAATAATTTCGACATCATAATTCTTTCCAAATACTTCGGTAAGCGAATCGATCAGTTTTGGATATTTCGTCTTGTAAAAGACAGAGTCTTTAGTCAAAATTATCGATTCAGAGTTATCTTGAGCTAAAACGATTATCGGCTGTTCGATTTTATACGTTCTCTGCTTGATGTAAGGGTTGATAAACAGCATCACCACGGTGGCGACGACAACGGTTCGCAAGGCAAAAAGCAAAATGGTAAGTCCTCTGCCGTATTTTTTCGAGAAAAGATACAGCAGCGAAGCGTAAACCGCACCGATTGCTAATGCTATTAGAACCAACCACATTTTTAATGAAAATTTTTGCAAAAATACGAAAAATAATTAGTATCTTTGTAGATTGTTTTTGTGCATTATGAAGAAATTTCTTGTCATCCAAACCGCTTCAATTGGCGATGTGATTCTCGCGACAGCCGTTGCGGAAAAGCTGCATTCGTATTTCCCTGACAGTCAAATAGATATGTTGATTAAGAAGGGCTACGAGAGCCTCTTCGGGAATCATCCCTATATAAATAAGGTGTATGCGTGGGATAAGAAACATCATAAATACCGCAATTTGTTCTCGATTTGGCGTCAGATTCGCGATGAGCGTTACGACCTGATTGCTAATATTCAGCGTTATGCCGCCACAGGTTTCATAACCGCTTTCGGCAAGGCGAAGGAGACATCGGGATTCAATAAAAACCCGTTCAGCTGTTTCTTTACCCATAAAATAAAGCATGAGATAGGGGTGAAGGGAGTGCATGAAGTCGACCGCAACCAAAGGCTTATTGAGCATCTCACCGACAATAAACCTATGCGTCCGGCGTTATATCCTTGTGAAGAGATCTTTGAAAAGGTGAAGCATTACAAGGCCGACCCGTATATTTGCGTGGCACCGTGCTCGCTGTGGTTTACAAAGCAGTTCCCGGAAGACCTCTGGGAGCAGTTTTTGCGTCAGGTTCCCGATGACTTGAAGGTCTATCTCCTTGGCGGAAAAGACGACATCGCCCTTTGCGACCGTATCATAGCCAACGTGCCGAACAAACAGATTGAGAGTCTTGCCGGACAGCTGAATCTGCTGGAATCTGCGGCTCTGATGAAGGATGCGAAGATGAACTACGTCTGCGACTCGTCGCCGATGCACCTCGCCAGCTCACAGAACGCCCCTACGACGGCAATCTACTGCTCGACGGTGGCTGACTTCGGATTCGGTCCGCTTTCGGAAGACTCGGTGGTGGTGCAGGAGAACCATAACCTGAAATGCCGTCCTTGTGGTCTGCACGGCTATAAAGAATGTCCGAAAGAGCATTTTAACTGTGCCTATTTCATTGATATTAAAGAACTTATAGATAGATTATGAACACTTTTGAACAAGAAGTCGAACTCTGTGTGAAGTTGCTACAAGAAGGTAAGGTCTTTATTTACCCGACCGACACCATCTGGGGAATAGGCTGTGACGCCACTAACGCCAAAGCCATCGACAAGATTTTCAAGATTAAGAACCGTCCCGCAGGCAAGGGACTGATTATCTTGGTCGATTCCGTCGAACGCCTGAAAGACTATGTCAAGAACCCGTCGCCGATAGCAGCCGACCTGATTAAGGCAGCGTGTAACCCATTGAGTATCATATATAAAGAATCAAAAGGACTTGCAAAGAACCTGTCGGCCGACGGCAGCGTGTGCATCCGTGTGACAACCAACGAGTTCTGCAAAGAGGTGATACGCCGCCTCGGTCACCCTATAACATCTACATCGGCTAACCTGAGCGGCGAGCCATCGCCAGCCAACTACATCGACATCTCGGAGACAATGAAAAAATCAGCGGACTACGTTGTGAGCCTCTATCACGATGTCATCGTGAAGCCGAAAGCGTCGACGATAATCAAAATAGACGACGATAACACTTTTGAAATAGTACGAAGCTAACCTCCCGTCATTTCGACTGAAGCGAAGCGGAATGGAGAAATCTTAAAATACATATGAAAAGGATATATTTTGTAATATTATTGATAATCAGTCAGTTATGCTTGGCGCAAAATAAGAAACCGAGTGCATCGGAGACCACGCAGAAGCTGGCTACTACGATGTATCTCATCGAAAATTTCTATGTCGACAGCACCGATATGCCCAAGCTGACTGAGGAAGCCATAATCGCAATGCTGAAATCGCTCGATCCGCACAGCGCCTACATCGCCGCCAAGGACGTGCAGAAGGCTAACGAAGAGCTGGTGGGCAACTTCGAAGGCATAGGAGTAACGTTCCAGATTTTGCGCGACACCATCCTCGTCGTTTCAGCCGTGCCGGGCGGTCCGTCGGAGAAAGTAGGTATCATGGCCGGCGACCGAATAGTGACTATCGATGGGGAAGAGGCATTCGGTAAAAAGGTTAACAACGAGTTTGTTACAACACATCTACGCGGCAAAAAAGGAACCAAGGTAAAACTTGGAATACGTCGTGGCATGGATGCGCAACTTATTGATTTTGAGGTTGTTAGGGATAAGATTCCGTTGAATAGCATCAACACATATTTTATGGTCGACAAGAAGATCGGCTACATCAAGCTCGACAAGTTCGCCCAGCAGTCGGTGGAGGAATTTGAAAATGCTCTTAAAGACCTGAAAAAGCAGGGTATGCAGTCATTGATTCTTGACTTGAGAGGTAACTCGGGTGGATATCTTCTGACGGCTTTCGGTTTGGGCAATGAGTTTCTTGGAAGCGGTAAACCAGTGGTGTTTACTGAAGGTTTGAAGAGTGAGAAACAGATTTATTATACTGACAGAAACGGCAACTTCCGTGATGGCCGTCTGGTGGTCCTTGTCGACGAGGGCAGTGCGTCGGCCAGTGAGATTGTCTCGGGTGCCATCCAGGACTGGGACAGAGGCGTGCTCATCGGGCGTCGTACCTTCGGCAAGGGCTTGGTGCAGAGGCCGTTTAACCTCCCTGACGGAGCTCAGATACGCCTTACAACGGCGCGTTATTATACTCCGACAGGCCGGTGCATACAGCGTTCTTACGATCAAGGCTCGGAAGATTATTTCAAGGAGATGACGAAACGTCTTGAGCATGGTGAATATTATCATGCCGACAGCATCAAATTCGCTGATTCGCTCAAGTATTACACGTTGAACAGCGGTCGTATGGTCTATGGTGGCGGAGCTATCATGCCCGACATTTTCATGCCTGCAGACACCTCATATTCGACAAAGTTGTTGACCGATTTGATAAGAAAAACGGTGTTTAACGCCTATTGTATCGACTATGTTCTGAAGAATAGGGAAGACCTCAACAAGCGGTATCCTGATTTCGAGAAATTCAACAAGGATTTCACTGTCGATGGAGAGATGTTGGATGATTTCAAGAAACTTGCGTCTGAAAAAGAGGTGAGTTGGAATGAGGAACAGTTTGAGCGTTCGGAGATGTGGGTCAAGTTAAGGATCAAGGCGATGATAGCTCAGGATTTGTGGGATATCGACAAGTTTTACCGTGTGGTTTCGTCGGAAGACAAGATGATTGAAAGGGCCGTTGAGGTGCTGAAATCGAAGAAAGAATACGATAAAATATTAGGAGTAAAGTGACATTTTTTTTGAAAAAAACGAAAAAAAAGGCTGAACGTATAAAAAATATTTGTACCTTTGCCTGCTTTTAACTCAAGCTAATAAGCGAAAATAACAGATTTAATAATAACTTAAATTAAACAAAATGAAGAAATTTCAACTCACAAGACTCGCAATGGCATTGGTAGTCATTATGTTTGGCTTCCAGGCTTTTGCTCAGGGGCGCATTGAACTTAACGGTGCAAAAAGCGCTCAGCAGTGCACAACCGCATCACAAGACGGTTTGAGTGCAACATTCTCATTTGGTAGCATCGAAGCTACTGAAGTTTCAACTGAAAGAGGTGTGTTCTCTGAACTTACTATGGATAACACATATCCAGCAGGTATCGTTGGAGAGCCTATGCTTCCTGCAGCTAACAAGCTTATTGCTGTCCCGGTTGGAGCAAAGGATGTGACTGTTAATGTGAAGGGTTACACCACAGAGGTTTATAATCTTGCAGATTATGGTATTCATCAGGTTTATCCTCAGCAGCCTCTCCTCAAGAAGGATCAGGATCCTAAGGATGTTCCATTCGAATACAATGAAAAAGCTTATGCACTCCGCGGCTTCGCAGAGCGTCCGATAGCTCAAATTGAAATCGAAGGAACAATGCGTGGTATTCAGATTGCTGCATTGACAATCAATCCTGTTCAATACGACGCTGTTAACAACACTATCCGTGTTTACAACAACATCGATGTTGAAGTGAGCTTCGGTAGCTATGACAAGAAAGCAGCTGAAGATTACTTTGTGAGCACATTCAACCCTTATTTTGCAGGTGTTTACAAGACCATGTTCAACAACAGGGCTATCAACGACATCTATGATGAGCACCCGGATATGTGGCAGAATCCTGTCAAGATGTTGGTTATCGCAAACCGCGAATTCGAATCAACAATTCAGGAGTGGGTTAACTGGAAGACTGAAAAAGGTTTCTATGTTGATGTGAACTACACAGACCAGATCGGTTCAAATGCTGCAGCTATCAAGACTTTCATCCAGAACAAATATGCTGAGGATGCTCCTTCATTCCTCATGATCATGGGTGACAAGAATATGGTTCCTCAGTCAGGTACAGGTAGCGAAACAAGCTGTGTGACAGACCTTGGTTATTCATCAGTTGATGGTGACGAGTTCTCAGATATGTACCACAGCCGTTTCCCAGCTGAGAATGTCTCTCAGATGGCAGCTATGCTGAACAAAGCTCTTGAATATGAGCAGTTAACCATGCCAGATCCTAGCTATTTGAGCAATGTTCTACTCATCGCTGGTGAAGATTCCGGTTGGGGTGTCACACTAGGTCGTCCTACCATTTGGAACGCAACAAACAACTACTACAACACAGAACATGGTTTCAATAACGTTTATGAGTACAGCCATGGCACATGGACAGGTTGCTACAACAACCTCAACACAGGTGTCGGTTTCGTGAACTACACCGCTCACGGCTCGAACACCAGCTGGTCAGGTCCTCAGTTCACTGTAAGTGATGTCAACAACTTGACCAACCAGCACAAATACTTCCTTGCAATGGGTAACTGCTGCCAGGCAGCCGACTGGGGTATCTCTGGCACATGCTTTGGTGAGGCTATGGTGCGTGCAGAAAACAAAGCTGCTTATGCCTACATCGGCTCATGCCCTTCAACTTACTGGCTCAACGACTACTACTTTGGTGTTGGTGCAACAAGCCAGGCTAATGGTCAGATGCCTGACATCAGCATCACAACAATGGGTTGCTATGACGCTATTTGGGATAACGACGCTTACAATGTTGTCGACGCTATCAGATTTGTTGGTAACTTGGCTGGTAATGCAGCAGGTGCTCTCGGTTACACTTTGCACATCAGCACATTATACTGCTGGCAGGCTTACCACACACTTGGTGACGGTTCTATCCTCCCATATCGTGTACAGCCAACTGACAATGAGGTTTCACACATGCCTACACTTCCTATCGGAATGGATTTCTACACAGTGTCAGCAGCTCCTGGCTCATACGTAGGTATCTCAAAGGACGGTGTTCTTTATGGTGCAGGTATGATTGATGAGACTGGTACAACAGATATCGCTATCACTCCTGTGACATCAGGTGGTAATGCAAAGATCGTTGTGACACATCCACAGCACGTTCCTTATATCGCTGAGGTTCCAGCAGCGGCTATGACAGGCGCTTATATTTCTGTCGATGCTTTCGCATTGAGCGAAGAACAGGCCAACTATGGCGAGACTCTCGATATGACAATCGATCTCAAGAACGTCGGTACACTGGCTTCAGGCGCTCTCACAGCTACACTCACAACAGACTGCGAGTATGTTGAGATTCTTGGTGGCAGCGCTACAACAGCAGCTTTGGATCCAGATCAGTTGGCAACATTGACTGGCTATCAGTTCTCAGTGGCAGAAAACGTCCCTGACAAGACAAAGGCACAGTTCGTACTTGAGGTGACAGACGGCACCGATACATGGAACTCAAATATCAATATCACACTCCATGCTCCAGTTCTCCAAGCTGAAAGCATCGTTGTGTCAGACACAGAAGTGGCACTCACATTCAAGAATGACGGTACAGCTCCATTCTATGGTGGTGAACTGACACTCACAAGCTGCTCACCAGATCTCGTGTTCGAGCCAGCTACAATGACTATTAGCGATGTTGTCGCCGGAGGCGAAAACGTCACACTCAGTGTAAACTACACTGTTGACGAGAGTGTTGAACTTGGTACAACATTTGAGGCTGCTTACGACTTTACAACAGGTCAGTTCGAACTTAGCGATATCTTCGTTGTGTCATACGGTTCAATCCAGGAAGACTTCGAATCAGGTGTCTTCGGTGATGGTTGGTCATTCACTCCAGTGGCAAATGCTTGGGTTATCGTCGACGGTGGCTCAAAGGGAACTAAATGCGCCAAATCAACCAACGAAGGTATCAACAGCTCAGATTACTCAGCAATTTTGACTGTTAACGTTTTGGCAGCTGGTGATCTTACCTTTATGTACAAAGTCTCATCAGAGACAGGTTCATCAACAATGTGGGATAACCTCACATTCTACATGGACAATCAGCAGAAAGGACAGTGGGCCGGTACTTCAATGACTAACTTCGAGCAGTTTGTGCAGCCAGTGACAGCAGGTACACACACATTCAAGTGGACTTATCATAAAGACAGTTCAGTGAGCAGCGGTGAAGACTGCGCTTGGATTGATGAGATCACATTCCCACCAACCAATGTCATCGGATTTATCGATCCAGCTACTAACCTCGAGGCAGCTGTCGACGGTCACAATGTGAACCTCACATGGGATGCCTCATCAGATGCAGTATCATACGTTGTAAAACGTGATGGCGAGACAATCGCTACTATTGCTGAAACATCATATACTGATGTTGTCGCAACATCTGGTACATACAAATATCAGGTCCACGCTCTCGGCGCAAGTGGCTCGATGTCAGCTCCTGTTTCAGTGTTCGCAACAGTCTCATTCACAGGTGTTATCGAGAATCAGAATGTTAACATCAGCGTGTATCCAAACCCAACAGAAGGCGTTTTGAATATCGTCACAAATGCTAACAACTTCGAATACCAGGTGATCAACTGCGTTGGCCAGGTCGTTCTCAACGGCAATGCAAACGGCAGAACAACTGTAAACGTCAGCGAACTCAGTGGTGTATACTTCTTAAGAATCATTGCTGATGGTGATGTTGTCGTAAGAAAAGTCACTGTTAAGTAAAAGATTTTTTCAAAAAAAATTAAGGATGTCGGTTCACGGCATCCTTTTTTTTTATATCTTTGCAAGTTAATATATATTAAGGTGTAAAAATTGAGTATTAATTATTAAACCATTTTATACGTTATGAAAAAATCATCATTACTAACAGCTTTATTCCTGATGTTTTCCTTCATGGGATTTGCACAGGAGTGGCATGGAATCACAAGTGATTCTCCCACAAAGATGAAGAAGACATTGGTCTCTTCAACAGAAAATGAGGTCGTCGTTAACATCAATATCGACGGTTTCTACACACAGAACGTCATGACACCTAACGGCAAGCAGGTTGTCGTCAGTGCTGACAGAATGGCAAGCATGCTTGAGGCTGGTGCTCCAGACCTCCCGATGGCTCCTGTTCCGGTTATCATCGGCGATCGCGCTGAGATGAGAGTTGACGTTGTAAATTCTACATACGTTGATTTTGAAAACATCGAGGTGGCACCTTCAAAAGGTAACTTCAGCCGTCAGATCAATCCTGATGATGTCCCTTACACCTATGGTGAGATGTATCAGAAGGACGCTTTCTGGCCAGCAACACCGGCATACCTTGAAAGTCCTTATATCTTGAGAGACTTCCGTGGTCAGAACATCATGGTTCGCCCATTCGCTTATAACCCTGTGACAAAGACCTTGCGTGTTTACACAAGCATGACAATCGCTATGACAAAAGTCAGCGATAACGGCGAAAACCAGAAAGCCAGCCGTAAGAGCAACACCATCGGCGTTGACCCTGACTTCAAGGCCACTTATGAAAACACATTCATCAACTTCGGTGAGACAGGAGCTAAGTACGACTTTATCGTCGACCAGGGCTCGATGCTTGTCGTCTGCGTTGATGCTTACTTGGATGCCATCCAGCCGTTGGTTGACTGGAAGAACCTCTCAGGCCGTCCTTGCACAATGGTTGCCTCATCAACAACAGGTACCGACACACAGCTCAAGAGCTACATCCAAAACTATTATGCAGAACACCCTGAATTGACCTACATCCTTTTAGTCGGTGAACACAATAATCTGCCTGGTCACTATCAGAATGGCGGCCGTTCAGATATTTACTACGGTATGCTTGAAGGATCAGATTTGTATGCCGAGGCATTGGTAGGTCGTTTCAGCCCATCAAACTATGATGACGCTGCAAATCAGGCTAACAGAACTATCTACTACGAACGCGATGTTCCGGCAGGTGCTACCTGGTGCAACCACGGTATGGGTATCGGTCACACCGACGGTCCAGGTCACTATGGAGAGACCGACTGGCAGCACATCGACAAGGTCCGTGACACCCTGATGCATTACACATACACTCAGGTTACACAGAGATATGTCAACTATAACACTGTGACAAATGATATCATTTCACAGGATATCAATGACGGTATCAGTATCGCCAACTACTGTAACCACGGTTCAGCGACAACGTGGGCAGCTACAGATTATTCAACAAGTCACGTCAACGCTTTGGTTAACGACTACATGTTGCCATACGTCATTTCAGTTGCATGTAACAATGGTCAGTTTGATGTCGGCGAGTGCTTCGGTGAGTCATGGATGCGTTCCAAGAACGAGATAACAGGTGCTCCTTGCGGCGCTATCGGCGGTATGTTCTCATGGATCTCACAGCCATGGCAGCCACCTATGTACGGACAGGATGAGATGAACAGAATTCTTACCGAATGGATCGGCGACTTCCATCACACAATGGGTGCCGTTTCAATCAACGGAAGTATGTTTGTGCATCAGTCATGCCCAAGCGATCAAGGTGATACCTACACTACATGGATTCTCTTCGGTGACCCGTCGTTGATGTTGAGAACCGACACACCAACTGACATGAATGTCACTGCCAACCCATCAGTCTTGATGCTCGGCATGAATACACTTACAATCGATGCTGACGCTGACTTTGGTATCGCAACATTGTCGATGGACGGTGAAGTCATAGCATCAGGAGAGGTTATCAATGGTACATGCACACTCTCATTCCCTGAATTATCATCAGTGGGTGATGCCGACCTTGTTGTGCTTGGTTACAATAAAGTGACACACGTAGGTACTGTTGAGATTGTCCCTGCAGAAGGCGCCTATATGTCAGTCAATGCATACGAGATGAGTGCACCAGCCAACTATGGTGAGACAGTCGATTTGAGCATCGAGTTCAAGAACGTCGGTGTTGAGACTGCTAACAACGTTGCTGTGACATTGTCATCAGACAGTGAGTACATCAACATCACTTCAGGTGAAGCTACTATTGCATCAATCAATGCCGGTGCAACAGTGACTCTTGATGGCTTCCAGTTTGAGGTGGCCGAGAATGCAATCGATGGTATGAGAGCCCAGATTAATGCTACTATGACCGACGGTACCGACACATGGACAGGTAAAGTTCTTGTTGAGCTTCACGCTCCTGTCATTACTATGTCAGGATTGTTAGTCGCTGAAGATGCTGTGACATTCACATTCTCTAACGAAGGCTCAGCTCCATTCCATGGTGGCGAGATGTTACTCACAAGCTGCTCACCAGACCTTGTCTTTGATCCGGAATCACAGACGTTTACTGATGATGTTATGGGTGGCGAATCAATTGAATTGTCATTCCAGTATTCATTTGATGAAAGCGTTGAACCAGGTAGTGTATTTGAAGTGGCTTATGACATGACAAGCGGTCTGTTCAATACCAACGGCATCTTCCAAGTAGGATTTGGCTCTATTGGCGAAGACTTTGAATCTGGTTTGTTTGGCTCAGGTTGGTCATTCACTCCGGTCAACAACGCCTGGACCATCGTCGATGGTGGCACAAAGGGAACAAAATGCGCTAAGTCAACCAATGAAGGTATCAGCAGCTCGGACTACTCAGCAATCTTGACGGTTGACATTGCGGCAGCCGGTGATATGTCGTTCATGTATAAAGTCTCTTCAGAGACAGGTTCGTCAACAATGTGGGATAACCTCACATTCTATTACGATGGACAACAGAAAGGACAGTGGGCCGGTACTTCAATGACAGACTTCGCACAGTTTGTACAGCCAGTGACAACAGGTACACACACATTCAAGTGGACTTATCATAAAGACGGTTCAGTGAACAGTGGTCAAGACTGCGCTTGGATTGATGACATCAAATTCCCACCAACCAATGTCTATGGCTTCATCGATCCAGCTACAAACCTCGAGGCTGTTGTCGACGGTCATAATGTGAACCTCACATGGGATGCATCAGCTGACGCTGTTTCATACGTCGTGAAACGTGATGGTCAGAACGTCGGTGCAGTTACCACAACAACATTCGCTGATGTGGTTGCAGAATCAGGCACTTACAAATATCAGGTGTATGCACTCAACGATGGTGGCTCGATGTCAGCTCCTGTCACAGTGATGGTAACAGTTACATTCACAGGTGTTGATGAGAACGAAGTAGTGTTCGGTGTTTATCCTAACCCGGCAGACAATGTGTTATACATCAATTCAAATGCTGAAAGCTTTGAGTATCAGGTTATTAACAGCGTCGGTCAGGTGATGTTGAGCGGTATTGTCAACGGCAATGCTGAACTCAACGTGAGCGACCTCGAAAACGGTGTTTACTTCTTGAAAGTCATCGCTAACGGCAACGCTAAAGTTGAGAAAGTCGTCATCAAGTAATTGATAGTTGATAATTGACAATTGATTATTTGTAAAAAAAGAGGGACGTCGGTTGCCGGCGTCCTTTTTTTGTTTATATTTGCAAAAATTTTGTAATATGAAAAAATTGTTCTTTTTAGCTATAAGTTTGATGTGCATGCAGTTAGCATTTGCACAAAGTTGGAATTCACGTCTGATTTCATCGACAGATAATGAGATAAAAGTTGAAGTTACTGTCAAAGGTTTCGACATGAAAAATGTGGTGACACCTAATGGCGATGCCGTCATCGTGACAGGCGAGAAGATGATGAGTCTGGCGCTGGCCGGTGAACCGAATGTTCCGAGTATAGTAATTCCTGCTGTCATTGGAGATGATGCTTTGATGAGCTTGCAAGTTACTGATGCTCAGTATGTTGACTATGAAAATGTCAATATAGCACCATCTAAGGGCGACTTCCCGCGCAGCATCGACCCTGAGGATGTGCCATATACCTATGGCGCTATGTATCAGCAAGATGCATTCTTCCCAAAGGAGATAGCCAGACTTGACGAGCCTTATATCCATCGTGATGTGAGAGGCCAAAACATGATGGTTACGCCGTTTGCATATAACGCAGTAACGAAGACACTCAGAGTTTACACTCATTTTGTCTTGAAGATGGAAAAAATCGGTAAAGATGATAGAAATGTCATCGTAAATCGCTCAAAATCAGTGAGTTTAGATCCTGAGTTTGATAAGATGTACGAGAGCCGTTATATCAACTATGCCGAGTCGATGGCAAAATACACAGCCATTGCGGAAGACGGTGAGTTGCTCATCATCTGCCATGATGCATTCATGACGGCGATGGAGCCTTTTGTGGCTTGGAAGAAGCAGATCGGACGTCCGACCACAATGGTTGGAACAAGCGAGACCGGTAACAATGCCAATGCGATAAAAGCGTATATTCAGTCATATTATGCATCGCATCCGAATATGACAGATATTCTTTTGGTTGGTGACGTGGCACAGATCCCGGGAGTGTATATCTCGGCAGGTTCTGGAAGTTATGGTTATTCAGGCTATGGTGACGTTCAATATGGACAACTCGCAGGTAACGACTATTACAACGAGGTGATTGTGGGTCGTTTCTGCTGTGAGACTGAGGCTCAGGTGACGAATCATGTTAACAAGGTCTTGAATTATGAGAGAGATTTGGATGAGACAGCCACATGGCTTACGGTAGGACAGGGCGTCAGCAAGAATGAAGGTGCAGGCAGCGGCCATTACGGTGAAGCCGATTATGAGCATATCGACCTTATCAGAGATGATTTGTTGAATTATAATTATACTGAGGTGCATCGTGATTATCAGGGTGTGACTGGTGTTTCTTCGAGTGCGGCTGTTGTCAGTCAGCACATCAATGCGGGAGTGAGCATTATCAACTATTGTAATCATGGTAACATCACATTATGGGGTGTATTTAACTACAGCAATTCCAATGTTAATTCTTTGACTAACGATTATAAGCTTCCATATGTCATTTCGGTGGCGTGTCTCAATGGAAAATACGACCACAGCAGTGCTTGTTTTGCAGAGGCATGGATGCGCGCCACTAACAATAGCACCGGCAATCCTACGGGTGCTATAGGTGGAATGTTCTCATACATCTCACAGCCTTGGACACCACCTCAATACGGTCAGGATGAGATGGTCGACATCTTGGTGGAGTCGCAGAGTAATAATATCCGTCGCACCATGGGAGGCGTTTCAATCAATGGAAACATGAAGGTTTTGGATCAGGGTGCGTCTCAAAATGATAAGAAAGGAACATATAACACCTGGATTTTGTTTGGCGACCCTACCTTGACGTTACGTAACGCTGTTCCTCAGGTGATGAACGTGACTGTGGCATCATCGATGAATACTACTGAAACAAGTTTCACTGTAAACGCCACCAACGCTGAAGGCGCTTTGGCTACATTGACGTTAGATGGAGAGATTATGGGTTCGGCAACCATTACAAGTGGCACAGCTAATATAACTTTTGATGCACCTGGCAGAACAGGTCAGGCAACACTGACAGTGTTCGGATACAATAAGAAGACTTATATTACGAATGTTGACATTACCGAAGGTGGTAGCGTAACTCCATTGCTCGTTATCGCAATTGCTGACCCTGAGACGATAAATTTGGGCGAGTCGACAACTTTGACGGCTAATGCTGTTGGAGGTAATCCACCTTATACATATTCATGGACACCAGCTGCTACAATAGCTAATCCAACAGCTGTTACTACATCTGCAACTCCAACAGAGACAACGGTTTACGTTGTGACGGTTAGTGACGGTACAAGCACAGCATCAGCTGAAGTCACGGTGACGGTGGAAAATCCAGTGGTCGTATGCCCGAAGCCGAGAAATTTTGTAGGTGTTAACTATTGGGATGAGGGTGAATTTGGAGCACGTCTCTCGTGGGATAGGTCAAATTACGAATATACTCTCGACAGATTTGAGATTGAGAGAAGCATTGATGGCATAGTCTTTGAGACGGTTAAGCGTATCGTCAACACACCGTCGATATCGCATTATGAGTGTATGGATCAGGTTGAGAGACCAGGTTTGTATTTTTATAGAATCAGAGCCTTCTATCAGAATGAGTGCCAATCAGACTATATTGAAATTGAGGTGGAAGTGCATGATTATACTGGAGTTAGCGAGGATCAGGCAAGCAATGTCACACTCTATCCTAATCCAACCTCAGGTGTGGTGAATATCAAAGCAGAGTCAATACAACAGATCACCATCGTCAATATGATGGGACAAGTAGTGATTACACAAAGTTTTGGTACTGACGAGGCTGTGTTAGACCTAAGCGCATTCAATAATGGAATGTATCTGGTCAACGTGATGACAGAAAACGGTAGATTCGTAAAAGTTTTAAACGTCATAAGATAATGAAAATCAAGTTTATAGGCGCAGCGAAAGAAGTCACTGGCAGCAAACATCTGCTTGTCACTGACAAGGGCAAGAAACTGCTTTTAGATTGCGGAATGTTTCAGGGCAAGGGTTTGGAGACCGATGCCATGAACCGCAATATCATGGTGGAGCCGTCGGAAATCGACAGCATCATCCTGACGCACGCGCATATCGACCATTCGGGACTGATACCTTATTTTTATAAGAAAGGATTCCGTGGTTCGGTGATTTGCACTCATGCTACGCGTGAGCTGTGTTCTATAATGCTTCCTGACAGCGGCTTCATTCAAGAGAATGATACTCATTGGTTTAATAAGAAGCGCTCACGTCAGGGTTTGAAGCCGGTGGAGCCTATCTACACGGAAAAAGATGCCCGTGATTGCATGGAGTTGTTTATCGCCACTGAGGCAAACCGTCGTTTTTACATCGATAATAACATAAGTGTGAAGTTTTACAACACAGGTCATATGCTTGGCAGTGCCTGTGCCACTATTAGAGTCGATGAAAACGGTCATATCACTCAGATAGGATATACAGGTGATATCGGACGTTATAACAGCTATCTGCTAAAGTCGCCGAATGCCTTCCCGCAATGCGATTATCTCATCACAGAGAGTACTTATGGCGATAGGCTGCATCAGGATAGAGAAGGTGCGGAGAGTCGACTTCTGGAGATTATTGAAGACACCTGTGTGCGGAAGAAAGGCAAGCTTATAATCCCGTCGTTTGCCATCGGCAGGACGCAAGAGATAGTTTATATCTTGAATAACTTCTACAACGCCAATAAGTTACCGAAGATTCCGGTATATGTCGACAGCCCGCTGGCTACCAATGCCACAGACATCTTCAGGATGCACCTCGATCAGTTTAACAAAGAGGTAGCCGAGGTGTTGCGATACGATGACGATCCATTCGGATTTAACAGTCTGCATTATATAACCGATGTGGCGAAAAGCAAGGCTTTGAACGAGACGAAGGAGCCGTGCATCATCATCTCGGCATCGGGCATGATGGAGGCCGGACGAGTGAAACACCATCTGGCCAATAACATTGACAACCCTAAGAATTCGGTTCTTTCAATAGGTTATTGCGCTCCGACGACTCTTGGTGCGCGCATCGTTGCCGGCGAGAAAGATATCTCGATCTTCGGCACGCCGCATAAGGTCAACGCCGACGTGTATAACATCGACACCTTCAGTGGTCATGGTGACTACCAGGAGATGGGAGAGTATCTGAAATGCCAGAATCCTGACAAGGTTAAGAAGGTGTTTATAGTACATGGCGAGGCCAAGGTGCAGGAAAAATATGCCGCCTACCTCAAGAAAAACAATGGGTTCAAGGATATTGTCATTCCTGAACCTGGAGAGACATTTAAAATTTAGGAGAGACGTTTAAAATTTAATAGTAGGGGCAAATCATCATTTGCCCCTACATTTTTTATCTTATGATATCCAAAAATTTTGTATTTTTGCGCCCTGAAAGGCGATTGTCGCGGGCGGAAGCGATTCCGCGTGAGGAAAGTCGGGACAGCGCAGAGCACCATACTTCCTAACGGGAAGGCGTCGGAGACGACGACAGCTAGTGCCACAGAAAATTACCGCCCGAAAGGGTAAGGGTGAAAACGCGAGGTAAGAGCTCACGCCATGGCATGGTGACATGCTCTGGAGGTAAACCTTATGGGCTGCAAAACCAAATATACCGGCGGTTGAGGGCTGCTCGTCCGAGCCGGGTGGGTAGGTTGCTGAAGCCTGATGGTGACGTCAGGATTAGAGAAATGACAATCAAATACAGAATCCCGCTTATGCCTTTCTTTTGCCTTTGGATTTTTCGGAGTCCAGAGGCAAAATTTTTATAATATTTCTGCAAAAATTCCGTTTTAATTTCGTATATTCGCAAAAAATTATTTTGTATGTCGATTTTGAAAAAAATATTGATTCTGTCGATATTTATTATTGCTGTAACATGTTCATTATCAGCGCAAAAGAGGATGGAGAACTACGATCCTGAGTCGTTGTTCACTGAGGCGAAAACTCTTTTCGACAATAAGAATTACGGCTCGGCAGCGGAACTTTTTCATAAATACCTTGAGATAGCCGGCGGCTATAACAGCCAGAAGGCCGTGGAAGCCAAGTTTTACGAGGCGGCATGTTCGTCATATATGGGCGCCGGTGAGCAGCAGCTCATGATGTTTTCGAAAGAAAACCCTACGAGTGTGTTCGCTCCAAAAGCTGACTTGCTGTATGCCAATATGCTTTTCCAGAACAAAAAATACCGCGATGCTCTGAAGCAATACGAAGCTATTGACGAAGAAGGCTTGTCGGAAAGCGAAAAAGCTGAGTTTTATTTCAAAAAAGGACTTGCATATTACCAGACTAACGATGCAGGGAAGGCCGCTCCATTGTTTTATAAATCGGCTTTCATGAACAGTCCGTATAAAGACGACTCACGTTACTATTACGCTCATATTCAATATGTTAATAAAAAATATGAGGAGGCTAAATATCATTTCAAAAAGATAGAAAATTCGCCCAAATATAAAGACGTGGTGCCGTTGTACCTGATGCAGATTGACTATGTTGACGGCAATTACGGTTCAGTTACAGCCGATGCCGACAAGGTCTTGGCCAATGCACAAGGTCAGAGGAAGGTCGACCTGGCACTGATAATCGCAGAGTCGTGGTATCAGCAGCAAAACTACGACAAGGCTCTTCAATACTATGGTATTGCACGCGAGTCGACACGTAAGGCGTTTTCACGTGAGGTGGAGTTCAGAATAGGCTTTTGTATGATGAAAAAAGACGACTTCGCAGGTGCCATCACACATTTCCAGAATGCTACGAAAAAAATCAAAAATGATGCACTTGCACAATATGCCTCATATTATCTTGCACAGTGCTATATGCGTACCGATCAGGAAAAGTTTGCGCGAAATGCTTATCTCACGGCATATAAAGACGATTTTGACCATGATATGAGCGAGGAAGCCCTGTTTAACTATGCGAAACTGAGTTTTATCAATGGTGTAGATCCTTTTAATGAGGCTGTGACACAACTTGAGGATTATATCGAGAAGAATCCATATTCGCCAAGAAAGGAAGAGGCTCAGAAGATGATAATTCATCTATATCTTAAGAATAAAGAATACAACAAAGCCATCGCAGCGCTTGAGAAATATCCTGATATGGATGCTGAGATGCAGAAAATCTATGCTCAGCTGACATATAGCATAGGTATCGAGAGCTACGACAATATGGATTACGATAAGGCTGATATCTATCTGTACAAGACAGTTAACAATAAGTATGCTGACGCGAAACTTAAGGCGGAGGCTTTGTATTGGCTTGCTGACACTCATGTTCAGAAAAAAGACAATACTTCAGCGGAGAATTATTACGTGGCTTTCCTGAAGTCGAGTGGCTCAGGTCAGACGGAGATGCTCCCGTTGGCATATTATAACCTTGGATATATCCAATATCAACGCGGTAACTTCCCTGAGGCTGTGAAGAATTTCAACTATTTCTTTAACATGGCGAAGGGCGACAAGGACTTTGAGTCGGATGCATGGATGCGCATTGGCGACTGTTACTTCATGGAGCGTAACTACAACAAAGCGATCATTGCATACAGCAACGCTGTGAAGCTCGACAACAAAAATGCCGATTACGCCTTGTTCCAGCAGGGTATGGGTTATGGAGCTCTTGGTGATATGAAATCGAAAGTGAGCTGCATGAATAACCTCGTGAAAGGCTTCAAGACCTCATCGTTCTACGACAGGGCCTTGTATGAGATGGGTATGGCGCAGCTGAGTACCAACGACGAGCGCGCGGCGATAGCGGCATTCAGCCAGTTGGTGAAAGAGCGTCCGAGGTCGGTGTATGCACGTCAGGGTCAGATGAAGATCGGGATGTTGTATTACAATGGTAATCAATATGATAACGCTCTGACAGCCTTGAAAAAAGTTATCGATGACTATCCTAATACGGAGGAGTCACGCGAGGCGCTCAACATCATGAGAAGTATCTATATGGAACAGAACAGGACTGCTGAGTTTTACCAATATGCGCAGGAGAAAGGTATAGCGACGAGCGTGACGGAGCAGGACTCGATTTCGTTTGCTACCGCAGAGAACTTCTTCCAACAGAATCAGTATGAAAATGCTCTGAGAGCTGTCAACCAGTATATCTCACAGTTTCCGAAAGGAGCGTATCTGCTGAAAATCAACTATTACGGATTGACATCGTTGGAGAAGCTGGGACGAAGCAGCGAGACAATGCCATATCTGGAGTATATCATAGCTCAGCCTGATAACGATTACACCGACAACTCTCTGTTGAAGCTCGCCGCGATGGAACAGAACGCCGGCAATACAGAGAAGGCTAAGGGTTATTACGATCGCGTGCTGAATATCACTGAGAATCAGAAGGTTAAGATGCAGGCGCTTGAGGGCGTGGCTGAGTGCTGTTATAAGCTTAACGACTACGATGGAGCAATCGAAAAGAGCAACCAGCTGGCTGCTATGCAGGACATAGGGCAGAGCCGGAAGAACCTGACGAACTATATAACCGGAATGTCGCATTACAAGAAACACGAGTATTCGTCGGCACTGCCGAAACTGCTTGAGTGTTCTAAAAAAGACAGGACCGAGCGGGGTGCTGAAGCCGCATATCATGTGGTGCTGGCTAACTACAAGCTCGGTAACCTTGATGAGACCGAGAATAGGGTGTTTTATATCTCCGATAACTTCAGCGCGTTCAGCTATTACGTGGCGATGTCGTTTGTCACGCTGAGCGACGTGTATGTTGCCAAAGGCAATGTCTTCCAAGCTAAGGCCACATTGCAGAGTATCATTGAGAACTACCCAGGTGGTGAGCCTAAGACTTTGGCACAACAGCGTCTTGCAGCTATCGAGAAAGAAGAATCAAATAATGAGGAGGAGGAATGATGAAAGCTAAAATATTGATAATCAGCATATTATTCGTTTTTGTCGGATATCTCGCCAACGCACAGTCGCACAACGAACAGGTGACAGTGGAAGGTTCTTATCGTCCGCAGATCAAGCGTTCGGAGCGTCTGGTGAAGTCGCCTGAGAAGCCCGACAACGAGTTCAACATTCCGAATTACAAGGCCGACACGAAGGAGTTTAACTACGGATATAACATGGAAGTTGAAACGATGAGCGCCATATCGTATAAGGCTGAATACGGCGTCGAGAGCAAAAACAACTTCCTCAAAGCCGGCATCGGCACACATGCCTCGCCGACATTCCTATTCCGCCATTATTCCGACTTGTCGAAAAACATGAGTCTCGGCGTGGGTGTGAATCATTATTCGTCGTGGGTCGGCAGTAAGGCATATAAGAAATCGTCGTTCATGAACAATGCCTTTAATGTGATGGCAGTCAATAAGTTCCGTGGGGGACAGCTGCGTTCGTTCGTCGATTATAAGTATGATATGTATCATCTGCGTGCTTTCGAGGGCACGAATCCTAACGGACGTAACATCCATTCGATAAATTTAGGGGCAAAATGGCTTGCCAGCGGATCCAGCTACCGTAACCTCTACACGGAGTTTGGTGGTGACTACCGTTCAACATGGATCATGGGCGCCACCAGCGAGCATCAGCTCAATGCCGATGCGCATCTGGCATACTCCGACAACTGGTTCGGCGGCAAGAATCTCGAGGATCTGCAGACCGCTGCTGTAGATGTGGATTTTAACTATAACAACATTTTTCAGAGTCAGCTGTTGATTGCCATAAACCCGTATCTCACCTTGAACGGCAGCTATTATACGGTACATGCTGGTCTGCGTCTCGATCTTAAGACGGGCGACCATATGGGACTGTATCCTGATGTCAAAGGAAGTATCTTTGTGCTTGATAACATGCTCGAGTTTTATGCTAACATCGGTGGGCGTTCGAAGATAAATTCTTTTGCTGATATTGTGGCTGAAAATCCGTTTGTGACAACAAACTTCACCAATTTCAGCGAGTTCGGGTACAACAAGACGAAGTTTGACTTCCAAGGCGGTGCCAGGACGAAACTTACAGAAGATATCGACGCTCATGTGGGCGTGCGTTACCGTAACATCAAGAACATGGTTCTTTATGTGCCCGACAATGATTTCTACGCCACTTATACCGACGATAATAAAATATATCATCTCGAGGCTTTCGACCTGGTTTTCACGAATTGCGAGATCGTCAACATTTTGATTGACGCACGCTGGAAAGCCATGGATAAGTTGAATGTTGCGGCTGAGATGTCGATCAACAAATATGCAATCCATCCCGACTTGTCGGCCGACGCGTCGGAAGATGTTGCCGCTTTGTATGCACATCTCTGGTATAAGCCGAAATTCTCAATGACGTTGCGTGGCGATTATCAGTTCGATGAGACTTGGAAATTCAATGCTTCGGCGATGTTGATTGGCAGACGTTGGGCTATGGATCGTGACGGTCAGGCGAAGGAACTCAAGCCGGCTGTCGATATCCAGCTTGGTGCCGATTATCAAATCAAGGAAGACCTTGCGGCTTTTGCCGAAATACATAACCTCGTCAATCAAAAATACCAGCTTTATTACGATTATCCGAGCATCGGATTTGATGTTTTTGTAGGTATAAAATACCGCTTCTGAAATTTTTCGAAAAAAGGCGAAAATTTTAGCAAAAAAAGCTAAAAATCTGTCATTTTTTTCATTGTTATTTCAAAGAAATTTCTTAACTTTGCGAAGTTTATTTTTGAAATAAAAAATTGAAAAGAAATATATTAGAAAAATGACAGAAGAAGAAAAAATCCAGAATGCTGAGAGCAACTACGGTGCCAATAACATTCAAGTCCTTGAAGGTTTGGAGGCAGTGCGTAAACGTCCTGCCATGTACATCGGTGACGTCAATGTGAGAGGTCTGCACCATCTTGTTTACGAGGTTGTCGACAACTCTATCGACGAGGCCATGGCCGGTTTTTGTGACACAATTGATATCGAGATTTTACCGGGTAACTCAATCTCCGTTGTCGATAACGGACGTGGTATCCCTACGGGTATGCATGAGAAGGAGAAACGCTCGGCTCTAGAGGTGGTTTTGACGGTGTTGCACGCCGGTGGTAAGTTTGACAAGGGCTCATATAAGGTTTCGGGCGGTCTGCACGGTGTCGGTGTGAGCTGCGTCAACGCGCTCTCGAAACATCTGAAAGCTGAGGTGCACCGCGAAGGTAAGGTCTTCGTGCAGGAATACGAGTACGGCAAGCCGCTCTATCCGGTGAAAGAAGTGGGTGAGGCTCATGACCATGGCACACGTATCACTTTCACACCGGATGATAGCATCTTCATCACAAACGAATATAGCTACGATATCCTTGCCGCACGTATGCGCGAGTTGGCATATCTTAACAAAGGCATAAGAATCACCCTTTCAGATAAGCGTGTCGACCCTGAGACGGGTAACGAAGGCAAGAGCGACGAATTCCATTCAGCAAATGGGTTGATCGATTTTATCAATTATCTTGATGAGAACCGTGAGAAGCTCACACCTGAACCTATTGCCATTCAGGGTGAAACCGATAACGTGCCTGTTGAGATAGCTTTGGAATACAACACTTCTTATTCAGAAAACCTGCATTCATACGTCAATAATATCAATACTCACGAAGGAGGTACACACCTCGCAGGTTTCCGCCGTGGCTTGACACGTACTTTGAAGGCGTACGCCGATAAAGAAGGTATGTTCTCGAAGCTGAAATTCGAAATCAACGGCGACGACTTCCGTGAAGGTTTGACAGCAATCATCTCCGTTAAGGTGCCGGAACCTCAATTTGAGGGTCAGACCAAGACCAAGCTCGGTAACAACGAGGTGATGGGTATCGTCGATAAGATTGTGAGCGAACACCTCTCGAACTATCTCGAAGAACACCCGAAAGAGGCCAAGATGATCGTCGATAAGGTTGTCCTCGCCGCCACAGCACGTCATGCCGCACGTAAGGCCCGTGAGCTGGTGCAGCGTAAAGGCGCTCTCTCAGGCGGTGGACTACCAGGTAAGCTCGCCGACTGCTCTGAACGTGACCCTGAACTCACCGAGTTGTATCTCGTTGAGGGTGACTCTGCAGGCGGCTCGGCAAAACAAGGCCGTGACCGTAGATTCCAGGCTATCCTGCCATTGAGAGGTAAGATCCTGAATGTGGAGAAAGCTATGCAACACCGCGCCTTCGAGAGCGAAGAGATTAGAAATATCTACACCGCACTTGGGGTGACAATAGGAACGGAAGAAGACAGCAAGGCGTTGAATCTAGAGAAGCTGCGTTACCATAAGATCATCATCATGACTGATGCTGATGTCGACGGCAGCCATATCACTACGCTTATTCTGACTTTCTTCTACAGATATATGCCTGAACTTATCGAAAAAGGTTATGTCTATGTCGCGACACCGCCATTGTTCCGAGTTCACAAAGGAAAGAAAGAACGTTATTGCCTGACGGATGAAGAACGTATCAAATTGCTCGAAGAGATGGGACCTGGCGCTGAGGCTAATCGTTATAAAGGTCTTGGTGAGATGAACCCTGAGCAGCTCTGGATGACCACCATGAACCCTGAGTTCCGTACTTTGCGTAAGATTCATATCGAAAACGGCGCCGAAGCCGACTACATCTTCTCAATGTTGATGGGCGATGAGGTGGGTCCACGTCGCGAATTCATCGAACAAAACGCGACATACGCTAATATTGATGCATAATATTTCAGTTTATGGATAACAAACTTGATATTTTAACAAAGAAAATCTACGAACAAGGTGTCGAGAAGGCAAATCATGACGCTGTCGAGATCGTGGAAAACGCCAAAAAAGAAGCTGAGAAGATCGTCAATGACGCTAAAGCTGAGGCAGAACGCATTGTAAATCAAGCGAATAAGGAGGCTGAAGAGCTCAAGACCAAGGTTACTGCCGACGTAAAGATGGCTGCCACACAGAGCATCGCCGTCACCAAGCAGGAGATCGAGAAGATGGTGGTGATGAGCGCTGCTGAAAATGGCGTGAAAGCCAGTCTTAGCTCAGCAGACTTTGTAAAAGAGCTGGTAAAAGATGTCGTCAAGGCATTCAATCCCGACAACGCATCGCCTGTGGCGTTAGACCTCATCCTGCCTGAGAATTTGAAGAAAGAAGTCGAGCCATTCGTGAAAAACGAGATCAGTAAGATGTTCAAAGCTGAGGTGAGAGTAGAGTTCTCGAAGAAGATGAACGGCGGCTTCAAGGTGGCTCCACAAGACGGTGGCTATGTGCTTCAGTTTACCGATGACGAGTTTACTCAACTTATATCCAACTACCTGCGTCCGGCAACAAAGAAAATCCTCTTCGGATAATGGATAACTACGTTTACATAGTAGCGAGTCTGCCAGAGCTGACAGCGGGTTTCGAGAATACGAGCTTCGACTACGCTGCCACGAAGGAGTCGATAATGGAGCTTCTTTCCGAAAAAGACCAGAAGTTGGTTGAACTTTTCGAAGAAGGCTTCAACGAGGAAACTCTTGGCAAAGATTTCTACGCCAAGGCTGCCGAAAGCAAGAACCGTTTCATCCGCGAATACTTCGACTTCGACGCTCGTCTGCGTAACATGAAAGTGGCGTATCTCGCGAAACGTCTCGACAAGAAAGGCGATGACTATTTCGTCGACATGCCCGAAGCCGACTTCGAGGAATACCAGCAAATCAAGGATATTCTCGAAAATCCCGACTTCGTTCAACGTGAGCAGAAGATGGACGAGCTGAAATGGGAGAAGGCCAGCGATATAGCTAGAATGGATTACTTTAATATGAACGCCATCCTTGCATTTTTGGCAAAGGCCAAGACGGTGCAACGTTGGGCAGAGCTCGACCCGGTGAAAGGCGAGGAGATGTTCAGAAAGCTTGTGAAAGAAGTGCGTGGCACATTTGAAGGAATAAAATAAAAACTACATAATATGACAACAGGAAAAGTTACAGGAATCATTGCAAACCTGGTCACTGTCGAGGTGAACGGCCCTGTGGCACAAAATGAGATCTGTTATATCGACTTGGCAGGCGTCAAGCTGATGGCGGAGGTCATCAAGGTGAACGGCAACAAGGCCTCGGTGCAGGTGTTTGAGAGCACCCGCGGACTGCAGATTGGCGACACAGTGGAGTTTCAAGGCTACATGCTTGAAGTGACACTCGGACCTGGTCTGCTCTCGAGTAATTTCGATGGCTTGCAAAACAACCTCGCCACCATGGAAGGCGTCTTCCTCAAGAGAGGCGAATATACCAAGCCGTTGGACGAAGAAAAACTTTGGGACTTCACACCGATAGCGAAAGCTGGTGACCAAGTCATCGCCGCCGACTGGCTGGGTGAAGTCAAAGAAGGCTGGCTGCCTCATAAAATCATGGTGCCGTTTAGCTTTGAAGGTACTTACATCGTGAAGAAAGTGGCTGAAGCCGGTCAATATAAGATCAACGATACCATCGCTGTTTTGACTAACGCTGACGGCGAAGATGTGAATGTCACGATGACCCAGAAATGGCCTGTCAAGGTCGCTGTGGGTGGCTACGTCGAGAAACCACGTCCATTCAAGGTGATGGAGACAGGCGTGCGATGCATCGACACACTGAATCCTATCGCGGAAGGCGGAACGGGATTCATCCCGGGACCTTTCGGATGCGGTAAGACAGTGCTTCAGCATGCCTTGGCAGAACAAGCCGACGCCGACGTTATCATCATGGCGGCATGCGGCGAGCGTGCTAATGAGGTGGTGGAGATCTTCACCGAGTTCCCGGAACTTAAAGACAAACATACAGGACGTAGCCTGATGGAGCGTACAATCATCATCTGTAACACCTCAAACATGCCGGTGGCTGCCCGTGAGGCTTCAGTTTATACTGCAATGACACTCGGCGAATACTACCGCGCGATGGGAATGAAGGTGTTGCTGCTCGCTGACTCCACATCACGTTGGGCTCAGGCATTGCGTGAGATGAGTAACCGTCTGGAAGAGCTTCCAGGTCAGGACGGATTCCCGGTCGACCTCTCGGCAATCATCTCGAACTTCTATGCCCGCGCAGGTTACGTGAAGCTGAACAACGGTCAGTCAGGCTCAATCACATTCATCGGAACGGTGTCGCCAGCTGGCGGTAACCTGAAAGAGCCTGTCACCGAGTCGACAAAGAAAGCCGCCCGTTGCTTCTACGGACTTTCTCAGAATCGTGCCGATAAGAAACGTTATCCGGCTGTCGACCCTGTCGATTCATATTCTAAATATCTCGAATATCCAGAAATCATTGAGTATCTCGATGATAAGATCGAAAAAGGATGGGTCGATAAAGTCGTTAAGACTAAATATATCATTCGAAAAGGTAAAGATGCTTTCGAACAGATCAACATCTTGGGCGACGACGGCGTGCCGATGTCATACCATGAACAGTATTGGAAGTCGGAACTCATCGACTTCGTGATCCTGCAACAGGATGCATTCGATGAAATCGACAGCTCGACACCGCTCGAACGTCAGAAGTTTATGCTTGATTTAGTTCTTGAAATTTGTGATAAGTCGTTTAAATTCAATAACTTTGAAGAATGTACCACTTATTTCAAGGGCTTGATTAACATCTGCCGCCAGATGAACTATTCGGAGTATAAGTCAGAAGCATTTGAAAAATATCTTGGACAGTTAAAGGAGGAACTTAAACATGAGTGAGAAAGCCTTTCAACGCATATATACTAAACTGACAGCTATTACCAAGGCCACGGTAACCCTTGAGGCTCAAGGAGTTGCCAACGACGAGCTGGCTCTCGTGGCAGGTCGTCTGGCTCAGGTGGTGAAAATCAAAGATAAGAGCGTCACCTTGCAGGTGTTCGGCGGCACGGAAGACATCCCAACTAATGCTGAAGTCACCTTCTTCGGCGAGCCGCCGTCACTCAACGTGAGCGACGACCTCGCTGGACGTTTCTTCAACGCTTACGGTGAGCCTATCGACGGTGGCCCGGCTGTGGAAGGCGAGAAAAGTCAGATCGGCGGTCCTTCGGTGAACCCGTACAAACGTCGTCAGCCATCGCAGCTGATTCCTACAGGTATAGCGGGTATCGACTTGAACAACACATTGGTCTCAGGTCAGAAGATCCCGTTCTTCGCTGACCCTGACCAGCCATATAACCAGGTGATGAGCATGGTGGCTCTCCGCGCCGATGTCGACAAGATTATCCTCGGTGGCATGGGCCTCTCGAACGACGACTACCTGTTTTTCAAAAACGAGTTTGAGAGTGCGGGTGCCTTGCACAAGATCGTCAGCTTCGTCAACACCACCGACCAGCCGCCTGTCGAGCGTCTGCTGATTCCCGACATGGCACTGACTGCCGCTGAATATTTTGCAGTGGATAAGAACGAGAAGGTGCTGGTGCTGCTCACCGACATGACGCTGTATGCCGACGCCTTGAGTATCGTGAGTAACCGTATGGACCAGATTCCTTC
>CAMZAM010000010.1 GCA_947304185.1 uncultured Bacteroidales bacterium
CGGATGCGGAACACTGCTCCGAAGGTGTTGGTGCGGAAACGCAGATGTGCTATGTCGCGCAGGAACTCCAATGAGTGTTTCTTAGGCTGAAGCGGATAGAAATCCGGGTTTGCCGGACCTAACAACTCGATGCTGCTTACTGCGAGCTCCACGTTCTGACCGCTACCTGCCGACTTCACGAGTTTTCCGATGGCTGACACCGAGGCACCGGCGTGCATCAGGGCGAGACTTTCCTCCGGAATCTTCTCCAAATCGATAACCAACTGCAGGTTGTTGATGGTCGAGCCGTCGTTCAAAGCGATGAAAGCGACGTTTTTGCTGCCGCGTTTGTTACGCACCCAGCCTTTCACATTTATCTCATTATCAAGCTCTTGCATTGCGAGAGCAGCTTTAATCTCTGTACGTTTCACGATTTTTAATCTTTTAAAATTTCAAACTACAAAATTACAAATATTTGCTGAATTAACGTAATTTATTTTTATATTTGCAAAAAAAATATGACATGGGCGAAAGCTTTGACATAAGAAAATGGTTTAAAGACAGAGATGAGTTGCTGGTCATCAGCGGTCCGTGCAGTGTGGAGAGCCGCGAGCAATTGCTGGCGACGGCGGCGGGTTTGAGCGAGATCGACAAGGTGAAGGTGCTGCGTGGCGGTATCTGGAAGCCTCGCACCCGTCCTGAAGCTTTTGAAGGGATCGGTGAAGAAGGTCTTTTGTGGATGCGTGAGGCCAAGGAACGCTATGGTTTTCTGACGATGACAGAGGTGGCGAGACCTGAGCATGTGGAACTGGCGCTGAAACATGGCATTGACATCTTGTGGATCGGTGCCCGTACAGTGGTGAATCCTTTTTCGGTGCAAGAGCTTGCCGACTGTCTGAAAGGCTGCGACATCCCTGTGTTTGTCAAGAACCCGATAGCTCCCGACGTTAGGCTGTGGCTTGGAGCCATTGAACGATTAGGAGGTGCTGGATCGCAATATATCGGAGCAATACATCGCGGTTTCTCATCGTACGACGAGTCGCCATATCGTAACGCGCCATTGTGGGAGATACCCATCGAGCTGCTGCGTCTGCATCGCAATATCCCGATAATCACTGACGTCAGTCATATCTGCGGATGTCGTGAGCTGCTTCAGGAGGTGGCACAGACAGCCCTGGACATAGGCACTCTCGGCTTCATGATAGAGACGCATAACGACCCTGATCATGCCTTGACCGATGCCAAACAGCAAATCACGCCGGCGAGTCTGAAAAAAGCCTTTAACAGCTTGGTATTCAAGAAGAAAAAGATCGATGCAGACGAGGCTGTCTTGCAAAATTACCGTAAAGAGATTGACGTTATTGACGATGAGCTGCTGAATCTCATCGCGAAACGAATGAATATCTCTGAAAAGATTGGCGATTTCAAAAAAGAGCATAAGATGACGGTCTTGCAGATGGACCGCTGGAAACAAGTTCTGGAAGACCATATTAATAAGGGTGTTAATCTCGGTTTGAACGATGAGTCGGTAAAAGAGATTTTTGAAATAATACATAAAGATTCAATCGACAGACAGTTGTGAAAAGATATGTCGCGATAATGTTTATAATGATTCTGATTGCTGTAAATAATAAAGTTACGGCGCAGGAGACATTCGTGACAGAAGGAGAAACGGTGGTTTACAATGTGAGTCTTGACGAAAGCATTCAAAGCGGTACGGTGTCGGATGCATTGCAGAATCTGCCTGGAGTACGAGTGGATGTTGATGGAAACATCACTATGAGAGGTGTGTCGAAAGTTGAGATTTTCATCAACGACCAACCGGCGCATTTTAGCGAAGATGCCAGAAAAAACTACATACAGCAGACATCGGTGACTGATGTGAAAGAAATCAGAGTGATGGTTAACCCATCGGCACGTTACACCACCGAGAGCGACACAGGAGTCATCAATATCATAACAAAAAACGAGAAAAACGGCGGGCAGTCGATGAACATCGGCTTGCAAGCCAACACATTGGCGGAATATTCACCTTGGCTGTCATATAGTTACAACAAAGACAGGTTGTCGCTGGCGACTAATGTGAAAGCTACTTATAATCGTGACATAAGTCATTCTGATTCATATAGTTATAGCTATGCCGACGAAAGTCATGTTGACACCCTGAACGTTTTTAGAAACTATGATCACAAAGATTTGAAAACGGTTGTGTTGAATCTGGATTTTCAATTGAATTATAAAATTGATGCACACAACGACGTAACTTTTTATTTGACAGGAGAGCTGGAGAAACGCAATTCAGCGGTATATGATAGTACTTATCGTAAGGATGATGATGAGTATCAATATATTACGAATGCTAATTATGATTTTTTAGGTCTTGACGGTCGTATAGGCGTTGCTTATAAGCATCTTTTTAACGATAATGGGCATTCCATTGCTGCGAATTTCAACACGATATGGATGCCTGGCGAATCGACTAACATCTCGAAACGGCATTATAATGTTGGCGACGTCATCGACAGGACTACACGCGAGCAGAATATCTATTCCGATTTTCATTGGGATGCGAAAGTGGAATACACCTTGCCTTATTCGAAGAAAGGTGAGCTTTATGTGGCTCTTATGAAGACGCATCGCCCTGACGGCAACAGGCTGCTTTTCGATTCGCTGGTGGGAGATGAATATGTTCGTGACACTTTGAGAACTGAGATTCGAAATTATTACACTGATAAAAATGAGGTTTTGATCAATCTTCAGCATCATCTCGGACGTTTCACGGTAAAACCTGGTGTCGACTTCGATTATACTGTGATGTCGGGCAAGTTTCCTGAAGAGCATCAATACAATTTCTCGAAGGATTTCTTTACCGTCCATCCGTCGATTTTTATAACGTATAGCACTGACAATCAGCATAATTTCAGTATCGGATATACTCATAAGACGAACTATCCGTACGTGAGGAAATTCTCGCCGAGGATTCTTTATCAAGAAGATTCGTTTGATGTCGGAAATCCTGATCTGAAGCCAGCTTCGACGCATGTCTTCAAAGCCGAATGGACAAAATATTGGGAGAAGTTCGGTTCGGTCGGCATCAATGCATATTACAAAGGATCATCAAACTACATCAACGATGTGCAGTTCTCGGCTTACAACCCGATTTATGGACGTTATGTCACGTACAATATGCCTGTAAATCTTGGCGGATACAATGATGCCGGCGGCGAATTCAATATCACTTACCGTCCAATGGCCATGCTCAACGTGAGGTTTTATGCTAACTTGTATAATTCACATCTCGAATACCCTCTTTCACAGGATGAGATTTACAAAAACGACATGTTTTGCTATAATCTCACGATGAATGTGTGGACGAAGCTTTGGCATAGGCTGGAACTTTATGCCTCAACGTATTATAACTCGAAGACGCAGGCTTTGTACAAATATACGCAGACACCTTATGGTATCGACTGTGGTGCGAGGATGGACTTCTTTAAAAATCGTATATCGCTGTTAATTGATGTGAATGATTTGTTTGATTGGAACAAAACCGACAACTCTATAAGTCAACCGACCTATGAGTATTATTCGACCGAGAAGAAGAGAAGCCGTTTTGTTAGCATGGAGATTATTTTTAAGATCATATAATTTTTAACGATATGACAAAAAAACTATTAACTTTTTTAATCTTTTTGATGAGCTTTAGCACACTTTTTGCCCAACAGAGGGTGATTGTGGTTATGGCTGAGAAGTATGACGACGCACATTTGTCGGTGAAGACACGCAACATGACAAAAGCTCAGCGTCGTGATTTTGTGATTCAGGAAAGGATGGCATTTTGCCAAGCCTCACAACAAGCTATGGTGGATTTTCTGAGCAGTTTCAAAGATGAAGTCAGCGACATAAGACAATTTTGGACTTTTAATGGTCTCAGTTGTGTCGCAACCGACAATGTGATAGCCCGTCTTGCTGAGCGCGAGGATGTCGCTTACATCTATCGTGACGAGAAACGGCAGATGGTTCCGAAGATGGAGGCGCAGCCGGTGACAACGAGAGACAACGCATGGCATGTCGATAAGGTCAATGCTCCGGCTGTTTGGGGCTATAACGGCTCTAGTGGTTACACTGGTGACGGCGTGATTGTGGCTGTCGTCGATTCTGGCGTTGACTATAACCACGTTGACATCGCAGGTAGCATGTGGGATGGTGGAAGTGAGTTCCCGCACCATGGATATGATTTTAGCAGCAACGATAATGACCCTATGGACGAACACTGCCATGGAACGCATGTCGCGGGTATTGTGGCAGGACAGGGCGTAGCCGGCATCCAGACAGGTATAGCGCCTGGTGCTAAGGTCATGGCAGTCAGGGTGTTAGACGATACTGGATATGGTGGCGACGCTGAAGTAATCTCTGGCATCGAATTTGCCTTGGAACATGGCGCCGATATTATCAGCTTGTCGTTAGGTGATGCTGGCAGCGGTCCTATCGGCATGTATCGCGACTTATTTGTTACAGTGAAGGATGCTGGAGTCGTGGCATCGGTGGCTGCAGGTAATGATGGTGACACACAGTATTCATTTCCTGTGCCTATCAATGTCGAATGCCCGGGCAACTGCCCACCGCCATGGCTGCATCCTGATCAGGTGAACCTGATTTCGGGCGGCACCTCGGGCGTGATTTGCGTTGGTGCTACCGATTCTAACGACACGCGTTGCAGCTTCTCATCTGTCGGTCCTGTGACATGGTCTGAAGGTCCCAATGTTGGCAATTATAACGATTATCCCTATCAGAACGGCGACGCCTCGCAGCCCGGGTTGATTCGTCCCGATATCTCAGCGCCAGGTGCCAATGTCACTTCGTTGAACTATCAAACGGGCACAGGCTATGTGGCATACGACGGCACCTCGATGGCAACGCCTTGTGTATCAGGTGTTTTGGCATTGCTTCTCGACGCAAATCCGGAGCTTACAGCTGCCGAACTCGACTCAATCATCGAGTTGACAGCTGCCAATGCAGGCAATACCATGAAAAACAACCAGACAGGCTCAGGACGTATAGATGCGCTGGCAGCCATCAATGCGCTGTATCACCACGGGCCGACAAATCTTACCGCCAATTTCGACGGCACATACGTCGACCTGAACTGGACACCGGCGGCAGACGCTGTGTCGTATAGCGTGTATCGTGATGGCATACGGATTGCAAATAATTTGACGTCGACAAATTATCTCGACAACTTGACATATTCAGGAAAATATACATATTATGTTAAGGCGCAACTTAACAACGATATGACGTCACTGCCTTCGAACTATGTCACTATTGAGAAAGTTATCGACATTCAGGCAACTGTCATAGGTCAGACCAAGGTGGCACTGAGTTGGGACATGCCGGATTGCATCTACGACGGTTTCGAGTCGGGTGATTTATATCAGAACATGTGGATCAATGACGGCACTTCTCCTTGGGAGGTGATGACTGAACATCCGCATAGTGGCTCTTATTGCGTGAGGTCGACAAACAAGACTATGTTCTCAACAAGTAAGATATCACTCGGCGTGAATGTGCCGGTAAGTTGTGTGGTGACATATTACGCCATGATAAGCTGCTTCCCGTTGAATGGTGGCGGCTTCTTCATCGACAACGTGCAGCAAGGAGAGACGATAAAAGACATAGTGCCGTGGACTAAGTATTCTGTGGCATTGGGTCCTGGTAACCATCTGCTTGAATGGAAATACGCCAACCAGCTCACAGAAGGCGATTATGAGAACGCTTTCTATATTGATGATATCACCGTTGGAAATGCTTACAACATCTATCGTGCCAATTGCGATGGCAGCGGTCAGACCTTGATCGCTGAAGATGTTGTTAATGCACAATATATTGATAATGACTGGGTTACATTGCCTATCGGACAATACAAATACGGTGTTAGCATCAATGGAGGCTACACTGTTTATTGGTCGGAATGCATCAATAAGAATTATGAAGGTGTAGATGAAAATATAGAAGATGAGATTGCGGTATATCCTAATCCAGCACATGATTATATTCGTGTAGAGACGATGTGCACAATGTCTGTACAACGTGTTGATGTGTATGATATTACTGGAAAATTGATGATTTCATCTGCCGAAACTGAAATCAATATTTCGGAATTGGAATCAGGAATGTATTTTGTCAATATTTTGACGGATAAGGGTGTCGTGACAAGGAAAGTCACTATCTCAAGATAGTTAGAAGCGGTAGTAGGCAACAAGTTCGAGCACGTCGTTGAACGCGCCCCACTGTCCGAAGCGCAATGCTCCCTGATCGTAGAAATTACCCGCGTACGCTGAGTTTATCGAGGTGATTACGCGGGTTCCTATTTGGAATTTCTTATCCACTATGTTGAATTTCAGACCGAGTATCCCGTTGACGCAGAAGCGTTTCCAGCGGTTGGTGCTCTCGTTGGCTCCGTTGTTTTTCTGGTTGGTGTAGGCTAGCACGTCGACGCTGGCACCTGCCTCGACGGATATCCAGTCGAGGTTGTTGCCGTTGATGTTGAGAAAGCCCAGGTTGGCCGAAGCGACAAGCGGGAGTTCCACGTAGTCGAGGCGGATGAGGAACTGGTACGGGTCGTCGGCATCGGAACGCGAGCCTTTCTGGATGTATTTTATCTCAAACTGTGTCTCGATAATATCGGTTAATTCAAGTCCAACGAAGGCGCCGGCGGTGAAGCCGACCTTGTGGAAGCCGTTGTTATGGTCGCCGTCGACCTGCGATGTCACGCCACCGAAGGCGATGCCACCGAAGAAGGCCTGAGAGCGGGCAGAGCTACAAACAAAGAGTAGAACCAAGATTGCAACTAGGGACGTGGCGCGCCGCGTCCTTACATTTATTTCATTTTTCATATTTCACGTTTTACACAGTAATACAATAAACTCTTTAATGCCTCTTTTGCTTCGCTATTTGGAACACTATCTAATTGATTTTCAGCATGTTGGATGAAAAATTTCATTTTTTCTTCGCAATACTGCAGGCTGTTTTTCTCGTTTGCCTTTCGGATGATGCTGTCGACAGTCTTTTTACACTTTCCGTTAAGGCGTATCTTGTTGATAATCAAGGTTCTTTCAATGGCAGAGCTTTCTTTTAAAAGATGAATGAGCGGAAGTGTCATCTTATGCTCGCGGATGTCGTTGCCGTAACCTTTGCCAGAGTGGTTATGCGGTTGATAATCAAAAATATCGTCACGAATCTGGAAGGCTGTACCGGCGTTTATTCCAAACTGTCGCATCATCTCAACTTGCTCGGGCGTTGCTCCTGTCGACACGGCTCCGATGGCGCAGCACGAAGCTATCATCGAGGCGGTTTTTTTCTCAATTATCTGATAATAATCCTCTTCGGAGATGTCGAAATTTTTCGCTTTCTCGAGTTGGAAAATCTCGCCTTCACTCATGTTTTTCACCGTTGCCGAAATCATGTCAAGCATCAGATAATCATGCTTTTCGAGGGCAATCATCATACCTTTAGATAAGAGGTAATCGCCTGCAAGAACTGCGATTTTGTTCTTATACATCGCGTTGATCGAGGCAAATCCACGACGTTCGGAGGCGTCGTCAACCACATCGTCATGGATGAGCGTCGCTGAATGTAAAAGCTCGATGAAAGTGGCGGCTCTGAAAGTGCTTTCGTTGACCTCTCCGAAGCATTTCGCAGAGAGAAACACAAACAACGGACGTAGCTGTTTTCCTTTGTGTTTCAAGGTGTAACGGCCGATCTTATCCAAGATGAAATTGTCGGAATGCAACGCATCTTTGTAAAACGTCTCAAACCGTTCAAGTTCGCTTGAAACCGCTGATTTTATGTCGTCGAGAGTCGTCATATCTTAAATAAAGTGCAAAATTAATTAAAAATTTTGTTATTTGAATAAAAAGTTATAATTTTGAAGTTTGAAATAAAAGGCAGAAAAATTTTTTAAGAAATTGTAAATAATTGAATATCAACTAAATAGATTTTAACATGAAGAAAGACACAAAGGTTTTTAACCTTATCCGTAAGGAAAAAGAGCGTCAGATGCACGGCATCGAGCTTATCGCTTCTGAAAATTTCGTCAGCGACCAGGTGTTGAAAGCCATGGGCTCAGTGATGACAAACAAATACGCAGAAGGTTATCCTGGAAAGCGTTACTATGGCGGTTGCCAGATTGTTGACCAGACCGAGCAGATTGCTATTGACCGCGCTGGTGAACTCTTTCAGGCAAAATTCGTCAACGTGCAGCCACACTCAGGCGCACAGGCTAACATGGCAGTACTTCTTGCTTGCTTGAAGCCAGGCGACACATTCATGGGCCTCGACCTCTCACATGGCGGACACCTCTCACACGGTTCACCGGTCAACTCATCAGGTATCCTTTACAACCCGGTAGCTTACGAAGTGAGCAAGGAGACAGGTATGGTCGACTACGACGACATGGAGAAGAAGGTGGCACAATACAAGCCGAAACTCATTATCGCAGGTGCTTCAGCATATTCACGTGACTGGGACTATGCACGTATGCGTAAGGCTGCTGACTCAGTCGGCGCTATCTTGATGGCTGACATCTCACACCCGGCAGGTCTCATCGCCCGCGGCATCCTTAACGACCCGTTGGAGTATTGCCATATCGTGACAACAACCACACACAAGACCCTCCGTGGACCACGTGGTGGTATGATCATGATGCGTGAAGACTTCCCAAATCCTTGGGGCCTCACAACACCTAAGGGTGAGATCAAGATGATGTCGGCATTGCTCAACAGCGCAGTGTTCCCAGGCGTCCAAGGCGGACCACTCGAGCACGTCATCGCATCAAAGGCTGTCGCTTTCGGCGAGGCTTTGACAGACGAGTACTTCGAGTACATTCTCCAGGTGAAGAAGAACGCAGCTGCAATGGCAAAGGCATTCAGCGACAGAGGTTACAACATCATCAGCGGTGGCACAGACAACCACCTGATGCTCATCGACCTTCGCTCGAAGTTCCCAGAGATTACAGGTAAAATGGTTGAGAACACCCTCGTTCAGGCTGACATTACAGTCAACAAGAACATGGTTCCGTTCGACAGCCGTTCACCATTCCAGACCTCAGGTCTCCGCGTCGGTACTCCAGCTATCACAACACGTGGTTTGAAGGAAGACATGATGGAGCCAATCGTTGACTTGATCGACGACGTCATCAGCCACATCGACGACACCAAGAAGCTCGAGGCAGTGAAGGCTAAAGTGAACGAAATGATGGCCGACAGACCATTGTTCGCTTGGTAATCTCTTTAAGATAATAGATAAGAGATAAAAGTTAAAAGAGCGCAGAGCGTCGTGATGTCGCTTTGCGCTTCTCTTTTATTTAATCTCTTTTAACTTTACTCTTTTAACCTTTAACTAATTGAAGATATCACTTCATCCATTTTAATGTCATTCGGCTCGGTGGGTACTTCGTCAACAAGTTGGAAGTCGAAACAAATTCCTATTCGTTTGACGTTCAAATGTTTACAAAGGAATCGGTCGTAGTATCCGCGGCCTCGTCCGATGCGGTTGCCATTGCGGTCGAAGGCGACACCTGGCACCACGATGAGGTCGTAATCGCCGGTGTAAGGCTCGTTTTGAGGTTCGAGAATATTGAAATCGCCGACGGCAAAGCCAGTGCTCTCTGCAAGTTCAACTGGGATTATATCGTCTCCAACAACTGTTGGTAGGATTATTTTCTTTTTATGGCGCCATTTCTCGAGGAAGGCCTGAGTCTGTACCTCGTCAGGTAAGGCGCTGTAAATCATCACGATACGCGCTTTCTGGAAATCGGGATGCTGTTCCAGTTTCGACAAAATAACCTCCGACTGCTCAAGAAGCTGCTCTTTGGTGTGCTGTTTCTTGAGAAGCTTGATATTGGCGCGAAGCCCTTTTTTATCCATTATTTGAACCACTTCGTCAGGTTGCCTCTGAGAAGCAGATAATAAACAGCGATTCCAATCCAGCTTGTGATGACCACCAAAATGCTGATGAGGATTTTTGTGAGGACATTGATTGGCTGACTGAGGATTTCTAAAACCGCCAAAACTCCAAGGATAACACCTACTACGTAAATAATTGTTGCTACCATAATTCTAAAAATTTTTGCAAAATTACGAAAAAATATCTATCTTTGCAAAAAATGAATTGCTATGAAAAAATTATTGATTGTCATTCTCGTTTTAGCCGTCTTGGCTTTGTTTATGAAAGTCACCGTTCCGCAGCCTGAAAAACATCGTCAGGCAGCACAGCAGAAGTTGAATGAGCTGGTCGGACAGAAATTGTCGAGTTTCGAAGGAATACAGGGTATCGTCGAAGGTGACGACTTCGATATCAGGGCTTGGTTTAACGTAGCTTTGAACCAGCTCGAGGTGAAGGATTACTTTGTTTGCAACGTCGGAGAAATCACTTACGAAGGCGACACATTCCCGCTTACAGTCGGCGTTTTCAATAAAGTTTTCGTCTTGACCGACTACAAAGACGAGATTATGAAAGCCGGCAAGAAGGTCGACGAATACAAGAAAAAGCTGGAATAGCTTTATTCAATCATCGTCGCATACCAGAATCTTTCAGCATCGGTGGTGACGGTGTTGCCGCCTCCGATGTTGAACGGCTCAAATTCTGATGGAACGAGATTGACGTAGCTGTCACGGTCGACGTCCTCAACTTCGTAATCTTCCTGATAATACGACAACGTTCCCCAACAGGAGAACCAATAGGTGTTTTTCGCCATGTAGGAATAGTACCAATCTTTTTTCTCGCTTCCTTTTCCAAATTTTTTGTGTGTAAGTATCTTGGTATCAGCGATGTAATGCTCGCGTATCTCTTTGAGTGACAATGGGGTGCCATCCATATCCGAGATGTAATTGCCACCTGAATCGGTGTCAATCATAGCCCATTTGTTCAGTTCGGGAAGCCACACTTCGTTGACGACGTGGCAGTCGTTGTCGTCCTCATCTTCAGGCATGCAGGTTATATATCTTGCTTGGATACCTTCTGAAAGAAGAAGTTCGAATGTCAGGATGCTATGCAGACGGCAGTTGAAAGCCGGCTCAACACTCTTGGTATACTCCCATAACCCAATGGCGTTGATATGGTTAGGCCATTTCTTTTGGTTGGCATGTGGGATGTTTGAAGCTACGAACTTTCCTATTGCGAGGGTCTTCTCCCAAGTGGTGGCGTTGGCAGGGTAGAGGGTGTCAAGTTGGAAATAATCTCTAATCTCTTTTGCTCTTGCCTCATTCTGAACGATTGTCATCTCAAAACTGGTGGTGTCGCTTGCATAAGCTCCTGATGTCTTTAGCAGTTCAACACGTTCGTCAAATTGGGACAAGCCGCTTTTTTCGATGTAAATATCATATCTTGGATACAAAATCCAGCCTACGATGAAGACAATTACGGCAATCCCGCCGATAACGGCGAAGATGTTACGGATAACGGAGTAAGTTTTTTTCATGGTAATAATAATTTGATGTTCTATTGTAGAACGAAAAAGTAGTGGTTTTGCTGCATGGTTTTACAAAAAAAATAGAGACGCCATATTATGACGTCTCTACGATGTTGTTAACAGGGATATGAATTACTTCCCTTCACTCAGTTTCTTGTATCCTTCGTAGCGGAGTTTAGCAAACTGTTCGGTCTTGGCGAACAGCTCTTTTGCCTCTTCTGGGAAGGTCTTCAGCAATGAGTTGTAACGGACTTCGCCCATGATGAAGTTCTGGAACTTGCTCCAGTCAGGCTCTTTTGAGTCGAGGTGGAAACCGTTCTGACCTGCTTCTTCCTCAGCTGGGTTGAAGCGCCAGAGGTGCCAGTAACCGCAATCGACGGCGAGTTTCTCTTCCATCTGTGAGTGACCCATACCAATCTTGATACCGTGGTTGATACATGGGGCGTAGCAGATGATGAGTGATGGTCCTGGATATGCCTCAGCTTCTTTGATGGCTTTGAAGTACTGTGCCTGTGATGAACCCATAGCCACCTGTGCCACGTAGACATAGCCGTAGCTCTTGGCGATCATGCCGAGGTCTTTCTTACGCACCTTCTTGCCTGATGCGGCGAACTTGGCGACGGCGCCGGCTGGTGTAGCCTTTGATGACTGACCGCCTGTGTTCGAGTAAACCTCAGTGTCGAGGACGAGGACGTTGACGTCTTCGCCTGATGCCAACACGTGGTCTAAGCCGCCAAATCCGATATCGTATGCCCAACCGTCACCACCGAAGATCCACTGTGACTTCTTCACGAGGTGATCTTTGAGGTCGAGAATCTGCATGCACTTGTCGCAGCCGCACTTCTCGCAACCGGCAACGATCTTGTCAGCCAATTCAGCTGTCTTGATGCCGTTCTCACGGTTGTCGATCCAAGCCTGGAAGAGCTTCTTGAGGTCGTCGCTGCAGCACTTGCAGTTGGCGATAGCGTCTTTCATGATGAGCTCGATGCGGTCGCGGAGCTTACGTGTGGCTGTTGCCATACCGAGACCGAACTCAGCGTTGTCTTCGAACAGTGAGTTAGCCCATGCCACGCCCTTGCCAGAACGGTAGTTCTTGCAGTAAGGTGTAGCAGGTGCTGAGCCGCCGTAGATTGACGAACAACCTGTTGCGTTGGCGACGAGCATTCTCTCACCGAAGAGCTGTGTGATGGTCTTGATATAAGGTGTCTCACCGCAGCCTGCGCAGGCGCCAGAGAACTCGAACAATGGCTGAGCGAACTGGCTATTCTTTGTGTTGGCGTATTTGTCGATGAGGTTGTCTTTGTAGGTGACTTTCTTCTGACCGTATTCCCAGTTCTTGGCTTCGTCGAGCTGGCTCTCCAACGGTTTCATCACCAATGCTTTCTCCTTAGCAGGGCAGACGTCGGCGCAGTTGCCGCAGCCTGTACAGTCTAACACTGAAACCTGCATTCTGAAGTGCATGCCTGCCAATTCTTTCGGCATCTTCACGTCGATAGCTGCCATACCCTTTGGAGCTTTCTTCATCTCGGCGTCGGTCATGACGACTGGACGGATAGCTGCGTGAGGGCAGACCAATGAGCACTGGTTGCACTGGATACAGTTAGCTGGGTTCCACTCTGGGACGACTGTTGCCACGCCACGTTTCTCGTAGGCTGTTGTACCTGCCGGGAATGTACCGTCGACTATGTCTTTGAATGCGCTCACTGGAAGGTCGTTACCGCACTGGGCGACCATCGGACGCATCACCTTGTTGATGAACTCAGGATCGTCGGCGTTGTGCTCGAACACGAAGTCGGTTGTGCAGTCGAGTTTTGCCCATTCGGCTGGGATCTCAACCTTTGTGATCTCACCGCCGCGGTCGACAGCTGCATAGTTCATGTTGACGATGTCTTCACCCTTCTTACCGTAGCTCTTCACGATGAACTTCTTCATCTGCTGGACAGCGAGGTCGTAAGGGATAACGCCTGAAATCTTGAAGAATGCGCTCTGGAGGATGGTGTTGGTACGGTTGCCCAGGCCGATCTCAGCGGCGATCTTCGTAGCGTCGATGATGTACATATTAATATTGTTGAGAGCCAGATACTTCTTCACATAGTCAGGAAGATGCTTCTTGGTCTCTTCAACGCTCCAGGGCGAGTTGTAGAGGAACGTGCCGTTCTTCTTCAAGCCGCGGAGGCAGTCATACTTGCGGAGGTAGCTCGGGACGTGGACAGCCACGAAGTCGGGCGTGCCGACGAGGTAAGGAGCCAGGATAGGCTGGTCACCGAAACGCAGGTGCGAGCAGGTGTAACCGCCAGACTTCTTGGAGTCGTAGTCGAAATAGGCTTGGCTGTACTTGTTGGTGTTGTCGCCGATGATCTTGATGGAGTTCTTGTTGGCACCCACGGTACCGTCAGCGCCGAGGCCGTAGAACTTGGCTTCGAACGTGCCCTTCGGCAGGATGGAGATTTCCTTGCCGACCTTGAGGGAACGGTGCGTGACATCGTCGTTGATACCCACCGTGAACTGGTTCATCGGCTTGGGAGCGGCGAGGTTCTTGTAGATAGCCAAAACCTGAGCCGGGGTGGTGTCCTTGGAGGAGAGACCGAAACGACCGCCGATGATCATCGGGTGGAGTTCGGCATCCTTGAAGGCTTCCACCACGTCGAGGTACAACGGATCTCCGTTGGCGCCGGGTTCTTTCGTGCGGTCGAGCACGCAGATTCTCTTCACGCTCTTCGGCATGACCTCCATGAGGTATTTCACGCTGAAGGGACGATAGAGGTGAACGCTCACGAGACCGAGTTTCTTGCCAGCCTTGTTCTCCTTGTCGATGACGGTCTTGATGACGTCGTTGACTGAACCCATGGCGATGATGATGTCGGTAGCGTCTTTAGCGCCGTAGTATACGAATGGAGCATATTCACGACCTGTGATTTTACTCAGCTGTTTCATATATTTTGCTACGATGTCAGGAAGAGCGTCGTAGTATTTGTTCTGCAACTCTCTTGTCTGGAAGTAGATGTCAGGGTTCTGTGCTGTACCGCGTGTTACAGGGTGTTCTGGGTTAAGAGCTCTGTCGCGATATTCCTTCAAAGCCTTGTAGTTGACGAGCTTGCGGAGTTTCTCCATGTCGGCTGCTTCAACTTTCTGGATCTCGTGTGATGTGCGGAATCCGTCGAAGAAGTGGAGGAATGGGACGCGGCCTTCGATTGCTGCGAGGTGCGCAACAGGGGCGAGGTCCATGATTTCCTGCACTGAGCTTGTTGCCAACATTGCGAAGCCTGTCTGGCGGGCACTCATCACGTCGGCGTGGTCGCCGAAGATTGACAATGCCTGTGCTGCGAGAGCACGTGCTGAGACGTGGAATACGCCTGGGAGCAACTCGCCGGCGATTTTGTACATGTTAGGTATCATCAGCAATAAGCCCTGTGATGCTGTGTAGGTGGTGGTCAAAGCACCAGCCTGCAATGAGCCGTGCACTGCACCAGCAGCACCAGCCTCTGACTGCATCTCAACGACCTTAACTGTGTCGCCGAAGATATTTTTTTGACCTTTTGCTGCCCATTCGTCGATATACTCAGCCATCGGGGATGACGGGGTGATAGGATAAATGGCGGCAACTTCACTGAACATGTAGGCAACATGGGCCGCAGCCTGGTTACCATCGCATGTCAAAAACTTTTTTTCTGCCATATTTTTATTTACTTTTAAGTTGATATTTTTTGTCATTTAACAGTTCTCTTGATGTCTTTCTTATCTGCAGGTTCATCCATATCATTGAGATAATACTCACTGTACGGACCTCTTGGAATATCCATGAAGATATATTCATTGGTCTTACGCGCTGCCTTGATATGGTCGGTTAAAGCTGTGTTGATGGCTGAAGCTGTGATGTCGGCCAAGGCCCCTATAATACCGCCTGATCCACTGTTGACACTTAAGTCAAGATACAAATCACAGCTTCTGTCGAAGATGATTTCGTTGGTCTTAGCCGATTTTATGATATAATGAATATTAGTTTTGATGCCAAAACCCTGTTTTTCCCATACGTCGATGACAGAGAACACCACGGCGTCGGCTCCGAAAAACTGTCTGAACTTGTCGAGTTTGCCGTTGATGAACAGCTCGGCGTCGTATGCACTCTCGGCTTTCAGCACTTCCATCGTCAGGAATGGCGGGACGACGTAGTATCCGGCTTCTGCCAGAGGTCGTGTGATGGAAGTGTATAACAGATCTTTCGCTTCAACATGGTTGGTGTTGTTGATAGGAGGCATCACGAGTAATGTGAGCGGTTTTTGCTCATACATCTGCGGATATTGGTTTCCTCTCGTGAAGCTGCTTGTGGCGCATGATGAGAAGATGATTGCCAGAAGCCCGATTATCGAATATAACAATGCTTTCTTCATGACTATCTCTCCTTTGCGCGGTTTATGAGCGGCTTGATAAACTGAGCCGATTCAGGATATAACTCTATTTCTCTCTGCATCAATTCGATGCCGTATTGGTAAAAGTCGGTTCTCGACAAGGCTCTCTGCTGTCGTGCCGTCGCTGTTGAGGCAAATATCTGGTCGATATCCGGTGTCAGGAGCAGGTAGCCGTATTCGGCACATACCCCCGGAGGCGGCACCTGACGTGAACCGCCAGGGTTTGTCACCATCTCTTCATAGGTCATGATGAGCTCGCAAATAGCCTCAGGTGACTGCTTGTCGTAGTAGTTATACGCTGCCGCGTCGTAACGGTATGTGTCGTCTGACGACTGCTTCCCCCAGTAGTACAACTTCTTGGTTGTCGTGCATGATGTGACGAACATCATGGCGACAACGCATACGGCCAACAACTTCAATTCTCTCATAGTCCTATGATTCTACTCTCGTTGTTCGACAGGAAAATCGTTTCTTTTAACACCTCTTCTCCGTTTGAGGTGACGATTATTTCGTGTTTGCCAGGTTCGATTTTAATGGTGTTTTGAGCAGTCTGCTTGATACGGCGGTCTGTTCTCCAATCTTTAAGCTTCGCCGTTTTCACTTCGTAGGCTTTTCCGTCTATTGTAACGGTCACAGGATATGATTTCTGTGCTACGAATGACACGCTTGCCTGTTCGCTTTTGCCTGATTCCACTGAATATGTACCCACACCGCAACTTGCCATTGCGAGGAGCAGTACTGCTATTGCCAATATCTTTTTCATAATGCTTAATTATTTGTCAGAAACATAATATTTTGTGAGGAGGTTCTCTTCGTCGAGCTTATCTCCGTCGTATGTGCAGAATGAAATCTCCGTCTCAGGGGTGTCGCCCACCGACATCACGACTGTCACTGTGCCGATTTTCTTGCCTGGAAGCTCGACATTGACACCTGATTGCGGGTTCTTGACGGTCTTGCCTTTTGCATATACGTTGAATACGTCGCCGGGGACGAGGCCTTGTGATGTGCCGCCAGAAATGATGTAGCTGCCGTCTTCAATGGCAAGGATGTATGATTTCCAAGGCTGGTCGGTGCACTTCTTGATGATGTTCTCGACGAGCTGTGAGATGGCTGCAGAGATGGCTTTGTCGCTTAAGGTGGCATCGAAACCTGCCTCACCGCCTATGCCGAGAGTCTCTTTCGTTGTGGTCTCTGCAAAACCTTCAGCCTCTTCCGAGTAGATGACGAGACTTGTGGCGGCATCGACGATGCGGATGCTCACGCCTGCCTCGACGGTCTGTGTCTTCGTTGATGAGAACACCTTCTGCTGACCTTCGGTCTTACGACCGTATTTTGTGATTGAGCCCACAATGAGGTAGTCGGCATTGATCTTGCTCATGCCGTCGCCTTTTTCCTGAACGAGAGCGTCAAGGTCTGTTCTCTCCAAAAGGATAAATTTTCCTGACTGACTGAGTTTTGCCATGAGGAAGTCGGTAGCCTGTTTCTGCATTGGGTCGTTGTCTCTGTCGTAGAACATGCCCTTGCCATATTGTGTCTCATTGGTGAATCTGCCAATAGCGACTTTTCTTTTTATAGTCTTTTCACCTTGTGCGAATGCTGATGTGGCTATTGCTATAACCAACAACAATGCTAAAGTTTTAATCGTTCTTTTCATGATCGTATGAATAGTTTGTAATTAAACCGCAAAGATAGTGCTTTTTCCTCAATTACAAGGATATTTTTGAAATTTATTTTTGTAAAAAATAAAAAAGTCGAGCCCGCTGCGCGGGCTCGACTGTGACTGTCAAATTGATTCATTAGAACGAATGAACAGCTCTGACTCTGTAATACTCGGATTTGGAGCATCCGATGCTTGGAAAACCAGTCGCCCTGTTCTTACCATCTTCCGTTGATGTCCAATAATTTACATCCAAAATCTCGGCGCCGCCATAATATGATAAAGTGTCATTGACAATACTTGCCACACGGTTGACGTCACGAAACTCATAATAAGCCGGAAGATACCAACCTGTTACTCCGTTGGTGTTTTTTTCTTGGCACCATTTGAAAGCCGGATATTGTTCCAGATCATAGTTGGAGACAATGATATTCATGTTCGACAATCCGCTATCCGGGTATGTCGCACCGGTTTCAACATTTTCCAAGCTCCATTTACGAAAACCATATGGTTCATCCATGGAAACTATCATTCCGTGTCGGCCATCATCAGAAATCTTATAAACGACACCTTCGACTCCGTTTACTTTGTAGTGCTCGCCGATATCGTAGGTCTTTCCGTTTACGCTGCTCCCGCCATTCCCCGAGTCTGCTGAAGCATTGTCTTTCTTGCATCCTGTAAATATTGCCAGGATGCTAATCAATAAAAACAGATTAAGTTTTTTCATCTTTTTATTATTTATTTGTTTTCGTGCTGGCAGCCTTCATGCTGATGCTCGCATTTGCCCTCATGTTTCTGGCAGCCTTCATGGTTACCTTCGCATTTGTGACCTTCTTCATGCTTGCAACCTTCGTGTTTCTCGCAACCTTCGTGTTTTTCGCACTTTCCTTCGTGTTTGTTGCATTCAGGTTTTGGCATGTTGGCTTTCATTTCCTGCATCTTCTTTGCCATACCGATGACTTCTGCTCTCTGAGCCTCATCGAGGTTCTCCCAGTTAGCGACAGCGTCGACGATCTTATCCATGCAGCACATCATTTCTGGGCAAGGAGCCTGATCGTGGTGATCGCACTCATGGTGTTTCTCGCACTGCTCTTTCTTGTCTTTGCAGCACTCTTTCTGTTCGCAATTCTCTTTGTTTTCCTGTTTGTCGCAGCATGATGTCATCAAAAATGCTGCAAGACCTAATGTTAAGAACAATTTTTTCATTTTAGTATTTTTTAAGTTAAACATTTATTCTTTGACGTCTAAAATATAGACCACTTCATCGTCACGTTTCATAAGATGCTGCTCGCGAGCGACCTTCTCGAGTAGTGCAGTGTCGCTTTTTAAAGCGTTGAGCGTCTGTTCCTGCTTCTCGATCTCTCTGTCGTAATACTCCACTTCCTTCTTCATCTTGCGAAGTTTACGGTAGCTCTTACTTTGCTCAAAAACGTTGTATTGATCAATAAAAACAATGAGTGCGGCGAATATCAACGTCGCAATGACATATTTGTTTGACAGCTTCTTTAAAACATCTTTAAAACTCATTGTCTCAAATTTTTGCAAAGATACAAATTTTCTTCTAAGATGAGTCTAAATTCGGCAACTAATTATCAACATTTTTGAATATGTAAGATTTTTTTGTTATTTTTGCAGAATAAATATGGAAATTAATATGAAAAAACTGTTTTTTGCTCTGATTTTGACGTCCATTACCATCGCATCGTATTCGCAGGACGATGAATACCAAAAATATCTCGAATCGCAAAAAAAACAATATCAGCAGACCGTCAATGCGTATCAGAAGGATATGCAGCAGAGAAGTCAGGAATACCAAGACTTTATCGACAAACAGAATGCCGAATTCGCCGATTTCATGGCAAAACAATGGGAACTCTTCAACGATTTTGCGAAAGACCGCATCGAGATGACCCAGCCAAAGCCGACGAAAGTGCCTGTAGCGACAGTGAATAACGAGGAAAAGCAGTTTTCTTCGAATGAGATAAAATATGCAAAAGAAGTGGAGCTGCCGAAGGTGACGCATGCCACGGCGGTGACGATTGAGAAGGAGGAAAACAATAATTATGAACAAAGGGTGAGTGTCGACGAAAAAGGCGTGAAAAACGTGCCGATGAGCGACAACGAGAGATCGAAAAAGCTTGCAATCGACAACAGCACCAATATTTTACTGAATTTCTACGGTCGTCAGGTGAACTTGCATCTTGACCCGAAGCTGAGGATAAAAAGCACCGGCATCGACGAGAAAAACGTGTCGGAATACTTCAAAAAGATCGCCAAATGTCAGAATGAGACTCAGGCTCTTTGGAGCGAAGTCAAAGGCGTCGTCGATCAGTTCGGACTCAACGAGTGGGGCTGTTTCTGCCTCCTCCGCACACTTTCTGAGAAGGTGTTTTCCGATGTAAACGACCGTGTCATGTTCTGTTTTTACATGCTTCGTAACGAAGGCGGCTTCAAGACCCGTATCGGTCGCGGTAAAGACTCAGGAAATCTTACGCTTCTCATCGCTCTCGACAACAGTAAACAGGTGTATTCATACACTTTCTTCCGCTTCGATGACGACAAACAAGGCAACAAGGTGAAATACTACTGCGTATACGGCGGCGGCAAGGCAAACGAGGCTGTGTATTCATACAGCTTCAGCGAGCAAGATGCGGCGAAACGCCAGATGACGCTGGACTTCACAAAGAACCTCAATATGGGCGAATGTAACGTGAGCCGCGAGCTGAAGCTAACTAAAGACAAGAAAATTACACTGCCTTACAACAAGTCTCATATCGCCTACCTCGATGATGTCCCGATGACGGTGTTTCCGATTTATTTCACCACGGCATTGCCTATCGAGTCTCAGAAAGTGCTGCTCAACACTTTTGAACAGATGAAGAAAGACTACACTCCGACGCAATTTATTGGGATGCTGCTGCATTTCGTGCAGACGGGCTTCGAATACAAAACCGACGAGGAACAGTTCGGCTATGAAAAATATTTCTATCCTGAAGAAGTGATAGGATATCCTTACTGCGACTGTGAAGATCGGTCGGCGTTGTTCGCCTGGCTGGTGGAGCGCTACACCAATGCCAAAGTCATCGGACTTCAATACGAAGGCCACGTGGCCACCGCGGTTTATTTCGGCGACAACGCCGACGTGAAAGGCGATGGATTTATGTACGGCGGCAAGAAATATTATGTGTGCGACCCGACATACATCAACGCGTCGATAGGAATGACGATGCCGCAGTATAAAGGGAAGACGCCGAAGGTAATAAAACTCAAAAAGTAGTATTAAAATTAAGGGAAATGAATAAAAAACTTTTAATCACGATTATAATTATTTTAGCGGTGGCTGGCGCTGCCGTGGCATCATATTTCATCTGGTTCCATCACGACTACGTCGAGCCGGAAGTGCTTGAACCTGAAGTGTTTCACGATGTGGAGTTTGACGAAGACCTCCTCATCGGAGTGTGGAAAGAAAACGACCTTTATTACCGTTACAACGACGACGGCACCGCTGTCACATGGGATCTCGCCGACGATGTGATGGAAGACGAAGGCACGCAGCTTACATGGACGCTCGAGGGTAACATTTTCACACACCTATATGAGATGGAGATCGGTGGAATCATCCCTAAGGTCTACAATATGAAGGTGTTAGAACTCGACCTGATGGAATATAACGATGATTATGGTGTAAGCCACACTTTCACGAAGGTGGAAGAGCTGAGACTCATTCAGTAAACCGTTTCATCACGACGTAAGCCTCGGGGATTCCGAGCTCTCCGGCCTTACTTAAGTCTTTGATAGCCTGTGACTTCTTGTTAAGATAAAGCTCTGTCAGAGCGCGGTTGTAGTATGCCTCGCCGAGATTTGGCTCGTATTTGATGGCCATGGTGTAGTCGTCGATGGCCTTCTGGAACTCCTGCATCTGCAGGTGGATGTTGCCCATGTTATACCACACATAAGGATTGCGTTTGTTTTTATTCCAAACTCGTGTTATCGTCGTAAGCGACTGCTGATAATCTGGTTTTTCCTGGGTAGGAGAGAAACTTCCGTTAGTCCGCTTTTGCGTGATGGAAATGGTGTTTTCATAGTTTTTGTCGGTCACGACAAGTTCAGCTTTAGCGTTTTGAACCACCGAAAGATTTATCCCTGCATAGAGGCCTAACACCGGGTCGTCGAGGAGTTCGGTGAACAGACTCTCACTTCGCTGATAGTTGAAAATCTCGAAGTTATAAATTCCGTTAAGGAAAGTCTTAAGCGACTGATTATCAATATAATCTATAATTGAATCGTTGATAAACGACTTGTGGTTTTCGTTAAATATATCGTTCACGATATAAACGATTTTTCCGTTGAGGTTGGTGTTTTGCGACAGCTGGCTGAGCGTGGCGTCGATGTAATAGTTCTCACCGTCGGTGATGTTGACGATAAACGAGCCTCTCGGCTTGATGTTGATGTCGGAGAACTGTATCAGAGTCTTCTGGCGGTTGCCGTCGACGAAGTCTGACTCGAAGCTGATGATTTTGTTGTAATCCATCTTCGAATACTGGGCGTAGAGCGAGTCGATATTGGCTTTGTCTTCGCTCACGTAAGCCATGATCTGCTTGGCTTGCCATTGGTCTTGCTCCGCTCCGCGTATGTCGTCTTTCTCATATCTCACCACCGCTCTGTTCATCCATGCGTCGATGAAGTCGGGGAACAGCTCGATGACTTTAGTGAAGTCGTCTTCGGCGGCGTCCCAGTCTTTCATCCTGTAAAAAAGTATACCTCGGTTGAAGTATCCGTAGATGTTCTGAGGGTTGATTTCAATCACCTTATTATATAATGCGAGTGCGATGTCGTATTCTTCAAGCATAGAGTAGATGAGGGCTCGGTTGAAATAGGTGAGGGCGTTACGTTGGTCGAGTCGGTTCACTTTCTCGTAGTCCTTCAACGCCGCGGTGGTGTCGCCGAGGTTCAGGAATGCCACGGCTCTGTTGAAATAGATGAGCGGGTTGTCTTTGTCCATACGCAACGCGGCGTTGAAGTCGTTCATCGCTGCTTGGTATTCCTCGCGTTCGAGTTCGATCATGCCCCTGCGTATTATCGCCTCCACGTTGAAATAGTCGTTATACACCGCGCTGTTCATATCGCTGAGTGAGCCGTCGAGATCGTTGAGATAACGCTTCGCTATGCCGCGTGAGATGTAGGCGTTGGCGTTGTCGGGGTTGATGATCAGCGCTGTGTCAAACTCGGCAACGGCATCAGAGTAGTTGTTTAAGTGCATGAGCGTTGATCCTGATGCGATGTGCAGCTCTTCGCTGAACGGGTCGAGGCTGATGGCCTGCCGGAAGTCGGACATGGCATCGGCGTAGTTTGAGAGACGGTCATTGGCGACGCCACGGTAATGGTAGGCTCGCACATACAACGGATGAATCTCGAGGGTGCGTGTGAAGTCGTCGACGGCACCGCTGTAGTCGCTCAAGCTGTATTTCGCTATTCCGCGAAGGAAATAAGCCTCGAAGTCGTTGGGTTTTGCGATTATGGCGATGTTGAAATTCTTAATCGCCTCGGTGTAGTTCTCCTTTGAGAGCTCGATCTTTCCCATCAGTACGTAATGTCTGTGGTTGATCTGCGCGCTCATCTCCGCCAAGGGGACGATGAGGAAAAACAATATGACGATAAGTCTTTTCAACTATTTTTGGTATTTCATGAAAGCCTCCATGATGGCTTCCTGATAGGTCTTCGACACGGTGATGTCCTTGATGCTGGTGGTGTCAAACTGTATGATGAACTCAGTCTGGTCTTTCTTTAGCGATGTGACGTGCAGCAGGTTGATCATAAACGAGCGATGGCAGCGTTGGATTGGGGTCTCGCGCAGGTCGTCAGACAGTTTCTTAAGGTTAGTGCGCAGGAAAAAATCGACGATGCGGTCGTTGTTTATGTATTTGACAATCACGTAGTTATCGGCGGCCTCGGCATAGAGTATGTTTTCCACGTTGATGGAGAGGCGTATCTCGCCTTTTTCATCTTTAAGATGGATGATGTTGCTGTCAGTGCTTCTCTCTCCGAGTTCCTTGATTCTATTCTTAAGATATTGATTATCAAGGAATAACAATGATATGGTATATGGAATGAGGAGCATCCATACGGTGTTGGCTGTCGATTTCTTGAAGATGGAGAAGAGGGCTTCCCATAGTGTCATCTCGGGGTTGTCGGAGAGGAAGTTATTGACGAATCCCACCTTATAGGCGATGAAGGTATAGAATAATGACAGTATGACGGCGTCGCTGATGAGCCAGATGATGTAGCCGGGGTAGGTGAGTTGGAACTTTTTCACCACAATATTCATGATGACGCGGCTCAGCGACACCAGCACCATACCGATGAGCACCATGAGTGACGAGTACAGGAAGTAGTTGGCGCTGTTGTTGTTATGTATCCACGTCTCCGAGTTGAAAGGTCGGAAGATGTTGATGAACACCAAAGAATAAACAGTGGTGAAGAGTATCATCCTCACCACGTTGTTAGTTTCCAACAGGTAGCCTGGTAGCTCCTTGTTGCCAAAAATCTTAAGTTTATACTTTCTGGTATCCACTACTGAAGTTTGAATACGATAGGCAGAGTATAAGCCACACGCACCGGGTTACCGCGCTGCTTGCCAGGTTTGAATTTAGGCAGGCTTTGCACTACGCGCACTGCTTCTTCGTCGCAGCCGCCACCGATGCCACGGAGCACTTTCACGTTGGAGATAGAGCCGTCTTTCTCGACGACGAATCCCACGAACACCTTACCTTGGATGTCGCTTTCACGAGCCATCATAGGGTATTTGAGGTTCTTCTGAACGTATTCAAGAAGTTTTGCCGGACCGCCAGGGAACTCAGGGTTCTCTTCCACAGAGAGGAACACTTCTTCTTCCTGAATCTCTTCATCTTCGATTTCAGGAGCTTCGTAGACATATTCTTCAATCTCTTCGTTCTGGTCGACTTCAGCGTTGATATCGATATCTTCAACCTCAACGTCGTCTTCCACCACCTGGATCTGTGTCACCTGTGGCTTAGGAGTCTGAATCTCAGGTTTTGGCTGTTCCTGCTTGGTGATTTCAACCATTTCCTCTTCCATCACTTCAACCTGACGGGCGAAGGTGTCGAGGTTTTGCTTGTCGTAGCTTCTGTATTCAAACACGCGCCAAACGACAAATAATGCGATAACCAGTCCGATAAGCGTGAAAGTCAATTTCTTGCTGTCAAGATCCGCTTTTGGTGATTTTTTTATTTCCATGATTCTAAATTTTATTCTTATACAAATAACGCTGCGAAGTTAGCAAAAATTATTGAATTATGTATCAATTTTTTATCATTTTTTTTCGAAAAATGATTTTAAAGATGAAAATGCCTAATACACAACCGATTACGTCGGCTAAAAAATCATAAACGCTGCCGCATCGTCCTTTGAAAACATATGTCTGAAGCACCTCGGTGAAGGCTCCGTACGATATCGCGATGAAAAGTGTAACCAGTTGAAGTCTAATACGATAGGCTTTTCCGTTTTCGCAGTATTCTTTCCTATAGCCAACGATGACGGAGAACGCGAAGCATGCGAACATGACGCAATGCATTATCTTGTCAGGTCCGAGCCATTCCCAAAATGTCCTGACTTTAGGAAAATAAGACCCCGGCAGACCGCATAGTATCATGATGATGATACCGCATATCAAGCCGGGGCAGATATGTCTTGTCAGACGTTCCAATTATCCGATAAGGGCTTTGTAACCTTCTGCATCGAGGAGGTTGTCCATCTCGGCTGCGTTGGTCACTTCGACTTTGATGATCCAGCCTTCACCGTATGGGTCGCTGTTGACTTTCTCAGGAGCGTCGGCGAGTTCTTCGTTGAATTCGATGACTTTGCCGCCCACTGGCATGAACATCTCTGATGATGTCTTCACTGCCTCGATGGTGCCGAATGTCTCTTCAGCCTCGAGAGTCTCATCCAATGTGTCAACGTCGACGAAAACGATGTCGCCAAGTTCGTGTTGTGCATAGTCGGTGATACCGATGTAAGCGTTGTCTCCTTCTAAACGGATCCACTCGTGATCCTTAGTGTACTTTAAGTTTGTAGGAATGTTCATATCTTTTATTTAAAATTGATTTTACTTAATAATTTCCGCTACAAAAATACGACATTAATTGTATTGTGATACAATATTTTAAAAATATTTTTTATTGCGTCAGGCTGAAGCGTGCAGTGATGCCGGCAAAGACATTGGTTGTCTTGTAGGCGTTGGCAACGAACGGATTCGTCATGTCGTACTTAAAGAACACCTGCATGCCGAGACGCTGGCTGAAGTTGTAATCGCCTGTGAGATAGACGTTTACCTTGTTCTGGCCTGCCGATATCTGGCTATGATGCTCGTCGATGCTGCGCAATGTCGTCACGTCTCTCCTGAATCCGAGGTCGAGCTTGATCTTCAGGTCGTTGCTCACCTTCTTAGAGCCGCTGCCGTCGAAGAGCGACAGGCTGAAACCTAAGTCTTTGAAGGTGTATCCACATCCGATGACAATCTCGCGTCCGTTGACCTCGGTGATCTGGTTATTGCTGAATCCGAGCGTTATCGTCCTCGACTTCTTGAATTCGATAGAAGGAGTAAGCGAGTTGTTGAATCCCAGCGTGACGCCGAGGAGAGGCGCATACTGTTCGCTGAGCATCAGTTGTGAGATGTCGTATTCAGGGATTCTCATGTTGGTTCCGGAGAACACCGCCATCTGTTCGTTAGCGTTGTAGTTGACATTGTTAGCCCATGCCGAGATGCTGAACGACGACTTATATCCGTGTGTGAGCGTGATAGTCTTGAAGTGTTTCTTCAATGCTGGAATCTTGCTTAATCCGGTGAAGTTGATGGTCCAGTTCGGCAATGCCACAGTTCTGAAGAGGCTGAGTGATACGTGATCGGCGCTCTTACCGCTGTATGCCGCGATGAACGCGTAGGTGAGGACCTCCTGTTGCGATGAGGTGTAGCCGAGTGGATAACTTTCTCCTGTAGCTTCGTCATAGACGTATGGCGAGCCCATTCCGACCCAAGCCCTGTTGTTATGAGCCAGACGGTCGGCGATATCTTTACGATAGTCGCATAGGTTGTCGAAGAGCCTGTCGCCATTGGCGAAGGAGGTGCAGGTCATCATGTATGAGATGCTGTAGTTACCGCCTGTGGTCGGGGTGTAGAACTGGAATATCTGCATGGCGTCGGCACGGAAATATTCTGAGAAGTTCTCAGCATATGTACGTGTTCCTGTGACTTCAATCTTCAGGTCGGTGAACGGCTCGGCCGACACCTTATAATTATACGTCTCGCTAAGTCGTTCGGTGTACGGCTGGTTGAAGGTGGAGTCGGTGGTGAGCCATCCTTTGCTGATGGCGTTGTTGAGCACGTTGTTGTTTTGTCCTATGACAAAGCCTAATCCTGGTGCTCCGCCGTTGTCCAAGCCTAACATGCGAGGTTGAGTCATGAAGCCCGGCAATCCCACGCCTGTAGTCTTTGAGTAGGTGAATGTCACCTTCTTGACGCTGCAGAGTATGCGTAAGGTGTTGTCTAATATCGACTTACCTATACTTGATTCGGATTTTTTCTCTTTCTTGGTGATGCTGTCGTTGCCGCTGTTGTTTTCTTTGCCACCGCCTTTATTCCTATCTCTATTAGGGGTGTTGCTGTTGCGTCGCGGTGAAAGAATCTTCTTGAGGTAGTCCGACCTGTTGTAAAGCTTCGTCATGTCGGCGGTGGCCGTAAACTGCAGGGTCTTGTCGTTCTCGATGGTGTTACCCAATCGCATCTGGGTATAACGTGAGTTACCAATCCAGCGGTAGTTGCCGGTGTAGTTGATGGTCGAGCCGAGCCAGTCGCAATACGGCAGCTTGTTGATAGGCACGTTATAGCTCAGCTTCACCGATTGGTTGAAACGTGAGATGGATCCGAAGTTCATGATTTCGTCACGCACTGTGTCACGGTTAGCTCTCCATTCGTCGCTGTTACGTTCCGGATTGCCGGCAGGCTCGTAGATATATGCCTGTGCCTGTGCCGTATAGGTGAAGTTCAGGTTCTTCGTGATGTCGTAACGGAAGTCGTAGTTTCGTGTCCAGTCCCAGCTCTTCGCTGTCGTCTCCTTGAGGATGATGAGTCCTGACGACTTGTTACGCATCTTCTGCGTATGGATCTGTCGGTACATCTCGGTGTTGAACGAGAAGCTCTTTGGCAGATAATAGAGGTTGAAATCCTTGAATATCTGCATATATGGCGATGATGCCCATTCTTTCTTAGCAAACGGTGTCCAAGGCTTCGCGCCAGTGGTGTAGGCGTAGCCTATACCTCCGCGGTGTGACTTCTGGCGGTTGTATTCCATGTCAGGTGTCGACTGTTCCTGGTTGGTGTAGGCGTATGATGCGTTGAGGTTCTCCACATCCCAGAAATGCGGTTTCTTGTTGCCGACACGGTTTTTACGTACGTTGGTGACGTTGAAGTTGGTTTGTCGCGTCACGTCGCGCGCCAACGCGTTGAGCGAGTCTTGTCCGCGTTTGTCGAGGTCCTGCAGCGAGCGTTTGAGTTTCACGTCAGGGTCGAGAGGGTTGTATTCCGGCGTGATGGTTGTATTGTTATGGTCGAAGTGTACCGGCACCGTCATGCCGCTCTTCTCAGGCACCATAAACTTGCCAAGGTCGAGGTCGGCCGACACGCTGTAGTATCTCTGTGCCCGCATATCGTTGTCGGTGATCTTAGTCTCGAGTGATCCGTATCCGGCTGATTTATATGATCCTGCCACTGCCACACGGCCGAGGTCGGCGAGGAATGCCTCCACACGTCCTGTAGCGGCGTAGCCACCGTTGCTGCTGAGGTCGGTCATACGTAACTCGTTGATCCACAATATAATACTCTTATCTTGTGATACCTCGCCATCTCTCTTCGGGTTTCTGACGCCTATCATCATCGAGCGCACCTCGCTGATGGTAGGGTTACCCAGCACCTTGATGGTGTTTTTGCCGTCATGTTCGCTATAGAGCCTGTTAGGTCTGATCTCTGTGTTGCCGTTGGCTATGGCGGTATTACGGTTCGATTTCACTTCCACGACCTTGTCGAAGTCGATCTCGAAGTTATTCGACTCAGGCCAGATGGTGTATTCGTCGGTTATCGACGTGCCCCAAGGCGTGATTTTCAGCGGCACCTCATATTCGTAATAGTTATCGGTGAGGTCGGAACCGAAACGGATGAATGCCGTCACCTCGTTGTCGAGCACCGGGTCGGTGTCGTACATGCTCTCGGCGTGTACGAACATCTTGAGTTTCTTATAGAATCGGAAGTCGAACTCGGTGGCTTTATACACTGCACGTGCATCGCCGTCGACGAGGTTTTTCACTGAGAGCTGCAGTGCCTGTTCGTTCTGACGTACCGTCGATGTGGCGCCGGTGTATACCTCCTGTTCGATGCCAGGCGGGATGCAGTATGGCACAGGACGACGGCCGCTGTTTTCTTCCACGTTGACAGCCGACATCTCGAATACGGTGTGGTTAGTCTGGTCGCCTGGCTGGTATTCGCCAGGAGCTTGGATGGTGTTGGTATATGTGCGCCATTCGCCTCTCACGAGGTCAAGGGTGGCGAAACGAAGCACGATGTCGCTCTTGAAGCCTTTGAGGAACATCCTCATGAAGCGGATGGAGTTGTAGCCTTCGATGTTACCCACCACACGGCTAGGCTCACGCACCGGGATGCGGAACTGATACCATTTCACTCTCTTCGTCGTGCCGTTGGCGACTTGTACAGTGGCGGTGCGGATGTCGGAGATGAAGTTCTGTCCCGACACCTGCATCTTCATCGGGTCGAGCTCGATGACATACTGATAGTAGTTTTCCGACTCACTTAAAGTGTTGTCTTTGTTGATGTCTTCCTGATCAGGGAGTGTGCTGTTGTTTGTGGTATAGTCTTCGGTATACTGGGTCTCGGAAGGCGAGTTGCCTTCGTTGCCGTTGTATTTCTTATAACGTTCAAGGATGCTTGAATACAGCGGGTCGCTGTCGTAGTCGCTGCCACGGAAGTAGTGGTAGTTATCTGACGACGGGTCGGTGCTGAGTCTGTCGTAAGCCGACATGTTGAGTTTGGTCCTCATGACATTGAGGAAGTCGGAGTGGAACGAGCGCTCGTCGTCGTCGCTTATGCCATCGTAACCGATATCCTGATATTGACGTGAGTTCGGGTCGGTGTTGAAGGCGTCGACGAGGGCTTGTAGCGATGGAACACGACCCCATACCGTGGTGTCGACGTTCTCGACGGTAGCAGTGGTAGGCAAGCCGTGCTCGTAGGCCTTACGACCATCGCGGAGGATGTCTTCTGACACGTCACCAAGGTTGAAGTACAGCTGACCGATGTTGGTCGGGTCTTGTTCTTCGCAGAACGGATCCATCATCCAGAACTCGATATATTCCACGTTGGTGGAGTTGAAGTCCGACGACTCTATGGCGCGCATGATACCGCCCCAACGGTCTTCAGGGTTGTCGAAGGTGCCGTCTTCGTTGACGTTCTGCGTGTCGTAGTTATAAGGTCCACGTTCATTTGGGTAATATGCAAGGTTGAGCACCGACATGTTTGTCGACGTTCCAGCCTGTATGTCTTTGTTAGGATACACCTCGGTGAGAAGCACCTGACGTACGCGGTTATCCGACAGCTCTTCGTTGTTGATATTGGCTGGCAGCAGGTTACCGTATCTGTCGTAGAATACCGACTGATCGATGGTGTACCATGCTAACTTGGCGCGATTCTTGCCGTTTTCCAAGCCCACGGAACCGCCTTCAGGGAAGAGGTTGCTTTGGTTTTGCGGGGTGCTGGCGAGATGCCAGAAGTTCCACTGACGCATGTCGATGGTCGACTTGGCGCCTTCGAAGTCGTCAATATACGATGTGCCGGTCTGCTTGGAATCTTTGTTGATGCCTTGGATGAAACGAGCCACCTCGGCTGACACTATGACACGTGAGACGGCATTTGTCTCGTAGAGCGGCAGCTTGTCGAGCATGTCGGTGAGCCACTGCGACTGTGTTTGATAGTTGAGGTCGGCACCGTAAATGGTGTTGGAGATAGGCTCGTCGCTGTAGTTGACCTTCGTGGTATAGGCACGTTCTCTGAGATGCAGCACCGTTCCACCGATGATGAATGTCGGGTTGATCTCGTGCTCTACGCGTGCTCCGAGGAACGTCTTACGGATGGTTGACAGCGCGGTGTTGTTCTCGAGAGAGACGTTGATGGTCGTTCCTGAGTTAAGCAGAGCTTCGTTGAGAATCGTCACACGTCCTAAGGTATAGTCGACGGTGTAGTCGACGTTCTCCACCAGCGGGATGCCGCCTGCCGTCACGCGGACCGAACCTGGCTGCACGTTGAGCGCGTTGAGGTTGATCTCGCTGCCTGACGACGAGGTGTAACGTCCTTCCAGACGGTATTTGTTCTTGTCGGTATATTGTTGTGCCATAACCTTCGTCATGGTGTACAACGAGTCGTAGGCGTATTTGTCGGCAAGATTCGGGTAATCCTTGAAAATCTTATTCCTGATCTGACTTCCGAAAGGCTCCAGCACGGTGAAGTAGATACGTCCTGTCGCCGCGTTGATGGTACCACCGTTGGTGGATGCGCCGTTCACGAAATCGAACATACCATCACCGCCTTCGATAGGGTTGTTCTGGCTGTTCAAACGGTCCATGCCCATGAGGTTCAGCAACGAATTTTCACGGATGTCGTCGGGAGCATCGGCGAAGTAACCTGTCGCCACGCCGTTGTCATTACCGAGATAAAGGATGTTCATTGTGAAGTTATTGGCTGCCACCTGATAAGCATGGATGTTATAGACGTTCTTCATCATGAGGTTCCACATCGGCATCTTAGTGTTGATGGTGGTGCTCTTTAACATCTTGGTAACCAGGATGTTAGGCTCCTGGATACCTTGATCGGAGAACTCACCGACTTGGAACACGCCTTCTTGACCGATGACGGTGTATTGGTATGCCACTGCGAGGGTCTGGTTGGCGTTGAGGGTGACATTCAACGTGATGAAACCGAGCTTACGGTTCAGCGTATATTCGTTGGCAGTCAGCTTACGAGCCTTCTGTATCTTCTCGAAGTCACGACCCGAGATGTAACCTTGTCCGGTGAGATAAGCAGTGACCGTGTTGAGGTTACGTATCTGGGTGGTGTCCATGTTACGGACGAGGTCGTTGGCGTTGTTGTCGGGATAGGCCTTCATTCCTGCATAGATGTTGGAATGCACCTTCTCGTGATTATAGATCCACTCTTCTTTACCTTCACCTAAGTCGGTGAATGACACTATGTTACGACAGTTTTCGTAGTTGGAGTTGGTGTTCGTCACCCACACCTCGATCTTGGTGATGTTGATATCGGATGTCACCGTCGGCAGGGTGGCGAGGGCTGCCTCGTAGTTGTCGCGGAAATACTGGCTGAGGAAGAAGTGTCGGTTTTCTTCGTAGTCGATGGCTTCGAGTTCAAACTCTTGTGTCATGGCGCCACCGCTCACGGCGATATTTTGTGTCTCACTCTCCTGATATGACGCGATGGCTGTCACCGTCGTCTTACCGAACTTCAGCTTCGTCTTGAAGCCGAATAGCGACTGAGTGCCGGTGATGAGGGTGCTTTGCAGAGGCATGCTGACGTTACCTGCCTCGATGAGTTGCAAAATGTCGTCTTCGTCGCCTTCGTATTTCAGGGTGAACTTATTCTCGAACGAGAACTGTGTCTTGGTGTTATAGCTCATCTTGAACTGGATCTTCTCGCCGATCTTAGCCGATGCGCTGATCTGTATGTTCTCGTTGAAGTCGAAGTTGGTGGTTCTTTGCTGCGCCACGGTGAGCGAAGGGTCGCGGCGGCGCTGGTATTTAATGCCGAAGGTGACGTCGGCCGAACCTTGCAGCTTGATGTCGATGGTGTTACTGCCGAAGATCTTGTCGAAGACCTTGCCACCGATGTAGATTGGAGGTATCAGGCTGTTGCCGTTGCTGTTGCCCATCGCCGACTCACGACGTTCTTTCCAATAATCCTTGACGGCCTGTTTCTGAACGTAGTCGGAGAACTGATCCTGCGTCATGATGTAAGGCTCACGGTAGGTGAAGTCACCGATTTTACTGACGAAGACATACTGTCCGGTGAGCGGGTCGTACTCGATGGTACGGGTGATGTTGTCAGGATCCTTGAGCTGGATTCCCGACTGGTTGCCCATGCCGAACGGGTCGTCGCCAGTCTGAGCCTTGGCGGTGAAGCCGAGACAGACAAGCAAGATTGTTAAAATATATATTAACCTCCTGATAATCATTCTGTTATACTTACAAAAGCCTTAACGACTCCTTGATGAGATCCTCCACATTTGGATTGTCCATCTGCTTGAGGAGCTTATCGAGGGTCTTCTCGATACTCGTCTTGTTGAAGCCTAAGACCATTAATGCTGATAACGCTTCATCTTTCAATGTATTGTGTCCGATAGGTGAAATTTCATTACCGCCCGCCTCGAGTTTACCGACTTTGTCGTGAAGGTCGACTACGATACGTTGGGCTGTCTTCGCACCTATGCCCTTGACTCCCTGAATCATACGGATGTTGTTGTTGGCGATGGCATCAACCGCTTCTTCTACTGTCATCGACGACAATATGAGGCGGGCAGTGTTGCATCCCACTCCCGACACTGTGATGAGCTGAAGGAAGAGCTCGCGTTCGGCTTCGGTGTAAAATCCATACAGAGTATGCGCGTCTTCACGTATCGCGAGATGCACAAACAGCTTCACGTGCTGCTGCTCGCCTATCGCCGTGAAAGTGTTCAGAGAGATATTTATTAAATATCCAATTCCTTGATTATCAAGCACTACGTAAGTAGGATTCTTCTCAACAACGGTTCCCGAAATGAAACTATACATATCAAAAATTGACTATTATCTTTAAACTTGCAAAAATAATAAAAATTTCGGTATGAAAAACGAATATTTTTTGTTTGTTTTCAAAACTATTTTTGTAAATTTGCAAGGATAAAATTTTTACAATATGAAATCAATCGTTATTCTCGCCGGCGGCGGCCCGGCACCAGGCATCAACACGGTGGTGAGCACTGTGGCAAAGACATTTTTGACAGACGGTTACCGCGTCATCGGACTTCATGAGGGTTATAAAAACCTGTTCAAACCGAACCCGAGAACGGTGGACATCGACTTCCTCTATGCCGATCAAATCATGAAAATGGGCGGCTCGGCACTGCAGATGAGCCGTTACAAACCGAAAGACGAGGAGTTTAACGTTGATTTCTTCGTTAAAAACGATGTGAACCTCTTGGTGACCATCGGTGGCGACGACACCGCTTCGACAGCTAACCGCATCTCTAAGTTCTTGATGAAGAACAACGTGCATGTGCAGAACATCCATGTGCCTAAGACCATCGACAACGACCTTCCTTTGCCTGAAGGCAGCCCGACATTCGGATATTATTCAGCAAAAGAAGCTGGTGTGAAGATTTTGCAGACAGTTTATGAAGACGCTCGCACCAGCGGCAACTGGTTTGTGGTGTCGGCAATGGGTCGTGAGGCTGGTCACCTGGCATTCGGCATGGGCTATGCTTGCCATTACCCGATGATTATCATACCTGAGATGTTCTACAAGACAGAAGTCACATTCGATAAGATTTTGCGACTCATCATCAGCTCGATGATTAAGCGTAAGATGTTGGGTATCAATTATGGTGTGGCAAGTGTCTCAGAAGGTGTGTTCCACTTCATGACAGATGAGGAGATCCAGAATTCAGGCGTGAACTTCACTTACGACGAGCACGGACATCCGGAGCTTGGCAACGTCAGTAAAGCGCACATTTTCAACATGTTACTGCAACAGAGGTTGAAACTTCTCGGCTTGAACATCAAGAGTCGTCCGGTGGAAGTCGGTTATGAAATCCGTTGTGTCGATCCTTGCGCTTTCGACTTGCAATATTGCTCGATTCTCGGCTACGGTGTGAAGAAGCTGTTCGACCAGGGTATCACTGGCGCTATGGTCACCGCCGACCCGAAAGGCCAGGTCAGCCCGCTGTATCTGAAGGATGTCGAGGATGAGAACGGAAAGGTGAAGCCGCGTCTTGTGAACATGCAAGGCGAAAAGGCGAAACTGGTGTTCAACCACTGCATGCAGTACATCACCCCAGCCGACTACGAAGGCGCGAAGAAATACGTGGAGAACCCTGAGGACTACGATTTCAGGAAAATCCTTAACTGGGCAGAATAAAAAATGGGGCAATGCCCCATTTTTTTATTTCAAATCTGTTACTAGTCGTACCATTAAACCGTAGAATTTTTGAAGCTGCATTCCGTGGTTGTCTAATCCGAAGTAATCGTCACGTTGGCTCGAGCTCCAATAATTCGTGCCCCAATCACCATTGCCTTTAGGTTTCTGCATGGTATTGCATTCGCGTTTATGTGTCACTGGCATGAAAACTGCGCCATGTGATTCGAAATATCTGTACCAATCGGATATGCTCAAATTAATATTGCTGTTGTTGGAAAGCTGATAATTTTCGTTGTTCCATGTGTCTGGAAGGAGAATAACACCCTGAATGCCTTGTAAATCGACATTCACATAAGATACCTTGATAGTTTTAATGTTGCGATTGCGCATTAAAAGATAATACCACTCCATCGATGTAAGAGACCTCCAGTTGTGGTCTATACCATTAATAATCTTGTTGTCGCCCCATTCATGATATTCTCTGTATTTATCGATATCATCATAAGTGCATCCTGTAAATGTAGGATTCTGGCCGGTTCCCCAACCGAACACATCAATCCATCCGTCGTAGGTGTTCGAAGTCAATGCATTGTTGCATTTGACGTCATTTTCGAAAACATTGCCATCAGTATCGTCACCGACAAAGTCCCATTGATGTTCGGCAAAACGCCACGTGTCTGTTGATGCTTGGTATTGTAAATTACCTTGTGAGAAATAGACTTTATCGCCTTGTTGGTTGATAGTGAAAGGTCCATAGAGTCGGCTTCTCATTTCTTTGATGCTGTCTTGAGTCTGTTCTCCTTCAGCAATTTGGTTGATTTCGGCATCCTGCGCTGAGGCAAAAACAAATGCCATCATAGCGAGTAGTAAAAAAGTGATTTTTTTCATAATGTATAAATTAAAATTTAAAAAACTATATTCACATCTCTATCACCAGTTGCAGCGTGCTGCGGCTTCGCTGCTCCACGAAGACCTTCTTTCCTTTAATGAAGTCGTTTTCGATGCCCGGTTGGTAATGACGGATTGTAAACAATTGTAAGCCAATATTATAACGAATAATGAACGACTGCTCCAGTGATGCGATGAGTTGCTGGAGCTTCTTCTCATTTTCATCGAAGCAGATGGAGAGGTTCAATGCCGATGTCTGAATCATGTTGGCGTGGATGTTCAGCTCGTTGAGCATCGCGAAGAGGATGCCGAGGTTTTGCTCGTTCATGAAAGAATAGTCGCGCGGACGGATGGTTACAAGTGTCTGGTTGTCCTTCACTATAAACGACGGAATGTATTTGATGAACTCGTCGCTACCGTCGACGACGGTCGGCTCAAGCGAGGCATCGAGGAAACAGCGCACCTTCAACGGGATGTTCTTGTTTTGCAGAGGTTTGGTGGTCTTCGGGTGCAAAACGGTGGCACCGTAGAATGTTAGCTCGGTGGCTTCGGAGTAGGAGAGGTGCGGGATCTTCTCGGTATGCTCGAAACGTTTCGGGTCGGCGTTGCGCACTCCGTCGACATCTTTCCAAACCGATAACTCGCTGGCATTCAGTAAGTTGGCGAAGATAGCGCCTGTGTAGTCGGAGCCCTCGCGACCAAGAGTCGTTGTCACCACCGGCTTCGTCGATGAGCCGATGAAACCTTGAGTGATATACATCGTGCCATCGTGTTCCTCCTGCAGTTTCTGAATCCTCAGCCGGCTCTCGTCGAAGTCGACATTCGCGGCACGGAAGGTATGATCGGTGATGATATATTGTCGTGCGTCGAGGAGGCGGTTTTTGATGCCGCAGTCGTTGAGGTAAGCCGAGATTATCGTCGTCGACAGCATCTCGCCGAAGCTGATGGTCTGGTCGTATTGATAGTCGTAGTCATAACCTGTCTCTTGAAGGTTGAGATACAGATCCAAAAACAGATTTGTAACTGCCTCAAACACAGGATGTTCGGCGTTTCCGTCAAAGAGTTCGAGCATGATTTTCTCGTGATAGTTCATGAGGTCGCGCATGGCATCGATCGAGAGGTGGCCGTCGGCGTCGCGGAATGCCTTGAGGACTTTCTCAATGCCGTTGGTGGTCTTTCCCATGGCGCTGATGACAAGCATTAGGTCGCTACGGTCTTCATTCTCAAGGATTTGCTTGAGGTTTCTCACGGCGTCGGCGTCTTTTACCGATGCGCCACCGAACTTAAAAACTCTTTTAATCATGACGGCACTTTTCTAAAATAACGTCACAAAAATAGGAAATATTTTGTTCGGGTTTCTATTCCTTAACCACTTTCTTTGTGATTTTTTCTCCTTTTTTGTCGGTGATGTTTAAGAAATAAATACCATTTGGCTGACTGGAAATATCTATGGTGATTTCATCTTCGCAGCATTCGATTTCCGAAACTTTTTGTCCCAAAGCGTTTAAAATTTCGATTCTTGAAATATTATCACCGTATAATGTTAGTGTTTTATTCGTTGGATTTGGATAAACTTTATAAGGACTTGTTTCTTCGTTATTTTCAGGAACATCCGAGTAATGTCTCCTTAAAGTAATACATATTGGGAAGAAATGATCGGCATACATTTCGTAGAACCAGTTCCAGTGTTGCAAATCATTTTCGTCATACGGAGGTTGTGGGCCGGTTGTATCCAAGCCCAATATATACCAGCCGTAATAATCAACTATCTCCCAGCCCTCTAGAGTATGACTCCAAGTATATTCATTTTCAATCTTTGCGCGAACAATAGGAGGATTATCACCAATGATGGTGTCAAAAAGTCTTCTGTTCCAACTTATCGTAATTGGAAAATTGGATTGAGTGGCATATACCCAAATATTATTAAAATCATTCGTAAAAAGATGGGTCTTGCTTTTCCAAAGGGTATCACCGGTTCTTCTGAAGTATACTTGAAAACCTTCATCGTCAAGGCAGTAACGTTCTTCTGTAACATTAATAGTGTTGTTTTCAAGCTTCGAATCTTCCCTTTGTATAAACCATACTGTATCTGAAACGCCGAATTTATCGGTAAAAATCATAGGGAATTCCCATCTGTTTTGAGAGTTGGCGATTTCGCATAATGATAGTAAAATCAGTGCCAACAATGCGCTTTTTATAGTAGAAATTTTCATATCTTTATATGATTAAGTCGTTAATAATCAGCGCAAAGATATGAATAATTTTTTAAAAATGCAAATATTTTTACAAAAACGTCAAGAAATCTTCGTAATTCTTTTGAAGAAGCGTTGGAGTGTCAAGGCCGTAAGGGCATTTCTTCTTGCATTGGCCGCAGTGGAGACAGCCCTTCACCTTCTCCATTTTAGCTTTGTATTCGTCGCCGAGGTAGACACTCAACGGCGCGCGGCGCAGATAGAGACTCATTCGGGCGCAGTCGGGGATGTAGATGCCGGCCGGACATGGCAAACAATAGCCGCAGCCACGACAGAAGTCGCCCGACAGCTCTTCCTTGTCTTTGTTGACCTTAGCCCAGCGTTCTTTGGTCATCGTTGGCGGATTGTCTTGATATGAGATAAACTCGTCGAGCTCGCTCTCTTTTTGTATGCCCCAGATAGGCAAAACATGCTCGTATTGGTTCAAAAATGCATACGCCGTAGCCGAATCGGTGATCAGGCCGCCTGAGAGTGCCTTCATGCAGATAAATCCCATGTCGGCTTTTTTACACATTTCCACAATCTCCAAGTCTTTATCTGAAGCCAGATATGAAAACGGGAACTGCATCGTCTCGTAAAGTCCCGATTCTATTGCCTCTTTCGCAACTTTCAGCCTGTGATTTGTGATGCCGACATGACGAATCTTGCCTTGTTTTTTCGCTTCGAGCATCGCCTCGTAAAGTCCGGTGTCGTCGCCTGGTTTCGGACAGAAGGCGAGGTTGTGGAACTGATAAAGGTCGATGTAGTCGGTTTTGAGCAGTCCTAAGCTCGTTTCGAGGTCTTTCCAGAAGTTTTCGGTTGTCGTGGCACCAGTTTTCGTGGCGATGATGATCTTGTCGCGCATGCCTTGGAAGGCGTATCCCATCTTCTCTTCGCTGTCGGTGTAGAATCGTGCGGTGTCGAAGTAGGTGATGCCGTTATCGTAGGCCTTCCTTAGCAGATGTGCCGCCTCGTCCTTCGTGATACGCTGTATCGGCAGCGCCCCGAAGCCGTTTTTGTTTACGACGAAGCCCGTCTTGCCAAGGACAACCTTATCCATCTTTTAGAAAATGAATGCTAACAAAACATAAATCCAATGTGCTGACACTCCTGCCACCAGTCCGCCTATGGTGTGGGCGCCGATGGCCTTAGGGATGAGCTCGCGGTGACCGAGTGAGTCGAGCATGGCGGTATGAGTGCTGAGGAATCCGCTCCAGCACATGCCTATTGCAGTGCATACCGCGATGGCGTTGTTGTTGACGATGCCTTCAGCGATGAACTTAGGCAGCAGACCGAGCGCGGCGCCGACGGCGCCAAGCGAGGTGATTGGGAATGCCACCAACTCAGGGTTCTTGAATCCGAAGAGCCAGTCGAAGACAAAATCGATTTTTCCTGCGAGGTAAGGCAGCACAGGCACGCCCTCATAAGCCACGCCAGTGTATTCGGTGCCTGTCGCAGGGCCGAAAGTAAGCATCATCACCACGGTGGAGATGATGAGCACGCCCGGGATGATGGCCAGTCCGATTGCCACGCCTTCCTTGCCGCCGTCGAGAATGGCATCGAGGAAACGCAGGAACACGTTGCCTTGCGACTTGAACGAGATCTTCTGTTCGTCGCCGCCTTCAGGCTCTTCTTCGACGTCGAGCTCAGGAAATGCCTTGAGGGTGAAACGCTGCATTAGCCTTGTAGAGACGACGCTGCCGATGATGGCGCCAAGCAGTCCGACCAGGGCTCCTTTCAAGAAGCCGAGACCGAGCATATAGAATATCACCACCAAACCCATGCCGAAAGCCGTGCCGAAGTTCGTCAGCGAGGCGAGCTGGTATTTCTTGAAATAATGTGAGAAATATTTGTCTTTCGAGAGTGTGATGATAGCCGGGTTATCCGAGAGAAACGTGAGGATTCCGCCGAGAGCCGCCACGCCCGGGAGGTTGTAGATTGGCTTCATCAGAGGGCGCAGGATATATTCGATGAGTCGCACCACTCCAAACTCGACCAGAAGCTTGCCGAGGGCGCCCGATACGACGCACACCGCCATCAGGAAGAAGACGGTCTCCAGAAGGAGATGGTACGAGGTCTGCATGATGGTGTTTAGCATGTTAGCCGTGCCCATCCTGGTGCCGAGGAATCCGAAAAAGAGAGCGAAGATGAGGAGAAAGATACCTGCCTCAAGACGTCTCTTACTTAAAAACTGCCAGTTTTTTATCTTCATAATGAAATGTTATTTGTCGATGAATTTCAGTCGCCATGTCAAGCCGATGTTGGCCTGATACGATATCTCGCCTTCCTTTGAGACGGTGAGCATTCCTTGGTCCACACTCGCATCCTGACGCACGTCGCTCACTGCGAAGAAGGCGTGTACGCGGACGTCGTTTTTACCTTGCAGAGGCCAATATTCGATGCCGCCGCCGTAAAACATCACGTTGGTGCCCGGCATCACGAGCGGGTCGAGGATCTGGATGGCCTCCAAGGTGTAGTCCTGCGAGTCGTTGATATCGGTGCCGCCTTTGACAAAGATATGCATCCTCTCACCCCAGAATTTCACTCCGATACGTCCGATGACGGTGATGTCCTTGCCAAAGTAGTCTTTCTGGTCGCCATGAGCGCGGTTTTGGGCGTCGATATAGCCCTCGATGGCGCCGAAGTCGAATGCTGTTCCGAGTGCGATAAGGTTCAGGAAATCGCCTTTCTTCACCTCAAACATGTTGACTGAGCAAACAGGTGTGAAGTATTTGAAGTTGGCACGCCAGAGGAAGCTGTAGTTGTAGAGACTGCCATAAACGATGCCTTGGTCGAAAGGCGAGTTGGTGAACTGCAAGACGAAGGTGTTTTTGCCATCGTTGGTGGTGTATTCGAGGTTCGTTCCGAAGCGGAAGCAGTTGATATTGTCCCAAAATCTTGAGTTAAAATAAATATCGATAGGGGCGAGGTCGTATTCCAAACCGCCTATCGCCACTATCTCCTTACCTGCCGTCAACGAGAGGTTTTTCGTGATGCGCCATCCGAGATAGAGATAATCGGTGGCGTCGAAGAACCTGACTTCGTTTTGTATGTTGTTGATTCTCTGACGATAAGCGTAATAAAGATTGTCGGTGAGGTCACCGGTGAGTATGAAATTCAAGTATTTCCCGGTAAACCCCGAGTTGATATTGTCGCCATCTGAGAAACAGTCGAAATCGGTACGTACCTCAAAGCGTAACTTATTGATACCGTAGTTGTTTTCCTTTTTCAGCTGTGCAAAGGATGACAATCCTATGATGACGAAAAATAACGAAATTATATATTTTTTCATTGTAATTATTTGCCCGTAATAATTTTGCTGCAAAATTATGAAATTTTTTCCTATCTTTGCACATCATTATAAATAATAAAATTATGAATTTCAAATCTTACAGCCATACTGAAGAGGAACTTCAGGAAAGAATAGCGCAAATCATTGACAGACAAGGTAAAAGCAGCGACCGACGTGAGGCGTTGATGACGATTTTCCAGAGCATCGACTTCACCACTTTGGAGGCGTTTGACAATGCCAAGAAAATCGAAGAGTTTTGTGCTAAAGCCATTGATTTTCAGAAGAATAGCATGGGAATCTCCGTGCCTGCCATTTGCATCTACAGTCCGTTTGTCAAGCAGGCAAAGGCTTTGCTGAAAGGCAGCGGAATCAAGGTGGCGACGGTGGCATGCTGCTTCCCTTCGGGTCAGATGCCGTTCGATTTGAAGAAAAAAGAGGTTGCATATTGCGTTGAACAGGGTGCCGACGAGGTCGACATGGTCATCTCAAGAGGCACTTTCCTTGAAGGAAATTACGATGAAGTATATAACGAGATTCAGGCCATCCGTGAGATCTGCAAGGCTCCGGTTCATCTGAAAGTGATTCTTGAGACCGGCGAACTGAAAACCGTCGAAAACATCCGTAAAGCCAGCGAGTTAGCTATCTTGGCGGGTGCCGATTTCATCAAGACATCGACAGGAAAAATCGCTGTCAACGCAACGCCTATGGCAGCCGTCATCATGTGCGACACCATCAAGGAATACTACGAGGCGACAGGTCAGATGGTTGGCTTCAAACCTGCGGGCGGCATGTCGACAATCGAAGACGCGCTCACCTATTATTATATCGTGAAAGACATCCTTGGTGAGAAATGGCTCAACAAGAACTATTTCCGCGTCGGAACCAGCAGACTGGCTGGAAAGGTAATGGAGGAATTGACGAAATAATCTGGACGGATTTCCTGAAAAACAATGTAGAGACGTGCCATGGCGCGTCTCTACAATTTTATATATAAATATCGTTATTCGACAACAATCTTATTAGCTGTCCCGTCTATATTAATAAGGTAAATCCCCTTTTCCAAATCTCTTACGTCGATAATGTTAGCGTTTTCAATGGTTTTAATCATTTTCCCGTCAATGGAATATATTGTAACTAATTGTGGCTCAATATTTTCTATAAAGATAAAATCTGACGTCGGGTTAGGATAAACCTTAATTCCATTATTGGAAATCTCATTGATTCCATCAACTTCGGTGACGAAATAATGCGGTGTACCAGAGCTCAGATATGCTCCGTCGGCGCAGTCAATATGCAGGAAATAGCTGTAGGTTGTGTCGTCGTCGAGGTCTTCGAGAAGTGCTTCGACATGGCCGTCAGTGCCTATTTCCACTTGTAGTTCGTCGCTGGAACCCTCTTTGTATATGGTGAAATAGGCTCCTGTGAATGAGTCGTTCCCTTGGTGAATCTCAGCCGAAATCGTGACTGAGTTATGTGTGACATCAGAGGCTTCGTTGACAATGAATCCGCTCATCGTATTGATCGGATAGCCGTTGTTGGAGCCGTTATCCATCACAAAATTGTGCCTAAGCCATACATCCTCATTGAGTTGATAGACAAAATCTTCGGTCTGCATCGCTGAAGATGTCATGCTTGTGCCATAGCTGGTGGTGCCGCCGCAGGTGTTTAGGTAATAGCTGTTGAAAACAGTCATCTCGGTTTCTTCCTTTGTTGGGTTTATCGGGCTGATCATGCCGAAGATGCCGCCTTTTGTGTTGGCATTTACCGTTCCAACGTTGTAGCAGTCGTGAATCGTGATGTTATTATCCTGTAACGTGGCTCCGACTATACCTGCTGCCACGCTCAGCAATAGCGCGCTGCCAGTGATGTTGCCGGTGTTGTAACAACCTTCCAACCAAGCTTGATTCATTGCCAGTCCGACAATGCCGCCGGCTCCTGCCGCACCGGTGAAGGTGCTGTTTTGTGCTGTGATGCTGCCATGGAACGAACACTGGATGATGACGCTGTTTTCAGCGGCTGCTGCCACGATGCCGCCAGCTCCACAGTACGAACCGCTGTTGCTCACGCTGATGGTTCCGGAGAAGCTGCATTGGTCGATGCGCCCGTCGCCGGCGACTACTCCGACTATGCCACCCACACCGGTTCCAGTAGAGGTGATATTGCCGTTGGTGATGTACAGATGTCTGACGATTCCGCCATCATCCAATGACGATTCCTTCGCGCCGCCTAAACCGGCAAACAGTCCGCAGACATCAGCGCTGGTCTGAATCCTCAGATGGTCGATGGTGTGATACCAGCCGTCGAAAATACCTGCAAAATAATGGCCTTGCATGTTCATGTTGACGTTGCCTATCGGTGTCCAGTTGATGTTGTTGAGGTCGATATCATCCGTCATCATGAAATAAACGCCTTTAAACACTTCCATGCCCTGAGCCTGATAGCCCTCGTTGACTTTCTGGGCAAGATAAGCGAGGTTTTCCGCCGTCTCAATGAGATAAGGATTGTCGACGGTGCCTGTTCCCTGTGTCCAAGGTGAGGCGGTGCCGTCCCAGACGTCAAGTGCAAATGCATTGATTGTTAATAAAATAGCTGTTAGTAAGGTAAAAATTTTCTTCATGTTTATTTATTTTTTTTGTTTGAGATTTATTCATCAGAGGTGAATGCTTTCGCTTCGCTCAGGTCTCCACTACGCTTCGCTTCGGTCGAAATGACGGTTGGTTATAGCATCATTTCGTGAACTCTTAACATATCATCGGCGAGATATTGGCCTTCGGGATGACCGTTGTGACCGGCTTCGCGGAACCAGGTATAGGCCGTGTAGTCGTCTTTCGGCACGCCTTCGCCACGCAGATAGCACATCCCCAGCTCGTACATCGCGTCTTTGTTACCGGCTTTGGCAGCTTTTTCGTACCATTGCGCAGCAACTTCATAATGGTTTTTGAACTTACCGCGGAAAGCTTTCTTGCCGCGCAGATACCAGCTGTAGATTTGCAGTTTTGTCGGTTTCTCGTCGCTCATGTTACATCAGTTTTTTGTATCTGAACTTTTTAGGTTGTTGATTACCAAGACGTTTTATCTTATTCTCCTCGTATTCCGAATAGCTTCCTTCGAAGAAATAAACCTGAGAATCACCTTCGAATGCCAAGATGTGAGTTGCGATACGGTCGAGGAACCAGCGGTCGTGCGAGATGATGACGGCGCAGCCTGCGAAGTTCTCCAGTCCTTCCTCCAATGCACGTAAGGTGTTGACGTCGATGTCGTTAGTCGGCTCGTCGAGGAGTAGGACGTTGGCTTCCTGTTTCAAAGTCAAGGCGAGATGCATGCGGTTTCTTTCACCTCCTGACAGCACTCCGGCTTTCTTCTGCTGAGCGTCGCCACCGAAGTTAAACCTCGAGACGTAGGCTCTCGACGGCATTGTGCGCTTGCCAAGCTGAATTAGCTCATTGCCGCCTGAGATGACCTCCCAGACGGTCTTTTCAGGGTCGATCTCGGCATGTTGCTGGTCGACATAGCCTATTTTCACTGTCTCACCGACTTCGAAAGTGCCTGCGTCTGGCTTCTCGAGTCCCATGATCATGCGGAACAATGTGGTTTTACCCGCTCCGTTTGGTCCGATGACGCCTACGATGCCCGCAGGTGGCAGACTGAAGCTGAGATTCTCGAATAGAACCTTGTCGCCGAATGCCTTGGTGACATTTTTGGCCTCGATGACTTTGTTACCGAGACGGTCGCCGTTAGGGATGTATATCTCGAGTTTCTCTTCTTTCTCTTTCACGTCTTCGTTGAGCATCTTCTCGTACGACTCCAGACGTGCCTTACCCTTGGCGTGACGTGCCTTCGGCGCCATGCGTACCCACTCCAACTCGCGTTCGAGTGTCTTACGGCGCTTGCTCTCGGTCTTTTCTTCCATCGCCATGCGCTGTGTCTTCTGGTCGAGCCATGATGAGTAGTTGCCTTTCCACGGGATGCCTTCGCCACGGTCCAGCTCAAGAATCCAACCTGCCACATGGTCGAGGAAGTAACGGTCGTGCGTCACTGCGATTACTGTGCCTTTGTATTGTTGTAAGTGGCTTTCCAACCATTGAATTGCTTCTGCGTCGAGGTGGTTGGTAGGCTCGTCGAGGAGGAGGATGTCGGGCTCTTGCAGTAATAATCTGACCAAAGCGACTCTACGTCTTTCACCTCCCGAGAGGTTCTTCACAGGAGTGTCGCCGTCGGGGCAGTTCAATGCGTCCATTGCGCGCTCGAGCTTGCTGTCGAGGTTCCATCCGTCGTGCTGCTCGATGAGCTCTGTCAATTCGCCCTGACGCTCGATGAGTTTGTCGAAGTCGGCATCAGGCTCAGCGAACTTATTGCTGATTTCTTCGTATTCCTTAAGCATGTCGACGACTTCCTGAGCGCCTTCTTCAACAATTTCACGAACCGTTTTGTTGTCGTCGAGTTGTGGCTCCTGGTCGAGCATTCCCACGGAGTAGCCGGGAGAGAATACCACCTCGCCGTTGAACGACTTCTCCTTGCCTGCGATGATGCGCAGTAGCGTCGATTTTCCGGCACCGTTCAAGCCGATGATGCCGATCTTCGCTCCGTAGAAGAACGAGAGGTATATATCTTTCAATATCTGTCGTGACGGCGGAATGATTTTGCTCACGCCGACCATTGAGAAGATTATCTTTTTATCGTCGTTTTGGGCCATATTTTTGAGTTTTGTCTGGTCATTTATTTACAACTGTTATCATCGCGTCTTCCATAATCTTTGTGGCTGCACCCCAGTCGTAGACACGGTTCACGAAGTTATAGCCTTCCTCGGCGAGCTCCGCGGCCTTGTCGGGACGTTTCAAGAGGTACACGATGTCGGCAGCGAGTTCTGAAGAGCTGTTGTCGACGAGTATCTCCTTGCCGTTGACGGCGTGGAGCGAGCCGTTGGCCAGCGATGTCGTGATGCAAGGTATCTTCATCGACATAGCTTCCAGGAGTTTATTTTGCAGACCTGTTCCGATGCGCATCGGGGCGATGAAGATACGGCTCTGGGCGTAGGCGTCGCGCATGTCGTCGATCCAGCCACTTACGATGATGTTGTCGCATGCCACCCTCTTGACCTTGAGGTCGGGTTGAGCTCCGGCGATATAAAGCTTCGCATTAGGCAGCTTCTCCCATACGTTAGGCATGATTTCGTAAGCCAGAAACTCCACCGCGTTGACGTTAGGCGCATAGCCCATGTTTCCGGTGAACACGATGTCGTAAATCTTCTCTCTCTCCTGAGGTTTGTAGTATTCGTGGTCGACGCCGTTAGGCACGATGAGGATCTTGTTTCTTTGCGGATGGTCGATATTTGCCCTGTCGGGCTCACTGATGATGGTCTTGACGTCGAACTCGTCGAAGACACGACGCTCGTATTTTCTCAAGCGGTTGTATTCCATCTCGAAGAACGGACGTGCGAAGATGCCTGCTATCTCGGCGCGACGTTTCATTCCCATCGAGAAAACATCTTGATAGTCAATGGTTTTCGGTATTTTTACCTTATGGAGATATGGAGCCACGCGCAGCAGCTGACCGAAGAGCATGTCGGGCTTGTGATGTCTGATTAGCTCATGCACTTTATGTTTTGCCTTCGAGCTATAGAAATAGCCGCATTGTATAGGCAGGCCATAGAGATACGACCTGATGACATTGAACACGATGCCGATCTTCGGCAGGTCGATGAAGCTTACCGACGAGCAATAAGGCTGCATCGCCTGAAAAGCCGCCTGTTTGTCGACCTTCTTGTCGTCGTTCAAGGCGCAAAGGATGATCTCGTTGTTCTTCGCAAGCTGCTTGATCTGGTTGTAAGCCCTCAACTTGTCGCCTTTCTCAAGCGGCCACGGGATTCTCGGTAAAAGGACAAATATCTTCATTAGTTCAAAACCGTTATCTCTCTTTTAGATTTCAATTCGTTGTAAAATATCTCTAACCTGTTGATAATCTTTTTGTTATCATATAATTCCTCGACCAGTCGTCTGGCGTTGAGACCTATCGCCTCAGCTTCCTCAGGATGCTGGTACAGTCTGCATATGTTCTCCACCATCTTTGGCACGTTGTCGGCGATGATGATGTCTTCAAACTCCGAGTATTGTATACCCTCGGCGCCTACCAGCGTGGTGATGACGGTCTTACCCAGCGCCATCGACTCGATGATTTTGATACGCATGCCGCTGCCTGAGAGGAGAGGCACCACCGCGATGTTATGTTCGTTGACAAATGCATGAGCGTCAGGCACTTCGCCCACCACCACGACGTTTTTCTTTTTCGTCTTACGGAGCCAGCGTGGCATATTACGTCCGGCGAGATAGATCTGAGCATCAGGGACGCGTGCCAGCACCTTATCCCACACGTTATTCAGGAACCATCGGATGGCCTCCTCGTTAGGCATCCAGTTCATGGAGCCGATATGATAGAATGTCGGGGTGTCGCCGACCTCGAAGACTGGCTGGAACTTGTCGATGTCGACGCCGAACGGCAGGTCGATGACTGGTGTCGCTGTGACACGACGGAAATAAGCCGCATCGGTGATGGTTATCGCTGCGATGCCGTCGACCTTGTCTAAAATACCCATCTCATAGTTACGTAAGGTACGTACTAAGTGATTGATATACCAACGTTTAGCGAAGAAAAAAGTCTTCTTTGCCATGCGTTCCCAAATCTTATGCTCCACGTTATGCGCGCGCAGCACTATCGTGGCCTTCGAGTGTTTACGAATCGTGTCGATGTAAGGTGTCATGTAAATCATCTCGAGCTGCACCACGTCGAAACGCTCTTTTTTCAGGACTTTTATAAGTCTTTCGTTAAACTCTTCCGAAATGAATCTCTTAACATGGTACGACTCATCGGAAAACAGGTTCTTAAACGCCTCTTTAGGCTTGATTTTCAGGTCGATATCAATAAATTCAATCCTTGTCTTCTTACGATAATCCTCTGGAATGCTGTCGATGTCGACATGATATTTCTCGCTGTTGAAAGCCATCACTTTCACTGTGTGACCGGCCTCGAGCAGTCCGGTTATGATGCTGTTCATGGCCATCGGGCCGCCTTCACTCGGCGGATACGGCGATTTGTTGCATAACAGAAGGATATTCATATAGTGTCGCTTTTTTTACGTTTTGTGAAAAATTTCTTCCACGCCTCGGCGTCAAGCAAAGCTGCGTCGGTGGTGGCCTTGAATGTCAGGAAGATGCCAATAGGGAAGAGCACTATCGACGAGATCCAGGCGCCGAGGAACACCGACATGTCGCCGTTTACCGCCACTCGTTCGCCAATGATGGTGATGACATAGTATATCACGAAGAACACCACGCTGACGACCACCGGCATGCCCAGTCCGCCCTTGCGGATGATAGCTCCGAGTGGCGCTCCTATGAAGAAGAAGAGGATGCACGCCACGCTGAGGGTGAACTTCTGATTCAGCACCTGCTCGTGTTTCCGTATGTTGATGCGGTCACGTTTCATGTTGTTGCTGACGACGGTGATGTTTTCCTTTATATTGTTGGTGTTAGCCAACGCCATGCCGATGATAGCCTGCTGTTCTTTCTCAGGCATACAGCTGATCAACGGCCATTGGAAAAGCTCGATGGTGTCATTCTTAAACTCGGTGCCGCGTTTTTTCTTAAGCTTTTCATCGGCTTTCACATAGTCATTAACGCCAAGGTTGAGATATTGGAAACGCCCTATCAAACTCATATTGTTCGACTCCACCTTATCGTCGTAGGCTTTGTTCAAGGAGTCAATGGCGAAATTCAACTGGTTGATATTCAGCATCGTCTGATGTTTCTTGAAAGCGTCTTCGTTAATGTGTTTCATGTCGAACTGCGACATGTCGAACGATACCAGCTGACGCTTGAATGACATCTTCTGGAACGGACGGCGGGTGCGGTAGTCCTTGTCGTCGACCATCTCATTGTAGTTGTAGCCGTCGTATAGCGTGAATATCATGTCGCGCTGGCTCGGCGTCATTGCCATATAGCCAGAGTCGGCCACTGTCACCTTCACGTTGCCTTTGTTGTCGGTGTGGTCGTAAATCATCACGTCGTACATCCAGTTGCCGTCCTTGCTTTTCTTCGCCACCTTGATGACATATTTGTCGATGCCGCGGTAAAAAACGCCTTCAGGAATCTCGAGGGTCATCTTTTTATGACTCACATCGTAAAGCGTCGACTGCATCCGCAGATTCGCAACAGGCATCACGTTGTTCGAGAAGAAAAAGCCCAAGATGCTCATTGTCAATGAGAAATAGAGCAACGGACGCATGACTTTCCATGTCGAGATGCCGCTGGCTTTCATCGCAACGAGCTCGTAATACTCGCCGAGGTTACCGAAACACATCAACGACGACAGCAGAATCGCCAGAGGCAACGCCATCGGGACGAAGGTGACCGAGGTGTAGAACAAGAGCTTGAACATCACGGCAAACTCAACACCTTTTCCGATGAACTCATCGACCCAAGTCCATAAAAACTGCATCAAAAGGATGAAGATGGCGACGAAAAACGTAAAGATAAACGTGCCAATGTACTGCTTGATGATATAGATGTTCAGTTTCTTCAAATCAAACGAAATAATCTGCAAATATAACGATTAATTCTCAATTTTTATATAAAAATATGTAAATTTGCAAAAAATTTAAAAAATATGTCTATGAATCTCGATTTTTTCAAAGAAATAAACGTCGCGGTGACGGTTAGCGACGCTGAAGGAAATGTTGTTTATCAGAACGATAGCTCGGTAGGAGTGAACGGCGACGTGCGCGGAAAGAACATGATGGGTTGTCACAACGAGCGCTCACAGCAGATTATTCGTCACATGCTGGAGCACGCTGCAACCAATGTCTATACCATCTCAAAAAAAGGTAAGAAGAAACTTATCTACCAGACACCTTGGTTTGAAAACGGCGAATTGAAAGGTCTCGTGGAATTCTCGATGATTATTCCTGAAGAGATGCCGCATTATGATCGTGGATAATCATTGCACCACGATTTTTCTCATCAACTCGATACCATCCTCATCAATGCAACGTAGGGTGTAGGAGCCTCGTTCCACGTCGATGGGCATTTGGTGGTTGAGGTGCGTCTGGCCTAAAAACTTGTCGTTTAAGGTCCAGAAGATGGTCTTCTGCGGGTTGCGATGGGCTATCTCAAACACCACCTGCTGGCGGTCGCCGCGGATGCCGATAGGGATGGTGATTCTCGCGTCGTCTTTAGGGTAAACGAACGCCATCACATCGTCGGGATGCGCTGCGCCACAGCCCGGATAGAGCGCCGGCAAAGGTCTGAACAAAGGCGAGTGTTTCTTGTAGAACCACTCCATGACAGGCGGCAGCACATAAAACACCTCAAAGTTCTTCTGATCGACATTATAGCAATCCGGCTTGACGCGATACTGGCGCGACTCGTCGAGAAACACTTTCTTGTGGTAAGGACAGACGCCTGTCTGGTTCTCCACGTCTACCACTCGTATCGTCTTTGTATGCTGACAGTATTCCGATTTCGGGTATCCCGACTCGGCGCAGACCTCAATCATGACGCTCTCGGATGTATTGGCAGGGTAGGTGTAGTTGTCGTTGAGCTTACCGATGACGTCGAACAGCAGCGGCGCCGCGGCTCCCACGCCTGTCAGTCCGGGACGTCCCTCGCCGTCAGCGTTGCCGACCCATACGCCTACGACATAACGGTCGGTGAGTCCCACTGCCCACGCGTCCTTGAAGCCGTAGCTGGTGCCTGTCTTCCAAGCCACCTTACGCGACGAGGCGAATCCGCCCCATCCCACCTGACTCACCGGACGTGTCAGACCGAGCATCACATGGAACGTCTCAGCAATAGCCTCGCCGGAGAACGGTGAGATGTCTTCATCGACAACAACGTCATAGCTCTCGTTGACATGCGAAGCAAGTTTACGTCCCATCTTGGCGTAGGCGTTGGTGATGTCGTACAGCGACGCCTCGGCGCCGCCCACGATGAGAGCGAGACCGTAATGCTCGGCATCGAAGACGATGCCTCGCAATCCGAGTTGTTTCAACAACGCATGAAACCTTGGCTGGCCGTATTCCTTCAGGAGATGGACAAACGGTGCGTTGAGTGAGTTTTGAAGAGCCTTGTCGGCCGTCACCGCGCCCCAGTATTCACCGCTGTAGTTCTTTGGTGTGAAGCCCGAGAGACTCATCGGTACGTCGGGGATCACCATCTGTGGCAGTAGAGTGCCTTCGTCAAGCATGGCGGCGAAGAGAAACGGCTTCAGGATGCTGCCTGTCGAACGCTGCGCCTGTATCATGTCGACCATGCGTGCATCGTCGGCATCCCAGTTGTTGCCTACGTAGGCGATGACCTCATCGTTAAGATAGTCAACGACATACACGGCTGCGTTGTCGATGCTGTTGAGTATGTTGACTTCATGATGCCGTTTCATGATGTCGATGACTGACTGTTGCAGGTCAGCGTTGATAGTTGTGCTGATATGCTCGCCATGATGGTGTTTATCCTTCTCGGCGAGGTAATGGTATGCCAGCATCGGTATCTCGAACGGTCGCTCGGGGATGTCTTCCATCATGGCGAGCTCGGCGTCTTCTTCAGAGATCTTCGGCATCAGGCGTTGTAGCAGGTCGTCGCGTTTCTCTTTGAGCCTCTCGCGCGACCGCCCCGGATGTATCAGCGACGGGGCGTTGGGCAGCACCGCCAAGGTGGCTGCCTCGGCCCACGAGAGATTGTCGGGCGTGGTGTGAAAATATCGCCATGCGGCTGCGTCGATGCCTACCACGTTGCCTCCAAAAGGTGCGTTGGCGGCATAGATGTCGAGGATTTCTTTCTTGGAATAACGGAGCTCCAGCCGCATGGCCAGAACGACCTCGAGCAGTTTCTCGCCGTAGGTTCTAGGTGGGTTGTCGCGCGAGAGGCGTACCACCTGCATCGAGAGGGTGCTGCCTCCTCGGACAACCTCGCCAGCCTTGATATTATCGATCAACGCCTTAAAAAACGACACCGGGTTGAAACCTGGATGGTAATAAAACCAGCGGTCTTCGTATTCCAAGAGACAGTCGACATATTTCTGCGAATAACTATTGGTGGCCGGGAAACGCCACTGTCCGTCGTCAGCGATCTTCGCGCCAAGCAACTCGCCGTTCCTAGCCGTCAAGACGGTGGAATAAGGCTTTTCAAATTTAGGAACAGGAATGCATAAAAACGCAATGAAAAGGCTCGTAAGAACGAGTAGGGTAATCTTCAGTTTCCTATGTCTTACGAGCCATTTCATGTTACTTCACAATGCACTTTATTGCAGGCATCTGGTAGTAAATCTTGTCGTTGTACATGTCTTCGCAGCGCACTGCCGGAATCATGTAGTTGCCTTCGTAGGTGGCGTTGGCCTTCAACACGAAGGTCTTCTTCGACTTCGGCGTGAGGTCGAAGTAGATGTAGGCGCGGTCATCACGGTAGTCGATGTGTTTGGCACCGCTGTTGGCGTCATCACCGCTCAGACGGTCGTTGACAAGCTCCCAGCCTGATGGCAGGTAGTACGACAACGCTAACTCGGTTACTCTGTATTCACTCGGGTTCTGCACCGTCATCTCAATACGAATGTCGGTGCCAATACGTAAGTTATTGAAATTAACCGGGTTGCCGTTCTTGTCTGTGTAGTTGACAGTCATATTGATGAAGTAACCGCTCTCCTCGGTGTTGTATTCAGCCACGCTGGTCTTGGTGAACACGTTGACGACAAGCTTCTGGCTGCCGTTGTTCTTGATTTCTATGGTGTTGTCTCCCAATTTTGGCACGAAGCTGAATCCTGCCGAACTCATGTTAGTGTTCAGCGTCTGTTCTTTGTCGTTGGCTTTCACCACGGCTGAGAGGTTCTCACTTGAAACGCCTTGTTTTTCAGCATATTTGCCTAACACGAAGAGCGCGAATGCTGTCGACTGCGTGTCGAGCCAGCAACCTGTATTTAGGATGCCGCATATTGTATTGATGTTGTCTTTCACAGTCTGTTCGTCGACGTCGCATAGCATCTGAGCGTATGTCAGGAAGGCGAGGTCACGGATGGTAGATCCGAACGAGCTGTAGTAGTCCGACATCCTTTCGTTTTCGCCCACGACAGGCATCAGGTTCTGTGCTATCTTAGTCTTTCCAGTCTGTGCAAATGCAGCAGCGGCAAGGACTTTCGTCAACGAATAGTTCATCTCGATATCCTTGAAACGGTTCATCGCACCCATCTCGGGGGCGCCGGCAAGTGCCAAGACGAACAGACGGTAGGCCTGGATGGTCTCACCTGGCTTGAAGTCGGGGTTGTTGCGCCATTGTTTTGCTTTTCCGGCCTGGTATTTTTTAAGTCCATCAACGAAATATTGTGGCACGTTGTAGCCTTGTTTCTGGGCTTCTACGAGGAAATGCAGAGCGTAGATCTCTGTCCACGGGTCGCTGTAGTTACCACCCACCCAGTTGGTCATCGAGAAGTCGGATTTTTGATATGATCTCAGGCTTGTGATGGCGCTCTCGATGTTATATTTCACATTGGCCTTGCCATCTTCATTCTGTTGGATGAAATAGTTAAGATAAAGCTGTGGGAAGGCCTTCGATGTTACCTGTTCGAGGCATCCGTGAGGATACGACGTGAGGTAGTCGAGGCGGCTGAACAGGTCTACCGGCAGCAGTGACGACACCGTGATCTGACCTTGCTGCGTACCGGCGATGCCGTCGAGAGTGAACGGTATCTCCAGTGTCTGTCCGCCTTCCACTTCTTTCGTGATTGTGTTACGACGTTCGGCGTAAGGCATCCTTATAGGCATGGCTGTCGACGACTCAGCGGTGTAGCCTGCGCCTGTCACCGAAGCCTTAAGCACGGCATCGCCGGTCGCTTCGGGCACGCGAGCCTTGACCACTATCATGCCCTCGCCGTTTTTATCAATATTTACTGATGAAGGTAAGTCTTCGATGGCGGTGAGGTTCTTGTTGTTGAACGTCACGTCAAGGTTCTTGCCTTTGAGTGATGGCGCAAGCACCTGAATCTTAAGCGTCAGTTCGTCATCTGGAGCCACCACGCGTGGTGCCGAGGCATAGAGCGTGATAGGGTCGATGACGGTCATCTTCTTCTCGGCGCTGCCGAAGGCTTTGCCGTTGCCGTGTGCCACCACCATGAAACGCAATGCACCGGAGCATTCCGGCACCTCGAACTCATGGGTGTTGGTGTCGCCGGCCTTCAGCTCGAATGGGCCAATGGTGATGGCATACGCCTTGAAGCGCTTGTCTAACGTTATCTCCTGACTTACCATGCCGTCACCGCCGATGGCGTAGATTGAGCCGAACTCACCGCTGAAGGCGTCGATGACCGAGGCGTAGTTGTCCCAGGTGCGCACCATCAGCGACTGCTTGCTGTTGAAGTAACCGTAAGGGTTTGGCGTGCTGAAGTTCGTCAGCCCGAGGATGCCCTCGTCGACCACGGCGAGAGTGTATGTCATGGCTTGTTTGTTGGCCTCGTTGACCTTCACCTCGATGGTCTTCTTGGTGTTGGAGGTCTCAGGTGCTGTGATCGTCGGCTGTAGCTTCAGATTCTGATCTTCCACCTTGACAGGGATGACGCCATACAGACGTATTGGCATGCCGTTGCCGGCATCGTGAGGCTGTATCAATGATACGTAGACGTAGACATTAGGAATCATGTCGGCAGTGGCGGTGAATTCAACGTTGCCTTCCTCACCGAGGTTGTCGAGTGCAAATGACTGTAACACCTTGTCGTTAGCTTCCACCGTGACGAGAGCTTTAGCCTTGTTGTTGGCGGGGAATGTCACCACGACTTTGTCGCCCACCTTATAACTGTCGGCGGAGGCTTTCATCGAGAGATGTGCCGGTGCGCCTGACTCTGACGACGAGTGTCCGTAGCCCCAGTCGAAGCTGATGACCTTGGCAAATGTGTGTCCGCCTTGCTTGTCGTTGACCACGAGCAGATAGCATCCCCATTCAGAATCAGGGATATTGAAGTTCATGGAGGCATTGCCTGTGCATGTCAGGGTACCGCTCTTCATCGGGCGTTTGTAAGTGCCCGAAGCATAACGCTGCAGGCTGTATTCGTCTTCGCTCGACCACCACCAGTAAGAATCTAGTTTATAAAGTGCGTAGTCGAGGGAGACTGTAGCGTTGCAGATCTTGCCGTTGTCGTTCACCATCACCACGTTGAAGTTCCAGTCTTTATTGGTATCGTAGTAGCTTCCGTATTTCGATGTCGTCTCAGGCAGCTCCACGCCGACGTATCTGGTGAATGGCGACAGCATGGCCTTGAACGACGCGATGCTGAAGTCGCCACCTTGTTCGAAGACCTTGGTGGTGAACACAGCATTCATCATCTGCTGTGAGCTGAGGTTTTTCAGAGGGTCGAAGCTGACGTGGGCAGTTCCTTCGTTGCCGAGCGAGCCGCTGAACAGCGCGAGCTCGGTGGCCTCGAAATGCTCGGCGTCGTTGTCGAAACAGTAGTTTTCAAAGCCTTTGAACTTAGTCTGTCCGTTGCGTACCTTTACGTCGACCTCGGCTTTTAAGCCATTGGCTTTCAATCCGTTAAGCCATTTTGATGATAAAACGACTTTTTCAGCCCTAGTAAGATAGATGACATCAGGCAGCTCGAATTTTATTTCCAGGCGGTTAGGCTTCACGGTCTCCACGCGGAGGTTCTTCGTGATTGTCGTCGTTCCCACCTTGAAACGAGCCGTCCAGATACCCGTCTCATCGCTCGGGTTGGTTGGCACGTTATAACAGTAGATGCCGTTCATAGGCTTGGTGTTGACCTGTTTGGCGTAGAGACGTCCTGAAGCATCGGTGATTTCAAGCACGACAGGGTAGTTCTCAGGCAGTTGTCCGTCGGCGTCGGCGAGCATGAGGTTGATCTGTATCTCGTCGCCCGGACGCCATACTCCGCGGTTGGAGTAAGCAAAGCCTACGATGCCTTTCTCTACTGGTTCGCCATCAACATTGAAACGGCTGTACGACAAGGCATTGCCGTCGTTGAGTTTTATCACCGACTTGCTACCTTTGCGGTCAGAGGCGATGATGTAGGCAGGCTTGTTGACGCACTGCATCTGCACATGACCGTCCTTGTTGGTAACGCCTTTAGCAATCATCTGCTTCTGGTAGTTATAAATCTCCACCTCAGCACCCAATGCCGGCTTGGCGTCGGAGATCTGATAAACGAACACGTCGATGAAGTCGTTGCGACCCATCTTGGCAGTCACAGCGAGGTCGCTGACCACTATGTTTTTCAGCTGTTCCACATAGTTATAATATGTATAGCCGTTAGGATCGCCCCATTTGCCGTCGTAGCGGTATTCCTTATAGTCGTACACCTCGCCATCCCAATAGTCGGCCTCACGCTGGGCGTTTTCTGTCACTTCGCGTTTCATCTCGTCGGTGGCTAACATATAATCGGCCGGACCGAAGTTGAGACTCAGCTGGTACATCGCACCCGGCTCCACGTCGACGTAGTCGGAGAGCACGATAGGGTAGGTCTTCCACTGTGTGAGGTTAGGGTTGTCGAGTTGCAGACGCACCTTCTTCTCCAACCTTCCGACCTTACGGATGCCATAAGTGTTGCTCATGTCGTTGTCCTGAATGAAGGATAAGATGTTGTCGTCGTATATACGTATAATCCTGAGTGTCACTGAGTTAAGACAAACGGCATCAAAATACACTGTCGTCTCCTTGATGTCGGGGACGATCACGCCGTTGTTGGTCCAGCGCACTTTCGGCTCATATTCGTTCAACGAGAAGGTGAACTCTGCGTCGTCCTGCATGATGTCGTTGGCAGCGCTGCGGATGCCACTCACATACATATTGATATTTTCTAGCTGATAGCTGTAGAGGCTCGACTTATCGAAATAAAACGTGATATAATTATCCTGAATGCTATATTTTGCTGCCAGTTTCTGCTGACTGAATGTGATAAGTCCGTTGAGGTTCTGATCCTGTTTCAGCGGCTGCGAGAAGAACAAGATGCCTTCTCCTGATGATTTTTCGACATCGAAATCAACAGGGATGAACTTATCCTTGGCGTAGATGGTCAAAGTCTTATCTATCTTAGTATCGGAACCGATATTTTTGCCGTCTAAAGTTATGTTGATATTATAATCAGCATCTCTACGAGGAATCGAACGCAAGGCGAACATATAACTGTTATCGTTGATAAAGTTCGTCTCCACCTGATATTGCTCAGTAATCGACTCATCTAATATTTTTTCTGCATCTTCAAAACTCACTGGCGCTGCAAAGTTGACATACATCAGGTAGTCCATAGCATCGGTTGATTGACACGTGGGATACACATCGGTGAGGTTGAATGTCTGACGGCGCACGCCGAAGCTGAACTCCAACGTTTCTGTCGCTGCGACATCCAGCATCTCCGCCACTTTGAAACGACAGACATACTGTTTTGTGTTGTCGATTTTGTCGTATCTGAAAGCCACTGTGGTCTCGTCGAGCCACACCGCCTTACCTTTCAGTTCCGGTGTGAAGCTGAAAAGCTTGGCTGGCAATGTCTCGCCTTGTTTAACTTTCAGCGTGTTCGGGTATTTGAATCGCACCACTATAGGCTCGCCTTCGGTGATGACGCCCGACGTGTAGCTGTCTAAGAGAGGTAACAAAGTCTCGCTGACGGGACGAATCTTCTCGATGATTCTGCTGTTCGACTGTTTGTTTTTGTCGCATCCCGACAAGAATGCCAGCAACATTATGCCGACAATCAGGCTTAAATAATTGATTTTTTTCATGTTATTATGTTTGTTATATAAACGCCAGTTGAGACGCCATATTATGAAATCGATAAAAATATTGGCCATTAGCCGTTAGCATGTCCGCTAATAGCCAACGGCCAATAGCCAAAAGCCAATGCTTTATTTCACCAAATCAAACGTGTCTTTAGCGATCATATATTCCTCGTCGGTAGGATATACGACCACCTTCACCTTTGAGTCAGGTGTTGAGATGACGGCTGCGTCACCCATGATAGTCTCATTCAGCTTCTTGTCGATCTTGATGCCGAAGAACTCCATGTTTTCGAGTATGGCTTCGCGCATGAACCATGCGTTTTCGCCGATGCCGCCTGTCATCACGAGGACGTCCATGCCGTTCATGATGGCTGTATAGGCGCCGATGTATTTTTTCACGCGGTGTGCAAACATGTTGAAGGCGTAGGTGCAGCGTTCGTCGCCAGCGTCACGGCCTGCGCGCACGTCACGCATATCCTGTGAGTTGCCGGTGATGCCGATGAGTCCAGACTTCTTGTTGACGAGGGTGTTCATCTCTTTTGTGGTGTAGCCTTCCTTGTCCATGATGTACATGAAGACGCCGAGGTCGAGGTCGCCAGTGCGGCTGCCCATCACGAGACCTTCGACAGGGGTGAAGCCCATTGATGTCTCCACCGACTTGCCGTTCTCTACTGCTGCGATAGATGCGCCGCTGCCGAGGTGACAGGTGACGATCTTGGTGTTTTTCCAGTCTCTTCCGACATATTCAGCGGCTTTTTCGGCCACGTATTTGTGGCTGGTGCCGTGGAATCCGTAGCGACGTACACGATATTTCTCGTAGTATTCGTAAGGGATGGCATAGAGATATGCCTCTGGCGGCATGGTGGCATGGAATGAGGTGTCGAACACTGCTGCCATCGGGATGCCCGGGAGGACTGCCTGCATTGCTGCGATGCCCTGCAAGGCGCCCGGGTTATGCAGAGGAGCGAGGTCGCAGAGGTCTTTGATCTGGTTAATGACGTTGTCGTCGATGCGGACGCTGTGCGTGAACTTCTCTCCGCCGTGAGCCACGCGGTGACCGACAGCTTTGATTTCTTTCAGGTCGCTGATGACGCCGTATTCCTTATTTGTAAGTGCCTGAAGCACAATCTTGATGCCTTCGGTATGGTTCGGGATAGGAAGCTGCTCGTAGTGCTTCTGACCGTTCCATTTATGAGTGAACTCGCCCATCTCGAGGCCGATGCGTTCCAAGAGGCCTTTTGCCAATACTGAGTGATTCTTTTCGTCCATCTCAATCAGCTGATATTTGATTGATGACGAACCGCAGTTTAAAACTAATATTTTCATCTCTTTTAACTTTTATCTTTTAACTTTTTGTGCGATAGCTTGGTTACATGTGATTGCAACGAGTTTATAGACATCGTCGATAGAACATCCACGGCTGAGGTCGTTACATGGTTTTGCGAGACCTTGCAGCACTGGGCCTACTGCTTCAGCGCCGGCCAGACGCTGGACGAGTTTGTAAGCGATGTTTCCTACCTCGAGGCATGGGAACACCAAGGTGTTGGCTTTTCCTGCAACAGCGCTGCCCGGGGCTTTGCTTGCGCCCACCGACGGCACTATGGCGGCGTCAGCTTGGAGCTCACCGTCGAGCACCAGGTCTGGCCGGCGCTCCTGTGCGATGCGTGTAGCCTCGATGACTTTGTCGACGACTTCATGCTTGGCCGAGCCCTTGGTCGAGAAGCTCAAGATGGCTGTGATAGGATCGATCTTAGCGATGGCCTTTGCTGTATCGGCAGTGCAGATGGCTATCTCTGCAAGCTGTTCGGCTGTCGGCATCGGTGTGACTGCGCAGTCGGCAAACACCATGCGTCCGTTGGTGCCGTAAGGACATCCTTCAGGTAAGAACATCGTGAAAGCACCTGAAACACAAGTGACTCCCGGCACAGTCTTGATGATCTGTAATGCTGGGCGGAGCATGTCGCCTGTGGTTGAGCGTGCGCCGCTGACGAGACCGTCGGCTTCACCTGCCTTCACCATCAAGATGCCGAGGTACATGAAGTTACCTGCGAGGTCGTAAGCCTGCTCTGGTGTCATGCCTTTTGCCTTACGAAGCTCGAAAAGCAGGTCGGCGTATTTCTGTCTGTCAGGGTTGGTTTGCGGGTCGATGACACGGGCTTTGCCGATATTCTTGAGGCCGAATTCCTTCACCATGTCGGCGATCTTCTGGGCCGGTCCGATCAAAATGATGTCGGCGATGCCGTCAGCAACAAGGCGGTCGGCAGCCTTCAATGTTCTTGGTTCGTCTCCCTCTGGGAGCACGATGCGCTGTTTGTTAGCCTGCGCATTGGCAATGATTTCTTCAATAAGTCCCATAGTTCAATTATTTATGATTTGAAATTTTCTGCAAAAATTATTTCGCAAAAATACAATATTTATCATAAAAATCCAAATTTTTTCTATATTTTTGCAGAAGAAAATTTTGACGGGATTCTATGAGTGAAATTGCTGATATTCAAATAGTTACAGAAAACCTTGCTTCAACGCTCGAGCCAAGCCTCCGTGTGGTGAAGGCTATTTCGCCCTCATGGAATTTCATTATCGTTTTCGCAGCCATATTTCTTATGGTCATCAACAAGCAGCTCTATAGCCTGCGTTTCCGCATGATGCTGTCGGTGCTTTCGCAGCCTTCTGACAGCGACCGTATGTCACGCGAATGGAACCCAATATTGAGCATCAACGGCCTCACGGTGTTCGTCTCATACATCGCCCTTCTGGCTCTCGTGGTGCAGAAGATAATCCTCGTGTTTTCAGGAAATACTGGCCTTTACGGCAGTTTTAGCTTCTACCTCGACGTCTGCACCTTCATCGCTGCGTTATGCATAATCCAATACCTCTTTATCACCCTATATGGCTGGCTTTTCGGCATCGAATCGGCTACCACACACCATACCGTGACGCACCTGTCGACTATGGCCATCCTTAACATCGGACTCATCGTTTTGGGCCTGATCATGATATTTTATCCGACAAAATTTATTTTGATAATAATAAGTTCTATAGTATTGATAATCAGTGGGATAAGAATTTTTAAGACATTTTTTGAGTTCCAAATTTTATCAAAGATGAATTTATTCAATATTTTTTTGTATTTTTGCACCCTCGAAATTATACCACTGTCAGTTGCCATCACAATGCTCTGTCGTTTGGTTGTAACTAATTGTGTATTATAGGATTATATAATAATGTTTTTGAAAAATGAAGATTAAAAACATACTCGTTTCACAGCCAAAACCAGCTGATATTTCTAAAACTCATTGGGATAGTATCATCAAAAAGTACAATGTCAAGATAGATTTTGAAAAATTTATCCGCATTGAGGGCGTGGAAGCATCGGAATTGAGGCAGGAACATGTGAAACTCACCGATTATACCGCTATCATCCTGACAAGCCGCAACGCAGTGGATCATTTCTTCCGCATCGCAAAAGAGATGCGCTACACTGTGCCGGACGACTTGAAATATTTCTGTGTCAACGAAGCGACAGCATTATATCTCCAACATTACATCCAGTTCCGCAAACGTAAGATTTTCTACGGAAACCAGACGTTTGCCGACCTCATTGAAATCATGAAGAAACATCGCGAGGAGATGTATTTCCTGCCTACTTCAAACATCATCACCAATGAGGATCACCCTGAGATGATGGACGCAGCGAAGCTCAACTATAAGAAAGCCATGCTGTTCCGCACGGTGCCGTCCGACCTGAAACATGTCGACATCACAAAATACGACATGCTTGTTTTCTTCAGCCCTGCAGGTATCGACTCACTGAAGATCAACTTCCCTGACTTCGTGCAAGGTGAGGTGGCAATAGGCACTTTAGGCGCTTCGACCGCCAAGGCCGTCACCGACGCCGGCTTCAACCTCAGCCTCAGCGCTCCTACCAAGACCGCCCCGTCAATCACGATGGCGATTGAGGAGTATCTCGACGCTGAAATCAAAAAAGCAAAGAAGAGATAATTGGAACCCAAGCAAGGACTACCGAAATCGCAGCGCATATATCTGAAAAAAGCTGTACAGACTTTATTTGAAGAAGGAAAAGGATTCTCGTTGTATCCTTTTCGTGTTGTCGTACATCTGTATGATGCTGAAAATCAAGAGGTTGCGATTCCAAGAATTCTCGTATCAGTCTCCAAGAAAAGATTTCATCATGCCATAAAACGTAACCGCGTGAAGCGCCTTATCCGCGAATGCTGGCGAAAAAACAAGGCCGAACTGATGAAATTATGCAAAGAAAACAACAAAACGCTCGATGTTGCGTTAGTATATAACGCTACAGTCATCTTAAAATATGATGAGATAGAGGAGAAAATGAAAAAAGTGGTTGAACGTTTGGTCGAGAAATTATGAAAAAGGTACTAAACTTCATAGTGAAACTGCCGGCAAACTTCCTTATTTTGCTGATAAAGATATATCAGTACACACTTTCTCCTTTCATTGGCCGCAACTGCCGCTACACCCCGACATGCTCCAACTACGGCATCGAGGCGATACGCAAATACGGCGCCATCAAAGGCGGATGGCTGACGATAAAACGAGTGGCGTCGTGCAACCCATGGGGCGGCTCAGGATATGATCCGGTTCCATAGGAGTTTGGAGTGTAGAGTTTAAAGTTTAGAGTTATAAGATTATGAGATATTTTAGATTAGCCTTGATTTTATTGGTTCTCACCGCGGTGAACGCGATGGGTCAGACCCAGAAGAATAACTTCGAGATATCAAAAAGCCTCGATATATATAATAATGTGCTGCGTCAGCTTAATATGTATTACGTCGAGGAGATCAACCCTGCCGAGCTCAACGAGAGCGCCATCAACGCCATGCTCGAAGGTCTCGATCCCTATACCGTGCTCATCCCTGAGTCGCAGATCGAAGACGTGAAGCTCATGACGACAGGCGAATACGGCGGTATCGGATCGCTGATACAGTATTCCGACGGAAAGACTATGATTTCAGAGCCTTACGAAGGCTTCCCGGCTGCCAAGGCAGGTCTCATCCCTGGCGACATCTTCGTGGAAGTCAACGGCATCGACGTGACAGGCAAGAACACAAGCGAGATCAGCGAGCTGCTGAAAGGTACTCCTGGCACCATCGTCAAGCTGAAGATGCAACGCCCAGGCGAGAAAGAGCCTTACGTGAAGGAACTGAAACGCGAGAAGATAAAAATCGACAATATCCCTTATTCAACTGTGTTTGACAACGGCATCGGATACGCCATACTGTCGCAGTTTACCAAAGACTGTGCCCGCGAACTGAAAGACGTCATCGTAGGCATGAAGAAAGACCACGAACTCAAAGGCTTCATCCTCGACCTGCGTGGCAACGGCGGCGGACTGCTCAACGAAGCTGTCGACATCGTCAATATGTTCGTCCCAAAGAATAAACTCGTTGTGTATCAGAAAGGTAAGGTGGCTGAACAAAACTATAACCACTACACCACACACGATCCTCTCGACCTCGACATACCGCTGGTAATCCTCGTCAACGAAGGTAGTGCCTCGGCATCAGAGATCGTCGCAGGTTCCATTCAGGACTTCGACAGAGGTGTCATCATGGGACAGCGTACATTCGGTAAGGGATTGGTACAGAATATCTTACCGATGAGCTACAACACCCAGATCAAGGTGACGGTAGCTCATTACTACCTGCCAAGCAACCGCTGCATTCAGGAGATCGACTACTCGAAGAAGAATAAGAAAACTGCCGATACCATAGCAAAAGCTGACACTCTCGGTAAGGTCTTCCACACCGCCAGCGGCCGCGTCGTGTACGAAGGTCACGGCATCACGCCAGATGTGAAGATCGAGCCGGAGATGATGTCGACAATCACCACCTATCTCTATGCGAAAAACATCTTCTTCAAATACGCCAACAAGTTCTACAGAGAGCATAAGTCGATAAAATCGGCAAAAGATTTCCAGATCACCGATAAGATCTATGATGACTTTATGCAATTCGTTAAGGATGAAGGCTTTACGTTTACATCCAAGAGCGAGTTGGATATCAAAGAACTGGAGAAGAGTGCCGAGATGGAAGGTTATCTCGATGAGATTCAACCAATTCTTAATCAAGCAGTTACGATGATTGAAGAAGAGAAGGCCAAAGACCTGCTCAACAACCGTAAGGAGATCGAACAGCTGCTGAAATACGAGATAGTGAGCCGTTATTACTATCAGAAAGGCCGTGTCATCGCCACTTTGGACGACGACCCGGAACTTGCGAAGGCATTCGAAGTGATTTTGGATCAGGAAGAATACAAAAACATCCTAAAAGGAACTAAATAACAGACATGAAAAAACATAAACTGACACTCTCTTTTCTTGAATTCAACTCCATCGACGAGCTGAACGACGACGATCGCACTCTTTTGCTGAAGGCTAAAGAAGCGGCGAAAAACGCCTACGCCCCTTATTCAAAGTTTAAGGTTGGAGCGGCAGTGCGACTTGCCAACGGTACGGTGATAATCGGCAGCAACCAGGAAAACGCGGTTTATCCTGTAGGACTCTGTGCCGAGCGAGTGGCATTGTTTAGCGCCCAAGCCAACTATCCTGATCAGCCTATTGTGGCCCTTGCGGTGACAGCCATCGGCAGCGACGGCACGATCTCGCAGCCGGTGCCTCCATGTGGCAGCTGCCGTCAGGCTATGATAGAGGCGGAGAGCCGTCACAACCAGCCGTTGCGCGTCATTATGCAAGGTGAAGAAGGCCCAATCATCATAAGCGAGAAGATGGATAACCTGATGCCGCTGATCTTTGCAGAAGATTTTTTGAAAAAATACACCGAATTGGTGTAGGATTACCTAAATGTAAACAGCAGATTTGCGAAGAAATTCCAAAGCGTCGCCATGCCGATGGCGAAAATCTTGCTGAGGTAGAAGTTCCATTTCAGTTTGTCGGTCAAAAGATAAAGCGTCAACGAATTGATACCCAATCCGATAGCCGAGACAAGCATAAACTTTCCGTATTCCGTGGCGACGTTAGCATTGTCGCTCTGGAAGGTCCAAATCCTGTTTAAGATATAGTTTGAAGTTGCAGCGCAGATGAAACCGATGGCGTTGCTCACGTATTTGTTGATTTTTATTATCTCCTTGAAGAGATAAGTCACACCGAAATCAACGAAAACGCCAGAGAATCCGACGGCTCCGAACTTCAAAAATTTTAATATGAAAAGCTTATCAATTGTCATTCTTTAATCTTAAACGATTACATGCTATAAATATTGCTACGGTCGTAATCAAACTCATCGCTATCACCAACACGTTGTCGGTCAGTCCGAATGTCTCCACATCGACGTTAATAACCTCCTTTTTATTTAGGTAAAATAGCATCACGATTGTGCCGTTGTTCACGAAATGCATCAACATCGATGGGAAAATCGAGCCGCTGAGGTAGAACATATAGCCTAGCATCAGTCCGAGGATGAAACGAGGGAAAAATCCGAAGAAATCGCCGTGGAAAGCCGAGAAAACTATGGCTGTCAGAATGATTCCGATGTGAGCGTTCTTGCAGATTTTTATCATCGCCTTCTGGATCACCGAGCGGAACAGCAACTCCTCGCTGATGGCCGCCAATGCAGCTACGATAAGCAATCCCGAGAATAGCGAGCCTTCGGTCATAAATTTCTCAGTCGTCTCGTTGGCGAGTTCCTGAATGTAACGCAGTTTCTGCTCAAGAACGGCCATCGACTCAGGTAAACTGATATTGTCGTTCCATTCTGTCACCATGGCAAGGAATGGTATTATAGTGAAAATTGCCACTATTCCAAGTAGTGACCATGGCTGTAACTTCTTGAATCCCAAATAGTCAAAAGGCTTTTCTTTAACGAGTATCACATAAAGTATCGGTGGCAGCATGAAGCCGAAAACTTGACTTATGACTTGTCCGATCTGAATGTTTGTGATGTCGTTCATGCCATCTCCCGACAGCAGGAATAACGCTCCGAGTACGCTGCTGAACGCCAATCCGAAGATTAGCAACAGTATGAAGATCAACAGTTTAGTGCCTTGAGAGGCGTTTTTTATCAATGGGAATTGCATAATTATCGATTATATTTTTTGACTAATTCTTTTAATTTCTTATTCAAATTTTCATTTTCGAGCAACGATTCCACGCTTTGATGCATGCGGTATTTCCACTTCCAGTGTGGGTCGGCGGGCTCGTTGATCTGTTCGCCAGCGGTGTTATCCCAACGGAAGTCGCCATCCATAGCGATGTAATCCTGGATAGGGAGTATGACCCACTGCGAACTCGAGTTGAGGTGTTGCTCCACTATCTCCTGGCACACCCACGGCTCGCAGAAATATGGTGGATCGTCGGTATGATGCAGCATCTCGTGATAATAGCGTGTCGACAGCGCACGGTCTTGTTCCCACCATCTGCGTATCGTCGGCATATCGTGTGTCCCCGTTGTGTCGACGCTCAGATAAGGGTTTGTGCGTGGGTCGCTGAATAAACATGTGCCATTTTTTGGCATACGTTGCACCTCGAGGCTCAAAATGCCCAGTTCGCGCATCACTCCTGGCACACATGGTGCCACCATGCCGAGATCTTCGCCACAAATCAGCAATGATCTGTCACCAAAAATCTCCTTTAACCGTTTTCTTCCTTCAATCTCCCAAAGCTTCGGGTTTTCAGGCGAATAATGCCCGTAACTTGCATCCGGACTGCCTTTGGGGATCTCCCAGATGCGGAAAAACCCGAGGATATGGTCGATGCGAAGGGCATCGAAATATTGTTTAAACCATTCTACGCGTTCTTTCCACCACTGGAATCCGTCGGCTTCCATCGCAGCCCAGTTATATGTGGGGAAGCCCCAGTTCTGCCCTTGAGGCGCGAAGCCGTCAGGCGGAGCGCCGGTTTCCATGTCCAAGTTGAAAAGATGCGGATTCTGTTTCACGTCGTCGCTCTCACGGTTCACCCCGATTGGCAAGTCGCCCTTGAGCATGATGCCTCTCTCGTGAAGATAGGTAACGGCCTCCGACAGCTGCTTGTCGCACTGCTCCTGCAGAAACTCATAAAACCCATCACATTGGCCGAGGGCCTTCACATCCCGCGAAGCGGCACATTGACCGAAGGTCATCACATTGCGACCTTCGGGAGCATCACATTTCAGCGAATCGTAGATTCGATGAAGATACCACATCTTGGTCTTGAAAACTTCAGGATAATCGACAAACTCCTTCGCGTTGAGCTCTTTCTTCAGCTCCTCGAAATGTTTTTGGTCTTTTCTGTCTTTCAGTTCCCCGACACGTTCCAGATTAAGATAAATAGGATGTAATGCCTTGGTACTGATTGACTTATAGGGATATGAATCGCTCCATCCACCGTCTGTCGTGGTGTCGTTGATGGGAAGGATCTGAATCATTTTCAGTCCCGTCATTACACACCAATCTGCGAGCTTCTTCAGGTCGAGAAACTCGCCGATGCCGCAACTGCTCTCGCTTCGCAGCGAAAAGACAGGAACGGCGACGCCAGAATGATATGACATGTTTTGCGACATGTTTTTTATTTAGGCAGGATTAACAGGAGATACAAGATATCTGGTTTTACAAAATTGTTATCCAAATCCTGTTAATCTTGTTACTCCTGTCTTAAAAACAATTGTGTCAAATTATAGCTTGTCAATTTCTTTGCAGAGGTTTGCGAAAATCTCTGAAATTTCACCGACGCCGTTGATTCCGATGAGGTTGCCTTGTTTCTTGTAGTAGTCGAGCACTGGTGCTGTCTTCTCCTTATATTCCACAAAACGGTGTTTGATAGAGTCGATGTTGTCGTCGGCGCGACCGCTGGTCTTGCCGCGTTCAAGCATACGGGCGATGAGGATGTCTTCAGGCACCTCGAGACTCAAAACAGCGTTGATTTTCAAAGAGAAACCTTTCATGATCTCATCGAGCATCTCGGCCTGTTTCACCGTGCGTGGGAAGCCGTCGAACAAAAATCCTGCCGACTTCAAGTTAGCGCCCACTCTTCCTTTGATGATAGAAACGACGATCTCGTCCGACACCAAGCCGCCTTTGCTGATGATGTCTTTCACTTTCTTGCCGATTTCGGTCTCGGCGGCCATCTCTTCGCGAAGTATGTCGCCTGTTGAGAGGTAAGTGAGGTGATATTTTTCCTTAAGTTGTTGTGACTGAGTGCCTTTGCCAGCACCTGGAGGTCCAAAAAGTATGATATTCATTATTCAACAATTTTATAAATTTCTTTCAGATTTCGTCCGTATTCGTTGTAGTCGAGGCCATATCCGACGATGAAATCGTTGCCGATATTCATCCCGATGTAGTCGATTTTAAAGTTGAACTTAAACGCGTTCGGCTTGAACATCATCGAAGCAATTTTGATGCTCCTCGCACCTTTTTTATTAAGGTCTTTCAGAAGTTCGTTCATGGTGCAGCCTGAGTCGACGATGTCTTCCACGATGACGATGTTACGATCGCTAATCTTCTCAGCCTCAATGCCTAACAGCTCGTTCATCTGACCCGTACTCTGCGTTCCGACGTACGATTTATACTTCACAAACGCCATCTCGCAAGGCATGTCGAGGGTTTTAAAAAGCTCGGCGGCAAACATAAACGCGCCGTTGAGCATGACGAGGAACAGAGGCTCCTTATCAATCATGTCACGCTTGATTTCAGTGGCGATGCGATGAATTTCTTTTTCAATCTGATCTTGTGGGATAAAAGGAGCGAACTCTTTGTCAGAAACTTTTATGATGCTCATAATCAATCTGTTAGATATTTTTGCTAAAAATCGTTAACTTTTGCAAATATAAAAATTAATTTAGTAACTTTGCAAAAAATATTTTTTTAGTATGAATCCGTTAGTAAGTGTAATTATGGGAAGCACGTCGGACCTTCCTGTTTTGGAGAAGGCTCTGGTCTTTTTCGATGAGATGGAGATTCCGTTCGAGATGAACGCTTTGAGTGCTCATCGCACGCCTGAATTAGTCGAAGAGTTCGCTAAAAACGCTCAGAAACGTGGCATTAAAGTCATCATCGCGGCAGCGGGAATGGCGGCCCATCTGCCTGGCGTGATAGCGGCTATGACTCCGATACCTGTCATCGGAATACCTGTAAAATCGGGTAACGACGGCATGGATGCACTCTTCTCGATAGTACAGATGCCTCCGGGAATTCCGGTGGCGACAGTGGGTATCAACAACTCTTTGAACGCTGCTATTCTGGCGGCTCAGATTCTTGCTGTCGGCGACCCTACGATAGCAAAGCAGGTGGTTAATTATAAGGAAAACCTGAAGAAAAAGATCGCCAAAGCCAACGACGAGCTGAAGGAGATTCATTACAAATTCAAGACTAACTGATGAACGGCGATGTCAAGGAGGAAAGAAACCGTCTTCTGCGCAGTTTCATAGTCCCGCTGGCGTTTGTCGCCATCTGCTGGATAGTGAAAGGCGTGGAGGAGCTCTTCCATCTCGACTTCTCGTTCCTCGGTATCAAGCCGTTGCAAGCCGACGGCATACCTGGTATTTTTCTGTTCCATTTTCTTCACGGAAGCTGGAGTCATCTTTATGCTAACACGTTGCCAATCATAGTGTTGGGTGCTTGTCTTTATTATTTTTACCGTCCGATAGCCACAAAGATATGGCTTCTGTTGATGTTTTCCACCGGTTTGCTCACGTGGTGCGGCGCTCGTGGCGGCATCCACATCGGAGCCAGTGCACTCATCTACGGACTGGCGTTTTTTCTTATGGTTAGCGGATTCATCAGGGGCAATAGAAGCCTCGTAATCGTTTCATTATTAGTGGTTTTCCTCTACGGGAGTCTCATCTGGGGCATCTATCCGAAATATGCCATTGAGAATAATATCTCATGGGAAGGGCATCTTGCCGGATTCATCATGGGAATTGCCCTCGCCATAGTATATCGTAAAGAAGGCCCACAGCGTGAAAAACCTGACGATGACGAAGATGATGACGAGGACGATGAAGATCCCTATTGGGACGTCCCTGAGCCTCCAAAAGAAGAACTGACTCAGCCGAGATATATAAAAGGTTTAAGACGATAATAATCCCTATTTATAGTTACTCCAAAAACCAAAAATCCCTAAAAATGGTGACCTCGCCGCTTTATGATGTGATGTAATTTCGCATCATGAATAATCAGGTTATTTTTTAGGAAATGAAAAAGTTTTTATTGTCATTTTTCGCTTTCACCGCTTTGCTTTCTTTCTCCTTGATGAAAGATTTAAAAGCTGCTGAAAACGACACCATCCCTGCTGAAAATAAAGAAGTTACAAAATCAAGACTGACAATCGGAGGCTACGGCGAAGCTGTTTACACCCGCACCTTTTACAGCGATAATGTCTTTCGCTACTCGCATCCCGACCGTTACAAGGACTCTCCTGGTTATGGCCGTGTCGACCTGCCGCACGTGGTCATCAATTTAGGCTATGATTTCGGTCACGGCTGGACGGTGGGCACTGAGATTGAGTTTGAACACGGCGGAAACGAAGTCGCTATTGAGATGGAAGCTGAGGAAACAGGTGAGTTTGAACACGAAATAGAACGTGGCGGCGAGGTGGCCCTCGAACAGTTCTGGATTCAGAAATCCTTTTCTAAGTCACTGAATATCAGGCTTGGACATATCATCGTGCCTGTCGGACAGACAAACAACGCACATCTCCCGACGCAGTTTTTTACTTGCTACCGTCCCGAAGGCGAGTTCACCATCATGCCTAACACTTGGCATGAGACTGGCGTTAGTATCTGGGGCAGGGTAGGGAAGTGGCGTTACGAAGCTGTTGTGGTACCTGGCCTGAACTCAAATATGTTTAACAACGCCAACTGGGTGAAAAACGGTGCCGCTTCAGCATACGAATTCAAGGTGGCTAACAAACTCGCAGGTGCCATACGCATTGATAATTACTCGATTAAGAACATGCATATCGGCGTGAGCGGGTATATTGGCAACTCGTTTAACAACGACATCGTCACTAACAAAGCCGACAAATATAAAAATGTGAAAGGTACCGTACTCATCGGCACTGCAGAGTTCGACTATAAAGCCAACGGTATTATTATAAGAGGTAACTTCGACTACGGTCATCTCAACGACGCCGACGTCATCTCGGCTTACAATAAAAACCAGAACCACCAGAGCTTCTCGCCATATCCTCGTTCTCTCGTCGGAGAGGAGGCAGTGGCAATAGGTGGTGAGGTTGGCTACGACATTTTCCATGGCATGAAACGCACCGGCGAACGCCAGCTTTTCGTCTTCGGCAGATATGATTATTACGACAGCTATATCCCATACGCTTCGGCAATCACTATGTACGACTGGACCGAGAGACATGTGATGACGCTCGGAATGAACTACTATCCAATAAAACAAGTCGTGATCAAAGCTGAATTTTCAGAAAGATTCCTCAAAGAACAATACAACAACGAGCCGATGATATCATTGGGCATCGCTTACAGTGGATTTTTTAACAAATAATTAATACAATGAACAAATTTTTTAAAACCGCGATGTTTATGACAGCCGCAGTGCTGTTGGCATTAACACTCAACTCATGCAAAAAGAGTTCAAACAATTCTAATTCAGAACCTACAACCGACACTGACGCTGTCAAGACGGCTATCATCAGCCAGTTTCTTGACCACACCGTGAGTCCGACCTACACCAAGCTTGCCAGCTACACTGACCAGCTTGTCAATGACCTTAAAGCTTTGAAAAATGACATGACTCAGGCTAATGTCAACACAGCATGTGTTACCTTCCTCGAAGCCCGCAAATGGTGGGAGATGAGCGAGGCGTTCCTCTTTGGCGCCGCCTCAGACTTCGGTATCGACCCGCACATCGACTCATGGCCGCTCGATGAAGACGCTTTCAACAACCTAATGGCAAGTCCAAGCATGATTGCTGCTTTGGATTCTGAAGACGGCGACATCATTGCTGGCGAACAGCTCGGCAACGCTCTCCTCGGATTCCACGGCATAGAATACGTGCTCTTCCGTGACGGTCAGCCAAGAAACGTAGCTGACCTTACCAACGACGATATGATTTACGCTGTGGCAGTGTCGGGCGACCTCCGTAACCGCTGTTTCCAACTCGAGGTGAGCTGGCTTGGTGACAACGCTCCGGCATCACACGTCGCTTTGATGGAAGAACTCGAGTTCAACACAACTGTCAACGGCGGTGACTTCAGCTATAGCGAGAACATGCAGAACGCCGGCAAGGCTGGAAGCACCTATGTGACACTTACTCAGGCACTCCAGGCTATTCTCGACGGCAGCATCGACATCTCTGACGAGGTTGGAACATCAAAAATTGGCAAGCCGCACACCGGCGAAGACCCGACATACGTCGAATCGCCTTATAGCCAGAAGTCGATCATCGATTTCTACGATAACATCACCTCTATTAAAAACGCTTACATGGGCGGTAACGAGGGCGAACGCGATGAATCTAAATCATTGCACGCATATGTTAAAAACATTGATTCTCAGTTAGATAACAGAATCGTCGAGGCTATCGAAAACGCTCTTGTAAAAATCAACAACATGGTGGCTCCTTTTGTGCACAATTACACTGACCCAAGCGCTGGAGAGGCTATGGAAGCTTGCCAGGAGTTATCGGATGTGCTCGCCGAAGCTAAAGACGCTGTCAAAGACATCTAATTCTAAACTAATCATAATATGTTTAAAATCAATCGTTTAACTTTAATTTTCACAGCAGTGTTGCTGGCATTTGGAGTCGTTTCTTGTAAGAAAGAAAACAAGACGACACCTTCGCCGACACCTGCTCCTGTTGTCGTCGAAGGCACCTATGCCGGCGGTGAGTTGGGTACTACGTTCAACAATACCCAGTCAGCATATGAAGACCCTACACCTGCCACCGTGCAGGCTGGAATGACGGCACAGTTCAAGTACGGCGAGTATTTCTTCGAACGTACTTACACGCAAAACAACGAGCCGTTTAACGGCTTGGGACCTCTTTACATTCGCAGCTCGTGCATCGCCTGCCATCCAGGCTACGGTCACGGAATGCGCATGAACCGCTACCGCGCCGACGACTGGGGCAACGGCTATCTGTTAGTGTTTACTGACCGTAACGACACTTACCTCAGCTCGTACACTGGCATGCCTCAGACCAAGGCCGTTGCACCTTTCAAGGCACCTCTCGACGAGACCAAGATTCAGATCAGTTGGCTCGACTACACCGACGAATGGGGCAACCGTTTTGATGACGGCGAAACGTACAGCCTCACTTATCCTGATGTTTACATCCCAGAGGACGCTTTCTACGTTCCTCTCGAAGTGGGCGGAAATCCTATCCCTTACAGCGATTTCGTGTGCCGTCTTGAGTCGACAATCGGCATCTACGGTACCGGCTTGATCGATGCCATCCCTGATGACTCGTTAAAGGCTCAATATCAGAAGGAGTTCAACGACGGTTACATGCAGAACGGCATAAACCCTGCGATGTGGGCTGGCAACGACTGGGCTCCGACGGGCTTGTATGGCAACACCAACCACCCGAAGCGCTATACCTACGCTCTCACTCGTGGTCCGTTGCAGGACGCCCCAGGCGCCAACGCCATCTGGAACATTACTAATGTGACACACCGCACCGAGATGGGTCATTACATGACAGGCGCCTATGCTCTCAAAGCCTCGCAGGACCCTGA
>CAMZAM010000011.1 GCA_947304185.1 uncultured Bacteroidales bacterium
AATCGTATGAGTACATGGCCCGGCTTTGGAATGAATTTGAGCCAGGACTGATTTCTGTGACCGATGTCAAACTGAAGACTGTGAAGGTGGCGGGCGTGCCAGTGCCGGCATTGGAAGAGGTGCTTTATGAAGTGAAAGACATAAACCTTTTCACAAAGCCGATGTGGTATGCCGACGGCGTACAGATATTGAAAAACCTTGCACAGCTAGGCATCGAGTCGGAGGTATACGTTGAAGTGAGCCGTGTGCTCGACTTTCAGCGTAAGAAGACCACACAAAAAGTCAACCTTTACGAAAAGGTGCAGATACCTGGCTATAACGAAGCCATCAGAAAGATCAAACGATATATGGAAGACGAGGAGAACCTCTCCAAGGCTTCACAGAAAATCGTGAAAAACAAACACATCCTTGAGGAGGAGGCAGAGTATGGTAATTGAAATGACGAAATATAATTTCATCCTGCTGAGCGGCGATGTGGAAAAGTTCCTCAAAAAACTGCAAGGCGTCGGCGTGATGGATATCACCCGTTCGCTGAAGCCTGTCGATGAGAAGTCGGAGACGTTGTCGTCGAAGGCCGGTAATTACCGTAAAGCCCTGTCGTTGCTGAAGAATGTGACACCAGCAGAGTTTGCCGACAAAATTAATGGTGACCTTGCTGAGTCTGTCATAAACACCGTCAACGAGAAAGAGACGATGGAGACGCAACTGTCTCAGCTTCAGAAAGATATGGATGAGCGTCTGCCTTGGGGACAGTTTGATGTGAAGAATATTAAAAAACTCGAGGAACATGGGCTGAAACTGCATTTCTATAAGGTGAAGTCGTCAAATTTCGACCAAACATGGAATGAGAATTACGCCCTGAGCGAGATTTCAAATGATGGCTCGACAATGTATTTCGTCATCGTTTCTGATGATGAAAACTATGATTTCCCATTGAAGGAGATTCCTGCTCCTGATGGTGATTGCAAGGCTATTGAGAAAAAAATCAATGAATTGATGTATGAAATTGAGAAGAAAGACCGTCGTCTTGCTGAACTGAAATGTCATGAAAAAGATCTTCAGAAGGAGCTTGATAAGACGATGTCGAAACTCGATTTGCATCTGGCTCACATTTCAGGAACGAAAGCCGCTGAAGATTATATCACAGTGCTGGAAGGCTTTGCTCCAACAGATAAAGAAGCTGAACTTAAGGATATTCTCGATAGGGAAGAGGTGCTTTATTTGGTTGACAAAGCTAAAGTCGACGACAACCCGCCGATTAAGCTGAAAAACAACAAGTTTGTCTCGATGTTCGAGTTGCTGACCGACATGTACGGCCGTCCGAAATATAACGAGTTCGATCCTACAGTGTTTATCTCTATTTTCTTCATGCTGTTCTTCGCGTTCTGCATGGGCGACGCCGGTTACGGACTGGTGCTCATTGTGGCGAGTCTCTTGCTGAAGAAGATGATACCTGAGATAGCGAAACTAGGCGTGGTGCTGGGCATCGCGACGACAGTTATAGGATTGCTGTTCCACACGTTCTTCTCAACAGACATGCTCACTTGGAGTATAATTCCGGAAGCTGTAAAGAAATGTATGGTTCCTACTGAGATTGCAGGTTTTGATGGCACTATGGTGCTGGCAATCTTGGTTGGTATTGTGCATATCTGTTTGGCGATGATAGTTAAGACGTATCAGGCGACAAGAGTCAACGGCTTTGCCAACTCCCTGGGCACCTGGGGCTGGACGCTGCTTATTGTGGGCGGTGTCATAGTTGGCGGTCTTGCTCTCATTGGAGTGATGGAGACCACGGTGGCGACATGGGTCATAATAATTATTGGAATCCTGTCGGCACTGGGTATCTTCTTCTTGAACAACATACATCGGAATCCGTTAGTGAACATGGGTGTCGGACTTTGGGATACCTACCAGATGGTCACAGGTTTGCTTGGTGACGTGTTGAGTTACCTGCGTCTGTATGCTCTCGGTTTGGCAGGTGCTAAACTTGGCGAGGCGTTCAATGCTATTGGCCTTCAAGCACTTGGCGATGGGGGAGCTAACTGGATATGGTTTATCCTCATCGTGGTGATAGGTCATGTTCTGAATGTAGCGATGTGTGTGCTCGGTGCTTTCGTGCATCCTTTGCGTCTTAATTTCCTTGAATTCTTTAAAAACTCCGGTTACGAGGGTGCCGGAAGAAAATATAATCCTCTTTCAGATAATATTAACAACTAAAAAATAAAAACTATGTTAGCAACAATTTTAGGTTATGTCGGTTTGGGTCTCGTTTTGGCCTTGGCAGGTATCGGAAGTTCAATAGGCACTTCAACGGCAGGCAATGCTGCTGAAGGCGGTCTTAAGAAACGTCCAGAGTCATCAGGTAACTTCATGGTGTTGTCGGCATTGCCGGCTACCCAGGGTATCTACGGCTTTGTGGCATTCTTCATGCTTCTCAGCAAGATGAAGGCAGACCCGACACAAGGTCTCATCATCTTCGGCGTCGGACTCTGCGTTGGCTTGGTTTGTATGATCTCAGCTATCCGTCAGGGTCAGGTATGCGCCAACGGTATCGTAGGCGTGAGCCAGGGACACGATGTGTTCACCAACACCCTTATCTACGCCGCTCTCCCAGAATTCTACGCAATTTTGGGTTTGGTTGGCGCTTTGATGGTGTAATAAACCGTAAATAATTGATGAAATCTGTAGAGACGCGCCATGGCACGTCTCTACGTGTTTTATATGGTTGCCTTTAAAATCCTGTCTCTTTCCCTGAAATCCTTTATGATTTCAACATTTTTGAATCCTTTTTCGAAACAGAGATTCTTCATATCATTTCCTAGCTTTTCATTGATTTCAAACCATATTTCACCGTTGGGATTCAATGCCTTTTTCGCGAATTCCAGAATCTTTCTGTAGAAAATCAAAGGATCTTGATCTGAAACAAATAACGCTGTCGAAGGCTCATAATCCAACACGTTGGCTCGCATTTCTGATTTTTCGCTCTCGCAGACGTATGGCGGGTTGCTTACGATGATATCATATTGATTATCAATCAATTCCAGGTTTTTAGGGTTCAATATGTCATCCATAATGAATCGTACGTTAACATCATTGGCTTCGGCATTCTTTTTTGCCACTTCCAATGCCTTTTTAGAAATATCGACTGCCGTTACAACGCTGCCTTTCAATAATTTGGCGATGCTGATGGCAATGCAACCCGACCCAGTCCCGATATCAAGGATGGAAATATTTGCAGGAGATTTCTCCACTCCGCTTCGCTTCGGTCGAAATGACGGGTGTGGGTTAAATGCTAACTGATTAACTAACTCCTCGGTTTCCGGCCTTGGAATCAGCACATCCTCATTCACAAAAAACCGCATGCCGCAGAATTCTGTCTCACCTATTACATATTGCACAGGTCTGTTTTTCAGCAGTTCCTTAACCGCAAAATGCAACGTCAACAGCTCCGATTCACTCAAACGTAGCTCTGGATTCATCGCTATCTTAATTCTATTGATGTCGAAATAATGCTCCAAAAGAATCATTATCAATGCATTAGCCTCGTCGAAGCCGTAAATCTTCTCCAACTCGCCAGAATAATGCTTGCGACAGTCGCGAACTAAATTTGATGACATTTTCATGCTACAAAAATACAAAATTAGTTAAAAGAGTAGAGTTAAAAACTCTTTTAACTTTTCTCTTTTATCTTTTAACTAAAATAGTTATTTTTGCAAAAATTTTAACATTGTTATTTGAGGATTCATATAAAATCGTGACCACGAAAGGTGAGGGGCTCTACAAAGAGAAAGGCTCCAAGTTCATCGCTGAGGCATTCCCAGTTCACTCCGAAGCCGAAGTGAAAGAACACGTTGCTGAGATTCGTAAGAAATATTTCGACGCAAAACATCACTGCTATGCCTTCATGATTGGTCCCGACAAAGCCTGCTACCGCTCGAGCGACGACGGCGAACCGTCGGGCACTGCCGGTAAACCCATCCTCAATCAAATACTTTCAAAAGATGTCACCAACGTATGTGTGGTGGTGACGCGTTATTTCGGCGGACAGCTCCTTGGCGTGCCTGGCCTCATCAACGCTTACAAGACGTCGGCGCGAGAGGCGCTCGACAACTGCACCATTGTTGAAAAAACCATCGACGAGGTCTATAGTCTGGAATTCGACTACCCGCTCCTCAATGAGGTTATGAGAATTCTTAAAGATGAAAATCTCGAACAACAGAACCCAAAATTCGAACTTCGCTGCTATCTCGAAATATCAATAAGACAAAGTGATTCCGACAGAATTGTCGAAAAATTGAAGAAAATTTTCGGGGTCGAGGTAAAATACTTGAAAACCGTTTAAAACCAAAGGATTAGAGCCGTTTTAGGACTTATTTTGGCGTTTTGCTCGTAATTTATACATAAAAAAATTAATAATCAATACAAAAAAAATATTTTTATTAACTTTTTTATGTTGATATTTGTAACATCGTTTTGATGGGAAAACGAGCAACGTAAACAATTGATTTTTATATACTTAAATTTTGATGGGTAAAAATTTGTTTGAAATTTGGGAAGACTGCCTCACGATGATTCGCGAGAACGTTCCGGCGCAAGCTTTCTCGACTTGGTTCGAGCCGATAAAGCCTGTCGACTACCAGAACGGTCTCCTTACCATCCAGGTGCCGTCCGAATTTTTCTGCGAATATCTCGAAACTCATTATATAAAAGTCATAAAATCAACACTTCGCAAAGTATTAGGTCCGGAATGTAAGCTCGAATATAGCGTCTTGATGGATAACGATCAAAACCGTCCGCTGGTGATGAAACAGCCATCAATGGATCGGACAAACACCAAAAATCCGCCTAAACAGATACAGATTAACTTTGAGGATACCGAGTCGAAAATATTGAATCCATTCGCGCTGCCAGGCATCAAGAAAGTGAATATTGAGTCGAACCTCAACGAGAACTACTGCATGGAGAATTTCGTGGTGGGTGAGTGCAACCGCGTGGCTTACGAGGCTGGCCAGGCTATAGCGAAGAGTCCGGGTCGCACCTCCTTCAACCCGATGTTCGTGTTCAGCCCGACAGGAATGGGAAAGACTCACATCTGTCAGGCTATCGGCCTCGAGACGAAGAAACATCATCCCGAACTGACAGTAGTGTACGTCAACGCGGAGCAGTTCCTGATGCAGTTCCAGGCCTCATGCCGTAACAACAGCTCTAAGAGCAGCCGTGACGACTTTGTGCACTTCTACCAGATGATCGACGTGCTCATCATCGATGATATCCAGTATCTCTCGGGCAAACCGAAAACTCAAGATACACTATTTCATATCTTCAATCATCTTCAGCAGACAGGCAAGCAGCTTATCTTTACCTGCGACAAACCACCTGCGGAGATCAAAGATATGGAACAACGACTCATCTCACGTTTTAAATGGGGACTGTCGGCAGAGATGTCGATGCCTGACGTCGAGACCCGCCGTAATATCCTGAAACGCAAAGCCTATAACGAAGGCGTTGAATTGCCGGAAGACGTGGTAAACTACATCGCTGAGCATATCAAGACTAATGTGCGCGAGATGGAAGGATTCCTTATCTCACTCATCGCACAGTCGTCGCTCAACCGCAAATCCATCACTATAAGTCTTGCCAAACAGATGGTCGAACGTTTCGTCAACAACTCGAATCGCGAAATCACCATCACCTATATCATCAACTCGGTGTGCGAAGAGATGGGCACCTCACAAGCCGATTTCTTCACAAAGTCGAGAAAACGTAACATTGTGCAGGCCCGCCAGCTCTCGATGTATTTCTCAAAGAAATACACCAAGGCACCGCTTACCGTCATCGGCGAGCAGTGTGGAGGTAAGGACCACGCCACCGTCATCCATGCACTCAAGACCGTCGCCAACCTGCTCGATACCGACAAACAGTTCCGTGCTACCGCCGACAAGATTGAGCAGACACTTCTATAATCCATTATGAGTCAACAACTTGGGACATTGTACCTTCTTCCTGCGCTGCTTGGGGCTACCTCGGCCGAACAGGTTATTCCAGCCGGGACCCTCGAGGTAGTGAGGACGCTCCGTTTCTTTGTGGTGGAGAACATCCGTACTGCACGCCGTATGCTTAGCAAGATGCATATGCCTTGTCCTATCGATGAACTCGAGTTTGTTGAACTTGACAAGCATAATCCGCAGAATCCCGATTTGTTGACATATCTCGGCAAGGCCCTCGACGGACAGGACATCGGGTTGATGTCGGAGGCTGGCACACCATGCGTCGCTGACCCGGGCGCGCTCATAGTAGAGCTCGCTCACCAAGCAGGCATTCGCGTGGTTCCGCTGACTGGCCCGAATGCCATGATTTTGGCTTTGATGGCATCAGGATTCAACGGACAGTCGTTCTGTTTCCATGGCTATCTGCCGATAAAAGGACCTGAGCGCGCCCTTAAAATAAAAACGCTTGAACGTCAATCATTTGCAAACGACGAGACCGAGCTTTTCATTGAGACTCCTTTCCGTAACAACGCAATGATTGAAGATCTGGTGAAAAACTGTCATCCGAGCACCATGCTCTGCGTGGCGTCGAACATCACCATGGAAGATGAGAAAATCGTAAGTAAACCTATATCTGATTGGAAATCAATAAAATACGACTGGAACAAAAAGCCAGCCGTATTCTTAATCTATTGCCCGAAATTTCGGAAAAAATATTAAATCAGTTTCCTTAACATCGTGAAAATACTCTGTTCCGCAGCGGTGAACCTACTATCGGCGAAGAACACCTTTTTCATTCTATCAAAGAGATTCTGGCGGTCGAGTTCATCCTTGATGTACAACTCCTTACACTCCTGAATAGTGTTGATTCTCTCGAGGTCGTTATCGGCTTCGAAACCGTTGTATACCTTTACGAATAACTCCGGATTTGTGCCTGCACCCATGGCAATGAGCTCCTGCTTTGTGATGTCGAAATCAGCATTTGCTGCCATAAACAGACAATAAATCTCGAATTCTTCTTTTGTCAAATTTTTCATATAATATTTATCGTTTTAAAATGTAGAGACGTCATAATATGGCGTCTCTACATCAAATTATAAACTAAAGTTATGCGGTGACTCTTTCGAGCCATTTCACCATGCATAACATCACTGTCATTGATACGAGGCAGATGGCGAGGAACACTCCCCAGCATACCCAGATGTCCCAAGCGTTGTACATGAGAGGTCCGACGAAGATAAACAGGTTGCCGATAGCTGTTGCGCCGAGCCATAAGCCTTGGCATAAGCCCAACATGTGACGTGGAGCCACCTTCGAAACGAATGAGAGTCCGAGAGGTGAGATAAACAGCTCAGCGACGGTCAAGAAGAAGTAAGTCACGATAAGCACCCATGGTCCTAACTTCGAGAGACCTGCAGCGGCCATCTGAGTCGAGTCCATTTCACGGAACACATCGCCTGAAGGATAGTTGCACGAAATTGACATTATCATCAGGAAGAGGTAGGCGAGACCCGCAATGCCCATACCGTAGGCGATTTTGCGAGGTGTCGAAACGCCTTTGCCTTTTCTTACCAAAGCAGCGAAACCTAACATCACCAGAGGTGTTAAGATAATGACAAACAACGGGTTAAGCGACTGCCAGATCTCCGGCGCGAAGAAGTCGGTGACGATGAAGTCACGGGCTAACAGTGTCAGCGATTGGCTGTTCTGGTGGAACGAGAGCCAGAAGAAGATGGCGATGCCGAGAACTGCAAACAAGGCGTAGAGACGCTGTTTGATTTCTTTTGCCATTGCCTGTTTCTCCTCTTGAGTGTATTCAACCACTTCGGCTTTCTCTTTCTTAGCCGGCTGCGGGAAAATCTTCTTTGTGCAAAGGAACACCACCAACGAAATCATCATTGCGATGACCGATGCGATGAATGCGTAGTGCACACCTGTATTGAACACATCGATATATTGTGAGCTGAACGACACGAGGTCTGTAGGAGCTGCAGCACCATCAACTAATGATTTTGCCATGTTTTCGGTGAACTTCTGTGTCTGTTCGCCGTTGGCAAGGAATTTGTGGCAGAGAGCCGGCATGTCGGCGTTGTAAACGAAGTTATGTGCTTTCAGCCACCAGTCGCGAAGCATAGGAGCCACGAACGGAGCGATCACGCCGCCGATGTTGATGAACACGTAGAAAATCTGGAAACCGCTGTCGCGACGGTCTTTAGCCTCAGCCAAAGCCTCTGGGCCTTTCTGTGCTGCTTCGGCCTCGAACTTGTCGTAAAGCTTGCCGACGAGAGCCTGAAGGTTGCCTTTGAACAAGCCGTTACCAAACGAGATGCAGAGCAATGCGAAGCATGTGAAGATCAAGATGCCCCACCATGCGCCGCCATTGTCGAGGATGATGCCGTTGGCGTCCTTGCTGAACAACGGAAGAGCCAGTCCGACATAACCTGCCGCCATGATGATCAAACCCCACTGGATGGTACGCGGATAGTTCTGAGTGCGGTCGGCAATGATACCGCCAACAAGGCTCAAAACATAAATTCCGAAGTAAAACACCGAGTAGATGATACTTCCGGTTCTGTCCGGCAAACCGAATTTCGACACGAGGAACAACAGCAGGATGGCGTTCATGATGTAATATCCGAAACGCTCGCCCATGTTACTTAAAGCCGCTGCAATCAAGCCTTTCGGGTGATATTTCTTGGCTTGACGGAGATAGTAGACCAAAAATGGGATGACGACAATCAAAATGCCGATTAAAATCACCAATGTACGGTTGGTCTGCCATAAATTTGCAATTGATAATAATGACATACTCTAAAAATTTAATTATACATAGAATAATTTCTCGTTTTCATTTCAAAAATCGTACAAAATTATAAAAAAGTTTCAATACAAACAAGAAAAATCGTAATTTTGCAACTTAAATTTATAAATGATGGAACTTTCGAGCAAATATAGTCCACAAGCTACCGAAGAGAAATGGTATGAGCATTGGATGAAAAAGAACTATTTTCACTCCACTCCTGATGAACGTGAACCTTATACCATCGTGATCCCGCCTCCGAATGTGACAGGCGTGCTTCACATGGGTCACATGTTGAACAACACCATTCAGGATGTGCTTGTACGCCGCGCCAGGATGATGGGCAAGAACGCCTGCTGGGTGCCGGGTACCGACCATGCCTCTATCGCCACCGAAGCTAAAGTGGTGAACAAGCTGGCTCAACAAGGCATTAAGAAGACCGACATCGGACGCGAGAAATTCCTTGAGCACGCTTGGGACTGGACGCACGAGCACGGCGGAATAATCCTCAAACAGCTCCGCAAACTTGGCTGCTCATGCGATTGGGAACGCACTTCGTTTACCATGGACGAAACCCGTTCGAAGAGCGTCATTCACGTGTTTTGCGACCTTTATAAAAAAGGTCTCATATATCGCGGCGTGCGTATGGTCAACTGGGACCCGAAAGCTCTCACAGCTCTGAGCGATGAAGAAGTCATCTACAAAGAGGAACATAGCAAGCTTTATTACCTCAGATATAAGATTGAAGGGGAGAAGGGCTACGCAGTGGTGGCAACCACTCGTCCTGAGACCATCATGGGCGATACCGCGATGTGTATCAACCCTAACGACCCGAAGAACCAGCACCTGAAAGGCAAGAAAGTCATCGTTCCGTTGGTGAACCGCGTGATTCCGGTCATCGAAGATGAATACGTCGACATCGAGTTCGGTACAGGCTGCCTGAAGGTGACTCCGGCTCACGATGTGAACGACTATATGCTCGGTGAGAAGCATAACCTCCAGAGTATCAACATTTTTAATGATGATGCAACCATCAGCGAGGCTGCAGGAATGTATGTCGGAATGGACCGCGAGGCAGTGCGTAAGCAGATTGTCATCGACCTCAAGGAAGCCGACCTGCTCGAGAAAGTTGAAGACTATAATAATAAGGTGGGATATTCGGAACGCACTAACGTCCCGATTGAGCCGAAGCTCTCAATGCAGTGGTTCCTCAAGATGGAACACCTCGCACAGATCGCGCTGAAGCCTGTCGAGATCGGCGAGATTCAGTTCTATCCTGCAAAATATGTCAACCTCTACCGTCACTGGCTCGAGAACATCAAAGACTGGTGCATCAGCCGTCAGCTGTGGTGGGGACATCAGATTCCGGCTTATTACCTGCCTGAAGGCGGCTATGTGGTGGCAGAATCTGACGAAGAAGCACTTAAACTCGCAAAAGAGAAGACTGGCAATAACAACCTGACTATGAGCGATTTACGTCGTGATGGCGACTGCCTCGACACTTGGTTCAGCTCATGGCTGTGGCCTCTCTCACTGTTCAATGGCATCCTTGATCCGAATAACGCCGAGTTCAAATATTATTACCCGACCAACGACCTCATCACTGCTCCTGATATCATCTTCTTCTGGGTCGCCAGAATGATCATGGCAGGCGAGGAGTACCAGGGTAAAGTGCCGTTTAATAATGTCTATTTCACCGGTATCGTGCGCGACAAGCTCGGTCGTAAGATGTCGAAATCGTTAGGAAATTCTCCAGATCCGATTGAGCTCATCGAAAACTACGGTGCTGATGGCGTCCGTATGGGAATGCTGCTTTCAGCCCCTGCTGGAAACGACATCTTGTTCGATGTGGCACTCTGCGAGCAAGGACGTAACTTCTGCAATAAGATTTGGAACGCTTTGAGATTGGTGCGTGGCTGGAATGTCGATGAAAAAGCGGCACAGCCTGACACCGCCAAGATGGCAGTGAAGTGGTTCGACGCCCGTTATAACCAGGTTTTGGCTGAGATGAACGACAACTTCGAGAAATATCGTCTCTCCGATGCCTTGATGGGTGTTTATAAACTCACTTGGGACGACTTCTGCTCATGGTATCTCGAAATGGTGAAAGCTCCGATGGGACAGGCTGTCGACGGCGTAACTTACAGAGCTACAGTCACTTTCTTCGAAAACCTGATGAAACTTCTGCATCCGTTCATGCCGTTCATCACCGAGGAGATCTATCATAACCTTGATGAGCGCAACGAAGGCGACGACATCATCATCGCACAGCAGCCTAAGCAGAAAGCTATTGACAATCAAGTGCTTGCGCAGTTCGACTTTACAATGGATGTCATCAACAATATCCGTAAGATCCGTGCCGAAAAGAATATATCATTCAAAGAGGCCTTGGATTTGGTTGTTATTGACAACGGCACTGCCAACAAGGACTTTGACTGCATCATTGAGAAGTTAACTAACGTTAAGACAATAACTTACACGACCGAGAAGCCAGCCGATGCGTTCGGATTCCTCGTCCGTTCGAAGGAATATTTCATTCCTGTCACCGATTCTGTTGACACTGAGGCTGAGTTGAAGAAACTCGAAGAAGAACTGAAATATGCCCAAGGTTTCTTAAAGTCGGTGGAGGCAAAGCTCTCGAACGAGAAGTTCGTCAACGGAGCTCCTGCCGCCGTGGTCGACAAGGAACGCAAGAAGAAAGCCGATGCTGAAGCTAAGATCGCGGTTCTGGAACAACAGATTAAAGGATTAAAAAAATAATTATTAACAATTAAATTAAATAGACTATGAAGAAATTAACAGTGATCATTTTGTCACTGTTTATGATGATGGTGGCAAATGCACAAGAATGGAATTTTGTTAATTCTTTCGTATGCTCAACAGGCCGTCAGCACGGCATTGTTTACGACGGTGAGTGCATTTACACAAGCGCATGGGGCAAGTCATCGACAGTGCTCTCAATGTTCTACAAGTATGACTTGGACGGCAACCTTCTCGATGAGTTCGATGTCGCCGGAATCAGTAATTCCGACAACTATATGCGCGACATGACCTTCGACGGTCAGTATTTCTATGGTTGTGACGCTCATTCAGGCACTATCTGGTGCTACGACCTTCACAACAAGACTTTGCACAACGCAAACAAGATCGAGACATCATTCACCGAACTCGGTATCTGCACCTACGACCCTGTCTATGACGCATTCTGGGTAGGAGAGAGAGCTACTGGCAGCACCCCGAGCCTCCATCTCGACCTTAAGCTCATCAGCCGTAACGGCACAGTGCTTAAAACTGCAACAGCACATAACCTTGGCGGTCATACCGTACACGGAACAGGTTATTTCGTGGATGGAGACGGCGGAAATCACATCCTTTTGTTCTGCGTTGAAGGCTTCACAGCTCACGTGTTCGACTACAACATCGACAGCGACAGTATGAGCTCAAACTACATCTTCGACTTCTCAGTGACACCTGGCTGGGGCGCAGCTAGCTCAGCCGGCGGCGCTTACGTCGGTGTAGTCAACGGCTCACAGTATTTCTTCGGCGATGTCGACAAAAGCCCTAACCTCATCGGCATCTACGCTCTCGGCGAATATACCCCAGCTCCTCCGACACCACCAGAGGGCGACATCTTCTTCGATTTCGAAGACGGCATCATGCGTTGGAACACTATCGACGGCGATGACGACGGTTTTAACTGGGAAATGAGAGAGATTTATGCCGTTCCGGGCAACACACACTGCGTCACATCAGCATCGTTCGACGACTGGACTCAGACAATCTTGACTCCTGAAAACTATCTCGTAACCCCTTATAAGCTCGATTGCGAACAGATTATCTTCAAAGCACAGGCTCAAGATCAATTGCATCCAAACGAGCATTTCGGCGTGGCTGTTTCAACAACTGACTGCGTGTCACCTGAAGATTTCGAGATCATTTGGGAAGATGAACTGACGGCCAAGACAGCCGGTGAATGGTATTTTTTCAACGTCGACTTGAGAGCATACCAGGGCCAAGATATCTATGTGTCAATAGTTCACTTCAACTGCACAAACCAGTTCTCAATCAACATCGACGATATTAAGCTTTACAGATCATATAATACTGATGTGGCTGAAATCGAGATGAATATGTTCTGCGTTTATCCTAACCCGACAACTGAGAAGTTGATGGTTGAAAGCCAAGTTGTTGTAAATCAATACGATATCTACAACATTGCTGGTGCTATGATTATGAGCAAGCCAGTCGATGAGAAATCATTCGAAATCAACGTTAGCGAACTTCCAGCCGGCACATATCTCATCAAGATGAGAGCCAACGGCCTCGTTCAGACCAAACGCTTTGTAAAGGAATAAATTTGTGAATAATTATATGTAGGGGTAAATCATCATTTGCCCCTACTTTTTTTTATTCGTCTTCCACAAGGAACAGCGCTATCTGTTTTATACCTTGAGCACCAATGACTAATTGATTGTCAATCTCCGTGCTCTTGCTGGCGCCACTGATAATAACGGTTTCGGTAGGTTTATCGGAACCGTATTTTTCTTTTACCAGATGTATCGCGTCTTTCATACTCGCCACAATCTGGCTAGGGGAGGCAAAGACTAACAAGACGTCGGCATTGGAATACGCTGCACGCGACCCCGCGCATTTGTCGGTAACAACAACGCTCCCTGTATGTGCTATCAGGCACTCGCAGTCAGTGATGCTAACCGTTTTCTTGCGTTTTGTGGCGTAGTCGCGGCTCAGCTTTATGCCTGAACCTTTGAATATGGCATCCATCTTCTTACTCGTTGAGCATAGTGGTTCCCATTGATTCTCAACGATATATTGTTTCATCGCATCAAGGAAGTTTTCCTTGCTCTCGAAGTAGATGAAGATGCCGCCGTTTTCTTTGAAACGTTCCACAAAAGTGAAGTCGGCGCCGTCTTCCTCCTTGAACGGAGTCCAGGTGTCGACCTGCATGTTCACGTCTTTGAAGAGATTCTCGTCTTTGGTCATCACGGCCTCACGCACCTTGGCGAGGATCTGCTCCTTGTTGGTGCGTTCGCTTAAATTACCAAACGAGAATATCTTCATGACTATGCTATTGTTGTGTTTTCAGGATAATCCTGATTTTCGTCTTCTTTTTTACGTTTTGAGAATGTTCTTTCCTCTTGTTTCCACGGGCGTTCACCGAAAATAGCCACTAAATCGTCGGTGAAGATTACCTCCTTGTCGATGAGCTTCTCGGCGAGCTGTGTCAGTCCGTCCTTATGCTCGTTGAGGATACGCAAAGCCTCTTGATAGGCGCTCTCGATGAGTTTGCTCACCTCAGCATCTATCTTCTCGGCGGTCTTCTCGCTGAACGGCTTCTGGAACGAATATTCCTGCTGACCTGTTGAGTCATAATAACTTACGTTGCCGATAGTCTCGTCGAGACCATAGTACATCACCATGGCATGAGCCTGTTTCGACACCTTCTCGAGGTCGTTCAAGGCACCGGTGGATATCTGTCCGAAGATGATCTGCTCTGCGGCGCGGCCGCCTAATGTCGCGATCATCTCATGATACATCTGTTCCTTCGTCGTTATCTGTCGCTCGTCTGGCAGGTACCAGGCCGCGCCGAGAGCCTTGCCTCGTGGTACGATGGTGACTTTCACCAGCGGATGAGCGTGTTCGAGCATCCAGCTCGTGGTGGCGTGTCCTGCCTCATGGAAGGCGATGACCTTCTTCTCCGATGGTGTGATGACCGAGTTTTTCTTCTCCAAGCCTCCCACGATGCGGTCGATGGCGTCGAGGAAGTCTTGTTTTTCTATGCTTTCCTTGTTCTTACGTGCTGCGATGAGTGCTGCTTCATTGCAAACATTGGCAATGTCGGCACCCGAGAATCCTGGTGTCTGCTTGGCTAAGAACTCCTTGTCGACGTCGTTGCCGAGTTTCAGTCCACGCATATGGACCTCGAATATCTCGCGCCGACCGTTCAAGTCGGGGAGTTCCACATAAATCTGACGGTCGAATCGTCCGGCACGCATCAACGCCTTGTCGAGGATGTCGGCGCGGTTAGTGGCTGCCAAAACGATGACGCCGCTGTTAGTACCGAAGCCGTCCATCTCCGTAAGCAGCTGGTTAAGAGTGCTCTCACGTTCGTCGTTGCCGCCGCTCATGATATTCTTGCCACGGGCGCGTCCGATGGCATCGATCTCATCGATGAAGATGATGCAAGGTGACTTCTCCTTTGCTTGTTTAAAGAGGTCGCGCACACGTGAGGCGCCGACGCCCACAAACATCTCCACGAAGTCGGAACCCGAGATGCTGAAGAATGGCACGTTGGCCTCGCCAGCCACCGATTTTGCTAATAAGGTCTTACCTGTTCCAGGAGGGCCTACCAGCAGCACGCCCTTCGGGATCTTACCGCCTAAACGTGTATATCGTGTCGGATTCTTAAGGAAATCAACGATTTCCATCACCTCTTCCTTGGCTTCTTCAAGACCAGCCACGTCCTTAAACGTGGTTTTGTTGTCTTTCTCCTGATCGTAGAGCTGAGCCTTCGACTTTCCGATGCTGAATATCTGTCCGCCGCCTACACCTGAGCCACCACCACCGCTCATCCTGCGAATGATGATTACATATAACGCCACGATGAGCAGCAGAGGCAAGATCCAGCTGATGATCTCAGCGCCCCAGTTATGACGCTCCACTGGCGTGACTTCGATAGGGTTGGAGAGACCTTCCTGGGCCTCGTCGACTTTCTCGTAAAGCCTTGCCTCAGTGGTTGATAGGGTATAGTTTGGCGATACGCCGAACTTTTGATTGGTCTGTCCAGGGAAATACTTCTGCATTCCCTTGTCGTTGAGGTAAATCTCGGCTGTCTTGCCGTTTACCAGCTCGATTTTATCGACATCCTGGTCACGCAGCATCTGCATGAGTTCGCTCATCGTGGTCTGCTTGGCCGAGTTGGACCCGCTGAACACTATCGACCCGATGAAAAACGCTATCAGGATGATGTAAACCCAATAAAAACCTAGCTTTTTTTTCGGTTTGTTGGAATCTTCTGCCATCTTATAACTTTTCTCTTTTTACTTTTAACTAATCCTCGTAGACTTTTTTATCTGCATCTGCCCAGAGTTCCTCCAGTTGGAAGAAACTGCGCTTCTCTGCCAAGAAAATGTGTACTACGACATCAATATAATCCAACAAAATCCATTCCGAATTTTCGAAGCCTTCTTCGTGGTAGACGTGCACGTGAAGCTTGTTGCGTACGTTATCGATGATCTTTTCCGCGATGGCGTTCACCTGTGTCTTCGACTGTGCGTGGCAGATCACAAAGTAATCGGTTACTGCCGACTGTAACTCCTTCATATCCAATGATGTAACCTCTTGTGCCTTAGCCTCCAACATGGTCTCAACGATGGTTTTTAAGACCTCTTCTGTATTGTCATTTTCGTGTCTGATTCTCATAAATCGAAAAATTTTTGCAAAGATAATCAATAAATTTGATAATTCTTATTATTTTTGTATTTTAATTGAAAAAGGTGATGAAAATTCTGCATTTTGATGAATTAGCCTCAACCAATGTCTATCTTTATGACAAAATGACCGAAAAAACTGACATTTCGGATATTGTTGTCGTAGCTGCGCATCAGACTGCAGGCCGCGGGATGGATAAGAATCGATGGGAGAGTGAGGCAGGAAAGAATCTTCTCTTCAGTATTGCATTGAATGTCAATTTCTTAGAAGCATCTAACCAGTTTAAGATTTCGCAAGCCGTGTCGGTGGCGATAGTTGAAATATTGTCGCAATTCATTGATAATCAGCAACTTTTTATCAAATGGCCTAACGATATCTATTTCGGTGATAAGAAACTTGCCGGGATGCTCATCCAGAACACCATTGAAGGACGGATGATGGGGACCTCAATAATAGGTATTGGATTGAATGTCAATCAGTTGGAGTTTTCGAAAGATATCCCGAATCCAATTTCCATGAAGATGATAACAGGGGAGGAGTATGATCTTGAAAGACTGCTTAACCTGTTGATTGTCAATATAAAAGACGCTATAGGATCTCTTCGTTTAGAGGAAAATCATGATAATATCAATCAGAAATATATCTTGAAGTCGTATCGTTTTGGGAAATGGACGGATTATGTTTATCAAAACCAGGTTAAAACGCTGAAAATCAATGGTTTTGATAAATACGGACGACTCCTTCTTAGCGATAAAGAAGGAGCCGAGATCGTTTGTGACGTTAAAGAGTTACAGTTCTTTCCGCCATCATGTCGAGCAGGTTCTGAAGCGGACGTTTAGCCATCATTGCCATCAGCGGGTTCATGTCGGCGTCGACTTCATACATCACGCGGCAGCTGTTGCCTAATCCGGCGATTTTTATGCTTAACACGAATTGGAAAGGTGTCTTTCCGACAGGCACGAGTTGTACCAAGCTGTAGTTAATCCTCTGACTTACGCGCAGGGCGATGCTGCCTGTTCCTTGCACCGTGAACGCGAGATTATCCTCGTCGGCCGAGACATTGACGGCCTGTTCTGGCAAGAGGGCGGGGATGTTACGCATATCGCTGACGATGCCGAAAAACTCCTGCTCGCTCTTGCTGTTATCAACGTATTGTGACTGAATTAACATCTTAACTTTAAACTTGACAGGCTCGGCCTGTCTCTACTTTCAACTTCTTTAAACTTTAAACTTTAAACTAAATGGTCGTCAGACCATTTTTGCGGGCTCTTTCTCCATTCCATCAGACTTGCCATCTGGTCGTCGCTGACGTAGTTTTCTTCAACGGCTTTCTTTATCAAAGCCTCGTAATTGCTGATGGTCACGAGGTCGCAGCTGGCTTTCTTGAATGCCTCTGTCGCTGCGTCGAGCTGGTAAGTGAAGATAGCCATCATGCCTTTAACGTTGGCACCTTTCTCGCGAAGCGCCTCAACCGCCGCAAGACTTGATTTTCCCGTCGAAACGAGGTCTTCGATGACCACCACCGAGGCGCCTTGAGGAACTATGCCTTCGACTTGGTTGTTGAGGCCGTGCGACTTAGCCTCTGAGCGGACATAGCAGAACGGGAGACCGAGATCCTGGGCCACCAAAGCGCCCTGTGGGATGCCGCCTGTAGCCACGCCTGCGATGAGATCCGGCTTGCCATAACGCTCGATGCATTTCTTTACGAAAGCCTCGCGGATGAACGTTCTGATGTTCGGATACGAAAGTGTTATGCGGTTGTCACAGTAAATCGGCGACTTTAATCCGCTTGCCCATGTAAAAGGACTTGCAGGATTCAATTTTATTGCTTTAATTTGCAGCAGGAAATTCGCTAACGCTAAAGCGGTCTCTTGTTCGTTCATATTTGTTTACTAATTTTTGTGCAAATGTACAGACTTTTTTGTAATAATCGGAGATTAATCGCAAATAATTTTTGCGAAAATTTGTTATCGGCTGATAATAAAGACATTAAAAATTGTGACTATTTGGCCGCAAAAATCAGGTCATGGCTCTCAGATGAAACCCTCGAATGCCTCGATTTGAGCGATGTCGACGGTGAAAAGTTGGCCTTTGCAATAAAAAATATCTTTCGTCAGGCTCCTGCCGCCGGTGGAGTGGTAATCATTGATAATCAGTTTGTTGCGATTGAACGTAACGGCATCCAAGACCTTCCGAAAGGTCATATCGAAAAAGGCGAATCGCCTGAAGTCGCCGCTTTGCGCGAAGTGGAGGAGGAGACCGGAATAAAAGACCTCGAAATCATTAAAGAGTTGCCCTCAACATGGCACTGCTATCTCCTTGACAATCAGTGGACTATCAAGAAAACCAGCTGGTTTCTGATGCGAACGAAATCAGGAATGAAATCCGTTCCTCAAACCGAAGAAGGAATCACGAAAGTTTATCTTGTTGATAAACAAGGAGTTGCGGATTTCGAAAAAAAGACATTTGCATCGCTAAGGACTCTGGTTCCGGAAATTGTAACGAGTTTAGAATAATATTTCAAAAACCACTTGACAATTCGAAAAATTGTTGTATATTTGCATCGCATATCTGTTTGACAGGGAACAGGCCTGTCAGTAAAACCGATTCAACGCCCGAAGTTATGACGGTAGCGGATAGAAATAAAGAGGGGAGTCAAATCCCCTTTTTTCTTGCTCTTTCGGCACGTTTTGGATTTTTACGAGACATAGGCCTTAAATCAAATGCTGTCATAACGAATCGTTTGTTTTTGTCGTTCCATAGCGATTTCATCTTGGGTTAATAAATTTTACGATGCTCTTCGTTTTTGGTCGGAAATACAATCGCAAAGATACAACAAAAAATCATCGCACAATTCAAAATATTTTCGTATTTTTGTAAGTTTATAAATAGGTATAAATTTACAAAGATGAAAACTGCAATATTTGCTGGCTCTTTCGACCCTATAACCCGCGGTCATGAAGACATAGTGCTTCAGGCGATGCCGCTTTTCGACGAGATAATCATCGCAATTGGAGTCAATATCGATAAAAAATATGCTTTTCCACTCGAGAAACGAATCAAGTGGATCGAAAACACCTTTGTCGATTATCCAAAGGTGAAAGTTGTTAGTTATCAAGGCCTTACAGTTGACTTCTGCAAGAAGATGAACGCCAACTTCATCATCCGCGGACTGCGTAATACCACCGATTTCGAATACGAAAGTGTCATCGCCGAGGCGAACAAAAAACTGAATCCCGAGGTGGAGACGATTTTCTTCCTTTCCAACCCGAATCTGCGCTGTGTTTCATCTTCTGTCGTGCGCGATATAATTAAAAATGGAGGCGATATAACGTCATTCATCCCAGTAAAATCAGGGTTTTATGCGAAATAAGAGCCTTATAAGCCTGATCCTGGCGTTACTGTGCCCGATCTTCATGTTTGGACAAAACGTCTCTATCGTCGGCAAAACAAATGTGCCCGATGCCTTGGTGCGACTGCTTGCCTACGACGAGATGCTGACATGCGAACAAACCAAGATAGCCGAGACACATGCCGACAAGGATGGAAAGTTTACCCTAAAGGCCGAAATCAAGGAGATAACACCGGCACAAATCGCCATCAACCTCGAACGCGTCGACATCATTTTGAGTCCAAATGGGAAGTATAATATCGAAATCACCATCCCTAATCAACAGGATGTTTCGTACTTCGAAAGAGAGAAACCCTCACTGAAAATCAACTCGATAGATGATAAAAATCTATTTTTGCAATATACTGATATTCAGTCGTTTATCGACGATTACTTATACCAAAACTTTAACAATATCTACAGGGGTAGAAAGATGTCGCTTCTCGACACTCTCGACCGTCAGATAACCCGAAATTTCGGAAAGATAGAGAACAAATACATCAACGATTTCATAAAATACCGCAAGGCAGCCGTATGGATGACCGCTAATCCTGCTAAAACCAAGACTGAGTACTTCGACAACCAGGAAGTTCTGTACTCGCAGGCGGCTTATATGGACGTCCTGACAGAACTTTTCAAGTCGAATGGCAGAAATGATGACTTTTTGTCACGAAATTGGCAGATTGGCGAGCTTGTGGAGATGATGAACCTGAAAAAATCGTATTATTCCAATCCGCAAAACAAAAATCAGGTTTTAGCTTCTTTAGAAAAAATAGAGAAATCGTCTAAGTCGTTGAAAAACAGGGTGGTAGCAAAGAATATCAAAAAACAGATCACCGAGCTTTCATACGATTCACAAGCGCCGGCGTTCTCTTTGAAAGATAAAAACGGCAACACAATTCAGCTCTCCAATTATAAAAATGACATGGTCGTTCTGCAATTTGTCGACCATCTTACACCCCTCGTCGAGCAGGAATTTCACGCCTTAAATGAACTGAAAAAACAATGGGGCGACAACGTGAAAATCATCACGATAGCGACAAATGAATCGTTTAACGAATATTTGCAACTATTTGATAACCAAAAATATAAGTGGCCTTTGTTAAACCTTTACTTTAACATTATATTACTTGAAGATTATCACATAAAAACATATCCGGCATACGTAATTTTGAAGAAAGACAACCGCATCGGAATGGCTCCAGCGCCGTCGCCGGAACAGTATTTGGACTATCATGTGAAAAGAATTGCGAATTATAAATAAAATTTGTTATTTTTGCATAGTTTTTGATAGACATAAATTGGACAATTTTATTCACGAAAAAGAAATAAGAAAAAATGGGTTTTTTATCGAAAATTTTTGGAGACAAAGCATCTCGTGACAACAAGGCGTTGCAGCCGCTTTTGCAGAAAACGCTTGAAGCCTACGAGAAGGTTAAGGATTTGGATATCGACGCTCTGCGCCATAAAACGGTAGAGTTTAAGGAATATATCAAAAACAAGGTCGCTGAGGAAGAAGCTAAGATTGCTGAGCTGAAAGCCAGCGTCGACGCTAACCCCGACATGGATCTTGAGGAGAAGAACAACATCTACGAGAAGGTCGACAAGCTCGACAAGCAGGTACTTGAGAAGATCGAGGAGGCTTTGAACGAGATTCAGCCCGAAGCCTTCGCCGTGATGAAGGAGACAGCCCGTCGTTTCAAGGAAAATCAGGTCATCGAGGCTACTGCTACAGACCTCGACCGTGATTTGGCATCTAAATATGAGAACGTGAACATCGAGGGCGACCGCGTGTTTTACAGCAACAGCTGGGTGGCAGGCGGCAACACCATCACATGGGATATGGTGCACTACGACGTGCAGATCATAGGCGGCATAGTGCTGCATCAAGGTAAGATCGCTGAGATGGCCACTGGTGAAGGTAAGACCCTCGTGGCTACGCTGCCGGTCTATCTGCGAGCCCTAGCAGGCCGTGGCGTACACGTCGTGACCGTCAACGATTACTTGGCAAAGCGTGACTCTGAGTGGATGGGACCTCTCTATAACTTCCTCGGTCTGACATGCGACTGCATCGACAAACACGAGCCTAACTCGCCCGAGCGCCGTGCGGCTTATAACTCAGATATCACCTACGGTACCAACAACGAGTTCGGCTTCGACTACCTGCGTGACAACATGACAGGCAACCCCGAAGAGTTGGTGCAACGCAAACACCACTACGCCATCGTCGACGAGGTCGACTCCGTGTTGATCGACGATGCCCGTACGCCTCTCATCATCAGCGGTCCTATCCCGCATGGCGACGACCAGGAGTTCCTGCAGCTGAAACCCGACGTGGTGAAGCTCTACGAGGCCCAGAAACGCCTCGTGACGATGTGTCTCGCCGACGCCAAGAAAATACTGACCAATCCTAACGCCACAGAAGAGGAGAAGTCGCACGGCGCCGATCAGCTGTTCCGCGCCTACCACGGCCTGCCGAAGAACAACGCCCTCATCAAATTCCTCTCGGAGGAAGGTATGAAGTCGTTACTGCTCAAGACCGAAGGTTTCTACATGCAGGAGCAGAGCAAGAATATGCATATCATCGACGATGAGCTGTATTTCGTGATCGACGAGAAGCTCAACACCGTCGTCCTTACCGATAAAGGTAACGAAGAGCTGGCAAAAGCCTACAACGACCCGTCGTTCTTTATCATCCCTGACGTGGGATCGGAGATCGCCGAGATGGAGAAAGCTGGTCTCAGCGACGAAGAGAAAGTGCTGAAGAAATCAGAGATACTGCGTGTGTTCTCGGAGAAGTCAGACCGTGTGCATACCGTGCAGCAGCTGCTGAAGGCATATACCCTGTTTGAGAAAGACGTCGACTACGTCGTCATCGATAACAAAGTGAAGATCGTTGATGAGCAGACAGGCCGTATCATGGAAGGCCGCCGTTGGTCGGATGGCTTGCATCAGGCAGTGGAGGCTAAGGAAAACGTCGACGTCGAGGCGGCAACACAGACTTATGCCACCATCACATTGCAGAACTACTTCCGTATGTACCATAAGCTCGCCGGTATGACAGGTACCGCTGAGACGGAGGCGGGTGAGTTCTGGGATATCTACAAACTCGACGTGGTGGTGATTCCTACCAACAAGCCGATAGCGCGTATCGACTATGAAGACTTGATTTACAAGACAAAACGTGAGAAATATAACGCCGTCATCGACAAGATCGAGGAGCTGGTGAATGCCGGACGTCCTGTTCTCGTCGGTACAACATCTGTTGAGGTCTCCGAGCTCTTGAGCCGTATGCTGACACGTAAGAACATCAAACACAACGTGTTGAACGCTAAGCTGCACTTCAAAGAAGCTCAGATCGTTAAAGACGCCGGCCTTGCGGGTACTGTGACAATCGCTACTAACATGGCAGGTCGTGGTACCGATATCAAGTTAGGCCCAGGTGTGAAGGAGGCCGGCGGTCTCGCCATCATCGGTACAGAACGTCATGAGTCACGTCGTGTCGACCGTCAGCTGCGTGGCCGTTCAGGTCGTCAGGGTGATCCGGGTAGCTCACAGTTCTTCGTGTCGTTGGAAGACGACCTCATGCGTATCTTCGGCTCTGAGCGTATAGCTCCTATCATGGACCGTCTCGGAATGCAGGAAGGCGAGGTGATTCAGCATTCGATGATCACCAAACAGATCGAGAAGGCTCAGAAGAAGGTCGAAGAGAACCACTTCGGCGTGCGTAAACACCTCTTGGACTACGACGACGTGATGAACATGCAGCGTAAGGCTATCTACGAGAAACGTCACCACGCTCTGTTTGGCGAACGTCTTGAGATCGATATCAACAACATGATGTATGACCTTGGCGAATCGCTCATCGCGACGCATAAGGAAGACGAGGACTACGAGGCATTGAAGATGGATGTGCTGTCGAACCTCGGCGTGTCGGTGCCTTTCGACGAAGATGAGATGAAACATGGCAAACTCGATGTGCTTGCTGATAAGCTGTTCGAGAAAGCCATCGACTCATATAACAAGAAGATGCAGTTGGTAGGCGAGAAGACTTTGCCGGTCATCCAGCAGTATTACGAGAAGCTGGGCAACCAGAACATTCGTATCCCGTTCACCGACGGCAAGAAAGGCATAATTGTGGTCGTTAATATGGAGAAGGCAGTGCAGAATGGCGTTCACGAGATCTCGATGGCTCTTGAAAAGAACATCACTTTGAGCATGATTGATGACGCTTGGGTAGAGCATCTACGTGAAATCGACGACTTGAAACAGGCTGTGCAGAACAGCGCCCATTACGAGCAGAAAGACCCGCTCGTGATCTACAAGATGGAGTCGTACAACCTCTTCGAGAGCATGATTATGAAGATGAACGCCGATGTCATCTCGTTCCTGATGAAGTCGGACCTCCCGCAGCCTGATCCAAGCAACACCCGCGATCAGCGCGCAAGGACCATCGACAGACGCAAGCTCAAAGAGCAACGCACCGACCTCTTGGCGAGAGCTAACAGCAACACCCAGGAAAACCAAGTGACACAGCCTATCAAGGTCGAGAAGAAGGTGGGGCGTAATGACCCTTGCCCATGCGGCTCAGGAAAGAAATATAAGAACTGTCACGGAAGATTAGAATAATATGAAAAAAACGTTTCTCATAATGATGCTCGCTGTCACGATGCTGGCAGCAAATGCTCAGGATACCATAGTGCCGGCAGTTTCCGACACTGTAGTCCAAGACAGCATTGTCACCATTAAGCAACGTCCAAAGGTCGGCGTTGTGCTGAGCGGCGGTGGCGCTAAGGGTTTTGCTCATATCGGAGCCTTGAGAGTGATAGAAGAAGCTGGCATTCCTATCGACTACGTTGCGGGAACAAGTATGGGTTCTATCATCGGTGGTCTCTACGCTGTGGGTTACGACCCTGACATGATGCAAAAACTGTGCACCGAGCAGGACTGGAACCTCATCATGAAAGACCAGATTCCTCGTAGGTTCATCCCAATCGAGAAACGTATCAACGAGAGACATTATATCGTCACTTTCCCATACAAAAAAGGAAAATTGAAGATCAAAAGGTCACTGATTGACGGCATGTACGTCAATATGCTGCTCACCCGCCTGACGATGCCAGCATATCGAGAGCGCGACTTCAGCAAGCTCCCGGTGCCTTTCCTTTGCATCGGAACAGATATGCTCTCCGCCGACCCGATAGAGTTTACACAAGGTTCGCTGGCACAGTCGATACGTTCTTCAATGTCGATACCGTTCCTCTTTGAACCTGTTGAATATGACGGATATCTGCTGTGCGATGGCGGTCTTACCAATAACTTCCCCGTGAGAAACGTGCGTGAAAAAGGTGCCGACATCATCATCGGCGTCGACTTGGAGATTATTAAATCAGATCCGGAGGTGCTTGATAACTCCCTGAAAGTGCTGGAACGATTGATAGCAGTGGTGTCGCAAGAAGAGAGTAACATAGCCCGTGATGAATGTGACATCCTTATCAGACCAAATCTTGGAAAGGCTAACATAATGTCGTTCAACGACTTCGCACCAATTATCAACTGCGGTGAAGAAGGTGCTCGCGAGAAATATCCTGAATTGAAACGTTTGGCCGACTCGCTACAGGCTCTTGGCCCATTCGAGGTGGAACGTCATCATACTCAGCCAGTTGACCGTGTTATGATAGCAGGAGTTGAGGTCGATGGTCTTGACGATTACAACGCCAGGTTGGTGAGCTCTGAATTCGGAGAGACCTTCCCGCAGGAGTTTCTTATCGAAGAGATCGAGACGATAATCGTGAAGATTTATTCGACAGGCTATTATTCGAATGTATGGTATGAACTTGTGGATACACCAGAAGGAAATATCTTGAAGTTGCACTGCAAAAACAGGACCTCGCTCAATTTCTCCATTGCTGGTCATTACGATAATAACTACGGCATCGGTGTACTTCTGAATATGAACGCCCGTACGACGCATTTTACTTATAACATCGACCTCAATATTGCCGAAAATCCTTATGTTAAGTTGGGAATAACCCATCGTTACACAAGAATGCTGAGAGGATCCTTTGAACTTTCGGCTATGAATCTGAAATCTAATATCTACACATATCAAAACACTATCTTCGGTGCGATGCGTGTACAACAGAATTCAGCTGATTTGTATCTGCAGTTTGTTCCGTCTGTAACACAAGCGTTCAAGTTAGGTTTCAGACTGGACTACACTATGGTGAAAGATAGATCATATAGTGAGTACACTACAAATGCTTATAGTGAGCATCAGATGTATCCTAGGTTTTATGCGAAATATTTTTTCAATAATGAGGACCAAACCGATTTCCCAAGTAAAGGATGGAATATCAATGCGATAGGAAAATGCACAATGTATGACGGGGTGTTCAGTAGTGATAATGAGCAACCAATATTTAGTGTTCAAGCCGACATCAGGAAATCATTCCCGATAGGACAACGTCACGCTTTTAGACTTGGAGCTGTCGGTGCGGCACGTTTGGGAGATCAGGAACTGACAGATGAAAACATGTTCTTTATCGGTGGACAATCGAGGATGTATTATGTCGATAATATTCTGTCATTTACAGGATTGCCATTTGTGACGGTATATGCTGAATATGCCGCATACGGAAGAGCAGCGTGGCAGTGGAATTTCTATAAAAACTTTTATGCTGTTGCAAGTTGTGATGCCGGTTACTTTAAGAATTATATTGATGTCTTCTGTTATCCGTTGGAAGATATGGAAGATATGGAAGATATTGAACATTTCTTCGATATGCTGGTAGATTTGACGTCCAATAAGCTTGATACTTGGTTCGTACCCGATAATTTCATCATGGGTGCAGGCTTGAGCTTAGGTTATAAGACGCTATTTGGCCCTATCGAAATACAGGTCTCAAAGGCAAACAAAGTTAAAGATTGGAACTTATTTGTGAATGTTGGATATTGGTTCTAACTAACTGATAATGAATGAGAAAGGGAAAAATATCAAGATTTTCCTGCTGATGCTGCTCGTCGGCCTATTCTCTTTTTATCATATTGAAGCTCAAGAAGTTAACGATAGCGTTAAGCCGAAAAACATCCGTCAGCGTCCGAAAGTGGGCGTGGTACTGTGCGGAGGCGGCGCCAAAGGCTTCGCTCAGATAAGAATATTGAAAGCCATCGATGAGGCTGGCGTTCCTATCGATTATATCGGCGGAACGAGCATCGGCTCCATCATGGGTGCACTTTATGCTGTGGGTTATGACCCCGACATGATTGAAAAACTTGTCCGCGAACAGGACTGGAATCAGGTTATCTACGACCGTGTGCCGAGGATATTGATGCCTGTCGACCAGAAGATGTATGAACGTCAATATCTTGCTACATTCCCGATAAAAGATAAGAAACTGAAGGTGAAATCGTCGCTGGTGGAAGGCGTATATGTCAACCTTCTGATGTCTCGACTGATGCTTCCAGCGAGCAATATCCATGATTTCAACAAACTGCCGGTGCCGTTTTTCTGTATCGCCACTGACGTGGAACATGCGTGTCAGTACGAGATGACAAAAGGAAACCTCGCACGCTCGGTGCGGGCCAGCATGTCGATACCGTTCTTCTTCAAGCCTGTGGCGATGGACGACAAACTCCTCATCGATGGAGGCATGGTCAACAACTTCCCAGTGCGTAACATGAAGGAACACGGGGCTGATATCATCATAGGCGTTGACCTGGAAGATGCTACGATACCTGCGTCGCAGATCGACAATTCACTCGGACTCCTCGAAAGCATGATGAATCTGTCGTCACTCGAGGAAAGTCTCTATGCACGTGCCAACTGCGATATCTATATCCGTCCTAACCTACATGGACGTAACATGCTGTCGTTCAACGACTTTGATTCTATTTTGCAGTTCGGCGAAGACGCTGCGCGTGAGTTCTATCCTCAGCTGCAGACGCTATCCACTTTCCTTAATGACTTTGAACCGGTAGAGATTGACCGTCCACATGTTCAACCTATTGATACTCTGAATGTTGTGCTCGTCAAAGTGGATGGAATAAGCACCAAGCATAAAGCCAGCGTGGTGCGCGAATTCGGTAAGACCTTCCCGATGGCAATGACAGTCGATTACATACAGGAAGTGGTGCTAAGACTTTATGCTTCAGGATATTACGAGGATCTATGGTATGAGATGAGCAATACTCCCGACGGAGTGATTCTGACAGTGCACTGCAAGGAACGTGAAGACCAGTCGCTGTCGTTCAGCATTCATTACGACAACAACTACGGCATTGGCGCGCTGGTGAATTACACCATGAAGAACATCTGGAACTCCATGAATCGTACGACATTGAGTCTTGATGTCAACATCGCTGAGAATCCCTACCTCAAGGCTAGCCTTAACAAACGTCAAGGTAAGGTTTTCCGGTTTGGTGCCGATCTCAGTGTCGTCTCGCTTAACATGAGTCAGTACGACAACAACCGAATCACCAACTCATACAGCATCCAAAGTAATAGCCTGAATCTTAACGTGCAGATGGTTCCGTCGCTGACGCAGCAGATCCGTTTGGGTGCGGCAGCCGACTACGTCCATATGAAAGACCTTGTAGGAAGCAGCGGCCTGAGTTCCGATTATTCGTTCTATTCATACCTCTATTTCAACTATTTCTTTAGCAATGAGGATGTGCCTAATTTCGCGCGACGCGGCTGGCGAATCAACCTGAGCGGCAAATGTATGCTATATGAAGGCGCTAACAACGATGGAACGCTGACGTCGGTGAAAACAAATCCGTCGTTCCTGGTGCATGGCAGTCTCGTCAAGGCTTTTGCGATGGGGAAGAGGTTCTCGCTGAAGTTCGGTCTCGAAGGTGGAACTAAGATCGGTGAGACCGAGGTGCCGTTGTTCTACCAGTTCATGGTCGGAGGACAATCGAAGATGAAGTATTACGATAACATCATGACATTCACGGGCTTGAATTTCATCGAGAAGATGGTCGACCACATAGCTATCGGCAGGATGTCGTGGCAGTGGCGATTCTATAAGATTTTTTATACCACCGTCAACTTCGATTGCGGATATATGAGCGATGTGTACGATGATTGGTTTGACGAAAACAGCTTCGTGGCTGGCGCAGGCCTGACGTTAGGTGCCGACACAATGATCGGACCTGTCGAGGTGAGCTTGATGGGATCAAACATCAACTCGGGACCTGTTGGATTCATCAATGTGGGTTTTTGGTTTTAAATAATTGAATATCAATAAATTAAAACAACAAATATATGAAATACAAAAGAGTTTTACTTAAGCTTAGCGGTGAAGCTTTGATGGGAAATCAACAGTATGGTATTGACCCTCAACGTCTTGACGATTATGCTGAAGAGATTGCAGCAGCAGTGAAAGCCGGTGCGCAGATTGCCATCGTCATAGGTGGAGGCAACATCTTCCGCGGCCTCCAAGGTGCATCTAAAGGCATGGACCGCATCCAAGGCGACTACATGGGCATGCTCGCCACTGTCATCAACAGCATGGCAATTCAGTCGACATTACAAGCTAAAGGCGTGAAAGCAGCTTTGTTATCAGGACTTTACATCGACCGTATCGCCGACTCTATGAGCAGTTCAAAAGCCATCAAACTGCTCGAAGAAGGCTATGTCGTCGTCATCGGTGGCGGCACAGGTAACCCGTTCTTCACCACCGACACAGGCTCTGCGTTGCGCGCTGCCGAGATCAAGGCCGAAATCATCCTCAAAGGCACCCGCGTCGACGGCATCTACACCGCTGACCCGGAGAAAGATCCGACCGCAACGAAATATGATTCAATAACTTACGATGAGGCATATGCGAAGAACCTCAAGGTGATGGACCTCACGGCCTTCACCATGTGCAAGGAAAACAATATCCCGATGCTCGTGTTCGATATGAACACCAAAGGTAACCTCACGAAAGTTCTGAATGGAGAAAAAATCGGCACCATCGTGACGAAATAAGAAATATTTTGTATTTTTGTACCGAAAAATTTAAGGTATATGACAGAAGAATCTCAATTTATTTTGGATGAAACAACTGAATCGATGGAAGGTGCCGTCAAGCATCTCGAGTCGGAGTTTCAGAAGATCAGAGCCGGAAAAGCCAGTCCGATGATGTTGCAGGGCGTGAAGGTTGAATATTACGGAACACTTGTCCCTATCGAGCAAACCGCCAACATTGGCACGCCTGACCCGCGTCAGATTATCGTGATGCCGTTCGACAAGACATCTATCGGCGCCATCGACAAGGCTATCCAGGCAGCTAACCTCGGCTTCAACCCTAAAAACGAAGGCGATTTCTTGAGAATCTTGGTTCCACCGTTGACAGAGGAACGTCGTAAAGACCTCGCCAAACGCGCCAAGACAGCCGCGGAAGAAGCAAAGGTCGGTATCCGTAACATCCGCCGTAACTCCAACGACGACGCCAAGAAGCTTGAAAAAGAAGGCGTTTCGGAAGACGAAGTGAAGCAGCTCCAGGAAGAAATCCAGAAGCTGACAGATAAATTCGTGAAGAAAATAGACGATCTTTACGATCTCAAGCAGAAGGACATCCTGACAGTTTAGTCAAGAATATTCTCTAATGCCAAACCAAACAGCTTGTCGAGCGTGATGCCCATGCAGGCTGCTTGTTTTGGCATTATTGATGCCTCCGACATGCCTGGCACGATGTTCACCTCGATGAAAACCAACTGTTTAGGCGTCATGATATAATCGAAACGTGCAAAGCCCTTGCACTCGAATTTGTCATAAAGCATCGCAGATGTAGCCTTGACCTCAATCTCTGAAACCTCATCCAACGCAGCAGGAGTGATCTCGTCTGATTTTCCCGCAGTATATTTCGCCTCATAGTCGAAGAAGTCGTTTTTACTGACGATTTCGGTGATCGGGAATACCATCGTCTTGCCTTTGACCTGCATCACGGTGCATGCCAGCTCGCGGCCTTTTACGAATTTCTCGCACATCACTTGATCGCCTGCCTTGAAGGCGTCCTCGACAGCCTTAACGAAGTCTTCCTCAGCCTTCACCTTGCTCACTCCGACGGAAGAGCCGTTACGCGTAGGCTTAACAAACAAAGGTAATCCCAAGGTTTTTATGATTTTCTTGGCATCGTAATCTTCGCCTCTGTTGATGATGATGGAAGGAGAAACGTTAGCGCCTGCCGATGCCGCTATCTTTTTGCAGAAGTCCTTATGGAATGTCAGCGCTGAAGTGGTGAAATTCGATGAAGTGTAAGGAATCCCAAGCATTTCGAAGTATCCGAGAAGCTGTCCGTCCTCACCTGGAACACCATGAATTGCGTTGAAAACAGCGTCAAAAACAACCTTTTTACCCTTGACCTTTATCGAGAAATCGTTCTTGTCGACGTCAGTCTTGGTGCCGTCATCCTCAAGATGATACCACCTATCTTTCTGAACCACAATGACGTATGCATCGTATTTCTTTGGGTCGAGATGTTTCTTTACAACTTTCGCGCTACTGACCGAAATTTCATACTCTCCGGAGTATCCGCCACAGACTATTGCTATTTTTTTCATGTTTTATATAATAAAATTCAATAAAAATCATTATCTTTGCGAGTTCAAAGATACAAAAAACGACATTATCGTCAACAAAAAAATAAAAAAATGAAGGCATTTCGTTTTTTAAAAGATAAATGGTTCTATATCAGCTTGATAATCATGCTGTTAATAGTCGTTGCGGTATTCGAAATCACCTTCTCCGGACTGGATAGATTCACCCGTCATGGCACCGAGTTCCCGGTTCCTGACATGGTCGGGCTGAATTATGACGAAGCCACCGAGTTATATAAGGACGAGTTTACCTTCATACTTCTCGACAGCATCTATGTCAAGGATTTCCCTGAAGGTGCCGTATATCAGCAGAATCCGAAGCCAGGCGCGATGGTCAAGAAAGGTAGGAATATGTATGTCATACGCACATCCATCGCCCCAGAGATTGTCAATATGCCTAATCTGCGTAATCTCTCGCTGCGTCAGGCGATGGTGAGCCTCAACATAGCCGGTCTTAAGGTCGACAGGCTCGAATTTGTCGAGTATTTTGCAAGAAATGCAGTCATCGAGCAGAAGATAAATGGCGAAGTAGTCGATCCAAAGAAAGATGTGGTGAAAGGCACAGCGGTGACGCTTGTCGTGGGTCTCGGAACAGGCTCTAAAACCACGAATATTCCTGATCTGGTGGGCACCAACATCAATGATGTGAAATATGAGATCAACAAGGCCTCACTTAACCTCGGAACCGAGATTTTTATCGACGATGGCGATCCAGAGCATCTATTTGTAAGTCGTATGGATCCTTACTATTCGCAAGATGCGCAGGTGCCGCTCGGCTCGACTGTCAACGTGTGGTATAGATCGGATGAAAACTTCGACTTCAACTGGTATAATCATGAAAAATTGCGTCGTGACTCCATCGCTGAGGCCTGGCGACTGAAGCGTTATAGCTCCGACACAATAAAATACCTTCTCGACAGCTTTAACTATATCTTGCGCAACAGGTCGTTCTCTTACGACTCGCTGAAACGCCAGAAAGATAAGAATATTAGATTCAAAGACAGTAAGGGCGAGATAATAGGCCTCGACTACTCCGAAGATAATAATTTTAAGAATGAAGACGTTGATTATAAAGTAGATCCAAGCTATTTCTATGATGAATAAACGATTTGTTATAACGATATTGATGGCCGTTTTCTGCCTGACAAACGGCTGGTCACAAGAATATCTGACAGGCTTCAATGGTGGTATCCCCGAGGATAATCAGACGGTATCGCGTGATGAAGCGGTCGTCACACTACCTTTCTTCGATGATTTCACCAAGCATGGTCTTTATCCCGACGAGGCTAAATGGCAGAGAGGCAACGTCTTCGCGAATTCCAGCTTCCCTAAGATGCCTGTCAACTATAGGTCGGCTACCCTCGATGTTATCGACCGCTACGGAAAGGTCTACTCAAGAGGCAGCAGCAACCCATTCATCGGCGACACCCTTATGTCGGTGAGAATACGTCTCGATAGTGTTGATAATCAGGCTATTACGCCAGCCGATTCGTTGTATTTCAGCTTTTACTACCAGCCGGGAGGCTTCGGCGACAGTCCAGAACGTGACGACTCACTGGTGCTTAAGTTCGGCTACAACGACAACGACAGCATTTTATGGCGTCATATCTGGTCGACAGAAGGACAGAGCTATGAATCATTCGTCGATTCACTCGGCAGCAATAAGTATTTCAAAAAGGTGATGATTCCTATCACCGACGAATGCTACTTTACCGATGAGTTTTATGTGATGTTCTATAACTACGGAACACTGCCAACCACAATGTATCCTAACGATAGGAGCAATATGGACCAATGGAATATCGACTTTGTATATCTCGATAAAGACAGAAACATTGATAACGACACCTATCCTTTGGTGAGTTTTACAAATACCTCTCCGACATTCCTAAAGCGCTATAGCTCAATGCCTTACAGGCATTATAAGGATAATCCGATAAATGAAATCGACAATATTTTCAATATGTATCTCACCAATCTGGATGTAAATACTCATGAGGTGCGTTACTATTGCGAAGTTGAAGACAACAACTCCGATTGGAGTTATATGTATACTTCCGATCCTTTTATCATCAATCAGTATTCGAATTCTGGCGTGATGAAAGACTCGGTGGTTATGGGTAATTTCATCTATCCTTATAGTCTGTCGGTAGACTCCACGTCTTTTGCCATCCGTCATTATATCGAGGTCGTCGACGAGCACGGCAATGAAGTGGCTGGCGACTCAATAGTGGCAAAACAAGGCTTTTACAACTATTTTGCTTACGACGATGGTACTCCTGAGATGGGCTACGGACTGGTGCCTGGCGATACTTATTTCGCAGTGCAGTTCAAAGTAACTCAACTCGATACGCTGAGCGGAGTACAGATGCTGTTTAACCGCACTTTCAACAATGCGAATTTCAATTTCTTCGACATCGTGGTGTGGCGTGATAACAACGGCAAACCTGGTCAGGTTATCTATACTCTTGAAAATCAACGGCCTAAGTGGAATGATGACACATTTTATGGCTTCTCAAACTACCTCTTTGATGAGGTCGTGAAGGTAAATACGACTTTCTACGTTGGAATCCGTCAGCAATATAGCAAATCGATAAATATTGGTTTCGACACTTCGAAAGACAACCATCAGTATTGTTTTTACGATGTCGGCAATGGCTGGCAAAACACCTCTTATTCAGGCGCTATCATGATTCGACCGGTTATGGGCACGAATCCATATTTTATTGGTATTGAAGAGAATCAGGAATCTGAAAATAAGCTTGCACTTTACCCTAATCCGGCAAATAATGTTGTACGCATCGAAGGTGTCGACGGAAATATGGCCGATGAAGTTGTTATTTATGATCTCGCAGGCAGGGCTGTTAAGCTATATCAGTATTGTAATGAATTGAATGTCAATGATTTGCAAAATGGTATTTATCTCTTGCGTGTTATCATGAATGATGGTTCTTTTGAAACATCTAAGTTATTGATTTCCAAATAATTAAGATATGTCAGAGGATTTTGTGGGCGTACTTGGAGACAACACTGAAGAGAGTACTGAGCTTTTCGAGCATTTCAGAATTGTTGCCGATAAAGGTCAGACCTTGACGCGTGTCGATAAGTTCCTGCAAAACCGATTGGAAAACGTTTCCCGTAACAGGGTTCAGAACGCTGCGAAAGCAGGTAGCATCCTCGTTAACGACAAGCCGGTGAAGTCGAATTACAAGGTTAAGCCTTTCGACGTGGTCACCGTGGTGCTGGCATATCCTCCACGAGAAATAGTCATTACACCTGAAAACATCCAGCTTAACGTGGTTTATGAAGACGACGACGTCATAGTGGTGAACAAACAGGCAGGCTTGGTGGTGCATCCTGGTCACGGTAACTTCGATGGTACGCTGCTCAACGCTTTGGCATATCATTTTAAGGAAAACGGCTCAAAGGTCGACAACGGTTTCGGATATCTCGTGCATCGCATTGATAAGGATACCACGGGCCTGATGATAGTGGCTAAGAACGAGACGGCGCAGACAGTGCTTGCAGCGCAGTTTTTTGAACATTCGATAACACGTCGTTATCAAGCTCTTGTTTGGGGTGATTTTGCTGAAGATGAAGGCACTATAGAAGGTAACATCGGGCGTTCGGTGCGCGACCGTGTGGCCATGGCGGTCTATCCCGACGGCAGCCAGGGTAAGGATGCAGTGACACACTACAAGGTGCTAGAGCGTTTCAACTACGTCACCTTGGTGGAATGCCGCCTCGAGACGGGACGTACTCATCAGATACGCGTGCACATGCAGTATGCCGGACATCCTTTGTTCAACGATGCGCTCTACGGCGGCGACCGGATACTGAAAGGTACCACATTCTCGAAATATCGCCAGTTTATCGACAACTGCTTCAACGAGATACCACGTCACTGCCTGCACGCAAAGGTGCTCGGCTTTGTACATCCTACGACAGGGAAAGAGCTTTATTTCGACTCCCAGCTGCCGTCGGATATGCTCGCGGTACTTGAGAAATGGCGTAATTATTTAAAGACAAGAACAGAAGAAAATTAAACGATATGATAGTAATCACAGGCGCAGCCGGTTTCATAGCAAGCGTTGTGGCGGGATGCCTCAACGAGCAGGGCAGGGAAGACCTCGTCCTCGTCGATGACTTCTCAAAAAAACAGAAGGAAAGAAACTATATCAACAAGAAATATCAGTTTCTTTTAGACAGAAAAGAGCTTCATAACTGGTTGAAAATCAATCACGATAAAGTCGATTTTGTGGTGCATCTCGGCGCTCGCACCGACACTACCGAGTTCGACTGGAACGTCTTTGTAGAATTGAATGTCGACTATACCGAAAAACTGTGGATGTTGTGCGCTGAATATCAGATTCCACTCGTATATGCCTCATCAGCAGCAACTTACGGTGGAGGAGAGTTGGGCTACAACGACAGCCACGACATTGTGGAGAAGCTGCAGCCGCTCAACCCTTACGGCCGCTCGAAAAATGAGATCGACAAATGGATTCTCAAGCAGACGAAATGTCCTCCGTTTTGGGCTGGACTGAAGTTCTTCAACGTCTACGGCCCTAATGAATATCACAAAGGCCGTATGGCATCGGTGATTTTGCATTCATTCCATCAGATCGAGGAAAGCGGCGAGGTTAAGCTGTTCCGCTCACATCGTCCCGACTTTAAAGACGGCCAGCAGCTCCGTGATTTTATCTACGTGAAAGATATCGCCTCGGTCATCCTCTTCTTGATAGAAAAACGTCCTGAAAGCGGCCTCTATAACCTCGGAACAGGTCACGCCCGCTCGTTTTACGACCTCGCGGCAAATACATTTAAGGCGATGGGAAAAGAAGTGAATATCAAGTTTATCGATACTCCGCTCGATATCCGCGATAAATATCAGTATTTCACTGAAGCCAACATGTCAAAACTCCGTAAAGCGGGCTACGACAAGCCGTTCACCAGCCTTGAAGACGGTGTTTTCGATTACGTTACAAACTATTTGATGAAAGACGAGACATTCTAACAATCCCGTCATTTCGACTGGAGTGTAATGAAATGGAACGTAATGGAGAAATCTCCGACAAATGAATCTGTATCAATTGTCGGAGATTTCTCGACTTCACTCCGTTTCGCTCGAAATGACGTGAATATTACATTGATTTCTGTTTCTCCGCCAGCTTCTTGTCCAGATCGACAAGGAATTCCTTCGCGTCGTTGAGCGTTCGAATCATCATGGCGTTTTCTTCCAGTTTGTCGAACTTTGTCTTCATGGCGTCTTTAGCACCCTGGATGGTGAATCCTTTCACCTTTACGAGTTGGTATATTATCTGCAGATAGCGCATGTCACGTTCTGTGAAGAGACGGTTTCCTTTGGTGCTTTTGCGCGGACGCAACACGTCAAACTCGCTTTCCCAATAGCGTATGGTTGATGTCGGGACGTTAAACATCTCAGCGACTTCACCGATTCGATAATATAACTTCTTGACTTCCATGATATTAATCCATTGTCATTGATGGTCTGTCCGACAACTCGAGAATCTTGTCATATTCTTCTGGCGTTAGGTCGTTGAAGAAGAAATTGACAGGATTTATAGCTTTGTCGTTTTTAATCACTTCATAATGCAGATGCGGAGCCGTCGATTTGCCGCTGTTGCCCATGTCAGCAATATGTTCGCCTCTCTTCACCTTCTGTCCTTCCTTGACATAGGCCTTGTTGATGTGAGCATATCTCGTCTTGTATCCGTATCCGTGGTTCACAATGATATTGTTGCCGTATCCGCTGTTGCCTTTGGTGACTTTTTCCACCACGCCGTCACCTGTTGCGTAGATATGCGTGCCGATAGGTCCCGCAAAGTCAATGCCGCTATGCAGCTTCTGAACCTTGTAGAACGGGTCGGTACGATAGCCGTAATGCGAGGAAATTCTGTAGATGTCAACGTCTTTTACCGGCATGATGGCAGGGATACAGCTTAGCATCAAGGCTTTGTTTTTTGCCATGTTATACACGTCGTCGAACGACTTCGACTGCACATTGATCTGACTCTCAATAATATCGATTTTCTTCGCGATATCAGTCACAATATTCGAGTTGGCATAGCCGCCAAGCGCCTCATAACGGTTGGTGCCGCCATAACCTGCTTTTCTCACCGATGATGGGATAGGCTCAGCCTCAAAAATCATACGATAGATATTGTCGTCACGATCCTGCATCTCGCTGAGAAGCGCATTGATGTTCTCGATTCTATCGTTGACGATGTCGTATTGAAGCTTAAGATACTCAATCTCACGGGCTTGCATACGCTCTTTTGGCGAACCGATGGTGTTTTGGATGAGAGCTACAGTGCCGTAGCCGAGGATTCCCGCAACCAGAATAAACAACAACACTCTCCCGACGCGCTTCTTTGAAGAAGGCGTATACTCTTCATAATCAAGAGTTTGTGGATTGTAGATGTATTTCTTTGTCGCCATTATTTTTCGATACTTATACTTAATAACGAAAAAATTACGTTTCAAACGTGCAAAATTACAAAAAATTTCTTAAATTTGCAAACTTTTTTATAGAAAAAATGAATTAATCATGAGAGCTAACGAAATTCGTAAGAGTTTTTTGGAGTTTTTTCAGTCGAAACAGCACCTTGTAGTGCCATCAGCACCTATAGTCGTAAAAAATGACCCGACCTTGATGTTCACCAATGCCGGCATGAACCAGTTTAAGGATGTATTCTTGGGCAATAATCCCCGTAAGGCGCCGCGTGTATGTGACATCCAGAAGTGCCTTCGTGTATCTGGTAAGCACAACGATCTCGAAGAAGTGGGCCGTGACACCTACCATCACACCATGTTTGAGATGATGGGCAACTGGTCGTTTGGCGACTATTTCAAGAAAGAAGCCATCGCCTGGGGCTGGGAGTTCCTCACCGACGTGATGAAAATCGACAAGGATAAGCTGTATGTCACAGTGTTTGGCGGTGATGAGAAAGACGGAATGGCTCCTGACCAAGAGGCTTACGAGTTTTGGAAAGAACACGTCGACGAGTCAAGGATAATCTACGGCTCGAAGAAAGACAACTTCTGGGAGATGGGCGAGACAGGCCCTTGCGGACCATGCTCTGAGATTCATATCGACATCCGTGACGATGAGGCCCGTAAGAAAATCAACGGCCGCGACCTTGTAAATAAGGATGATCCTGAAGTTATCGAGATTTGGAACCTCGTGTTCATGCAATATAACCGTCTTGCCAATGGCACCCTCGTGGATCTTCCGGCAAAACACGTCGACACAGGCATGGGCTTTGAACGTCTCGTCCGCGTGATGCAAGGCAAGAAGTCGAACTACGACACCGACGTCTTCACCCCTATAATCAATGAGATATCGCAGCTTTCTGGTATTACATACGGTAAAGATGAAAAAGCGGATATAGCTATGCGAGTCGTGGCCGACCATCTGCGTGCTGTCAGCTTCGCTATAACAGACGGCCAGTTGCCTTCAAACAACGGTGCTGGCTATGTTATCAGACGAATCTTGCGTCGTGCTGTGCGTTACGGCTACACTTTCCTTAAATTCACCGAACCGTTTGTCTACAAACTGTTACCGGTGCTCGTCCGTGAGATGGGTGAACAGTATCCTGAGATAAAAGCTCAAGAGAAACTTGTCACGAAGGTGATTTTTGAGGAAGAGGCATCGTTCCTGCGCACTTTGGCATTGGGAATCAAGCGTTTCGAGAATTATGTGGAACAGAATAAAGGTGCAAAACTCATTGACGGCGCTTTCGCCTTCGAACTGTTCGACACCTATGGTTTCCCTGTCGACTTAACCAACCTCATGGCTGAGGAGAAAGGTCTGGAAGTCGATATGGAAGGCTTCAACAATAACCTCAAGGAGCAGAAAGACCGTTCACGCAAGGCAGCCGAGAAGATGTCGGGCGACTGGGTCGAGCTGATTCATGAAGACAAACCTACCACATTCGTCGGTTATACCGAGATGGAATGTGAAGCTAAGATATTGAAATTCAGAGAGGTTGTCGCTAAAGGCAAGAAACATTTCGAGATTGTACTCGACAAGACTCCATTCTATGCCGAGATGGGCGGTCAGGTAGGCGATAAAGGTGTGTTAGTATCTGAGAATGAGACACTTAACGTCGTGAACACCGTTAAGGAGAACGACCTGAGCATACATATCACCGATGCACTTCCACAGCAGCCTGAGGCAGTGTTTACAGCTAAAGTCGACGAGGAACGCCGTCTGAAGATCGAGGCTAACCACACAGCCACTCACTTGATGCACGCTGCTCTTCGTCAGGTGCTTGGGACACATGTCGAACAGAAAGGCTCGATGGTCGACGATGAGCGTCTGCGTTTCGACTTCAGTCACTTCGCCAAGATGACCGACGAAGAGATTCGTAAGGTTGAAACAATTGTAAATCAGAAGATTAGAGAAGATCTGTTAAACGAGACAGCTGTCGACGTGCCTATCGATGAAGCCCGTAACATGGGCGCGATGGCGTTGTTTGGCGAGAAGTACGGCGACAAGGTGCGCGTCGTGAAGTTCGGTGAAGGCTATTCATGCGAACTCTGCGGTGGCACTCACATCGCATCGACAGGCCGCATCGGAGCGTTCAAGATCCTTACCGAAGGAGCGATAGCAGCTGGCGTGCGTCGTATCGAAGCGATAACAGGCGAAGCAGTCCTCGAATATCTTGATAATCAGATAGATACACTCAATAAGATTAAAGGTCTGGTGAAGCAGACGGGCGACGTGGTGAAGGCTGTCGAGACGCTTTCGGCACAAAACACAATGCTCCAGAAGAAGGTTGAGGCTATGATGATGGCACAGGCTGTAAGCGATGCAAAGAACGCCTACGGAAAAGCTAATGATTGGAACGGTCATAAAGTCGTAGTCGCCCGTATCGATGCCGACATGAATCAGATGCGTAATATCGCCTCGGCTTTGAAAGATATTGATAGTGAAGCGGTTGCCATCATGGGCGGCGTGTTTGAAGACAAACCAGCCCTCTGTGTGATGATTCCTCAAAGCCTCGTCGATAACCAAAAGATGGACGCTGGCGCCATGGTACGTGAAGCCGCTAAGGAGATCCAAGGTGGCGGCGGTGGACAGAAGACTCTGGCTACTGCCGGAGGCAAAAACGCAGCTGGCATCGACAAAGCTATCGAGATTCTTAAAAACAGCTTGAAATAATAGTGAAACGTAACATCACCATAATCAGCGTTTTCATAGGAATAATTATTTTATTCCTTCTTGGCTGCAAGAAAGGCTCTAACGACACTATTGCTTTTGTCGGAACTGAGAGCGGGATGGTGTCATGTTACGATATTTACCCCCAGCAGTATTTCCCTTATGCAGGATGTGATTATGACACTCTTCTGTTTCCGCCCGATGTCGTTGGAGAATACGAGATGATTCATCCGACATATAGCGGCACGTACGAGTATTATGAACAAGTCTCACATCAGTATAAACCATACCCCTCACAAACTTATGCCACTCTGAGTAGAAGATCGATGTATATTATCATTGAAGATCAGGTAAATGGTATGGCAAAGATTCGTTTTTCCTTCAAAAAGAACGATGAATCCAACTATAAAGATTGGTATGAGCAGGATGCATATATTTACGGAAATGTGTATTCTGATGATAAATCTAATTTCATATTATGTTATGATAATACCGAATATGCAGGTAATGCCAATTATTATAGAGGTAATATCATAAAAGGTGTTGTAGATACTGACGGTATACATGATATTGAGGTTTGGAGCATCATAAAAGAAAGGAAGTTCGGTGGTGATGAATATCAAGGATTATTACAGCTTTATGGTTATGAGCATGCAGTTCATAATCTTGCTGTAAGAAGGAAATGAATTTGGCATGAAGAAACTATTGGCGATATTGTTTTTCGTATTCCTGGGCTTAAATCTTACGGCTCAGGTCGACTATAGTTTCGGTAATGTCAAGAACAAACGCGACAGGGGAGTGGTCCCTACAATCGGCATCAAAGGCGGTCTGACGTATTATTATATGGATTTTGCCTATAAAGAATACGACAAATTGTCTAACGATTTCGTGTTGAAACCGGGTTTTGGCGTTTATATTGAATATCCTATCAAGAAGCTAAAGAAACTGAAAGGCCTGACTGTCGGCGGAGAAATCATGATGATTGAGAGAGGCTTCCAAAAGTCGTTCAATTTCAGAGGCGAGATGCCTGAAGTCGATTGCATAAAAGCCAGCTATATCGACGTAAGAGTCCCGATTACCTACTATTTCCACCATGCGAACCTGTTGAGTCCGTACGTTTTTGCCGCCCCTACTTTCGGACTGTGTTATGGAGGTGAGTTTTCAAAGACTTTCAAGGATAAACCTGATTATAACAGTTCTGTCAATATCTCCAATTCCAATGCGATGCGTTCTTATGATATCAGCATAGCGTTAGGCGCAGGCTTGAGATATAACATTCATTTTCAGGTGTTTACCTTAGTTCTGAAACTCGACGGCAGCTTCAATTTAGGACTGATTAACACAAATGCCATTAAAGGCCCGACCTACGTCGACAACATTGCTTATCATGTAAAGAATGACGCTCGATGGAACAGGGGCATAGAAGTGATGTTCAGCGTTGGCGTACCACTGAAATTCAACTTCTTACACGATTCGTGCTGGGGCTGGAAATAGTTGGTTATTTGTTCAACACAAATTTCTTCGTCACCACGAAATCATCTCCCGTAACTTGTACCAAATACAATCCGTTGGCAAGTCCGTCCATAGAATAATGTGTGACGTTGGAGCTCATCTCTCCATATATCTGGTCGATTAGAAGTCCATTATAACTGTAAATCCTTATCATTAACGGTGATGTCACCAGAATATCGTTATAGCCTATATACAACTCGCCGTTTGAAGGATTCGGGAACACGCTGATCATCTTGTCGTAACTGATTTCATCGACTGATACGCCGTGGTTATAACCCTGGGTGTAGATAAACTTCTCGGTTATTGTCGAGCCACATTCTGTTGTTATGACGCATTTTAACAGGGCATTGCCTTCCTCGTCGACGGAGACGTATGCTTTGTTTTTGTCGTCTTCATCGGGGAAAACCATCCATGTTGAAGCGTTTCCGTCGAGATGATTCGGCGTTTCGTAATAACTGTAAATCTCCCAAGTGTATTCTGCGTTTTCAACATCATGACCGTGTAAACTCGAAACATTGACGTTGTATTCGTAGATGTATGGCATATAATCAATGCCGGGAACCACCTGTGTTTGTCCGATTAGATCGTGATTGACTGTCGGCTTGTCTTTTATTGCTATACTTATACTTTTTTCGATACGGTTGTTAGCCTTATCGTCGATACTCTCATCGGTAATTATACATGAGTAGGAATGGAAATATCTGTTCGGATACACTGTTGTCGACTGTGAATACGGGTCGGTGCACTGGTCTTCAGGCGTCCAACGATATGAGAAGTTTCCTGTTCCGCCGTCAGGATGTGCTGTCAGCATTACCTCGAAGTCTTCGCAGATCTCAGTTGCACTTGTCGTTATATAACTGTTATCCAATGCTTTGAAGACTTTTACAACTAAGCTGTCCTCGTTAGAGCAGCCGCTTGCTGTCGTTACTGTTGCCGTAAACTTGGTGTTGTCGTTTTCCGGTAGGTTGATGGTACGTGCCATCCTATGGTTCTGATCGATGAAACCACTGATCAGCTCAGCCGGTTCCCAAGAATATGTAGCTCCCACAATGTCGTTCATCGTCAGATAGACCTGATTGCCTGCAAGAAGATGGTATGTGTCATAGGTTGTGCCATTATCTTCGATATATGCTGATGCCTCGGGAATCGGGTTCACAATGATTTGTGGCGCTGTTGCTGTGTATGTGTGACTGTCGGTGTCGGTAATAGTGCAAGTGAATGTCGTTGATGATGTCAGTTCCTTCGTCGTGACGGTTTGCAGACTGTTAGAGCCTTCAATTTTATCGGATGGCTGCCAGTTGAAGGAATATTGCTCACTACCTCCCGACGGATTGATCTTCAATGTTGTACTCTCTCCAGAACAAATCTCCGACGCTCCTAAGATCTCCACGCTTCCATAGAGTGCGTCACCGACAGCGATGGTGAATTCGCCTGAGTCGGAACATCCGTTTTTGCTCACAGTGACATAGAAAGTGGTAGGCACTGTGAGGTTTTTAGTGGTAATCTGGTTAGTGTTCTGTCCCGATTGTATAAGATTCGCTGGATTTGATGTCCAGTCATATGTAGCTCCGGCCATCTGCGGAACCGATAACGTCGTCGACATATTATAATTGATGTGCGGCGGGTTCGGGCCTGATATCGTTGCGTCAGGTATTGGGTTAACAGTGACGTTTACTGACTGTGTCAACGTGGTGTGCCCGTCGGAGACAGTACATGTGAACGTGGTGTTCCCAATTGCAGGATGCGCCGTGGTGTTGGCCGAGTTTGGATAGTCAATCTGGCATGCTGGCGATGAGGTCCAAGCATAGGTGTAGTTGCCGTAACCACCAGTAGCCGTAGCCGTTAGATTCGGCACAGCGTCACCGTCGCAGAAACTGGTACCATCGCTTGTCACTGTGAGTCCAAACTGATTTCTGATCTGAATGGTTTTCGTCTTGGTATCCTCGCAGTTGCCTTCGTTGCCACCAGTGACTCCTACGGTATACGACACCTGATAGTCGCCAGGATTTGAGTATGTGTGTGTCGGATTAACCGATGTACTTGTCGTTCCGTCACCGAAATTCCACCGTCTGACATTGATATCGTTGGTATGTCCCGAAGGGTTGGTCGTCTCAGTACCTGTAAATTGCACTGGTTGACCTGCGACAGCCTCAGTATTGGTGAAGTTGGCTGTAACGTTAGGGAACACAAACACATTCAAGCTCTCGTCGCCGCTCGAAGTGCCTGCTACCACATGACATGTGTACAATCCGGCCATCGACAGCTGGGCATTTGTACGTGTCCATGTCCTGCCGTTATGCGTCTGGTTGTCGGGAGATGTCCAGGTATACTGCGCATTCTCAATGACGTTGGCCTCCAACACCAAATTGCTTCCATAACACGGAGTGTTGGCAGTTAAAAACGGTTCAATGATTGAACAGTCAGTGGTTCCTGGACCAGAATCAGCCTGCTTAGTAAATGAAATACGACAATTTTGTTGCGAATAATTCGTGATCAATAAAATATAATACTCACCTGTTTCAGGTACGTGATAATTTATATTTCCGTGACTGGCACCATGATGTGAATGTTGATTTCCTGCATAGCCTAAGTAGGCATCTTCACTATGGTTTCCAGAATAACTGCAGTCAATAATTTTGTTACTTGTCAACTGACTGGTACACGGTGAGGTGGGATCGGTAAAAGGTCCCCAAAGACAGAAATCTATATCTCTGGTCGCATTAGTGTTTGGATCTCTACCTTCCATGTGAATAATAAACTGACCAGGTGTGTTTATCCTCATGTGAAACCATGCAGGACATGGTTTGGAATGCAAACATCCTTGGTCTGGTATATACTCACTGGCACCACTGGCAGGGGCGGTAAAAGTTATTATCTCAGAAGTGCAAAACGGTTCGGAAAAGACACAGGTATCGTTGTCGTTTCCTGGTTTACCATTTTGTAATGATATGTCAAACGTAATCGATGTTACAAAATCTTTCGGCAATGATTCTTTTAAATATGGAAAATTCTCTCCCACATAATCTTTGGTTAATTTGTTAAAATCATCCGAAAGCCCCTTCAAATAGTTACTAAACTTATAATTAATATCTGCTGTTTCTTTATTAGGTGTTATATAAAACAAACCATAGGTTTTGCCTTCAGTGATGGTAAAAATCTCATCATTGATAATTCTGTAAACTGTATAAAAACGCTCGTAGAAGTCGTAGTTTGTTATATCCAACTCCAATAGGGCGTTTTCTTTCTCAACAGTATAAAAATTCTTGAAATCCTGAGCTTTTACTGCTATCGACAGCAGCATTGCCAATATGATAAAAACAGTTTTTTTCATCATTTTCATAGTTTTGACTATTAATCCAAACTACAAAAATACACAAAATTTTTAAAATAACAAAAAATATTGTGGTTTATTTAATTGTTAATTATCAATTTTCATTTTTCAATTTGAGAAACTCTACGAGTTTCTGAACCGCTCTTCCTCGATGCGAGATTTTGTTCTTCACTTCCATCGGCATCTCCGCAAAGGTCTCGTCATATCCATCGGGCTGGAAGATAGGGTCGTAACCAAAGCCGCCTGCACCGTGTTCATCCTCGAGAATCCTGCCATTTACTATGCCTTCGAAGAAGTACTGTTCCCCGTCGAGATTCAATGCTATAACGGTTCTGAAACGTGCTTTTCTGTTGGTGATGCCTTTCATAGCTGCAAGCAACTTCACCACATTGTCGTGATACGAGCATCCCTCACCGGCATAACGTGCCGAATACACTCCCGGAGCTCCATCAAGCGCCTCGACCTCTAACCCGGTGTCGTCGGCAAAACAGTTCAGATGATAGTTGTTTGTCACAAAATCGGCTTTGATCTTGGCGTTTCCTTCCAATGTGTCTGAGTCTTCCACAATATCAGTCTCGCATCCGATCTCGCGTAATCCCACGACCTCATAATTCTTCAAAATATTGCGAATCTCCGCTAATTTATTCTTATTATGCGTGGCAAAGACTATTGTGCTACTGTTTCCCATTTTATCGGTGCTATATTATTATTAATAAGGTATTGGTTCGCTTGTGAGAAATGTCGGCATCCGAAGAACCCGCGGCTTGCTGAGAGCGGGGAGGGGTGCACAGTTTTCAATACGAGGTGTTTGCTTTGGTCTATGAGGCCTTCCTTTGCGATGGCATAGTTGCCCCACAGCAGAAACACCAAATGTTCCTTCTTCTCCGAAAGCGCGCGTATCGCTGCGTCTGTAAACTGCTGCCATCCGATGCGCGCGTGCGATGCTGCCATATTGGCCCTCACTGTCAACGAAGCGTTAAGCAACAACACTCCTTCGTCGGCCCAACGTTCGAGGTTGCCGTTTTTAGGTATCGGCATTCCGATGTCGGTGTGCAGCTCCTTGAAGATATTCTGCAGGCTTGGTGGCGGCTGAATCCCATCAGGCACCGAGAACGCCAGTCCATGCGCTTGTCCCACACCATGATAAGGGTCTTGGCCCAATATCACCACCTTCACCTTGTTGAAAGGCGTGCGGTTGAAAGCGTTGAAAATCAATGGTGACGGCGGATACACTACATATTTGCGTTTTTCGTCTATAAGAAACGTCTTGATGTTCGCAAAATACGGCGACTCAAACTCCTGCTTCAGCACCTCGTACCATCCCTGCTCGATGACTGGCTTCTTGATTTCAACCATGATGAAAATATTTTTTTGTTTTCGTGTACAAAATTAGAAAAAAAATCGTTTCTTTGTAAACGGAAATTAATAATAGTATATATGAAGAAGATAGCAGTTTTATTGGCGGTGACATTCATCCTCGGAATATTGCTTTCGGCATGCCAATCATCGTCGAAATCGACTTGCCCTGCATACGGTGAACATCAGCAGTATCAAAGGGAAAACGTGTATTAAAAATTTTTGGTTTTTAATAAAAAAAGGCTCCCTATTGGGAGCCTTTTTCTGTGATTTTTCCGTTATTAGTATACTAAGAACTTGGCTGTCTCTGACTGGCTGCCTGCCTGTACGCGGATGATGTATGTTCCGCTTGTCAGGTTGCTGACGCCGAATGTCAGGGTCTGTTCGCCTTGTCCGTAATGTCCAAGCTCACGGTTAGCCACCATGCGACCGGCGAGGTCGTAGATCTGATAGCTGACGTTTGCACTTTCGTTGAGTGTGATGTTGATCTTACCATTATCCTTAACAGGGTTAGGATAGATATTCATCTGGACTTTCTCTGTCTCTTCGTCATTCTCAACGATTCCGAGATCGCCACCTTCCTTGTATGTTCCGCAAGCAAGGATACCTGCACCGTATGTAGCGGCATAAATCATACCCTCGTTGTGAACACCAGGATAGACCACGTATGTAGGATTGCCCATCTCGTCATAGAGAACGACGATGATGTCATCGTGATTCTTCATGCTGGCCTGCTTGAGGTCCATGACTGGGCAAGTGACTGTGCCTGATGAAGTCCATGTAGCACCATCCTCTGATGTGTAGATGCCGTATTCTGTACCAATGATGTACAAACCTGTGCTCTTCTCAATGATGCTTGAGTAAACAGGAACTGCAGGAACACCTGATGCAGCAGCGAATGATAAGCCCCCGTCACGTGAAATGTAGACGTAGTTATCGTTGCCATAGTTACCCAATGTTACAAGAACCATGTTCGAGTTGGATGGGTTCACGGCGATGCTTGTGATTGTACGACCTGCAAATGTCAGAGTATCAGACAACATTGTGACACATGGGTTGAGCGTGTTGGTGATGTCGGCCTGCTCTGCAGCAAACACATCGTTAAGCTGACCGAATGTGTAGAAATGACCTTCTGCTGTTCCAACAAATGCTGTTGTACCGTCTCCTGTCATTGTGACAGCTGTTGGGACACCGCTGATATCGCTAATCTTGAACCAATCGGTTGGTTTGCTGAAGTAGAGAGCGTCTCTTGTCATGTACACGGCATCTTCAATACCTACGACGTATGTTGACTTGATTGGGTCGTGCAGATTTCTGATAGTATCACCTTCAATCCACTTGTAACCGCCTGTTGTATCGATGTGAGCCTCATCATGTGGTGGTTCAGGTAATGTGTAGAGGATAGGATAACCGCCCTGTTTGCTGTAGTAAACAGCTTCATCACCAGCCTTTGCATCATGTCTGATTGCTAAAATCAAAGTATCAAGGTTGATATTGTCTGTATACAAGTATTCGTGCATGATGTAGAAAACGAACAGTGATTCACCACCGGCTTCGTATAAAACTGTATCCTCACAGATTTGTGGGTCGTATATCGGGAACTGCTGGTAGAAACGCAATGTGTCGTCGATCATTGCATAGATGGTTCCGTTTGTTACGTACACTGAGTCGTTGATGAACAATGTGTCAACTACCGGTAATGTGTCAACTGGGAGTTCATATCTGTCAAGAAGTTCCAAAACACTGGTCTCGTGATGATCGTCATCGTAAGTCTCATAGAGTGTGAATGGAGTCCTGAATGCATTTGCGTTAGTGATCACTGGACCATCTTCGCCTTGGAAGTTTCCGTCGTAGTCGACACCAGCTGTCTGTGTTCTGAAGATTGGTGTTGAGAGGTTACCTGTAGCTGAGACGAAGAAGATGTATGGATTGACTGTTGACATAGCGCAAGGACCACCTGCGTATGCTTCGTCAAAGTAACTTGATGCATAACCGTTGTTGGTGATATGTGGGAACGCAACTTCACCTGTTGTCACGTTGTTGAGGTATTCCGATCCTCCGATTAATATTGTACCATGATCAAGGCTGCCTCCGAGGACATCAGTTGTAGTGCCTATGCCGACACTCATCATACGTACTGTTGATGTGTGCTCATCTTCTGTGATGAAGTAACGGTTACCGCTCTTATATGAGTAGTTGCTCTCATAGTATTCTCCTTTGTAGATACCTCCGTCTGTTCCAACGAAGAACACGTTAGGATTTGTCGGGTTGAATGCTATTGCCTCAAGGCCTTTGTGCATGTAGTAGTAGCGGTTCCAAGCGACAGCCGAGTATTCAGAAGTGAAATACTCTGAAATCTGCTGTGGTCTGTAGCTGTTGGCACCTTGTCCTGTAATATCCTCTAGTACCCAGAGATTGTCCTGACCTATGAGGAGTTTTTTAGGATTGTTAGGATAAACAATCATATAGCCGTTGAAGTTGTCCGGATCTGGACGCAGTCCGAATATTCTGTAAAGGCTTGTCTCAGCTAATGCTATGTCCCAAGATGTTCCGCCATCTGCAGTGAAATAAATCTTACCATTGGTATATCCAACATTGTCAGGATCGCTGCTATCATATCTGTACGATGCGATGTACATGTAGTTGGCGTTTGTCTCTGACATGGCGATGACCTTTGGATATTCATTCTCTTCAAGGTTATCGGTGACGTTTGTAAATGCTGCACCGGCCTTTGAGAGGAATACGTTTACTGTATCTGCAGCGAGGATGTCGCCGTTGTTGTTCGACTTAACACTTCTGAAGTTACCTTCGATAATGTTGCTCCATGAAGCACCATTGTCAGCACTCATCATGATACCAGCTGCTGTAGCGGCGTAGAGCTTGCCGTTGGTGTATGTCATCTCGTTGACATAACCCCAACCGTTGTCTGCTGAAGGTGTTGTTGAAGTGAGAAGCTCAGGTGTATTTGAGCCGGCAGCCAGTCTGTAGACACCTCTGCCGATGAAACCTGCATTGTAACCAAGATTCGAAAGGCCGTTGAGGAGTTGAGCGTCGCGACCGTCACCAGTGCCGATGTATATGTTGCCGTTGCCGTCACTCACCATGCAGCTGATAGGAAGATTCATGTCGACGATTCTTCTGAAGGTGATACCGCCGTTGGTGGTCTTGTAAACACCGCCACCCATGGTGCCGATTATGACAGTGCCATCAGCGTTGTAAATGACGCCTCTGGTCATTCCGCCGTAGTTGTCAGGACCTGCACAAACCCAGTCCAAATTGGCATCTTTTGTGCTTCCTTGAGCAGCCCTCTGACCGGCAATTAAATCTGCCGGATCAATCAAACCGGTCTCCTGATTTGCGCGAATGGTCTTCATAAATGAAGAAAATGTAGCCTTTGAACCAGTCCTCGGAGTGTACTTTCCTTGGATTCCAGCAGCGTTAGCTACGAAACTTGCTTGAGCTAACACAATGGTTATCAAAAGCATACTTAACGGTAAAAATCTTTTTTTCATATCACGTAATTTAGACATTAATTCAATTTTAATATGCACATTTTTAGGGTTCAAAAATACAACATTTTTTTGAACCACACAAATATTTTAGGAAAAAATTTAAATATTTTTTCTCCTAAAATGCTAAAACGAATGATTTAGATGTCTAAAGCCCGATAAATCAATACTTTATGGATGAAGAAGAAGGGAGCCAACCAGTACTTCCGTCGGCAATCTTAATTTTATCCCAATCACCGTCCTTGTCAAGAACAGTTACCTTAGTGCCTTCATGCAACACAAACAGGTCGACACCCGTCGACGAAGGAGAACTCTTGACGGTGATAGTAGGTCTCATGATGATGGCCTCGTTACGCTCGTTGAGATATTGGTATTTCTGCAAAGCGATGATGCCGCTGCAAATTAACAGCAAAATCGTAATGATTCCTAAGAAAAACGTGGCTTTTTTGCCTCCAGATGTACGAGCCGTGAGATAAATGAACAACAACAGCAAAAAGACACCTAAAAGCACGAGTGTGACCGTAGCCCAACCATTGGCTGTCAAGGCGTTTCCGAGGTTGCGCCACCATTTGGTGACGAAGAAAACCGGCAAAGGCTCGATCTTATCGGTGATGAGCGCATTGGCAATTATGAGGTTCTGCTTGATGTCTTCATCGGTGGGGTCGAGTTTTAACGCCTTTTCGTAATTGAGGATGGCCATTGGATAGTTTCTCATCTTGAAATAAGTGTTGCCGATGTTATATAATAAAGGTGCCGAGACAAATCCATCTTTCAGGATGCCCTCATAAATTACTAAAGCAGTGTCGTACTTGCTCTCGTTATAATAGAAATTGGCCTTCGCAAACTCCTGATTCTGAAGTGCTTGTGCATTCAAACTGATGGCGGCTACAGCTAAAACAACTAATAAATATATCTTTTTCATCTTATAGATTCTTTTCTGCTTTTGTTATAACTTCAATTCCTTTCTGATAGAGGTCTTCCATCTTCTTTCCAGGATCACCTGGTGCGAAACGTGCAAACTCGCAACTGTTAAGCAAGTCAATGAATTGATTTACAATGTCTTCAGGCACGTTTTTGCCAGTCATCATCTCTCTGACGGTGTCCATCGAGAGTTGCGAACGTGAGATGTTTAGCTTGTCGGATATGTAACCCCACAAAGCCTGCGACAACTCCTCGTAGAAGTGGTTCTGATCCTTGATTTTCAGATAGTTGTATGCGTTCTTCAGTCGTTTTTTGGCAATCTTTGTCGCTTTTCTGTTCCTCACCAGTACCTGATTCTGGTTGAATTTGTTGATTCTCTTATGTAAAACCATCGCTGCGGCAAAGATGACAATCATCACTGCTATCAGTATGAAATACAGAGGAGAGGCAAACAGAAGGATGCCGTTTTTGCGCAGGTCGGCATTGGTCTTGATGTGTGAGATATCGTTGCCAACCACCTTGATGGCTTCTTGTCCGCCGGCATAGATGATGCCTGTGTTGCCTTCGTTGGCGCTCCGTTCAACATGAAGTTCGTATCCATCCGACATCAGAGTAGTGTATTTACCTTTCGTCGGATCGAAATATGAGAACTCCATCGGGCTGATGGGGAAATCGCCTGAAACCCTCGGTATTACAACGTATTCCGCTGTCTTGGTGCCACTTATTCCATATGAATTGTTTTTCGAATTTGTTGTGATTTTTGGGTCGTAAACCTCGAAATCAGGCGGGAAGACAGGTCTTGGGATATCCAATAAATCGATATTACCTTTGCCGGATACGGTGTATGTGATGGTGAAGGCGTCGTTCGACTTCATTTCAGTCTTGTCGATTCTCGAAGTGAAGGTGAACTGTCCGACCGCACCTTTGAAACTTGCAGGTTTATCAGCTACTGGCAACGGTTTGACTACGATGTCGATAGGTTGCGACTTCATGTCTTTTTTCACGTTGGTGTACGATGATCCCATGATGTCGCCAAAGAAGTTTTCAAACGGGTCGTAACCTTGCTGACGCTGACGTTCCGTTCTTATCTGAGCCACACATGTGATGTCGAGCGGGTCGATGGTGAGACTGCCTGCTTTCTGAGGTATCAACACTATTTCCTGTATGGTCGCCACATGATATTCCTGACCGTTTTTCACTGTCGACGACTGCTGCAGGACGCCGTTGTTGTCAGTCACGTCTTTGGTCCAGAATCCCGAATACGACGGGGCTTTGGATATTGACAGGTTTGAGATAGGAAGGTTGTAGTAAATCTTGTATGTCAGCATGATCTGCTCGCCAAGATAAGCCGTTCTTTTATTTGGCATGGCCTCAAGGAACACTTCGTTGCCAGTGCCAGCAGAAGTTGAGCTTCCCGACGCCACGTTGCTGTTTTTGCTAACAGTGACGGTGGCTGTCGTACTCTTCACCTTTTTCTTGTTGACGGTGATGGTGGCCGCGGGGATGGTGAACTCGCCTTCCTTCAGTGCTCTCAAGTAATACGAATAGGTGAGGGTAGTGGTCTTCGAAGCCGAGCCGTTGATGATCTGTATGCTTGAACTCGTCGAGTGAAACGGGCCGCTGACGATCTCAAAATTGACGAAATTCGGGGCCTCGAAATTCTTGCCGTCGCCACTTAACTCATATGACACCTGAAACTGCTCGCCAACGACGACCTGTTTCTTGCAAATCACCTTGAAACTGACGTCATCCTGCGCATTCAACGCTAACGCTGTCACCAAAAACAATACTATGAAACCTATCTTCTTCATTTATATCTTTAAACTTTAAACTCTAAACTAAATCTTACCAATCTTTCTGAATTCTACGTTTTTGCATCTTAGCAGCCTTCGCTTCATTCATCTTATCCATAGTCTCTTTCTCTTGATTTTCAAGAGCTTGCAACATTCGTTCGGCATCTTCCTTCGACATTTTTTGCTCTTGCTGTTGCTGCTGTTGTTGCTGTTGCTGATCCTGTTGCTCCTCTTGATTTTTCTGTTGTTCCTGCTGCTGTTGCTGTTGTTGCTGCTGCTCCTCGTCTTGCTTACGTTGCTGCTGATCCTGATTATCTTGATTATTCTGTTTATCCTGATTTTGCTGCTGCTGTTGCTGTTGTTGCTGCTGCATCAGCTTCTGACGGGCATACTCGAGATTATATCTCGCGTCTTCGTCTTTCGGATTCATCTTCAGACAATTCTTATACGAATCGAAGGCTTCGGCATATTTCTGTTGCTCCATCTGGCAGTTGCCAAGATTGTAGTAAGCATCGGCTTGCACGTCGTCAGGGACGTTTCTATCGATGATTTCCTGAAAACTCTTCGAAGCTTCTTCGTAGTTTTTCTGCTTATAGTAAGCATCACCGAGGTTAAACAGAGCTTTATAATTGTATTTCTTTTCGAGCGAAGCCTTGTAATCCTTCTCTGCTTCGAAATAATTGCCTCCCTTATAGTTTCTGTTGCCCATACGTATCAAACCCTCTTTAGTCTGAGCGTTCGATGCCATGAAGGCAAACAAAAACAGCAGTGATAACCCTATTTTAAATATTGTTTTCATCTTTCGGCTCAAAGAATTTAAATTTCGATTCCCATTTTCTCTTTCCAGAAGAAAGCAGAATCTCGATGATAAGTAAAATTATCGCGGCGCCCACGAACCACTGGAACTGGTCGTCGTAATCGGTGAAGACGTTTGCCTCGATTTCCGACTTCTCGGTCTTGTTGATGTCGTCGTATATCTTGTCCAAACCTACATTCGAGTTGCTTGCCCTCACATAAAGTCCGTCGCCAATCTCGGCAATTTGTCTCAAGATATTGTCGTCGAGTTTGGTGATGATGGTATTGCCTTCTTTATCTTTTTTATATCCTATGTTTTTCCCGTATTTGTTGTATACAGGGATAGGGGCGCCGCTGTCCAAGCCCATGCCTATGGTATAGATCTTGATGCCGTGCTTCGCTGCTTCCTGTGCCGCTTTCACCGCGTCGCCGTTCTCGTGGTCCTCACCGTCGGAGATGATGACGATGGCTTTGTTGTGCTCGTCTTCACCGAAGCTCTTGACAGCTAAATCTATGGCTCTTCCGATCTCGGTTCCCTGAGCAGGGATGAGGCTCGGATTGATGGTCGAGAGGAACATCTTAGCGGCCGAATAGTCGGTGGTGATAGGCAGCTGCACATAGGCGTTGCCGGCAAAGACCACCACGCCGATTCTGTCGCCGCCGAGCTTCGAGATGAGCTTGTAGATAGCCTGTTTCGAGCGTTCCAAACGATTTGGCGCGATGTCTTCGGCAAGCATCGAGTTCGATATGTCGACGCATAAAAAGATGTCGATACCCTCACGTTTCACCTTCTCCATCTTTGAGCCTGACTGCAGGTTTGCCGCACCTATAATTAATAATGCGATAATCAGGTTAAAGATGACGAATTTAGTGTTGGCCCTGGCCGATGAGAACATCGGGACGAGGAAGTTTCTCAACTTGACGCTGGCAAAACGTTCAAACTGTTTCTTGTTCCACAAACGAATCAGCACATAGATTGCCACCAGCACCGGAATTATCAGCAACCAGTACAGATACTGAGGGTTTTCAAATCTTATGATGTTGCTATCCATGATATCTTAATCCGTTAATGTCTTAAAAATAGTGTTTTTCAAAATAAATCCCAACAATAACAATGCCAGACCCATCAGGACGAAAGGTAAAAACTCTTCGTGGACGCGAGTGAACTCGTTGATCTCGATCTTCGAGCGTTCCAGCTGGTCAATCTCTTCGTAGATCTGCTCCAGTTTCTCATTCGACGTGGCGCGGTAGTATTTTCCACCTGTCTCATCGGCAATCTGTTGCAGCAGCGGCTCATTGATGGTGACTTGTATCTGTTGGTACTGTATTCCGCCAAACGGTGTCTGTACAGGATATGGAGCTGTTCCTCGTGTTCCGACGCCTATGGTGTACACTCTGACGCCGAACAGCTTCGCCATCTCAGCAGCTGTCGCCGGGTCGATGGAGCCAGCGTTGTTGTCACCGTCGGTGAGCAGAATCACCACTTTTGAGATGGCCTCGCTGTCTTTCAGACGGCTCACTGACGATGCCAGACCGTCGCCGATGGCGGTGCCGTCTTCGAGCATGCCGCATTTGAGGTCCTTCATCATGTTGAGAAGCATGCCATGGTCAGTGGTTAAAGGCACTTGCGTGAATGTCTCGCTGGCAAATACCACCAGTCCCATCCTGTCTTCAGGACGTCCTTTCACGAAGTCGGCACTGATGCTCTTGGCGGCTTCCAGACGATCAGGCTTGAGGTCCTGGGCAAGCATACTGCTCGACAAGTCGATGGTCAGCACGATGTCGATGCCTTCGACGTTGATTTTCTGGTTCTTCGAGCTGCTCTGCGGACGTGCTAACGCGATGATTAACAACGCTAAAGCACAGATGTCGATGACGAAAAGTATATGTCGAGCATAGATTCGCCAGCTCTTTGGCATTCCTTTGAAGAAGCCGGTGTCGCTAAACTTCACATAAGCCTGGTGTTTCCTTCCGAGGAAGATATACCACACTATCAGCAATGGAATGATTATCAATCCATAAAGATAGTATGACGATGCAAATTCTATCGAACTCATTTGTTTTCCTCCTCTTTCTTCTTTTTCTCCTCTTGGAAATACGCGTAGCTGTCTTCAACGAAGAGGTTGATGTCTTTAAACGACTGCTCATTCTCGTCTTTCGAAGGATTGGCTTTCGCGAACTTGACCAAATCGGCTGTGATAAGAGTATCTTGCAGTTTCATCTTCACGAAATCTTGGAGATTCAAAGCGTTGACCTCTTTCATGATCTCGTCGGTAGTCATCTCTATAGCATCGATCTCAAATTGTCCTTCAAGATATTCTCTTGCGATATCGGTCAAGTCGGTATAATAATCCTTGATTTTCAATGAGTTCCACGATTCGTTATCTTTCATGTCAGCGAGTTTGGCGCGGGCTGTCACGATAGCTGGAATCGTAGGTTTTTTCTTCTCTTCCACCACTGGCTGTGGAGCTTTTTTGTGTTTCTGCAGATAGTAGATCAGATAAAGTATTCCGACAACCACGATGACTATCGCGGCCCAAGGCAGCACTTCCTTTGCGGTGATGTATTGTTTTATCACTCCGTTGATGGGGAGGAATGCTTGGGTAGTGTCGACAGCGACTGTCTTTACGTAAAGCTCTTTCTCCATGGTATGGAGCTTATAACGTACGCTGTCCTGCAAACTCTTGCTGTAGTAAATGTCGATCTCCGGCACATAGACGTAGCCTGTGTCGAATGTCGTCAGTGTTAGCTGCTGCTTCATCAGCACGTTGTCACTGTTTTCGACAGGTGTGGTGGTCAGTTCGCCCTCACTGATGATCTCAATCGACTTGCTCAGTGTGTCGCCGAAACGTTTCCAGTCGACGTTATAGTCTTTCGGAACCGTCAGCAACAGCTGATAATCAAAGGGTTGTCCCACAAGTATGGTGTCGACGTTGACGCGTCCTTTCAGCGATACAGACTGTGCATCGCAGTGGATGCTGAGTGCCGACATCATGCAGAACAACAATATGAAACAAAGTTTCTTCATCTTCTCGATTCTCTCCTTTTAAAAAGTTGCATAAGAGGCTTGACATAGTCTTCATCGGTGTATATCAATGTGTTATCCACGCCGTTATTGGCAAATGTCTTGCTTAGCGCCGTCGTAGCGTGTTGCACATATTTCTGATATGCCTGATTCCATGTGCTTGTCGAGGTGTCGACCCACATGTCGGTGTCAGTCTCGTTGTCGCGGAACTTCACCAGACCTATCTTAGGTATGATGAGTTCGCGTTTGTCGGTGATTCTCAATGAGATAAGATCGTGTTTGCGCGCTGCTATCCGCATCTCCTGCTCGAATGGCTTGTTTGTCACGAAGTCGGAGATGAGGAAGGCGGTGGTGCGTTTCTTGATGGCGCTTGTCAGGAATTTCAGGCCTTCGCCGATGTCGGTGCCTTTATGCTGAGGCGTGAATGTTACTATCTCGCGGATGATACGCAGGATGTGGCTTGAGCCTTTCTTCGGCGGGATGAACTTCTCGATCTGGTCGCTGAAGAATATAACGCCTACCTTATCGTTGTTCTCGATGGCCGAAAACGCCAGCACCGCCGCGAGTTCCGCCGTGATGTCGCGTTTGGTGGCATCAACGGAGCCGAAGTCGTTGGAACCCGACACGTCGATGAGAAGCATCACCGTCATCTCACGCTCTTCCTCGAAAACCTTGACAAAAGGCTTGTGGAATCGCGCCGTGACGTTCCAGTCGATGTTGCGGATATCGTCGCCATACTGATATTCGCGCACCTCGCTGAATGTCATGCCTCGACCTTTGAAGGCGCTGTGATACTGACCCGAAAAGATGTGGTTGGTCAGTCCGCGCGTCTTGATTTCGATCTTCCTGACTTTCTTAAATAACTCAGTTGCTTCCATGGTTCAAAATCACGGCACCTCTACGATGTTCAAAATCTCGTTGATGATATCTTCTGTTGTGATATTTTCTGCTTCTGCCTCATATGTCAGGCCGATACGGTGACGCATAACATCCGGAGCCACAGCACGCACATCTTCAGGGATGACGTAGCCACGACGTTTGATAAAAGCGTAAGCCTTTGCTGCCAAAGCGAGGTTGATTGATGCACGCGGTGAGCCGCCGTAGCTGATCATGCCATTGAACTTCTTCAGCTTGAACTCCTCAGGATAACGTGAGGCGAAGACGATGTCGGTGATGTAGTTTTCAATCTTCTCGTCAAGATAAACTTCACGGCACACCTTACGGGCGTTGAGGATGTCTTTTGTCGATGTAACCTTGTGAACCTCAGGATATTCCTTGTTGATGTTCTGACGAAGAATCACTTTTTCCTCTTCTTTCTTCGGATAGTCGATGACGACCTTCAGCATGAAACGGTCGACCTGTGCTTCCGGCAACGGATAGGTACCTTCCTGCTCGATAGGGTTTTGTGTTGCCATCACGAGGAACGGATCCGGCAAGGCGAAAGTGCTCTCGCCGATGGTCACCTGATGCTCCTGCATGGCCTCGAGCAATGCGCTCTGCACCTTCGCAGGTGAACGGTTGATCTCATCCGCCAACACGAAGTTTGCGAACACAGGGCCTTTTCTCACTATGAATTCCTCCGTCTTTTGGCTGTAGATCATGGTTCCGACGAGGTCGGCAGGCAGAAGGTCAGGAGTAAACTGAATACGGCTGAAATCGGCATCGACAATGTTTGCCAATGTCTTGATGGCCAATGTCTTAGCCAGTCCGGGAACGCCTTCCAAAAGGATGTGGCCGTTCGACAACAAACCGATGAGCAAACGCTCTGTCATGTGTTTCTGACCCACGATGACCTTGCTCATTTCCATGTTGATCAAGTCGATAAACTGACTCTCTCTCTGAATCTTTTCGTTTAATTCGCGAATGTCTGTTTCAATCATTTTATAGCGATTTTTATAACTTTTTTCAATTAACAATATTAACGCAAAAATATTGCAAAAATTTCATACTGCAAAGAAAAATTTAACCTATTTTTCAACTATTCTGAAATTTTTTGTAATTTCGTAGCTTGAAATAAATCTATGCTGGAAATTGGCAAAATAGCGATTATCGGGGCAGGTAATACAGCCTATACTCTTTGTAAATTGTTGAAAAGCAAAGGGATAGATCCTTATTGTATGCTGGTGAGAGATGCAGAGAAGGCTAAAAAAGTGAGCGAAGATTTGGGCGTTGAGACCGTTACCGACTACGAAAAAGTGCTGAAAACCGATCTTGCGATAATTGCGGTAAATGATGACGCCATCTCCGAGGTTGCGACGCATCTTCTTGATTATAAAGGACTTGCAGCTCATACCTCTGGAACTAAGTCGGCTGAGTTGCTGAACAGGACGATGCGTTTTGGAGTATTTTATCCGCTTCAAACGATGAGTAAAAATCGTGAAATTGAGTTCGAAGAGATACCTTTATTAATATATGCCAATTCTCCGGATGATGTAGAGATGCTTAGCCGTTTCGCAGGTCATTTTTCGAAGAAAGTGGTTTTCTGTGACGACGAGCAGCGAAAGGCTATCCATCTGGCAGCTGTTTACGTGTCGAATTTTACTAACGTGATGCTTGGGATAGGGGATAAGTTATTGAAAGAGAATGGTATGGCTCTTGATTTGATGAAGCCTTTGGTGATGGAGATGATTGAGAAATCATTTGAGATATCTCCAAAAGATGCGTTGACAGGTCCGGCTCGTCGCGGTGACTTCGCAACTATCGGCGAACACGAGAAAATGCTTGCCGACAATCCCGATGAACTCGCGATTTATATGATTTTGACAGATTATATCATTGAAAATTATCAGAAAAAATGAAAAACTATAAAGAACTCTTAAAAAACGTAACAACTTTTATCTTTGATTATGACGGAGTTATGACCCAAGGTGACGTCTACATGCTGCCAAACGGCGAAGGCATCCGCGCCACCAATGTCAAGGACGGCTTCGCCTTGCAGTTAGCCGTGCGCCTCGGATACAACGTCGCAGTTATTTCAGGCGGTTACGCCGATTCGATGGTGGCGCGGATGAAGATGCTCGGAGTGAAGGACGTTTTTACTCATATCCCTAACAAAATCATCAAGTTAGAGGAATATATGAAAGAGAAAAATCTCAAGAAAGAGCAGATTGTTTATATGGGCGATGACATGCCCGACTATCCTGTGATGCAGATGGTGGGAGTGCCAGTATGTCCGGCCGATGCCTCAGAGGAAATCAAGCAAATCAGCGTCTATATTAGCAACAAAGAAGGCGGCAAAGGCGCCGTGCGCGACATCATCGAACAGGTGCTAAAGCTGCAAGACAACTGGATGAAAGATTTTGAAAATCATCTGTGGTAATGAATAAAATAGGAGCTTTTTTTAAACTGGTCCGCTGGCCGAATCTGCTCATCACCGCGTTGATGATGTGCCTTGTGTATCATTGCGTTATGCATTTCGACAGCTCGGCGGCGTTCACCCTTCTGGTGATCTCGATGGTGCTCGTCCAAGCTGGCGGCTACGTCATCAACGATATCTTCGATAAAGACATCGACACAATAAACAAGCCCGAAAAGCTTATTGTTGGGAAGGTCTTTGCAGAAAAGCAATGTAATGTTTTTTATATCGCATTGACAATCATTGGTTTAGGATGCGCTTTGGCAGCGAGTATCATGGCTTTAGGCAAGCATTTTCTCACGATTTTCGCTTGTATGGTACTTCTGGTTTGCCTCCTTTATTCTTATTCGGCAAGATATAAGAAAAAACTGTTAATCGGCAACCTAATCGTATCATTATCAGTAGCTTTTGCGGTATTTGTGCCTTGGCTTTTCGAGATGCTTTATGTCTCACAGCATGATTTGTTGCTTGTAACTCTTAAACCATTGATGCAAATATCGCTGCGTATAGTGTTGATTTACACCGCTTTTGCCTTCCTTACGACCCTTATCCGTGAAATCGTAAAAGATATGGAGGACGTTGCCGGCGACGAAGGATTGAGTTGCCGCACGATTCCTATTGTCTGGGGTATGAAGGCCGCCCAGATTATCGTAATGACGCTTTGTTTATTGACATTCATTTTAATAATGTATGCCAAAGAATACTTGTACGATTATGGCTTTACTACCACGGGCTATATGCTGTATGGATCGGGTGTTTTTATGTTCGTTATGCTGTTTGGCAATGTTTTTGGTCTGCTTGACGCGAGTTTTAGAACCCCAAAACAGTTTCATGTGCAGTCTATTGCCATGAAAATCAGCATGTTAATTGGAGTTTTGTCGATGTTTTTTATAAAATAGAATGTTAGATAATTTAAAGAAATATAATATCGTTTTAGCTTCGAAATCGCCTCGCCGTCAAGAGCTTTTGAAGGGTATTGGCGTCGATTTCACCATCATGACGAAGGAAGTCGATGAGAGTTTCTCTCCGAGGCTGCCAGTCATCGATGTGGCTCCGTTTTTGAGTCTGAAGAAAGCCAAGGCTTTTGAAGATGCAGAACTGCCTGATAATTATATGATTATCACTGCCGATACCGTTGTCATCGTCGAAAATGAGATTCTTGGCAAGCCGAAAGATCGTGATGACGCAGTCCGTATGATGAATCTGCTTTCAGGCAAGGTTCATAAGGTGGTGACAGGCGTGACGGTTCACACAAAGGAGAAGACAAAAACGTTCTCGGTTATCTCGAAAGTGACATTTGAAACACTTGATAATCAGGAAGTTGACTATTATATTGATAATTACAAACCTTACGACAAGGCGGGCGCTTACGGTGTACAGGAATGGATAGGTTACATCGGCGTCAGCAACGTCGAAGGCTCATATTATAACGTGATGGGCTTGCCCACACAGCGATTGTATAAAGTTTTAAAGGAATTTTAGATGGAAAGAAAACCGACGATTTTAGTAACGAATGATGATGGGTATTTGGCGAAAGGCTTAAGGAAACTTGCGAATTTGATGAGTCAGATCGGAAAGGTGGTGGTGGTGTCTACCGAGCAGGTGAAGTCGGCGCAAGGTCACTCGATGACCATAAATGAACCATTGAGACTCAGACAGTTAGAGAAGTCTGAGGATTTTGAGATGTATGTGTTAAACGGTTGCCCGGTCGACTGTGCGAAGGTGGGCTTCCAGATGATTTTGGATGAGTATCCTGACCTGCTGGTCTCGGGTATCAACCATGGCTCTAACGCCTCGACCAATGTGATCTATTCAGGCACTATGGCTGCGGTCGTCGAGGCATGTATGGACGGCATCCCGGCAATCGGATTCAGCCTTGAAGACTATTCGCCGAATGCGAATTTTGACAACCTCGACAATTACATCCTGGATATAACGAAAAAAGTTTTGAAGGATGGTCTGCCGAAAGGCGTCTGTCTGAACGTGAATTTCCCCAAGGCTACTGAGGAAAATCCGATAAAAGGCGTGAAGATATGCCGTCAGGCGAAGGCACGCTGGAAAGAAATCTTCGACAAGCGGAAAGACCCGCATAACCGCGATTATTTCTGGATTGGCGGTGAATTCATCATTGAAGACGACGGCACCGACACCGATGTCTATGCGTTGAAACACAACTACGCGTCGATAGTCCCGACACATTACGACTGGACAGCTTACGACGTCATGGGCAAACTAAAAAGTTTTGAAAAATGAAGTATTACATCATAGCAGGTGAGGCCTCCGGTGATTTGCACGGCTCAAATTTGGTGGCCTCGATACGACAAAAGGATCCCGGAGCGAAGATTAGGGCGTGGGGAGGCGATAAGATGCGTCGAAACGGAGCCAACGTGGTAAAAAATTATCATGATCTGGCGTTTATGGGCTTCGTCGAAGTGGTAATGAATTTGAAAACAATTGTAAAAAATATTAAATATTGTAAAAAAGACATTACCGAATTCAACCCCGACGCACTGATTCTCATTGACTATCCGGGATTTAATCTGAAAATAGCAAAATGGGCGAAAAAGAAAGGCTTTAAGGTGTTTTATTACATCTCACCTCAGATATGGGCTTGGAAACGCGGCCGCGTTTACACTATCAAAAAAGTGGTTGATAAAATGCTTTGCATCCTTCCTTTCGAGAAGAAATTCTATGACAACTATGACGTTGACTGTCAATTTGTTGGACATCCATTACTCGATGAGATAGCAAAGGTTGAACCAGTCGACAAACAGAAGTTTTATAAGGCTAACCGTCTCAACCCGAAGAAGGAGATCATCGCCTTGTTGCCTGGTAGTCGTAAACAGGAGGTGAGCCGTATGCTCACGGTGATGCTCGACGTGGTGAAGATGTTCCCGAGCTACCAGTTTGTGGTGGCCTGCGCGCCGTCGCTGCCAGTGAGCTATTACAAGAAGATAATAGGGGAGAAAGCCAACGTCAGGTTGGTGCTGAATCGCACATATCAACTATTGCAACTGTCAAGCGCCGCTGTCGTGACCTCAGGAACTGCGACACTCGAGACGGCTCTGCTCGACGTGCCGGAAGTGGTGTGCTATAAAGCCAACAAGATATCATATCTCATCGCGCGTCAAGTGGCGAAAGTGAAGTATATCTGTCTCGTGAATCTCATCATGGATCGATTGGTAGTCAAGGAGTTAATACAAAATGATATGACAGCCAACAACATTCGCGACGAGCTGCAGTCGTTGCTTAACAGCTCGAAACGACAGAAAAAGTTGCTCGAGGAATATGAAGAATTGAAATATGTGCTTGGCAATATTGGTGCATCCGACAGAGCCGCTGAGACTATCATCTCATATGTTAAAAAAAGTTAACATTTCCTCGAAAAATTTAACATAATTTGCATTAATTTGGAAGAAATGTAATAACCTTTTTATCTAACTTGCATGTGCTAAATACGTGCAAAAATGATAAATTGGTTCAAATATCCTTTCATCCGTCTGCTGATGCCTTTCGCCTTAGGCATCTGGCTTTCGTTTTCATATTTGGACTTGTCGGAAAACGAAGTGCGAATCATTCTGATTGCCGTGGTTTTACTGGGTTTTACGTTGATAGTGATAGCCTCGGCGGTCAAAGACTACCGTTACCGCTGGGTCTTCGGCGTGATACTGAATCTACATCTTTTATTAACAGGTATCGCTGTTGTACATATCCGTAATGATGACTTGGACGATGACTGTGAAACATGGGTCGCTCGTCTGTCGGAATGCCCGACGGTAAAGGAGAAGTCGGTGAAGGTAGTGATGAAGATGCAGTCATGCCAAGGCTCGGTGATGGCCTATTTCGATAAAAACGAACGCTCACTGGCTTTGAGATATGGCGATGTGATTGTGTTTTACGAGCCGCCGCGACTTGTGGAACCACCAATGAATCCTGAACAGTTTGATTATCAGAAGTATCTCGCTCGAAAAGGCATCATGAGGCAGGTGTATCTAAAAGACGGCTCTTGGGATAAGCTTGAGGAGAACCGTGCGAGTCCTGTTTATGCGTTTTCATACCGGCTGCGTGACTTTCTGCTCGAAACCATGCAAAACCTTGGTATTGAAGGCGACGAATATGCTGTCGCGGCGGCAATCCTGCTTGGTTATGATGACACTCTACCCACTGAGTTACGCCAGAAATACGTCGCGGCCGGGTCGATGCATATCCTGTGTGTCTCGGGGATGCATGTGGGGGTTATATTCATGGTTTTCTCGTATATGCTGGGTTTTCTGAGCAAAAGGAAACGCTGGCAGCACATCCTGAAGCAGTCGTTGCTGCTGGTTCTGATATGGTTTTATGCTTTGTTGGCGGGATTGGCACCCTCGATACTGCGTTCCACGATAATGCTGTCGTTTTTGATTCTCGGCGAGATGCTCAACAGAAACGGTGTCTTGCTCAATAGTCTTGCTGCCTCAGCGTTCCTTTTGTTGTGCATCGACCCGGCCAACCTGCTGAACGTTGGCTTTCTGCTGTCGTATTGCGCTGTCATCGGCATCGTTGTTTTGCAAAAGCCGTTGTACCGTTTGTTGTTCAGCAGGTCGAAACTGGTGGACAAAATCTGGGAGCTCACCTCGGTCACTTTGTCGGCACAGATTGCCACTGCGCCGTTCTCAATTTATTATTTCCACCAGTTTCCGACGTATTTCTGGCTCTCCAACCTTTTCATGGGCCCCATCTCCACCATCGTGATTATGGGTGGGATGGTGATGCTGCTCATTTTCTTCATCCCATATATTAATATAGGTGTAGCTTTTTGCGTGAAATGGATGATTCATATCATGAATTTCATCGTCACTTGGGTGGAAAACATGCCTTTTTCAATAGTTAAAGGGTTGTATATCAATAGTTTAGAATTTGCGTGCTTGATAATCGCGCTTTTATTGTTGATGATTGTCATCGAGCATAAACAGAAGAGGCTGTTTTTTGCCATGCTGTCTATCTTGTTGATTTTCAGCGCATCGCAGCTTACTCGGACAGTGATTCAACGCGACCAGATGAGCATGACGGTTTATTCGGTGAAGAAAGCTACGGCCATCGACTTTGTATGCGGTAACAAACATGTGCTGCTTTGCGACACAACTGTGCTTCGCGATCCATCGATTGCCAGTTTTAGCATCGAAAACAACCTTATAACCGAAGGAGTTTACTCTAATGGGATATTTGTTTTGACCGATAATCCGTATTTTGAGAATCCATATCTCGAGAAGCGCGGGAATCTCATCACTTTCGGAGGCAAAACAATTGGGTTTTTCGACAAAAAATCGACTTTTGGCGTAAAATTGCCGTTTCGTCAGCATCTCGACTATTTTATAGTTCAAGGAAAGAATAATCTTGATATAGAGAGGCTATTGGATTGTTATATTGTTGATTTACTGATACTTGACGGCAGTGTTCCTGATTATTTGACGCAGAAAATCATTAAAAAGGCAGAGGAGATGGGGCAGGAGTATTACGATATAAAATCGGCAGGCGCCTTCATTCTTGATTTGTAAAATGATGATTATCAAATAATTATAATTTGATGTTAAAATTTTTCAAAAATTTTTGAAAAAAATGTCGCACGTAAGTAAAAACGCCGTATCTTTGCCCCGTCAAAAACTGACAAGGTTTGGTGCCGTAGTTCAGTTTGGTTAGAATGCCTGCCTGTCACGCAGGAGGTCGACGGTTCGAGCCCGTTCGGCACCGCAAAATGAAGAGATGTTTACTGAAACGTCTCTTTTTTTGTTTTTATCCGTATCCAAAGTTTGTCGAAATTAATCACTTTTTAACATTTTAGCGTAATTCTGGCGTAAAATTTCTTTGAGTGAGGCGTAAAAAAGTCCCGAAGGATATCCCTCCCATGGACTTTTTTACGCCTCATCTGCATAAGATATGTCATCTAACCCTGTGATATTCAATAGGAACAAAAATATTTAAAAAATTTTGCAAAAAAAGTGACGCGTGTAAGAAAAATTGGTGTACTTTTGCATCCGCAATCACGAAAAAAGTGGTTGCAAGTTCTTTGAAAGCAATGAGCCAATGAAAAGTAGTCTGAAAGGTAAGGAACCTTTCAATTCCAAGAGACTAAGAAAACAGG
>CAMZAM010000012.1 GCA_947304185.1 uncultured Bacteroidales bacterium
TGTTGCTCAGGCACTTATAAATAATGTTAAACTATAGTGTTGCGGAATTAAGGAAAAGTAAAAAATCATTCCACATCATGGACGAAAACAACATCAATCCTTTGCCAACTCCAAGCCTTACACCGCTTGTCAACGACCTGCGCCAAATCATCAACGATGCCCGCAACCGTGTCGCAGCCAACGTCAACACCGAGCTCACCCTCATGTACTGGCATATCGGCGAACGTATCAACCGCGAAGTCCTTGGAAATGAACGTGCCGAATACGGCAAACAAATTGTCGTGACAGTGTCGCGACAATTACAGGAAGATTTTGGCACCAAAGGTTTTGATGAAAAAAGCATCCGTCGAATGATGCAATTTGCACAAATAATACCCGATTTTCAAATTGTCGCGCAGCTGTCGCGACAATTGTCATGGTCTCATTTTGTGGAAGTTATACCATTGAAAGATGAACTTCAACGTGAGTTTTATCTAACGCTTGCCGCTTCCGAACTTTGGTCAGTTCGCCAACTCCGCAAGGAAATCGATGGAATGCTTTTCGAACGCTCGGCCATCAGTGGCAAACCCGATGAACTAATCAAAAAAGAGCTTACCGGCCTTCGTGAAAACAACACTCTTACTCCTGACCTTGTATTCAAAAGTCCTTATTTCTTAGAATTTACAGGTCTGAAAGGCATGTACAGTGAAAAGACCCTCGAAGATTGTCTTGTCGCCCATTTAGAGCAGTTTATCATCGAGTTAGGCAACGGATTCAGCTTTGTTGCCCGTCAAAAGCGCATGATTATCGATGGAGAGGATTTCTATCTCGATCTGTTGTTCTATCATCGTCGTTTGCACCGTCTCATCGCCATCGACCTCAAAAAAGGTCGTTTCCAAGCAGCCTACAAAGGTCAAATGGAACTCTATCTCCGTTGGCTGGAACAAAATGAGATGGAACCGGGCGAAGAATCACCACTTGGACTGTTGCTCTGCACCGAAGGCAGTGAAGAACAAATCGAGCTCCTGCAACTCGACAAGTCAGGCATCAAAGTAGCCCAATACCTAACCGAGCTGCCATCAAGAGAACAACTCATCAAAAACATCGAAGCAGCTCGCAAACGTTGGGAAAACCGCACACTTCAACCAGAGCAAGCCGACAAATAAACATAAAGGTATCCTCCGCGGCTTGATGGTTCCTACAAAATAAAGTGTTCCGTTTAGCCGCTTTTCAAATGTTCCGTCTTATAATAATGTATTGAAGGTTCCTGCTTCTACACAATGTTCCTACCCAGTGTGAATGTGTGTAGGCGGGAAATAGGTGTTCGCTTCCGCGCTGCCTTAAAAGCCTTTTTGCCCCCTGCAAGGGTATAACAAGCGTCGCTAAAAAAATCTCCACACCTCCGCTTCGCTCCGGGTAGTATTTTTTTGCGCCGCCCTTGCATGGGGTCTCACGTTTAGTGTTTCCGCACAATCGTTGGCTTTCGTCTCGCGCCCATGTTATCGTAGCATTTAAATGTATTTCAAAAAGACTTTTAGGCGGCAGCTTGGTCGCTCGCTCGGGGCTGCCTCTCGGCTGGGGGTGCTGCAAACTTGTTCGCTTCTGCATCTTTTCATGGAAAGGCACAACACAACGCCACTGCATTCAAATCCCAGCCGCCAGCCCCTTGTGTTAAAGCGCGCCGCCCGGTGCGCCCAGCGGTGTCAAAAATTCTTTGGCGCATTGATAGTTCCTGAACTAATTCAATGTACACAGGCGCCAAAAATTTTTGCCACTAACCGCCAGTCGCCCTCCTTTGCCCGCCATCATGTTCCCGAACAATTCAATGCTTCATCTTCGTTGAGCGTCTCTGCAAACCACAACGAATCGTTAAGCGGGCTGCAGTCCGGGCTTCTCCTGGCGGCGCTGGTCGCAGCGCGCGTCGCGCGCCCCCGCTTAGTGCTTACGTAAAATTCAAACGTCTCTGCACCGCTTTGTTGGTTCCCATAGAGAAATAACATGTAGTGCGCGCTCCATTTTAAAGACGGTGCTGAATGATTGTTCCTGTCCTTCGATTGATGGCAACTTCCCAACACAACGTTTCGTTATTTTTTGGCTCCTGCAAAGCACAACGTTTACGGCATCATTTAATGGCGCAGCATCAGTATAGCGACAGCCGTGTCCCAAAGGGAGCCCTCGGCTGACGCTACACTCATGCTGCTATCGGGTAACACAATGCATCTCTTTTTTGGTTCTCGGCTTCGATTGAAAGTTCCTGCTCTAAGGCAAAATCTTTCGTTCCGTTCATCGTCTAACTCCGCTCCGCTCCGTTAGACGCTTCACTTCACTCAAGAATTTGCCGACAGTGTTGCGTCCCCACCCACCCACCCTTTTAGGTGGTGGCTTATTGATTGATTCTAAATGAATTGATTGTTTATTGTTCTGATATGAGTTGACTTGATTTGTAAATCTATTTCAGGATTTGTACTGATTGGTGGTGATTCAAAAATTCAAAAAAACATGCAAAGTTAGCTCGTTCCGCTTGTCCGTCAAGGTCAAGCCCTATGGGTTGCTTCGGGAAAAATCTTCCTTTTCTCCGCTCCGCTCCGAAAAGAGTATTTTTCTCTCGCAAACCTTGACTGCCTGCGCTCCTCTACGCTGGCAAAAAAAGCATCTTTTTTTTATTTTTTTGTTTTGTTGTTCGTTTTGGTGAAAAATTTTAATACTGCTGTCGCACCTCTCTGATTTATTCCTTCATAATTTTTAAAACTCGAGCATGTTTATTCACAAGATGTTGAGCTTCTTCCAATCGTTCTAAATACTGGTTCCTATTGGCAATTTTATATCTCAAATCCATTATCTGATATGATAACACATTAATCTTATCTTTATATTCTGTATACTTAGGATTGTGTTTAATAAACGACGCTTTGATTTCTTCTTTTTCTTTGGTTATATTAGCTTTTCCTATTCTCATATTTAATCTATCATCTAAATAATCGAATTTTTTTTGAACAAAGCTCAACCTTTTTTCGAGAGGTTCAAGTGTTCCATTAAGCTCTGATAAATATTTTCGGACGGGCGGAATGGCTTCAACAATCTCTGGATATAATAACAAATTAATTTCTTTTATTTTATCGATGGACACATCTATACCATCATAAATATCAGACAACTGCTTCAAACTTTTCAAAAAATGTAAAGCACCGGTTATTTTTTCCATTCTATAAACCAGCTTCGCCTCTTTTGGTGATATCTTATAATACCGAATATCTGCATCTGCAGCCATTCTTGCTGTTTTTATTCCAATATAGTATTTGTCATGAAAAACATCCGGGATAGATGTTGATAATCTACGCTCCATCTCTTTATCTGTAAGTCTAAACAATTCTTCAACACCTTTTACTAAGCCATCAACTTCTTGCATAATTGTATCTTTAACAAATGATTCAGGATTCTCAATGGCTTTTTTTACAAACCAAACAACAAAATCCATACATGTATCCCAATTCGATCTATTAGGTTCATAAGATCTTGTACATCTGACAACCTCATTGTACCTCGCATAGTAGTAATTCACCCATATGCTATACGGCAGGATTGGAATACCCTTATATGTAATAATTACAGCTAAACTACTCGAGCTACCATAACAAAAATTGGTCTTTATTTCAATATCAATATCTTCGGTGATTTTTCGGGCATAACTAAATCGCCCATGGGTTTCATCTGAGTAAATAAAATAATCTTTATCTATTCCGTTCCTAACAACAGCGTCATGATAATTACTGGCGAAAACATAAGGTAAGCATTGGTTTATATATTCCTTTTTTTCTGCACGATTCCACTTGTTGAATTCAAGCTGAATACGTTTTTGCACAGTTTCATTTTTTGCCTTCTTTATTCTATCCTTATAATTCTGTGCCTTTCTCCAATACTTTAATGTATCATACTTTGGATAACAGATAGCATCAATATAATAGTCTGTTAATCTACTAAAACCTAAACAATAGTCATAATCACCATGATTGCTATATCTCCTTCTAAACAGGCTTTCTATATCATCTACATCATATTCATCGTTATCAACCATGCGATAAATCTCGTCTATTGTTTTCTCATCTTTATGGATTGGTATAGTGCATTTTTCAATCTCATCATCATTATATCTGACGGCCAATATATAATCAAAATTAACTCCGTCGAAAAATCTCTTTTTGTATAATTCTGGTGTCATGTTTGTTTAGACTTTTTAGACCACAAATATAAAAAAAATAATTGTTATTTAGAAACTTGCAAAATCTTTTAGGCAACACTAAGCAACAAAAGGCAATTCCTACCGAATTCCTCCCATTACCTTTATATTATTTATCTTGCGCGAAACTTGGCAAGAAAGGGGGTCTGCTCCACACCCGGTCCATACCAACTCCATACCAAGTCTGAGTAACAAACAATATTTACTAACCCCAAAAACAATAATAAAGATATGGGAACAATTAAACAAGGTATCTTGGGTGGCTTCTCCGGCAAGGTCGGAACAGTCATCGGTTCGAGCTGGAAGGGTATCAGCTACATGCGCGGTCAGGCTCAGCATGTTAAAAACCCACGTTCATCTGGTCAGGTCGACCAGCGCACCAAGTTCAACCTCGTGTTGAATTTCTTGCAGCCTAATGTGCCATACATCCGTATCGGCTACAAATCGCAGGCTGCTAAGCAAACCGAGTTCAACGCAGCTATGTCTTACATCCTCAAGAATGCTGTCACCGGCAGCTATCCGAACTATGCTTTGGATTACACCGAGGTCGTGGTCTCTAAGGGTGGTCTGACTCAGGTCACAGGCGCAGCCGTTAACTGGACTGCAGCCCAGAGCAAGCTCACGTTCAACTGGACTGACAACAGCGGTGTTGGAAACGCTTTGGCAACCGACAAGGCCATGCCATTCGTTTACAACAAAGACAAGAACGAAACCATCTACAACACTTCAGGTGCTACTCGTACAACTCACACCATGGATGTGACTGTGCCAAACAACTGGAGTGGCGACAAGGTTGAGGTTTACCTCGGCATGGTCTCTGAAGATGGCGCATTGGTTGCTGATTCTCTCTATCTTGGTGAAGTAACTCTTGCTTCAGCTTAACCTTTAAAACCGCTGTACTATGGGAAAGATTAAGCAAGGTATCCTTGGGGGTTTTAGCGGTCAGGTCGGCACCGTGGTAGGCTCTTCCTGGAAAGGAATCGCTTACATGAGAGGCAAAGCCCAACACGTTAAGAACCCCCGCACAGCGGGGCAAACCTACCATCGTGACGCCATAAAGGCCGTCACGATGGCTTTGCGTCCAATCACCTCAACTCTGCGACTCACATTCGCAGAGTACGCAAAAAAGATGTCGGCTTTCAATAAAGCTGTTTCTTTGAATTATAAAGAAGCATTAGTCAATCAGGATGGAACACCTGTCGTTGACTATTCCAAACTCATCCTCTCACAAGGAACTCTCTCGTCATTCAAACACCTCATGATAGAAGATATGGATGGAGACGGTTTCTACTACGTTTCTTCAATCGTGGATGTCATAGATGAAGAAGGTAATTATCCTGAATTCGACGGCTTAATTATCTTTATCTACGATGTCGCTGACAACGTCTGGTTTTCAGCCATCATCAAAGAACACTTTCATGTTGGTGAGACGATCGAATTCACAGGTGGCATGCCATTGTCGAATGAAAAAGAATACTTGGCTTTTGCATGCACCTATGACCCTGCCTCCGGCAAGGTCTCCGACCCAATCCCCGATGTCGAAGCCATGGGCGGTTAATATCACAATAAAACAATATAAAGATTTTTTATGGGAACAATAAAACAAGGAATATTAGGAGGTTTCTCAGGCAAAGTCGGCACTGTGGTCGGCTCATCGTGGAAGGGCATATCCTACATGAGAGGTATGCCCCAGCACTACACCACTCAGGCCACTTGGGGCACTCTGTTCTGCCAGCGTGCGCTGAGCGCCATCATCGAAGTTCTTAGGCCAATAGCTTCAACGCTGCGCCTCACTTTTGGCGACTATGATCACGGCATGTCAACCTTCAACAAAGCCGTCAAGATAAACTATCCAGGTGCTATCGAAAACCACGGCGGAGAACCAGTAGTTATCTACAAGAAATTGCAGCTTTCAAAAGGATTCCTGCAGTGTTTTGATATGTTTGCTATCGATGACCCTGCGGAAAATGGTAACTGGTATGTTGGAGCAATCCAGTACGACAATTCAGAAGTTGACTATCCAGGTTTCATTCTCATCCTCTACGATAAGACCTCTAACACCTGGTTCACTCACGTTCACGACGAGCCATTCACCACAGGAACCTCACTCGTCATGCAAGGATTTCCAATCGATGAAAACAAGGATCTCATTGGCTGGGTGTTTGTTTACGACAAGTCACTCGGTCAGGTGTCCAACAACTGCTTGGATTTTCACAGCTTGCACATCAACGAAGAAGATGAATAATAACAATTAATTTTTAATACAATGGGAACTATAAAACAAGGTATTTTAGGCGGATTCAACGGTAAAGTTGGTACAGTTATAGGCTCTTCTTGGAAAGGAATAACCTACATGAAAGGCATTCCAACTCACACCCGCAATCCTCGCACTGAAAAGCAAATCGCGCAGCGCACAAAGATGGAGTTTGCACGTAACTTCCTGCAGCCAGCTGCAGAGTTCATTAACTTAGGTTTCAAAGACGTTGCAAAGCATCAGTCACCGCTCAACTATGCCGCATCACAAATGATGCGCAATGCCATCACCGGCGACTATCCTGATTACAGCCCAATCTACTCGCAGTTGAAATGGTCACATGGCCTTCTCACACCTCCGGTAGTCGAAACAGTCTATGCCAACTACAATGGCATCGACTTTTTGTGGCAGGACAACTCAGGCTCCGGCAACGCCAAAGCTGATGACATCTCTATGGTTGTCATCTGCAATGAAGAGAAGAAAGAAATCGCGTATTTCATGAATGGCTACACCCGTTCATCATCCACCACGCATTGCGAATTTCCTGATGAGTGGGTCGGTGACCATATCCACGTTTACGTCACCATGCGCTCCACCGATGGCAAGCTCATCTCAAACTCCCACTATTGTGGAGAGTTATTACTCGAATAACAGATTTGCTGTTTCTATAGAAAAACCGCCCATTTCGAGCGGTTTTTCTTATTTGTCACACAAAAAATATTTCCTTTTTATTTTTACTTATCAAAAATCTTTTATATCTTTGCAAATCAATCACTTATATCTTATTTTTATTGCTCTCATATTTGTAACATATTTGCAACACATTTTTATAACTCATTGATTATAAAGACTTATTAGATTTGAAGAAGTGAAATAAACAAAAAAAAATTGACGAAAAAAGGACGCCGCGGCGTCCTTTTTTTTTATATTTGCACCTTAAAAATAACATTTAAAATTCTTATGAAAAAACTCATACTTTTCGCAAGTTTGGCGTTGATTTTTGTAAGCTGCAGCAATAACAATCCAGAGAGCGATGGCTCGGAGAATTTTGTAGCTATCACCGACGTTGTGCCGGATGTCATTTTAGAGATCCGTTATTACAGCACCTATAACTTCGTGGGCGCCCGCGTCGACGGCTACGAGCAACCGATAGCGCTGATAACGAAGCAGTCAGCCGACTCGCTGAAAGTGGTGAGCGACGAGCTGAAGGAAAAGGGCTATCGTATGAAAATTTGGGACTCATACCGTCCGCAACGCGCCGTCAACCATTTCATCAGATGGGCCGAGGATCTGCAGGATACCACAATGAAACATATCTTCTACCCTATGGTCGATAAGAGTTTGTTATTTGAACAGCAGTATATCATGGCACGCTCGGGACATTCGCGTGGTTCGACAGTGGATCTGACGTTGGTGGATGAGCAGACGGGCAAGGAACTCGACATGGGCAGCCCATTCGACTGGTTCGGCGATGAGAGTCATCCGGATTTCATGGATCTGACAGAGGAACAGATTGCTAACCGTCATATTCTGTGGGATGCCATGTTTGCCCATGGCTTCAAAGGCATCGACAGCGAGTGGTGGCATTTCACATTGAAAGACGAGCCTTTCCCGGATACGTATTTCGATTTCCCGGTAAGGGAATTAAAATAGATTAAACTTAACCAATTTAAAAATATTTAAAACCTATGAAAAAATTATTATTATCGATCGTGGCAGCATTGTTAATTTTAAGCGGCTGCAACAAAACAAAGCAGTTCAAGGTGACATTGAACCTTGACAATTCGGATGGTGAGAAAGCTTACCTCATCAAGACCCTTGACGGCAACACGCCTATTATTCTCGACACCGTTGTTTTCGCCGAAAACTCAGCTGTTTTCAAAGTTGATTGCGACAACCCACAAGCACTTTACATCTTAAAACTCAAAGGAGATCGGGATTTATTGATGATGTTTCCTGATAATCAAGACGTTGTTGTTACTGGCGATATCGATGACTTTATCCATATCGAAGCTACAGGTGGCGCCACACAAAACATTTTCAACGAATATCAGAAGGCTATTACAAAAATCAACGAGCCCGGATATGCACTTGAAGAGGAGATTAACGCCGCTTACGATGCCAACGACAGCTTGAAATATGAAGAACTCAACGCACAGTTTTTGGTCATCTACCATGAAACTATCGACTGTAAGAAAGACTTTGTCAAGAATCATACCGACAGCTATGTGGCACATTACGTCCTCGACGAGATGAAATTTGACCTTGAACTGGCCGAGTTGAGAGAGTTGGCAGAACTTCTCACCAACGAGTCTCCTTATAGGGATAATGTCGAAAAATTTATTGAAAACAACCAACGCGTGGAGATTGGTCAACCTTTTATCGACTTCACTTTACAGACTGTCGATTGCAAGGATGTTAATCTCGCTGAGCTTATCAAAAACAACAAGCTTGTCATGGTTGACTTCTGGGCATCGTGGTGCGGACCGTGCCGCAACGAAAATCCCGTTGTGAAAGCTGCATACGAGAAATATCATGACAAGGGTTTGGAGATTGTCGGCGTTAGTGTCGATAGAAAAGAGGCTGCCTGGCTTCAAGCCGTTGAAGAAGACGCTCTGCCGTACATTCAGGTACGTGACGCTGAAGGTATAGTGGGCAACGACTACGCAGTGGTTTATATCCCGAGCAACTTCCTCTATGATCAAAACGGCGTGATGGTTGCAAAGGGTTTAAGAGGCGAGGAACTTGAAGCAAAGTTAGCGGAGCTGTTGAAATGAAATCAATAATTGTAAAAACCGTACTTGCCTTCTGCATCTTGACAATGACATCGTGCTCTATCATCAGAGCCCTGAAGACAGATGGCAAAGACGGTCCGAATGTCTTCAGTTACCAGAAACGTGAGGTTGACACCATCGACAACGGTGAGGAGGTGTTTGTGTTTCCCGTCGGCCAGCGTGCCGACTGGATCGACAGCTTTTATTTCTACCACAAGGCACATGGCTGCGATAGTATGACTTTTCTTGAGGCGATGGATCGGAAAAGCAACACACAGGGCTTGCTCATTATCCACAACGACAGCATCGTTTATGAAAGATATTGGGGCGATTTCAACGCCGACACTTACGCAACTATCTTCTCCGTTTCAAAATCAATAACATCGCTGATGTGCGGCATCGCTGTTGACGACGGATACATCCACAGCATCGACGACCCTGTCACCGACTATCTGCCGGAACTCAAAAAGAAAGACCCGATGTGGCAGAAGCTGACCATCCGTCATCTGCTCGACATGAAGAGCGGCCTGGATTTCGAAGACACGTATGAGTTCACCTCGTGGAAAGACATAAAAATGCTTAATGCGATGTCAAAACTGAATTACGGACACAACATCAGGAAGCAAATCCGAGGTTTGAAATTCCGTTGTGAGCCAGGTACCCAACTACGTTACGAGAGCATGACATCGGCGATTCTTGGTGTGGTCATAGAGAATGCCTCAGGCAAGCGTTTTGCCGACTATCTAAGCGAGAAAGTGTGGCAGCCGCTCGGCATGGAAAATTACGCTTTGATTAACATCGACAGCCGTAAACACGACATGGCGCACGCCTTTGGCGGTATCACGATGACATTGAGAGACTTGGCCAAGATAGGCCAGCTTTATCTCAACTATGGCTTATGGGAGGGCAAACGTATCGTAAGTGAGGAATGGATTCGTCAGACTATAACCTTTGACGAGAATAGTCACGGCTATCATTACAACTGGTATAACATAAGCTATGAGGGTTATACTAGACCTGAAAATTCCGGCTATTACGCATATGGTATCTGTGCCCAAACAATTTACGTCAACCCGTATAAAAACCTTGTAATAGTGAGAATGGGCCTATCAAACAACGGCTGCGCATTTCTTCCGGTACTATTTGAGCAGCTGAGTATGCAGTATTGATTAAAGAATGATGTTATTCAAAAATGTTTTATATTTGCATGATAAATTATTCATGCTATGAAACATTTACGATTAACGATTTTCACAATAGTCATCTTATTTGCCTTCGGTTGGCAGACTGCTTACGGACAGGAAAAGTTCACAAGTCCTGACGGAAAACTGGAACTTCAGTTTGAAGTTAAAGACGGCGTACCTTATTATTCCTTGAACCGCGAAGGAAAAGCTGTCGTTTTGCCTTCGAAGATGGGCTTTACCCTCGAGTGGCGCGACGATTTGGCACATGCTTTCGTGCTGAAAGACGTGAAATTCGACACTTTCGATGAGACCTGGGAGTCTGTCTGGGGCGAGGAGGCGCAGATTCGCAACCATTACAACGAGATGCTGGTGACGCTCGAGCAGCCTGTCGGTTCTGTGGAGAGTATGGACCATTCGACAGAGAAGAAAGCCACCGTCATGCAGATAAGATTCAGGCTTTATGACGACGGATTGGGCTTCAGATATGAGTTCCCAATTGACAACGCCCTCGCGTATTTCTGGATTAAGGAAGAACTGACAGAGTTTGCGATGGCAGGCGACCACACCGCATGGTGGATTCCAGGCGACCTTGACACGCAGGAATACAACTATACCGAATCGAGGTTATCACAGATTCGCGAGTTATGGGATGCCGGTCATAAAAACGGTGGCTGGCCATGGACCGCGTTTTCGAAAACTGGAGTGCAGACTGCACTTCAGATGAAGACCGACGACGGATTGTATCTCAACATCCACGAGGCAGCAACCTTGGATTTCCCAACCATGCACCTCGATTTTAACGACACAACCATGGTGTTCAGAGCCTTCCTCAGCCCTGATGCGACAGGCTATAAAGGCAGAATCCAGACCCCTTGCGTGACACCTTGGAGAACCGTCATGGTTTGCGAGACAGCCACCGATGTCTTGGCTTCGCGACTGATTCTAAACCTCAACGACCCTTGCGTTTTGGACGATGTGAGTTGGATTCATCCGGTGAAATACATGGGCGTCTGGTGGGAGATGATTTCCGGAAAAAGCTCCTGGGCTTACACCAACGACTTCCCTTCGGTGAAGCTCGGACAGACCGACTATGAACACGCTACGCCTAACGGCAGACACGGCGCTAACAATGAAAACGTGCGCCGATATATCGACTTCGCAGCGGAAAACGGCTTCGACGCATTGTTGATTGAAGGCTGGAACATCGGCTGGGAAGACTGGTACGCCAAGCAGAAAGACTTCGTTTTCGACTTCATCACACCTTACCCTGATTTCGACCTGCCGGCGTTGAACAAATACGCCCACGAGAAAGGCATCAGGCTTCTCATGCATCACGAAAGCTCAGCATCCACCGTCAATTACGAGCGTTGGATGGAAAAGGCATATACCTTGATGAACGAGTACGGCTATGACGCTGTGAAAGGCGGATATGTTGGCACTATCATCCCGTTTGGCGAGGGACACTACAGTCAGCCTATTAACAACCACTATCATTACGCCATCGTGGAGGCTGCGAAACACCATATCATGGTCAACTCGCATGAGGCGGTGCGTCCGACAGGCTTGTGCCGCACATGGCCAAACATGATTGGCAATGAGAGCGCGATGGGCACAGAGTTCAGAGGCCGAATCAACCCCGGACATACGACGATTTTGCCATTCACGAGACTTCAAGGCGGCCCCATGGACTACACACCGGGTATTTTCGAGACCGACATGGGCAAGATCGTGGAATGGGACAAAGGCGATTTGATGCAACACACCATCTGCAACCAGCTGGGATTGTATGTGACGTTTTACTCACCTCTGCAGATGGCTGCCGACTTCCCAGAGCATTACGCGCAGTTTATGGATGCTTTCCAATTCATCAAAGACGTGGCTGTCGACTGGGATAAATCCATTTATCTCTATGCCGAACCGGGCGCATACATCGTGACGGCACGTCATCCGAAGACTTCGACTTTGAACAAGGCCGCTGAAGGCGTTGGAACATTGGCAGATGGCAAGAAAGGCGTGGTAAACAGCGTAACACGATTTGTTTATGCCTTGCCTGATGATGCCACCGCCGATGATTTGAAAAACGCCCAACCACGTGATGTTTGGTATGTTGGCGGCATCACCGATGAAAACGACCGTGAATTCAAAGTAAAACTGGATTTCTTGAAACCAGGTGTGAACTACGAAGCGATTATCTATTCCGATGCAAAAGACGCAAGCGGTCTGCCTGGCGATGGCTACAACCCTCAGGCGTACACCATCACGAAGAAAAAAGTGACATCGAAGAGCGTGCTGAAGATGAAGATGGCACCGTGCGGAGGCTTTGCGATCTCGATTAGAGAGATAAAATAAATTGAACGCGGATTTTTCAATTACATGAAACGTCTTAATAAATAGATTTTTGTATTTTTGCCAAAAATAACTCTATATGGAAAAGCTTAGCAACGTTGAAAAACTGTCGAAATACCTGATTTTTGTAGTTATTATAGCCGTCGTGTGCTCGGTGTGCTGGTACTTCAGCACCGTGCTGGTTTATGTGATTCTGGCATTTGTGGTGTCGCTCATCAGCCGACCGCTGGCACGCCTCATGGGAAAACTGCGCATCAAAGGAAAGAGCGCTCCCGACTGGCTACTGTCGATACTATCTATCATCCTTGTCATCGCCCTTCTGCTTATGGTGGTCCTGCTGGTAATCCCTGTGATAACCAACATCATCAACGATGCTTCGCTGTTCAGCAATATCGACACTTCTGAAGGAAACTTCGGCGACACCATCAACGACTGGATTATCGGTATTTTCCCGAGCTTAGGCGAGGATTTCGACGCCATAGGCACGCTGCTCAACTACCTGAAAGGTCTATTGTCGGAATTCTCCATCACCGGTTTGCTCGGCTCGGTTGGCTCCATCGTGATTGACCTCGCTATCGGACTGTTTGCAGTGGTGTTCATCTCTTTCTTCTTCGTAAAAGACGAGAAATTATTCTCTAAGATAGTGGCAGCTCTGGTTCCTGACCGCATCGAGACCTCAGTGACTGAGTCTATCGGCGATATCCAACATCTGCTTTCACGTTATTTCGTTGGACTTCTCCTTGAGATGTTCTGCGTTGCACTGCTGAATTTCCTTGGCTTGTGGCTCATCGCTCGCATCAGCATCAGCTACGCCCTCGGCATCGCATTCATCGCGGGAATCCTCAATATCCTTCCTTATGTGGGACCTATCATCGGTGAGATTCTTGGTGCATTACTTGGCATGGTACTTCATTATGGCGCCAACGTCGGTTTGGACGTCAACATCTGGATCTTCGCATTGATTATCATTGCGATAATGCTGACGGTACAGCTCGTCGACAACTTTGTGCTGCAGCCGATAATCTACTCTACCAGCATCCAGGCGACACCGCTTGAAATCTTCATCGTGATGCTCATGGCAGGACACATCGGAGGCATCTTGGGAATGCTCGCCGCAATACCAGCCTACACTGTCATCCGCGTCATCGCCGGAAGATTTTTCTACGACAAGAAAGTAGTGCAGCGGTTGATGCCGGATTTGAAAAAAGACGTTAAGAAATCTTAAAACGCCGCGATCCTCAACAACACGTAGCCTAACACGCCACCGATAACACCTAATATCAAGCCAACTTTCACCATTTGGCTTGTTTTAATCATGCCGGTGGAGGCGGCGATGGCATTAGGTGGTGTGGAGATCGGCAAGGTCATGGCGAGAGAACAGCAGATGGCGACGTAAATTATCAATGAAGCGGCGCCTCCGAGAGCTGTAAGCTCTCCCTTGATGGCGGTGGAGACGACAGCAAGGACCGGCATGAGCAGGCTTGCTGCCGAAGAGTTGGAGATGAAGGTCGAGAGCAGGTACATGACAAAGCCTGCACCGATGATCACCAGCACTGCCGGCCATTTCGTGAACGGGATGGCGTTGATAAGCACGGTGGCTAAGCCAGTTCCATTTAAGCAGGTACCAAGAGCAAAGCCGCCAGCTACCATCCACAAGATATGCCATTCAATCTTCGAGAAGTCATCGGCTTTGAAGACTCCCGTTATTGAGAACACCGCAAACGGCACCAAAGCCACGATGTTAGCATCGAAATGCGTCCAGCCTTCAGTCACCCACAGCAATATCGTGACAGGCATGGTGATTGCCACAATCCAGAAGTCGCGGTCGAACTTGCTTGTCGATTCTATCTCAATCTCAAGCTTTTCCATCTTCATCGGGAAGAAAAGCATCAGCACAACCCAAGCTATCAACAGAAGCACGATGACGTAAGGTACCATGTGCACCACCCACGAGCCGAAGCTGATGTCGATGCCGACCTTCGTCAAGGCACCGAGAGCGATGGCGTTAGGCGGCGTGCCGATTGGCGTTCCCAAGCCTCCGAAGTTAGCCGCAATAGGGATGGCGAGCGTCAAGGCAGCCGGAGCGGCACTGTCTTTCGGCAAGGTCTTCAACACCGGAGCCATAAACGCCAGCATCATGGCGGCGGTGGCGGTGTTCGACATGAACATCGAGAACATTCCAGGCACCAGCAACAGTCCGAGAAGTACGAACTTAGGCTTGCTGCCGAAGACGCGAAGCAAGGTGCGCGCGAGATAAGCGTCCAAACCGACTTTATTTGCTGCTATCGCCAACACGAAGCCGCCTAAAAACAGCATGATGACAGGGTCGGCGAACGATGCCATGATCTCACGATAACTCACGGCTGTGCCATGTTCCACAAGTACAAATCCTTTGTCGGAGACAGCGAATAGAAGTGCCACTATTGTCGTCACCGATGTCGCCCAGGCTGGGATGACCTCAAAGAGCCACATCAGGGCGGCAAAGACGAAGATCGCCAAGGTGCGCTGTTGCATCACATTCATCCCGTTGATACCCAAATCGGCGGTCGGCAAAACCCATAACATTATGGTTATCAATAAGATAACTATAGTGAGAATGATCTTTTTGGTGTTAAATCTTTCCATGATAAAGCTATTTCATCTTAAATTCCAAAGTGCCACCATCCATAATCTGCTTATGTGTGATGACGTAGTCGGTTATCGGCTTGCCATTGAGTTTCACGCTCTTCACATGAACTTTTTTTGCCGTCTTATTAGGCGCGATTATCGTGAAATCTTTACCATTTTCGAGATGCAAAACAGCCTTTTTAAACAGTGGTGTGCCGATGACATATTCCGCTGAGCCCGCGTGGAACGGATAGAATCCGAGACTTGAGAAGATATACCATGCCGACATCTGACCGCAGTCGTCGTTGCCCGCATATCCGCACGGCGTAGCACGATAAAACTCGCTCCTCACCTGCTCTACCAGCTCCTGCGTTCTCTCAGGTTTCCCTGCAAAATTATACAGATAAACGGTGTGATGACTCGGCTCGTTGCCATGAGCATACTGACCGATGAAGCCGCTGGCGTTGCCGTCGACATTTCCGGAAGTGGCTGTCAGACTGAAGTTTTCGTCAAGTTTCTTCAAAAATGCCTTCTTACTGCCGAAGAGGTCGATCAGACCCTGAGGATCCTGAGGCACGAACCACATATATTGCCATGCGTTGCCTTCCACAAAACACGGCTGTTCGTATGAAAGCGGGTCGAAACCCTCGATCCAGTTGCCGTTTTCGTCTTTCGGACGGAAGAATCCCGTCTCAGGGTCGAAGAGGTTCTTATAAAACATGCTACGACGATAGAAACGCTCGTAATCGTCAGTCTTCCCGAGCTTTTTGGCTATCAAAGCCACGCAAGCGTCGTCAAAGGCCTGCTCCATGGTGATGCTCACGCTCTCGTCTTGCAGTGTCTGCGGCAGATATTCATATTTCTCCCAGATCTCGAAAGGTGAGTTGTAATGGCTTCGGGTGCTGCTTTCCACCATCGCCTGATATGCCTCTTCCACGTCGATGCCCGGAATATCAGCCATGATGGCATCAGCCAGCACCGGGATGGCATGGTTACCAATCATGCAGTAGTTGTCCTGTCCCCAGAGGTCCCAAATCGGCAGGTAGCCGTAAGTTTTATGATGGATGATCATGTCATTGACAAACTGTGCGGCGTTCTTCGGGTCGATAAGGGTGTAAAGCGGATGCGCGGCGCGGAAGGTGTCCCATAAGCTGAAGGTGCTGTGATAGGTCTGTCCTTCAGGCATCTGCTTGATCTCGAAATTAGTGTCCATATAACGTCCATCGACGTCGCTCATGGTGTTGGGCTGCATCAAGACATGGTAAAGTCCGGTGTAGAATATGGTTTTCTGCTCGTCAGTGCCTTCAATATCGATGCGGCTGAGCTCGCGCTGCCAAACATCATGGGCAGCCTTCACATAACCGTCGAAGTCCCAGCTTTGAGCCTCAGCAAGCATGTTCTTACGTGCGCCGTCGTTGTCGACAGGCGAGATGGCGACTTTCACTATAAGTTCTTGACTATCATTATCGAAGCTCAGGGCAGCGCGAGGTGTGCGACCATTCACGACATCGCTGTTGCCTACATTCAGGCCGCCGTTCATCAGAAGATGACCAGCGATAGGCTTCGAGAACTCGGCTCTGAAATATATCTTACGCAGCTTAGCCCATCCGCAGACCACACGGTAGCCTTCCACCGTATGGTCATCCACGATACGTATCTGACCTTGTATGATGTCGTAGAAACGGCGGCCTGAGTAATAAGCATCCTTGCGGTAAACGCCACGGTCCATGTCAAGGACCACTGTCTGCGGTTTGCCTTTCGGGAAAGTATATTTGGTGATTCCCGTCCTGACGGTCGCCGACACTTCCACGTTCACTCCGCTTTCTTCCAGCAAAACCTGGTAATATCCTGGACGTGCCGCTTCTTTTTCATGACTGTAATGCTGTCCGAAATCAGCGTTTTTCAGCTGTTCAGGCGTCACTTCCGAGCTCATCGGCATCAAGCTGACATCAATCAAATCGGTGCAACCTGTGCCACTAAGATGCGTATGTGTGAAGCCGTAAATCACGTCTTTGTTATAATCATAACCTGAGCAAGGGTCCCAAGTGACCATCTGCTCCGTCTCAGGACTTAGCTGCACCATACCTTGAGGCATCGTGGCACCAGGGAAGGTGCTCCCGCTCAGCGCACCGGTCTCGTCAGTCTGAGTGCCAATGAAAGGGTTTACAAACTTAGTGTAATCGTTATTCTGCGCAAGCAAAAACAATGGCAGAACCATAGCAAAAATCAGGGTCAAATATTTTTTCATAGCGATTAAATTTTCGATTCACAAAAGTAAAGAAAAAAGACGTACATTTGCGAAAAAATATAACAATGACAAAACAAATATTTCTTGCAGGCGGCTGCTTCTGGGGCACCGAGCATTATTTCAAGATGATAAACGGTGTGGTTGAGACAAAAGTCGGTTATGCCAACAGCATCAAGGAAAACCCGACATATAAAGAGGTTTGCAGCGGTGAAACCAAGGCTGCCGAGACCGTCATGGTGGAATACGACCCATCGGAAGTCAGCCTCGAATTCCTGCTCAACATGTATTTCCATGCCATCGACCCGACAAGCATTAACCAGCAAGGTCACGACGTTGGATTACAATATCGCACTGGCATCTATTACACCGATGTCGCTGATTTACAGACTATTAACAAAGTGATGGCGGAGCAGCAAGCTAAAATCGATGGTAAAATCGCCGTCGAGGTCATGCCGTTGCAGAATTTCTACACCGCCGAAGACTATCACCAAGATTATCTCGAGAAAAACCCTGACGGATACTGTCATCTCCCATTGGAATTGTTTGAATGGGTTAAGTCACAAAACATGTAAAAAAATGTAGAGACGCGCCATGGTGCGTCTCTACAATCATTTCACCAAAATATGATGATTATTCCGCTGGCACTTCAGCCGGTGTCTCAGCTGCTGTCTCAACAACCTCTTCCACCTGTGCTTCCTGCGGCCAGAATGGGCGCATGCTCTTCGGTAAGATGAAGTAAACCGCCACGCAGAGACAGATGAGCAAGAACAACCATCTCAGCATTCTCTTCCACCATGGAGCCTTCGTTGTATACGGGTCTTTTGTCTTAACAATCGGATACTTGGCGATGCCTGTCAATGTAGCACCGAACTTGGTGTTGACCAGTATTCTCTGGTTCAAAGCCCAACCGTTGGCGTTCAAGATAGGCGCGAGGTTACGTTTGCGCAACTTCAGCCATGCCATGATCATACTTGGACCTGAGATAATCGCGATGATAATCAAGAAGAATATCACGATATTGTACCAATGTGCTCCAAGCCACTCAAACAATCCGCCAATAGCAGAAGCCACCAAGCCTATTGCCAAGCCTATTGCTGCGAAGATACCGGCGAACTTAGCGATGTCGAACGGTGGTTTCACCTCAGGTTTCTTGCCGTCGGCAGGAATCTCAGCGTTGTTGATCTTCGAGTTGGCGTCGGACATCACCTTTGCGTCTTTTTCAGCAGCGCGTTTGTTAATCATGTCTTCGACCGACTTTGCCATCTTGCGGTAAGGCGACCAGAAGGCCTGACGGATGCTGATAGGATTATCAACGATCTTTGTCACCACGGCATTCCAGCCGAGACCATCGTTGTCATAGAACACGGCGTGTTTGCCCACCATGATATCACCAACGTCACCATCGGTAACCACTGCGGCGATGTTCAAAGTGCCCGGCTTGCTCTTGCAGGTGCAGTCGCAGTAGAGGATGTACATGTTGCTGAGCGGTGCCATGGCGCCTTGTGCACCCATGTCGTTCACCTTAACGCAGAGTTCGCAGGCGCGCTCGTCGATGTACAACGTACCGGCCTGGAAGATAGCTCTCTTCTCAGGTGAATAGAAGTCGCTGAATGTCACGAAGTTAGTGAGCAAGGTATAGAAGTCTCTATAGTAATGCAACAGCCTGTCGACCTGGTCGATAGCGTTCGACTTGCTCTCGAGGGCCTGATCTTGTGCCACGAGGTCGAGAAGCACTTCTTTCTTGTTCTCAGCGAGGATGGCCTTTGCTGCGTCATAGCCCAAGCCTTCGACGGCAGCACCGGCTTTAGTACCCATCCAGGCATTGTAGGCGTTGTATTTAGCTAAGATGCCAAACCATTGATCCTCAGTGATATACTCTGCTTTCTTGTATTCCTTGTCAATGACGAGAGTCTTCAGGGTTGCCATGGCGCCAGCCCATGCCGGGTTGACTTCCTTACCTAATGGCAGTTGATGCTCAGCGTTGACGCGTGCCAACGGGTATGTCGCGATCTCATCAGTGCTTGCAGCGAGGTTGTTATCGCTGATCTCACCGATTTTGGCTGACGAGACATCCAAAACTGCTGCGCTGTCGGTGTTGAATGAAGCGAGTTTGCAACGCATGAAGAAGTCTTCAACCTTATCTTTCACTGCCATCACTGCCGCGAGGGCGTTGGCGGTGTTGTCGCCATAAGGGAAGATATTGTCTTTGTCAGCGTCACCGGCTTCTTTCCATGCTGTGTAGTCGGCCAGAGCCTGATAGAACGCCTCTATCTTATCGGTGTCGATACCCGGGTCGCCGCTTCTGTCGGTGACGTTACCCATGCAGTCTAAGATGTTCTTGATGAGCGCCTTGATAGCCTCGTCGTCAGCGCTGTTCTCGGTGATGATGCCGTCGCCGTTGAAACGTGTCTTGGCGAAGATAGCGATGCTGTCCGACACATCGGCTACCGAGATCTCGTTTTTCTCAAGTCCGAGATTTTCAAGGATCTGCTTTGATGTCTCAAGAAGATGTAAGCCTTCTTCATTGCTGGTGTTGAATGCCGAGAACGGCAGCACACTCGAGCGTTTTAATAATAATTCAGGGTCGTTGATGACCGAGGTGAGCCATTTCGATGCGGCCACAATCTCTTCGATGTGGATCTTGCCGTCACCGTTGGTGTCGAGCATCGTCATGGTCTTTTCGTCGATCTCCAGACCTTTCAGCGGACAGCTCAAGGCCGTCCAGAGTTTTCTGTCAAGCTCATCCAAATGCAGGATGTCCTGTCCCGACTCGATGCTCACTCTCGTGACACCGCCGACGGTCGAAAACTTCCAATCGTAATTGCCATTTGATTTCATGATAGTCTAGTTTTAATTAACCTTTATAAATTCAAAATTTATATATCTTCCAACATTTAAAATCGTGTAATATGCATCAGGATAATGATCTTCCAACGCATCGACCCTCAGATAAACCACGTCCTTGAACGTCGTCAGGTCGCGCGAATGCGAATGTCCCTGTAACACCAGCGAGACATCGTATCTGTCAAATAAATCAAGCAAATCATAGGTCTCCTCGAGGTTAAAATTGCTCGTATGGCCTTGCGATGTGTCTTTTTTAAAGAGATGGGTATGCGTGAACACCACAATATGCCGATATCCCTGATTGTGTTTTTCGCTCAGCAAGCCTTCAAGCCAGTCGCGTTGGTCAACGCCAAGCGTGCCGCTGCCTGATTCAATCGCTATATACAAATCTTTGTTTCCGCTAACTGTCTGAACCTCAAACCAATACGTCGAAGATCCGAATCTCTTGAAATATTCAGGCCATTGGTCAAAATAGAGGTCGTGGTTACCCACGGTATAATAAACCTTACGTCCCGCGTCGGTGACAGGCTGTACATGTTCTGCAAAATAATCGAAATGATCCGTCGCGTTGATGAGATCGCCGAGACACAAAGCAAACGGCGCAGCCACAGTATCGGCAAGATAATCCGAAACAAAACTATCGAGGTTATCTGTCGAGAAGTCAACGTGGATGTCGCTCATCACATAAACCTCATAGTCATCAGGCACTCCCGTGATCTTATCATAGCCATGCTCCGCGTTATACGACATCGACTGCGCAAAACGCTCATCTGGCGATTCATTTCCGGTGTAAAAAATACCCAGATAATCGATGTTTTTCCCGCAGGAAACCAGCATCAACAATAAGATGACGTAAGCCGTCATTTCGACCGACCGCAGGGAGCGGAGAAATCTCATCCAATTATATTTTGTATTATCTTTCATTTAATTTTCTTTTTATTTTGTCGGAGATTTCTCCATTACGCTTCGCTCCAGTCGAAATGACACTCCAACCCTCAACACCGCTTCATAAAATTTCACTGTACCGTGAAACATCCCAGCCGACTGCATCGTACCTTCCACCACAGCACTCCAACGTTTTGCGAAGTCACATCTTCCGCCAAGGGCAAAGATAGGCTCCCACATACGCTCATATTCGTAATCATTGTAATTTGAGCCAACGAGATAAATATCCCATTTATGGTCGAATCCCATGATGCTCACTTTCACCTTATACAACAGGTTAAACGGCTCGGTAACCGGACTGTCGGTCGAATGCCAGTCGCGATTCAGAGCGTCCATAGTACGCGAAAAAACTCCAACTTGTGCCGAAAAATGGCGCATCTTAAAGCCCACGCTGCCTGCGTAGACAAACTCGAAAGCATTATATTTTTCAAAAACCCGCGAATGCAGCGTCCCATCAACGAAGATATAGCCGTTGCGGCATACTTGAAACGACGGACTGACGGTGATGCCAAACGAAAAAGTCTTCGCTGTAAGCGCCTCGAGGTTAAGCGTGACATCGGTGTTGTCGACATGCAGAACGCCTTTCAGGTCGGTGCCGCCATACCATCGGTAGGTGTGATTATATCCGATAAGTTCCTGAGCCATAAAATCAGCGGAGACATTGTGTTTCTTAGCCTCTTGAGCATTCACTAAGAGAACAGAAAACAGACAAAGCAGCAGAAAAATATGGCGTTTTCCGGACATTTTTTGTCAATCAATTATTATCATCGCAAATTTATAAAAAAAACTATCTTATTTCACATTAAATTTTTTAGTATTTTTGCTTTTTAAAAAATAAGGTATGAAAACCATCAAAGATTATATCCGCACCATCCCCGATTTTCCTAAGAAAGGGATAATGTTCCGCGACATCACGACCATCATCAACGACGGCGACGGCTTCCGCTTAGCCATCGACACTATGTGTGACATGGTGAAAGACCTCGATTTCGACGTGATAGCCGGTGCTGAGTCGCGCGGCTTCATCTTCGGAGCGCCCATGGCCTACCGCGAACATAAGCCGTTTGTGCTGATACGTAAGAAAGGCAAGCTCCCAGGTAAGACCATCTCACAGAGCTACGACCTTGAATACGGCAGCACTGAGATTGAGATGCATGTGGATAGCTTTGAGAAAGGCGCCAAGGTGCTCATCGTCGACGACCTCATCGCCACAGGAGGCACCACCGAGGCCATGATAAAACTCGTGGAGAAACTCGGCGGCAAAGTGGTGGGAGTGTGCGTCCTCATCGAGCTTCCTGAACTCGGCGGCCGCGAGAAGATCAAGGGCTATCGACTCGACAGCGCCGTGACGTTTGAGGGTGAATAATGATTTTTGACTATGTACGCTCTTTTTAAGAAAGAAATAAACAACTTTTTAAGCTCGCTCATCGGGATAATGGTGGTGGTGGTCTTCCTGCTCATCACCGGACTGTTCCTTTGGGTGTTTCAAAGCGATTTTAACATCACGACATACGGCTACGCCAGCCTCGACAGCCTGTTTATCATCGCTCCATGGGTGTTTTTGTTTCTCGTGCCCGCCGTCACCATGCGTTTCTTTGCCGAAGAAAAACGTACCGGCACCATCGAGATGCTGCTCACCAAGCCGCTGTCCGACTGGCAGATCGTAGGCGCTAAATACCTCGCCGGCGTCACACTCGTACTTCTCGCGCTCATCCCGACATTGATATATTTCATCTCCATCTCACGCCTCGCCATGCCAGTAGGCAACGTCGACGCCGGCGGGATATGGGGCTCATACATAGGGTTGTTCTTCCTCAGCGCAGCATTCGTCTCAATAGGCGTCTTCTGCAGCTCAGTGACAAACAACCAGATCCTCGCTTTCATACTCGCAGTGTTCCTCTGCGGATTCTTATACATCGGTTTTGAACTGATTTACTCGATGTCACTGTTCGGAAAAGTCGACCTGTTCATCCAACAGCTCGGCATGGCAGCACACTACAGCTCGATGAGCCGCGGCGTAATCGACACCCGAGACCTGATATATTTTCTCAGCGTGATTGTGTTATTCTTAAGCATGACAAAACTCACTTTGTCAAGCAGAAAATGGTAGGAGGCAGCGATGGATAACAAGAGAAAAAATATCAAGAGAAACGAAATAATGTCTTTGATTATCACATTGATAATCATTGTGTTGATAAACATCATCGGGTCGTTCGTCTACACCCGTTTTGACCTCACTTCAGAGAAGAGATACACCCTTTCGGATACATCAAAGGAGATTCTGAAAGACCTCGACGACTATGTCTACTTCCGCGTCTATCTCGAAGGCGACTTCCCTGCAGGATTCAAGAAGCTCCGCAAGGAGACGAAAGAGATGCTCGACGAGTTCCGCGCCTACTCCAAATTCATTGATTATGAATTCATTAACCCTTCGGAGAGCGACGACCCTACCGAGCGTCAGGAGACATATAAGATCCTTTGGCAAAACGGCTTGAACTATTATACCGAGACGGTGCAGACCAACAACGGCATGCAGCAAATCATGATCTGGCCAGGGATAATCATGAGTTATCGTGAGAACGAGCTCGCCATCGATCTCCTTTCCGGACAGTCAGGACAAAGCCAGGAAACAGTGTTGAACAACTCGGCTCAAGACCTTGAATATAAACTCATCAGTGCGATAAAGGAGATCGCGACGGTGAACCGTCGGACCGTCGCCTTCAGCGAAGGTCATGGCGAGCTCGCTGACCTCGAGATTTATGATATCGCTAACACTCTGGCACAAAAATATAACATCAGGCGCGCTACCCTTAACGGACAGCTCAACGCACTGTTGAAGAGAGACTTCGACCGCGACAGCAGCATCGTCATCAAGCCGGCTTTCGACGCTCTCATCATCGCGAAACCTACACAACCGTTCTCCGAAAAGGATAAGTTCATCATCGACCAATATATCATGTACGGTGGCAAGGTGATGTGGCTCCTCGACCCTGTCAGCGCATCGATGGACAGCCTGCAAAGCGCCGAATCGACGATGGGTCTGGCACAGAACCTTAACCTCGACGACATGCTTTTCAACTACGGACTGCGTCTCAACAAAAACCTGCTCCTCGCCTATCCTTGCGCCCAGATCGGACTCGTCACCGGACAAGGCAACAACCTGCAGAGCGTGCTCCTGCCATGGTATTATTTCCCATTGCTAAACCCGGCGTCGGAACATCCTATAGTGAGAAACCTCGAGGCAGTGAAGGCAGAATTCGTAAGTTCTTTAGAGCCAACGACATCGGCGCCCGAGATTCAGAAGATCCCACTTCTCAAGACGTCGGATTACACCAAAACGGCAAGTGCCCCGGTATTCATTTCTCTCGAAATCCTTAACGAGCGTCCAAATGCAAGCATGTTCCCGCAAAAAGGCATGACGACGGCATTTCTACTCCACGGAAGCTTCAAATCGCTCTACGAATACCGCCTGCCTGAAGCCATCACCGAGTCAGCCGAGATGGGGTTTAAATCTAACAGCGTCAACACCTCGATGATAGTCATCAGCGACGGCGACATCATCCGCAACCAGCTCGCTCAACTCGACTACGCAAAGAAAAACAACAAACGCGTCGGCTCACCACTACCGTTGGGCTACGACCAATATACCAACATCACCTACGGTAACAAACAGTTTATCGAAAACGCCGTATCGTATCTTCTTGAGGGTGAAGGACTTATCAGCATACGCTCACGCGAACTGAAGATCCGACTCCTCGACATGAATAAGGTCAACAGCAAACCTATAATGTGGCAGATTATCAACGTCGTCGTGCCAAGTGCATTGGTGATAATATTAGGTATAGTATTGGCTGTCTTACGTAAGAAAAAATTCACAAAATGAAGAAGAAAAACTACATATCAATAGTAATCATCGCGATTCTCATCGTCATCGCCGGCATCCTCATCGGCAATAACCGTTATCTCAGCTCGCTGCGTGGCGAAGCCTTCGACTTCACAGTCTACGACACCGCCTCCATCACCAAACTGTTCTTCGCCGACAAGAGCGGACACCAGGTCTTGCTGCAGCGCGATGCCAACGGCTGGCTCGTCGACAACGAATATTCCGCCAATAAAAGTATGGTCAACGAGATGCTTTACACACTCAATCGTATGCGCATCAAGATGCCTGTATCCGTTAAGAAAAGCGACAATATCGTGACACGGATGTCGAGCAACAACACCAAGGTCGAGGTATACCAGATTTTGCCTCGTATCAACTTATTCAACAAGGTGAAGATGTTTTACCATGAGACTCGTAGCAAGGTGTTTTATATCGGTGGCGTAACACAAGACAACCAAGGCACTTACGTCTTGAAAGAAGGCGGTGACAAGGTGTATATCGCTCATCTCCCAGGCCTCAGAGGCACTATCTATCCGCGTTTCACGGCCGACCCCATCGAATGGCGCAGCCATCAGATCTTTGCAGAAAACATGGATAACATCGCTTCTGTGAAACTCGAAATCAATGGCGACCCGCATAACAGCTTTATTATCAATGAGATAAACCGCGCTCAGTTCACCATGAACCGTCTCGACGGCGAGCCGGTCGACTTCTCCGATAACAAAGTCCTCACCCTTATGATGGCTTTCAAAGATGTGCGATTCGAGGCATTCCTAAACGACGTCGACCCGGCTCGCCGTGACTCCATCATCAGCTCTCCGTTCCAGCAACGACTGACACTCACGACGAAAGACGGCAAAAACATCAGCGTCACCACATTCCGACTCATGGCCAACTCCGATCTCTATGACTATAGCGACGAAGACCTCGAGAACTTCGAACATATGATAAAAGACCCTGACCACCAATACGCGCTCCTCAGCGAGGGCAACGAATTCGTGCTCATCCAGGATTTTGTGTTCGGAAAACTGTTAAAACCTGCTGATTACTACAGCAAAGATTACAAAGACGAGATACCTCAGGTTTACTACCAGGAACTCGAGACAGTGGAATCGAGATAATAATTTTTCTCTACGAATTCCCAGTTTATCACCGACCAGAACTCGTTCACGTAATTGGCTCGTAAATTCTGGTAATCCAGATAATATGCGTGTTCCCACACATCGCACACCAACAGCGGCTTCAAGCCTTCTGTAAGAGGCGTCTGCGCGTTGCCTGTCTGCACTATCGACAGCTTGCCGGCCTTGTCGGCCACGAGCCAAGCCCATCCTGAACCGAACAAAGTCACACAGGCATTGATGAACTTCTCTTTGAAAGTCTCTAAACTTCCGAAGTCGCGTACTATGGCGTCTATCAGCTTGCCAGCGGGAGCGGTTTTAGGGTTCGGAGTCATGCAGTTCCAGTAAAAAGTATGGTTCCATATCTGCGCGGCGTTGTTGAAGATGCCACCCTGCGATGTCATGACTATCTCTTCCAGGGTCTTGCCTTCAAACGAAGTGCCGGCGATGAGCTTATTAAGGTTGTTCACATAGCCATTGTGATGCTTGCCATAGTGAAACTCCAACGTCTTCTGCGAGATGTGCGGTGCGAGCGAATCCATCGCATACGGTAATTTCTGTAATTCAATCATAATCTTTTAATTTTATAATTCTCTATTAAACTCTTTTATCTTTACTCTTTTATCTTTACTCTTTTATCTTTTAACTATATTCCCTATCTCTAATCCGAGATTATACAGCTTCTCGATATCTTCATCTCTAATCGGAGCTCCCTTCACCTCTACGGGCTCACCCACGATGTTCCACTTGCAGGCTTCGGCGTTGTCTTTCAACGTCTTCAAGCCGCCGCCGCTCCACGAAGCGCCTCCAAACAGTCCGAAGACCTTGTTTTGAGGTTTGTATTCACCAATCTCATGAAGCAATCCCGTCATATTCGGGAAGATGCTACCATAATGCGAACAGGCACCTAAAATCACGCCTTTGTATTTCCAGATGTCACTGAAAATGAACGAAAGCTCTGTCTTCGACACATCGTAAACCTTAATCTCCTTCACTCCTGCTTCTGCCACGCCGCGAGCCACTATGTCAGCCATTCTGCCGGTGTTACCGTACATCGAGCCGTAGACTATGACCACGCCTTCCTTGCCCTGTTGCAAACTCCAAGCTGTATATCTGTCGATGACCCACTGCAGGTTGCTTCTCCAAATCAAACCATGCGACGGAGCAATCATCTTGATGTCCAAAGTCTGCACTTTCTGGATAGCCTTCGTCGCCATCATCGCCACCTTTCCGATGATGTTCGAGTAGTAACGACGCATGTCGTCTTCATAAAAATCGAGGTTCACCTCGTCGTCGAAGATGCCGCCGTTCAAGGCACCGAAGCCTCCGAAAGCGTCGTTAGAAAAGATGATCTTCGAGGTCTGTTCGTATGTCACCATCGACTCCGGCCAATGGCACATCGGAGCCATGAAGAACTGTAGAGTATGCTTCCCGAGACTCAAGGTCTCACCTTCAGCCACGATCTTCTTGTTTGCAATCGTACCGTAAAAGTTCTCCAAAGGCGCGAAAGTCTTAGCGTTTCCAACAACTGTCACCTCAGGCCATTCTCTCAACACCGCACCCACCGAACCGCTATGGTCTGGCTCATCGTGGTTCACTATGAGATAGTCGACTTTTCGGTCACCGAGGATATGCTTGATCTGGAACATATACTGCGCCATGAACTCCGGCTCAACAGGGTCAATCAACGCAACTTGTTCATCTACAATGAGATACGAGTTATATGAAACGCCATTTGGCAGCTCCATGTGGTTCTCAAACATCTCCGTCTTACGGTCGTTCACCCCGACGTAATAAATATCTTTTGCTAATTGTATTTTCATAATATCTTCATTATCTTTTAACTCTTCTCTTTTATCTCTTAACTCTTCTTCCTTTCATGTCGGATTCACATACTCAAAATCTTCCTTTCCGTGCTTGCAAATCGGACAAACGACATCATCCGGCAACGGGTCGCCTTCGTACACCCAGCCACACACCTTACAAACCCAGCAACCTTTTGTCACCTTTTTCTTAGGCTTGATATTCTTCTGATAATAATCGTAAGTCACTGAGTCTTTGTCGTTTACCTGAACCGCGTCGAGTACGTCGGCGATAAACATGGTATGTGTGCCAAGGTCTATCGTCTTCACCACACGGCAGGCAAAATAAGCGTTGATGTATTTCGGCAGATACAGCACATGGTTCACGGCGCGCAGCTCCTGCTCGCAGTCCGCGAATTTGTTTACGTCCTTTCCCGACTGAAAACCAAAGTGTTCGAACACCTTAAACGGCGTCTCTGTTGTCAACACATTGATATTGAACACGCACGAGTCCAAAACTAGGTCGTGCGTGTAGTTTTTCTTGTTCACGACAATCGACAGACGCAGCGGATCGCCCGTCACCTGCTGCACCGTGTTGATGATACAGCCGTTGTCAATGTTGTCGTAGTTCGTCGTCAGGACATAAAGACCATATCCAATCTTTGAAAGGGACTTGGTATCCATGTCTCGACAACTTTACTTCATCTGAAAATGTTCTTTTCCGACGCCGCAAAGTGGGCATGACCAGCTCTCCGGTAATTTGTCGAATGGTGTGCCTGGAGCGATGCCGTTGTCAGGATCGCCAACCGCTGGGTCATATTCATAACCGCAGACGTCACAAACGTATTTTGCCATAGCTTAAAATTTTTATGTTAATTTAAATCGTTATTTCTTCTCAGATACTGCAGCCTCTCAAACACTTTAACATCGGCTGAGGCACTGCATTTTCCTTTGAATTCATTGATACTGTTGAAGTTATGCATTTGCATCCATTTCTCCATGCCTTTCACCATCTCTGTGATGAAATCTATGCCTTTCTTATAAAGAACACTGCACACCTGCACCGAGCTTGCGCCGGCAAGTATCTGACGCACAACATCTTCAGCCGAATGAACACCCGTCGAAGCCGACAAACAGCATGGGATGCCCTGCGCAGCAAGCAACGATATCCATCTCAAAGTGCTGCCATTCTCTTCTTCCACTGAAAGTGCCGAACCCGGGACGACTTTCATGTGCTCAATGTCGATGGTCGGATTGTAGAAACGGTTGAAAAGCACCAGTCCTGCCGCACCTGCCATGCTGAGGCGGAATGCAAGGTTGCCGATGTTGGTGAAATGATCGCCAAGTTTCACTGAGACAGGAATCGACACGGTCTTTTTCACCTCTTTGAAGATGTTAACCACCTCATCCTCAATATCTTTCGATGCCACATCCTTGTCGAAAGGCGATACCGCAATATTCAACTCCAATGCGTCAGCACCTGCCTCCTGAAGCTCCTTGGCAAAGCTCATCCACTCGCCTTTGTCGGCACAGTTGATGCTCGCAATGATCGGGATATCAACGTTCTTCTTTGCCTCACGGATGAGGTTGGTATAAATGGCTATCTCATTGCCACGCAGGAACGTCTTCATGTAAAGGTCAGCATCGACATTCGAAGTGTAGATGTCAGTATAGCCTTCCTCCTTCTTGATGTCCGATAAAATCTGCTCCTCAAAGAGCGACTTCAGCACCACAGCGCCGGCACCTGCCTTGGCGCATTTCACAATACCGTCAACGGTTCCCGTAAAAGTAGAACTTCCAACAACGATAGGATTCTTCAGATTCAATCCAAGATATGATGTGTTCAGATTCATATTTAAAAATTTTATTTCGTCAAAACTAATTTTACCACCTGATTGCCCTTGTCGGAGCTCACATTCACGGTGTAAACCCCCGAGCTCAAGTTGTTTAAAGTTGTCTCCAACTCACTGACACTCATCGTGTTAAATATCTCACGACCGATATTGTCGTACACTTTGATACCGGTCAGGTTGGCGTCTTCCTTAACGGAGATGTGCACCTTGTCCTTACTTGGATTAGGGAAGATGCTCACAATCTCGTTTTCACTCATCACTTCATCAACAGCCTCAATCATATTCAATGCTGCCACGAAATCAGGGATTCCATAGCCGTTATAGCTGTTCGGCGTATTAGCGTTGTTGCCTGCTGCACGCACCGCGTCACAAATCTCCTGCACCGAAGCGCTCGGTCTGGCCTGACGCAGACATGCCATCGCACCGGCTAACACCGGACATGAGAACGATGTGCCGCTGCCATTGTAATAGCCACCATATCCTGATGCCACGTAAGTGTCTTCTCCCATAGCCATCACATCAGGCTTGATACGGCCGTCGTAAGTCGGTCCGCAAGAACTGAACCACGCGCGGCTTCCTTGACCGTTGACAGCACCCACGGTGATGATATGCTCAGCATCGGCTGGGATTCCCAACGTGCAAGTGCCTTCGCCTTCATTGCCTGCCGAGTTCATACAGATCATGCCACGGCTTGCAGCGACTTCAGCACCTCTCGACATCGGAGCGGTGTGACCGTCGTAATGCTCAAACGGATGATCCCATTGAGGCATGTCGAAATCGATATATCCCAGTGATGTTGAACATACGTCAACACCAAGCGAGTCAGCGAGCTCAGCACCCGACACCCAGTTGTACTCCTCAACGATATTCTCACCTGCGCCGTCTTCTGTGTGGAACAGATAGAAAGAGGCTTTCGGAGCCGTTCCGACCATATTGTTAGGCTCGTAAGCGCCTATCGTGCTAAGACACGAAGTGCCATGTGTGCTCTGTGAATACACTGAAGTCGAACCATATACGAAATCCTTTATGCCAAGCAAACGGCCTTCAGCACGCATATTGTCAAAGGTGGAATGCTCGTCTGTACCGACAAAACCTCCATCCAAAACAGCTATGACAACACCTGTTCCGTCATATCCCATGTCGTGCAATTCATTGACTCTCAATTGATAAACCTGTGTGTGTGCACCACCATAATAGTCTCTGTTAACGACAGGTTTTCCCGATTCTTTCATCTCGTTGGCAAGCCAAATCTCTTTGTCGCGCTGTGCTTCTGGGAAATTCGGACAGTTACGCACCACATCGACAAACTCCAACGCATTGATGGCATCGACAACACTCTGACTGTCAGTGTATACCGACACGCCGTTTAACCATTTAGAAGGGTTTAAAAGCTGTGCTCCACAGTCGGCAACAGCCTGTAAATACTGAGGATTCACAGGGATGTCATACTCATCGATGGCGATGCCAAGACGGGCACGACGTTCCAATGCTCTCGCACTCAAAAATTCCTCAGGATTATCAATAGAATAAGGCGAGTTGGCCTTGTCGGTAAACTGCACCCAGTAGATGTTTGTAGCAATCTGCGCTTTCACGACCATCGCCGCAACCAATAAAATAAGCAAAAACGATAATTTTTTCATAACGTATTCATAATTAATTCTGCAAAGATACAAAAAAATATTTCAATTCACAAAATTTTTAAAAAAACTCAATTGTTGAAAACTTGTTCATTTTCCTGGACATCGTTACAATAATATTTTGTAATTTTGCAGTTTGGATTTTTATAATTATTTTTTAACAATGAATAACGAAGAAAGAAACGGCAAACGTCAGCACGTTGCCAGAAGAAAGACTGCCGAAGTCAGAAGATTCAGTGACGAGAGATTAGAGCAGTTTGAGAGAGAAAAAGCTCGCCGTGAAGGCGATAACGAACGCCGTGAGAGAAAGCCTTATGGCGAAAAAAAGAGCTTCGGTCGTCGCGATGACGAGAGAGGCGAGAGAAAATCATTCGGTCGCGATGACCGTAAGCCTTACGGCAGAAAATTTGACGATGAAAAACCTGCAAGAAGAGGTTTTTCAAGAAGAAATGACGACGATGAAAGAGGTGAAAGAAAATCTTTCGGTCGTGGAGAAAGAAAGCCTTTCGGCGATAAAAAACCTTACGGCAAACGTTTTGACCGTGACGATGAACGTCCGACAAGAGGCGGCCGCCGTGGCTATCGCCGCGAGAAAGACCCTGAATTCGACCGTCCGCGTGCCACTGGCGAGATCCGTCTCAACAAATACCTCGCCGACTCAGGCATCTGCTCACGCCGCGAAGCCGACGACCTCATCCTCGCTGGCGCTGTGACAGTGAACGGCGAAGTGGTGACAGAACTCGGCACCAAAGTGAAAACCACCGATAAAGTCGTGTACGGCGGACAAACCCTCAACCGCGAAAAGCTTCGTTATGTCTTGTTAAACAAGCCTAAAGGCGTCATCACAACCAGCGATGACCCGTATGAGCGCCACACCGTAATGGACCTCGTCGAAGGCGCATGCCAGGAGCGTATATACCCCGTCGGCCGTCTCGACCGTAACACCATCGGACTGCTGCTGCTCACCAACGACGGCGAACTGGCAAAGACACTCACACATCCGAGCCATAACGTCAAGAAACTGTATCACGTCACGCTCAACAAGCCTCTGACAGCCGCCGACTTCGAGCAGATCGAGAAAGGCCTCACACTCGAAGACGGACCTATCCAAGTCGATAAAATCGACTACGTCGCCGATGACCCGACAATGCGCGAAGTCGGCGTCGAAATACACTCCGGACGTAACCACATCGTCCGTCGTATCTTCGAAAGCCTCGGCTACGAAGTGATGAAACTTGACCGCGTCATGCTCGCAGGACTCACCAAACAGAACCTGCCTCGCGGACACTGGCGTTTCCTCACCAGCGCCGAAATAAGCATGCTCAAACGTATCGAATAATCATGAAAAAACTGTCTTTAATATTATTGTTAATTGTCTCATTCTCAGCGGCTTTCGCCCAAAACGACACGCTGAGAGTGATGCAGTATAACCTTCTCAACTACGGTAATTATACCAGCTACTGCAACACAACAAACAACAACATTAACGATAAAAACGGTTATATCCGAACTATCCTGACAGCTTATTATCCCGATATCCTCACCGTGTGCGAGATGGGAAGAAGCGCCTCTTTACCCAACGACTTTCTTAATAATGTATTGAATGTCAATGGGTTAAACTTTTGGATGGCAAGAGGTGGAGCCAATACCGGTAACTCTTCACTCACCAACTGCATCTTCTATAACTCGACAAAACTTACATTAGTCGGACAACATGTCGCACAAAGCAACACCCGCGATATCGACGTATACGATTTCAAATTTAAAAACGACGACTCCGGAAGAATCGTTCTGACTTGCGTCATTGCACACCTCAAAGCCGGATCAAGCAACGACGATGCCAACAAACGTAAGATAATGGCTGAAAACACCATGAGATACCTTGAGAATAACTACCGCGAGAGTAATGTCCTCATCATGGGCGATTTCAACCTCTACACCAGCACCGAAGGTGCCTATCAGGCCTTGACCAACAGCACGACATATCCTAACTCTTATTTCATCGACCCGCTCTACCCTTACGGCGTGGGCGCATGGAACAACAACAGCTACTACGAGGATTATCATACACAATCGACACATAAGGATAGTAACAGCGATTGCCACTCATCAGGCGGCATGGACGACCGTTTCGACTTCATCCTGATGTCGGAAAACATCTACGGCGGCAGAGAAGGCATCCGCTACATCGGCAACAGCTACAACGCCCTCGGCAACGACGGATACCGCTTCAACAAAAGCATCAACAGCCCGACAAACTATGCCGTATCTCAAGCAGTGGCAGACGCTCTGTACAATAACTCCGACCACATCCCTGTGACGATGGAACTCCTCGTACAGTATAACATCGGTGTCGACGAATATGCTGAAAACACACTGAGTTTCGACATCTTCCCGAATCCTGCTTCAGATAACATCAACATCCGATTCTATCAAGATAATTTAGGTAAAGCTAAAATATTGTTATTCAACACTTTAGGACAAACAGTCTATTCCAGCGATATCTTCATCAATGATTGTCTCACCGAGCATGTCGTCAATGTCGATAATCTTCCCAAAGGCCTGTATTTCCTGAAGATAACAAACGCTGACGGACTGACGAATACGAATAAAGTTATTGTAGAATGAAATTCTTCCACAAAATAATAAATGGATGCGTCGGCTTCATGCAGAAATATCTGCCTGAGCCGTTCATTTTTGCAATAATTCTCACCTTCGTCGCCATCGCAGTGGCCATCCCTGTCTGCCACCAGAGCATAGCCGAAGTGGTAAGCAACTGGGGCAGCGGCGTGTGGAATCTCCTCGGATTCTCCATGCAGATGGCTCTCATCCTCGTGACAGGCGCCACGTTGGCAGCAGCTCCTACCATCAAAAAAGGGATCAACAAACTGGCGTCACTGCCAAAGACACCCGCAAGAGCTATAGCTCTCGTCACCGGCATCTCCGCCGTGGCATGCTGGCTCAACTGGGGTTTCGGACTCATCGTGGGCGCCATCTTCGCCAAAGAGATAGCCAAGAAACTCCGTGGCGTCGACTACCGACTGCTCATAGCCTCAGCATACAGTGGCTTCGTGGTGTGGCACGCTGGCATCTCAGGCTCCATCCCACTCAAAATGGCATCCGACGTCGATGAGCTGGTGAAAGACACCAACGGCGTCATAACATCAGTGATTCCTATCGGAAACACCATCCTCGACTGGCATAACATCATCATGGTGGTGCTCGTCACCATCGCCCTGGTGGCAATAAACTCCCTGATGCACCCAAAGACCGGCATCGTCGCCATCGACCCTGCCCTTCTCAAAGAAGACGAAGAGGTAAAAATCGAGAAGGCAACCACCCCTGCCACAAAACTCGAAAACAGCAGAGTCTTAAGCCTCATCCTGGCACTTTTAGGCTTCGCATTCCTGATAATCAGCCTGTTTATCAAGAAAAAAGTCTTCGACCTCGGCTCTGTGATACTGCTATTCCTCTTCCTCGGCATCGTCTTGCATAAGACACCTATCGCCTACGTTCGTTCGTTCTCCAAGTCTGTCGGAGGCGCAGCAGGCATACTGCTTCAGTTTCCATTTTATGCAGGTATCATGGGCATAATCACCGGCGTCGGCGAATCAGGCATCTGCCTCGGCACGGTGGTGAGTCAGGCATTCATAAATATCTCAACGTCAACAACTTATCCATTATACACCTTCCTTTGCGCGGCCATCTTGAATATGTTTGTGCCATCAGGCGGCGGTCACTGGGCCATCCAGGCTCCTATCATGTTCGCTGCAGGCGAAGCACTCAACGTCGACCATGGCCTCACAGGAATGGCGATAGCATGGGGCGACGCATGGACCAACCTCATTCAGCCTTTCTGGGCACTTCCTGCTCTCGCAATAGCGAAGCTTAACGCCAAGGATATCATGGGCTTCTGTCTCATTGACCTTGTAGTTTCAGGTATCATAATAATCGGTGGACTTCTAATCTGGGCCATATGATTCCACGCGAGACCATAAATCAGATCATCGAGACAGCACGCATCGAAGACGTGGTGAGCGAGTTTGTGACGCTCCGCAAGCGCGGCTCTAACCTCATAGGAGTATGTCCGTTCCACAAGGAGAAGACGCCGTCGTTCAACGTCAACCCGGCCCGAAATATCTTTAAATGTTTCGGATGTGGCAAGGCTGGCGACTCGGTGCGTTTCATCATGGAACATGAGCATTACTCGTATCCTGAAGCTCTACGTTATCTCGCCAAGAAATACGGCATCAAGATAGAAGAACGCGAGCAGACACCCGAAGAGCTGGCGGCACAGAACGAGCGTGAACGTATGTTCAACATCAACAGCTTCGCTCAACAGTACTTCTCCGACACGATGATGACGTCCGACGAAGGACAATCTGTCGGCCTCGCCTACTTCCACGAACGCGGCTTCCGCGATGCCATCATCAACCGCTTTCAACTTGGCTACTGCCCAAACAGCGGCTCGGCCTTCACTGATTACGCAACACAGCATGGCTACGACAAAGATCTGTTGATAAAGGTCGGCCTCACAGGAAACTACGAAAACCGCTTCTACGACCGCTATCAAGGCCGTGTCATCTTTCCGATACACAACCTCACTGGGAAAGTCATAGGTTTCGGCGGACGTATCCTCACCAAGGAGAAAACCAAGGCAAAATACGTCAACTCGCCTGAATCGGAAATTTACAATAAGAGTCAGACGCTCTACGGCATCTTCTTTGCCCGTAACGAGATATCAAAATTAGACAATTGCATCCTTGTAGAAGGCTACGCCGACGTGCTTTCAATGCATCAGGCGGGTATCGAGAACGTGGTGGCAAGCTCCGGCACCTCCTTGACGACCGAGCAGATCCGCATGATAAGCCGTTACACGAAGAACATCACCATGCTCTACGACGGCGACGCTGCAGGTATCCACGCAGCTCTGCGCGGCACCAACATGATCCTTGAAGAAGGCATGAACGTACGCATCGTGGTGCTGCCTCCCGAAGACGACCCAGACAGCTTCGTGCAAAACAACCCTATTGAGGTTGTCACCAAATACCTTGAAGATAACGCCCGCGATTTCATCGGGTTCAAGACCAACCTCCTGCTGAAAGATGCCCAAAATGACCCTATCAAGCGCGCCTCTGTCATCAAAGACATTGTCGAGACAATAGCTGTCATCCCCGACCCTATCTATAGGGCCACATATATCAAAGAATGCAGCCGCACCCTCGAGATGGCAGAGCAGACACTCACCAACGAGGTTAATAAAATCCTGCGTGCCAAATATCGCAAACAACTGGGTCTTGACCCCAAATTAGACTCCCAGCTGACTTATCAAGAGTATCAAACTTATCAACCTCAGCAGCAACAGGTCGAACCTAAAGACACTACGCCTGTCGGCTTCTTCCAAGAACAGGAACTCGTGAAACTGCTTCTCTCTCACGGCAGCGAGACCATTGAAATTGAAGAAAAAGACGAAGACGGTAAAGTCATCAACACATATATCACCACAATAGCCTCAGCCATCGTCGACGACCTTAAAAACGACGGTCTGCTGTTCAGCGACCCGACTCACAAGAAGATTTTCGATGCCTTCGATAACGGTCTCGACACCGGCAACCTCCCGACAGCGCAAGACTTCACCTCGAGTGAAGACCAAGATGTGGCAGTGCTCGCCGCCGACCTCCTGAGCACCCAGTATAAACTCGACGATTGGCAGCGGCACCGCATAGTGGTACGTACCGAAGACGACGTACTCAAAAAGACCGTCCTCACGTCGATACTACGCTTCAAAGATATGGTTATAGAAGACCGTCGCACGGCCGTCGTAAAAGAGTTGCAGTCGTGCACCGATTCCGACGAACAGCTTATCCTCCTTCAAAAGAAGAAGAAACTCGATGCAATACGACTAAAGATCAATCACGATCTCGGAATCGTAATTACGAAATAAAGTCCTCCACGTTTTTAACGACAATCCCAAGTCTCAAAAGAAACGCTTCTTTTGTCGCAAACCCTATATGTGGCAACAACATCGTATTTGGTGCTGTCAAAATCGGGTTGTCTTCTTTCAATGGCGGTTCACCGTCATAAACATCTAATGCGGCTCCGGCAATCACACCGTTTTTCAATGCCTCAGCAAGGTCAGCGGTATTCACCACCGGTCCTCTCGCTGCGTTGACGATGACAGCAGAAGGTTTCATCAAGGCAAAGTCTTTGGAAGTCAAAAAGTTACGCGTATCGTTATTCAAAGCTATATGCAACGCCACGATGTCCGACTCTTTAAGCAGCGTCTCCTTGTCGACAAACGTCACTCCAGAAACTTGCTTTGGTGTGCGGTTCCAAGCAATCACCTTGCATCCGAAGGCTTGTGCCAATGCCGCCGTCCTCTGTCCGATGGCTCCCATGCCAATGATGCCGACAGTCTTACCAGCAATCTCGCGTCCCGGTGCTATCGAAGGGCCCTTACAGCTACGTGTAATTCTATCATTTTCAATCACATGACGATATAATCCTATCATCATGCAGATAGTCTCCTCCGCAACTGCCTCAGTAGAATAGCCGGCAGCATTCATCACCACGATGCCACGACGCTTGCACTCATCCATGTCAATATGGTCAAGACCCGTAAATGCTATCGAAAGCATCTTCAGATTCGGACAGGCATCGAAAAAGTCCTTGCGCAACGGCATGTTACTCTCAAGCACCACATCGGCGCCTGCAGCGCGTTCAATGTTTAACTCCGGCTTGCGGTCAGGATAAACCACAACCTCATGCCCTTGCTTCTTTAAATTGTCACAAGCCTTCTCAATGGCTTCAACAGTGAGTCCTAACGGCTCCAAAAAGACTATCTTCATCGTTTTCAGTGTTTGTTTCAAACAACAAAGATAGTCTTTTTTTCAACACAGCGCTATTTTTATTCATGAAGGGACCTCTCCGACCTGCTAAAAAGATTATAACCATAACCAAAGATGAAATCAATAAAGATGAGATTATAACAAATGAGCATCGTAAAACAAAATAACCGAAATGTAATGATAATGATGGTAATGAAGTCGTGGCAACTCCATAGCGGCAGGCCCCTACCATGAATACTACTCCGTATCGTCTTTCGACTCGTCTTCGTTACTCATTTTGTCGATAAGCATAAACTCATCCATCATAATCTCTGTAACGCGACGTTTGTTTTTATCCTTATCCTCATACTCTCGAGTCTGTAATTTGCCTTCTAAAGCCATTAAACGGCCTTTTCTGACGATTTTTTCCACAATCTCAGCTGTTCTTCCCCACGCAACGATGTTGTGCCATTCTGTCTCCTGTACAAGTTCCATATTATCATTGTAATGTTTCTCGTTGGTGGCCAACGTGAATCTCGCGCGCTTTTTGTTGTCGCCGAATTTCTTAATCTCCGGATCCATGCCCGGACGTCCAATCAAATGAACTGAATTTCTCAAGGTTCCCATAGTAAACTGTTTTTCGTTAATAAAAATGATTACGACACAAAATTACTATGCACAAAAAAATTAGTCGTACGAAAAACGACTAATCTCTTCTTGTTTTTATAAAACCTTGATTATCAGTTATTTAAACTCTCCCAAAAACCTATTTTTACCCTTTTACAATGTTAATAAACTTTTACAGTTCATCATAATTTATTGATTATCAATCCCCAAACCTCAATAACAAATAACCAAAAAAATAAGGGTCCCCTTACGGGAAACCCTTATTTTTTTCTAACCTTAATGGTTATTACTTGACAACTGTGATTCTCTTCACGCTGCTGCCGTTTTCTGTGTCGATTCTGACCATGTAGACACCTGACTCGAACTGACCCATGTTGAGGACCATTGAATCAGCGTTCACGTTCTGGTCGTAAACCATCTGACCCATAGCGTTGAACACTGTTACGTGTGTCATTGCTTCAGCATTGATGTGGAGATCGCCGCTTGTTGGGTTAGGATAGATTGAATTGACAACCTCATTCTCAGCAATTGAGAGAGGAGGTACTATCACAGTGATTGTCTCTAAGCATGACATTGCGTAGTATGTTACGTCGTAGTCACCGCCGTAGATAACTCTGATTGAGTATGAGTACTCACCTGGAGCCATATCCTCATCTGTGTAAGTTGTTGTGTTGGCATCGAAGATACCGACAAACTCACCGTCACGATAGAGGACTGCACCTACGATGTCGCCTGTTGGTTGTGGTGGAACTGGACCGCCACCTTCACCGACGAGTTTGAATGCAGCACCGTAAGGCTCGTTGTTACCACTGTCTAACAAGTTCTGCCATGCACCGCTTGATGCGAGGTATTGGATACCGTTACCTGAGTTACCGATTGTTGGGTAAGCCTCTGGCTGTCCCCATGGACCGCTTGAACCTGAACCTGTCATGTTCCATACCAAGTAGTATGTGCCAGCCTCGAGTTGGATATTCAAACCTGTTGCTGTCAAAGCCATGATTGGACGTGTTGTACCTGTTGGGGTATTGTCTGATCCACGGTAAGCATTGGTGAATGATGTAGATGTCATGATATTGGTTGTCATGTCACCCCAAACAAGGTTACCACCCTGACCTGGATGACCGTCATAGATAGCTGCATACAATCCTGTGAAGGTTGATGTTGTTGATGAACCTGTCTGGTAACCGTAAACCTCAATCTCATTGATTGTTGAAGCTGCATCAAGTGTGAAGTCGTCACCAATCATGTTGCCTGAAGTGTTCTGTGCACCAGGACCGTAGGTTGACTGTGAACCCTTAATCCATGAAGCATCGGCGCCATTTGACATTGCACCTGCGTCTGTTACGAAGTGTGGTTCGTAAAGGACTGTTCTGCCAGCCTTAGCAGGAGCTGTCAACTCAACGTCGTCAATCCAAACCTCATACATGTCATAGTTAACATCGTGGAATGCGATGTAAACGGTCTGACCAGCGTATGCGCTGAGGTCGATTGAATGTGCACGCCAGTTGTCGTAACGGTTGTTCGACTTGCGAACCATTGCACCGTCGCTGCTGCCCTTGGCGCTACCACTCCAAACCTGTGTGAAGTCGGCTGATGATGCAGGAGTATTAGCTGTTGAGATGCACACTGAGAAGCTCTCAGCATATGAATCGTTAGCATTGTCAGCAAAGAATGACAATGTTGAACCGTTAACGATATCATACTTCTGAGGAGTAATGAGATAGCTGTCTGTGTTGAATGCACCAACATAGTCTACGAATGAGTAGCACATTGCGAAACCTGAGCCGCCGTGAGCGTGTTCAGTGTAGTCATAACCGCCTGGGTTATCATCGCTGTGGAGCCATTCGCCACCGTCAGCGTTGATAGTGAGGACTGTCCAGCCATTCAAACCACCTTCAAAGTCTTCTGAGAATGAAGTGTTGCCTGTTGGTGGAGGTGTTGGGCCAACGCCGCCTGGCAATGTCCATGTCACAACAACATCCTGCTGTTCATCGTTGACTTGGATAACTTCTGCATTGTAATCAACCATGCCACCGAAGTTGTCGCATGATGTGTATGTCCATGTGTAGCTCATCCAGTCACCCATGCCTGATGTATAGAGAGGAGCGACCTGTGCTACGTGCACTGAACCCTCTTCCATACCCTCAACATCGAACTGATAGAATGGATATGTTGTCTCGCCAACGTAATTACCGTCAAGCATGACTTTGTAGCTGATAGGAGCACGGTTGCCGCTCATAGTCTTAAGTGTACCGTTGACACCATTATACTGAGGAACTGAAATCTCGTGGACTTCACCCTTAGCACCGGTTGCTACGTATGCACGAACCATGATGGTTTCACCTGTAACGCCAACGTTTGCCATATCATACCATGTACCGCTGATAGCAACCCAACGACCGTTAGGATCGCCTGAAACATCAGTACTGCATGCTGCCGGATATGCGTCACCGCTGACATTGTCGAATACAACCCACAAGTTCTTTGTAGGATCAATTGTAACAGGTGTTGCAAATTCAACCTCTACAAAGTCTTCTACTGTGCCTGTGAATGTGCAGTTAGCTGTACCGACTGCTGTTGCAGGAGCTGTTGTACCATCATTGTAGATAGTAACTGTACCAGTCATCGGCTGACCTGTAGCATCATACTTAGAAACCTTGGTCACAGTGTTGCCTTCGTATGTACCGGCTGGGAACATAACACCAAACTGGAACTGACCACCGCCTAAACCGACTGATCCTAAGAACGTACCATCGTCATAGAAGTACCAATCTCCACCTGGTGTTGGAGGTGTCGGAGGTGTTGGTTGTGGACCTGGCACGCTGCCTTCCCACTTAGCCCAACCTGTTGGTGAAACATACAAACCTTCAACTGGAGCGATGATTTCAACGAGAGTGAATGAAACTTCCTTGTCTTCGTCAACAAAGATTGTCTCTTCCTCTGTGGTGTAGCCGTTGAATGAAGCTGTCACTGTGTATTCAGCACCCTTGCGGACGTCGAACACAACATTGCCTTCCTCACCAACTGTCTCTGTGAGTGTCTCATCACCGCAGACAACTGTTACTGTTGCACCGGCTGGTGACTGACCATTGCTCAAATTAACGTATGCTGTGATTGTAGCATCCATATCCTTCTCGATCACATTTGACCAGAGAATCTCTGACTCACCATCACCTGTTGGTGTTGGAGGTGTTGGAGGAACTGGTGCTGCTGCATATGTAATTGTAACGTCATCAATCCAGATCTCATACATATCGTAGTTCACATCGTGGAATGCAATCCAGATTTCCTGACCTGCATAAGCTGCCAAGCTGATCTCGTGTGAACGCCAGTTCTCATAACGTGTACCGTTGTGACGAACTGCTGCCTTTTCAGCATTTGTACCCTTAGCACCACCGTTCCAAATCTGGACGAAGTCCGCTGCTGTTGGATTCTCTGCTGTTGAGACACACACTGAGAAGTCCTCTGGATAATCGTCGTTAGCATTGTCTGCCCAGAATGCAATTGATGAACTTGCATCAACACTGTACTTCTGAGGTGATACGAGATATGCATCTGTATCGAATGAGCCAACATAGTCAACAAATGAGTAGCACATTGCAAAGCCTGAACCGGTGTGTGCCAACTCTGAGTAGTCATAACCACCGAGGTTGTCATCGCTGTTCAGCCACTCGCCACCGTCTTCATTGACTTTAATACTTGTCCAACCCTCTAAGCTGCCACCTTCGAAGCCGAATGTAGCTGTCTCACGGCTGCGATCTGTTGGAGCATAGCCATCATATGTAGCTGCGATACCCCACTGATATTCACCGAATTCGAGTGTTTCCCATGCGTTGTCAACATATGAGAAGTCTGTCAAACCTGTAGCAATCAACTCAGGAACTTCGTTCACAATGTTGTTACGACGATAGAGGTTGAAGCTCTGGAATGTACGGTCGTTACGTGGAGCAACTGCTTCTGAACCATCACCCAATGTGATATCATCGACGTTGAGGATGAACTGATCGTTGCAGTTGAAGTGGCGGATAGCAACCCAGATTTCCTGGCCTGCGTATGCGCTGAGGTCAACATTATATTCATACCAGCTACCCTGATCTTTTGCCTCACCACCACGGACTCTACCTGCCTTGTCTTCTGCAGGAGCGTTTTTAGCTGTCATTGTCCATTCCTGGAGCATTGTGAAGTCGGCTGCTGCTGTGTTGCTGCCTGTTGAAACTGCAACACCGAAATGCTCAGCTGCATAGCTTGCATCCTGTGCGCATGCCCAGAAGTTGATAGCTGCACCATCCTGTGCTGAAATCTTAGTAGGTGATACGAGGTAGTTATCAGGTGTAATAGCAGTACTAGTTGCATTACTGTATGAACCCGAGCAGACCAAGTCGGCTGATGCGTTGTGACCGCTACCTGCGAGGCTTGCACCTGCTACAAGATAAACGCCACCAATCTGTGAACCAAGGACCCAGTCATAACCGTCGTTGTTAGCGTCGATTGTTGTCCAACCCATCATTGTACCATCATCGAAGCTGAAGTTCTGACCGCTCGGTGCAGGACCAGCCTGTTTGAACAAAGTGATGTCGTCAACATAGACGCAGTCGTCGTTGCTGTTCACTGATGAATCCTTAGCATATTCGAACTTATAGGTATGTGTACCTTCGGTTACAGGGAATTCTTTATACTGATAAGCGAGGTTGCCGCTCAAGGCTGAACCCATCTCAACACCGTCGATGTAGAAGTGGAACTTGTCGTAGCTGGCTTCGGTAGAAACTCTTACCCAGAAGCCCATCAAACCATCATAAGGAACTTCAGCTGTCACCTCGATTGATGATGTGCCACTTGCAACACCTTCGCAAGTTGACTTCATGCAGTATGTTCCTTCGTGTGGGTTCGTTGTTGTAACAGCCCATGGATATGATGCAGGCAATGTGAACTCAGCCTGTGAGAAGTCGCCTGTCTCAAAGTCAACGATCACCTCTGCAGGAGCCCATGCCCATTCGACCAAAACATCGCTCTCTTCCTCTGTAGCTGTAATCATGCCGAGAGGATAGTAGAACTCATGTGTGATGATGTCGTCAACTTCTGTCAACTCGTTGTAGTTAACAACAATAGCGACACCTTCGTTTGCATAACCTTCTGAAACGATACCGATAGCATAGATACCGGCGAGGATTTCGCCTTCATACAAACCAGTCTCATCTGTTGTAAGAGTGAATGTCTGTGTGTTACCATGTTCATCAACACCCATAGCCACGATTGTAGCACCAGCGATTGGATGCTCAACGTCTGTGTCATAAACATGACCGCTCACTGAACCGTTACCTGTCATGTAAACAGTGATAGGCTCTGATGTTTCTGATTCGCCAGCATCGTAAACAGCTGTCACTGCGAACTGATAACCATCCATGTTGTACTCAAGACCCTCAACAGCATAAGTTGTTTCTGTGATAAGTGTTTCGTTAACCTTAGTAACTTCAACACCGTCATACATATAGAGGTTGTAGCCCTTGAATGTGCGGTTGGCATCCCATGAGAACACAGCTGCATCACCAGGATAGAGCTCGGTGCTCTCTGCTGTGAAGCCTTCAACACCGTCGATAGGTGTTGTGAAAGCAATAATTTCACCGTAGGTTGTACCTGCACCGTTACGCACGTTTACCTGCATGAAGTATGACTGGTTGTTCTGGAGCTCTGGCAAGAATGCCGACTCAACGAGATAATCTGTCCAGTCAATCATTGCTGTTTGTGGAGGATACTGTGTGCCGAGCAACACCTGCATCTCTGTGGTGTAATCCGGTAAACTCCATTCAGCGAGGTACGGAGATTCAACCCATGTCTCACCATCGTATGGATAGTAAACAACAGCCTGTTCCGGAACTGGAACTTCTGATGTTGAAATTTCAACTGGGAAGTTCACGTCATCTGAAGCCATTGCGAGGTAGTATGTACCAGCTGGGACAAACATCTCTTCAATGTCATAGTCACTACGGTTGTTCTGAGCTTTAGCATTGATGCTTCTCTGAGCCTTTGAAACACCCATTACATCAGCTGCTGCAACTTCATTGATCTGACTTGCAACTGAAGCAACGCCTTCTCTCATCTTAACGTTATTTCCTACTGTAACTTCACGACCTGTAGGAAGCTCTAAGAACTGAGTGTAGATAGCAGGAGTATAAGTTGCATTGCTGTACCATGATGTACTTGTAGCATCACGTGTGTACCACACCTTACCTGCTGGATCAACCGGACTAGTTGCGCAAACCATTCTTGTATTATCTGTTGCGAACATAATCCAAATGTTCTCATCATCGCCAAGGAATTGTGGCTCATCAAGCACAACATCAAACCAATAGTTGTATTCGAAGTTGGTAAACTCCTGATAGTAAACTATATTATTGACATTTGGTGTATCACCACCCTTCAAGATAAAGAGATCGCAATATGTACCACCGTAGTTGCCAATTACTGATTCAACTGTTGTGATAGCGCAGTTGCCTAAGCCGAGTTCCTGGAGATATTCGGCAGGAATCATATAACCAAAGTACAGGTTACCTGCTGAACTATATCCTAAATTTGTCAAACTACCAGTGTAGTCGTAATAGAACCACATTGCAACAGGGCCTGGGTTAACCTGTGGGCCTGTATATGCATAGTAGTTTTCTGCTGTTGGACCACCTTCACCATCAAAACCTTCAGGATAAAGTGTCACAACACCGTCAGTTGCTGTTGTACCTGCTGTCAAAAGGACATCCTCATTGAAAGTAAGTTTGTACATTGCCTCAGGAGCTTCTGTTGTGATCGGAAGATCATAGTTCTTGTAGATCTGTCCAGGAGCATTGCCTGAATATGGTAATGATTCAACATTAATTGCGTTCTCCCAAACATCACCTTCTGCCGGATCATAAGCATTAGCTGTAATTGCAAACTGTTCAGCGTCTTTGCTGCTGCCGCTGTAGAGAACTGTCAATGTGCTGTTAACAACACCTGCTTCTGCTTCACCTGTTGTCAGTTCAACCTGAAGTGGATGACCTGAGTAAACTGTTGCTGGCAATTCAGCATTGTATGTGAAGTATGAACCGTTGATATCCAAAGCGTTGATAGTCACTGCACCACCGTTGTTCTTGATGTCGAACTTGTATGGAGCCATCCATGCGCCGTTTGGACGATAGCCAAGGTCGAGAACAGCCGGCTCTGTTGTAAGACTTGCTGCACCACCAGCAATAATGTTTATTTGAACATTTGCACGGTAAGAGTACACTTGCTTGCTACCAGTGTAAGAAGCAAGGTTATATGGATTCGGGTTAGTGCTGTCGCTGTAGTAACGCAAAGCCATGCTGGTCGAAGTGGGTGTTGTACGCCATGTATAGCTTGTTCCAGGATAACCTGAAGTACCATCATAGAAAGCAACTAACAGGTTGTCTGTACCATTGTACTCAAATGGAGTATCAAGGGTGAATGTGTACCATCCAGCTGCTGTAGGAGCAATAGCACCTGTCCATACGACGTCACCTGCTTCGAGTGGCTCGCAATCTGTGGTTGATGTAAAACCAGTACGAGACACATTCTTCATGTACATCGTCACGTTGTTAGCTGTGTAGGCCGTACCGTAGTTGTAATAAAAACTGATAGAATTGATTGTTCCACCAATTCCAATCTCTTCAGCTAAATAAACCTGCTCTGTGCAGGAGTAGTTGAAGTAATTATCGATTGGGAAATAGTAGGTTGTACCTGTACCATCGCCAATCTCAACTACATCAGCTCTCATTGTGCCTACAAAGGCAAACAAAAGCATCGTTAATAATAGAAAAACTTTTTTCATAATAGAAAAATTTAGTTAATAATTATGTTAATTTCTCAATTTTTCATTTTAACTCCAATAAGGAGCGTCACTTTTTAGGGTGACGTTCCTTATTATTATTAATAGGTGTTCTATTACTTGACAACTGTCACGCGTTTGACGCTTGAACCGTTTTCAGTATAGATGTTGACCATGTAAACGCCAGCCTCATACTTGGCCATGTCGAGGACAACCTCGTCGGCGTTGACATTCTGTTCGTAAACCACCTGACCCATTGTGTTGACAATGCTGATGCGTGTCATAGCCTGAGCGTTGATGTGGAGGTCACCGCTTGTCGGGTTAGGATAGATAGCGTTCACGAGTTCGTATTCGTTGACACCGAGACCAATCTTGTACTCAACGCTTGCTTCGCATGATACACCGTAGTTACCATCGACCCAAACCACTGTGTAGACGTGGTTTTCATAGTCTGGGCACTCGTATGTGTAGTAGCTGCTTGCTGTTACTCCAACGACCTCACCGTCAACCAAGATGTTGAACTTGTTAGGTGTGAGAGTACCTGCTGGCTGACCGCCACCACCTGCTTCACCGAGTTCGCAGATGACGATGTAGTTCGGGCTCTGCTGCATGTCGCCGTAGAAAGCGAGTTTGTCACCGTAGTTGGCGATATGGCAACCACCTGAGCTTGCGTCACCTGAAACACCAGAGACTGATGAGAAGTTGAACACCTGACCACCCAATGTGTTGGTTGTGATGTTGTAATCGTAAACACCGTTGTCGCCGTTGTTGAAGCAGTAAACGTGCTCAACACCGTCAGCATCCTTGTAGTAAGCAAGGTCTGATGCACTTGTCGGTTCTGGACCAACCTGGACGATAGCGCCTGTACGGTCGACAAGTGTCAGGTTGCCTGACCAGTTACCGATTACCCAGAAACCATCACGCTCAGCATCGTAGGTGATGCCACGCATAGCACCGTATACTGAAGTTGTCTGGCTGATCAGAGCATGGTTGTTGAGGTCAACACAGTAGATTGTGCTTGAGTTTGCAACACCATAGATATATTCGCCGTCGAATGTCATGCCACGGAGTGTACCGCAACCTGGAATCTCGAAGCCTTCAATCATGTTGCCTTCCATGTCATACTTGTAGAAGTTATGTGCAGCACTGCTGTAGCCCCAGTTACTGGTGTAGATGTATTCACCATCTGTTACAACACCGTACTGACCGCCTTCAGCTGCGTTGAATGATGCGAGGACATCCCACATCTCTCTTGCAGGAGCTGCAGGAGCTGATGCGTATGGAGTGTTGTCCATAGTAGCCTTCTCAGGAACACCTAATGTGATATCGTCAACATTGAGGATGAACTGGTCGTTGCAGTTGAAGTGACGGATAGCAACCCAGATTTCCTGGCCTGCATATGCGCTGAGGTCAACTGTGTATTCATGCCAGCTACCCTGAGCTCTTGTCTGACCGTCACGACCGACGCTCATTGCACCAGCGCTCTTGGCTGTCATTGTCCACTCCTGAACCATGACGAAGTCTGATACTGAGTTACCTGTTGAAACGGCAACACCGAAGTGTTCTGCTGCATAGCTTGCATCCTGTGCACATGCCCAGAAGCTGATGCCTGTGTATTCTGCCTTCGCAGGTGATACGAGGTAGTTATCAGGAGTAATAGCAGCACCAGTTGCATTACTGAATGAACCTGAGCAGACCATGTCGGCTGATGAGTTGTGACCGCTACCTGCGAGGCTTGCACCTGCTACAAGATAAACGCCACCAATCTGTGAACCGAGGACCCAGTCATAACCGTCGTTGTTAGCGTCGATTGTTGTCCAACCCTGGAATGTACCATTATCGAAATCGTAGGTGTTACCTGTTGGAGGTGTTGGAGGTGTTGGAGGTGTTGGGGTTGGTGTGCCACCGTTCCATACGAGGACGACGTTCATGTCGACGCAGCTTGCTGTGTCAACTGCGAGGTCTTCAACCTGCTGTGCAACGCCTGCGCAGCCTTCGTATGTGAAGTTCTTTGTAACATAAGCACTCATGCCTGTTGAGTAAACAACGGCGACTGCTGCTGTGTATGTTGAACCCTCAACGAGATCTTCAAACTGATAGTAGTTTTCTGTTGTCTCTGCTACGAGGGCACCATCCAATGTCACAAAGTATCTTTCTGGCATTCTGTCAACCGGAATAACTTCTGTCCATCTTGCGAAACCTGTAATTGAAACGTTGACTTCGTCAACTGGCTTCAAGATTTCTGTGAGTTCAGCTGTGATTTCTGTCTCTCCCCAGATGCTTACTGGTGTTTCAGCATATGTTGAAGTGTAACCTTCGAGGTCAACTGTCACAACGTAGTCACCTTTACGGAAGTTCTCGAATGTAACTGAACCTGTCTCATCGAGTACTGCATCGTATGCAATGTTCTCGAAATCGTTGGTCATTGTTACGATTGCACCTTCTGCGGTACCTGCTGCAACGTGAGCGTTAACAGTAACTGTTGTCTCCATATCCTTTGGAAGGATATTTGACCATGTGATAGGTGTCACAGGGTTGTCATTGCCGCCGCCACCGCCGCCACCAGGAACGATGTCGATAGTGATGTTAGCACGGTTTGGAGAAACGTACTTGTTGCCTGAATATGATCCGAGGTTGTATGGATCTGGGTTAGCACTGTCGCTGTGGTATGTGACAACGCTACCAGTCTTTGATGTGTAGTAGAAGTAACGTGTTGAGTAACCTGAAGTGTACTCGTGCATACCAATCATGAGGTTGTTTGTACCGTCATACTGGAATGGAGTGTCGAGTGTGATGGTTGTCCATGCACCTGCCTCGAATGTAACGCTGCCCTCGAACACTTTGTCACCAGCTGTCACAGTAACATAGTCGTCTGTTGTGGCAAATTCTGCTCTATCAGTATTCACCATGAAGATTTCAATATCATGTGTTGCAGGTGATGTGCTCTGCATGTTGAATGCGATGCTGTTGATTGTACCTGCCATTCCAATTTCGTCAGCTGTGAAGATCTGCTCAACGAATGAGTAGCCCCAGAGTGAGTTGAATGGAGTTACGTATGTTGTGCTTGTACCGTCGCCGATAACGACTTGGTCGCGGTTACCACCCTTTGATGGTGATGGATAAACTGCTGAAACACCGTACTGATAGAGACCTGGTTCCATGTTGTTCCATGTGAAGTCTGCATAGAGTGTGTCGGTGTAACCGTCAGCGAGCATCACTGAGTCAGCTGGAACGAGACCATTTTCCTTGAGGATAGCCTTTCTATATAAGGTGTAGTTTTGTACGCTACGACCCTTGCTTGCTGCTGCGAGTTCGACATCGTCAACATTTAGGATGAACATGTCGGTGCAGTTGAAGTGACGGATAGCGAGATAGACATTCTGTCCTGCATATGCGTCAAGGTCAACGCTGTACAGGTACCAGTTACCCTGAGCTCTTGTCTGACCGTCGCGGCCAATGCTCTTTTCGCCAGAGCCTTTAGCTGTCAATGTCCATTCCTGAAGCATTGTGAAGTCTGAAGCGCTTGTGTTGCCCGCTGTTGAGACAGCAACGCCGAAGTGTTCAGCTGCATAGCTTGCATCCTGTGCACATGCCCAGAAGCTGAATGTTGAACCAGCACCGATTGTAACCTGTGGAGTTACGAGGTAGTTGTTAGGTGTCAAAGCAACACCGGTCTGGTTAGCATATGAACCAGAGATGACGTATGCTTCTGAAGCGTTGTGACCTGTACCTGAGAGGCTGACGCCTGAGTTGTGATAGATGCCAGGATTTGCACTTGAAACCCAAACATTACCGTCGCCGTCACCGTCGATGTTGACCCAACCTGCAGGAATCTGGTTGTCATCGAAGTTGACTGAGAATTCATCACCGCCACCGACAACAACGCCACCACCGCTGATAGCTGTGTTGATTGACCATGTCACTTTCGACATTGAAGGATCAATTTCTTCAGCATAAACGCTCAACACTGGTTTGTATTCTTCGTGGATGATGAAGTCGACTGTCTCTGTGCCTTCGTATGCCACTGCGACAGGATCTGCCATGTAAGATGGCTCCATGCCGTCCTGAGTAGCTATACCTCTATAATAATTACCGGCTTTAACTGTGATGGTGTATTTACCACTTGCGTTGGTTGTGCCGTCGAATGTCACGTCGTTGTTGAATTCATCTTTACCATAGAATGTAACTGTAACGCCTTCAACTGGATTGCCACTGATAAGCTCGTTGACATGACCTGTCAATGTTGCATAACCTGAAACCTGAACGAGAACCTCAGGTGTTGAGTGACCTGACTCACCTTCGTCATAAACAGCTGTGACGTTGATGTCATGACCGTCCATGTTGTATGGGAGGTTTTCGAGGAGGTACTGTTTCTCCTGGAGGAGTTCGTCGTTAACCTTAACATCACCGTAGTAGAGGTTGAATCCGAGGAATCCGCGGTTCATCTCAGGAGCCTTAGCACCGTCTTTGTTGATGATGATTTGGTTCTTGAAGTTTCTCACTGTACCTGAACCGCTCGGTGCCAATGCATTGTAAGCACCTGAGTCTTGGTAGACGTTGATAGCCTGAGCTGTAGCATCAAATGTGTAGTAATAGATTGATGATGTCCATGTGCCTGTGTGGTCTGTCACAGTGAGGAGCATGTTGCTACCATCAAAGTTAAATGGTTCTGTAAGTTCGATTGTCACCCATGTGTTTGGAGTCATAGCGACATCGCCTTCGAATACGAGATCATCAGCTGTCATAGCAACCCAGTCTGAACCGCCTGTGAAGCTGGTCTTGTCGGTGTTAGCCATGTAAATCTTGAGGTTACGTGTGATAGTACCGAGTGAGTAGAATGAAATGCTGTTGATAACACCAGCGCCACCGATTTCATCACCTGTATAGATCTGCTCAGAGAGTGAGTAGTTATAGAGGTTGTATGTTGGGAGGTAGTTGCTGTTGCTTGTACCTGAACCGATCTGTGTCTCTGGGAGGACTCCGCCGCCGCCAGCGCTGTGTTTCCACTTAATCAATGTGCTGCCATCGGTGAAGATCTGCTGCTCAGATGCTGTCACTGTGTTAGGAGCGGTCAAAGCTGTTGTGAAACCGCGTCTGACTGTCTGGACCATGCCTTCCGAGTTCTTAGCTTTAATCTGCCAGAAGTACTGTGTGTTATTCTCAACGAGAGATGTCACATCGAATGAACCGTAGTTTTGGTCAACAGCTGTCCAATCCAAAACGACTGGGAGAGATGTTGGTGATGTTCCGAAGAGAACCTGGTACTGTGTAGCGTTATCGCCACCTTCCCATGTGAGTTCGATTGTGCCTTCAAGACCTGTTGCACCATCTGCAGGAGCCAAAGCTATGAGCTCTGACGGAGCAGAAAGTTCTACGCGATTAATGTTGATGTCTGAGATGTTGTCAGAAGCAACGACCAAGTAGTAAGTACCCTTAAGGAGGACTTCGTCATCGATGATACCGCTTGTGCCTATGATAACTGGCTCAACAGCTGCTGTAAGATGAGTGTTTGCGCCATAGTTATAAACAGCGATGAAGTCATCACCACCTGTTGCGGTTAAACGAGAGTCTTTACCAAGAGTGAACTTGTAGATGACATCGTTCTTCATCTGAGTCATACCATACAGGTTGTAGTTAGGATGGACTTCTGCTGCATCCGGAGTGTCGGTGTAAGCATCGCCTGACCAGCTGACGTTCTTTGCTGTCTCAACGATATCACCAGCTTCTGCTGTGTAGATGTTACCTGTCACAGGGATTGTGATGATGTCTTTGCTGTTGAGTACATAGAACAATGTGAACTCTTCTGTGTAGTCACCGTTAACTTCTGAATTGAATTCGATGTCGAATGTGAAGATGTCACCGGTCTCGAGTGTTGTGTTCACCGGCTCGCTCAATGCGAATGGAGCATCACCTGATGTGTTGCTCAATGTGCCTTCGATTGTTGCTGTTGAACCACCGTTGATAATCTTAACAGAATATGGCTCCATCCAGCCGTTGACTGGTCTGTAAGCCAACTCAAATGGATTAGGAGTAATTGTAAGATCTCCTGTTGGTGTTGGAGGTGTTGGAGGGACCGGGCCTGAACCTGGAGTGTACTCGAAAGTGGTCTTAGGCAGGAAGTTACGCTGTGAAGCTGAGATTGATTCCAAGCTGCTGTAGCTGTAACCCTGAACACATGAACCATCAACTGCTTCACCACCCCAAGTGATTGACTTGTAGCTGCCTTTTGTTGTGTTGTACACACCAATCAACAAATTGCCGCCTGTGTAGCCGTAAGGAGTGCTGAATGTGATTGTCATTGTCGAAGCTGTACCGTCAAGTGTACCTTCGTAAACAATGACAGCACCTTCTGGACCAGCGAAATCGCTGATCGATGCTGATTCAACTTCCTTAACAAACACCTGGAAGTTGCTTCCCCATAAATCAGATGCCGGAGTTGTTGCATAGAAAGTGACACCATTGATGACACCATCTGCCATATCCGTCAATTCTGATGCCGGAAATACCATCTCACATTTCAAATATGCGTCGGCATAGAAACCGTACACCGGAACATAACTGTTGGTTGCTGTTCCATCATGAACTGTGAGTTCATCTGCTCTCAGGAAGCTTGTGCTTCCGAATAAGAGCACCATCAAAAAGAGAATAAGTTTTTTACTCATAATTGAATGATTTTGTTAATAAATTTGTTAATTGAACTTTCTTTTTTCTAGTAATTTATAAGTTTTAAACCTATTTTTTTACCTATTTAACTCGCAAATATACGCACTTTTTAGATACGCGCGCACGTTTTTTTCAATTTTTTTTCAACAGACCTGCAATTTTTTTATCCGACATGGATGTTTTCTTTTACCAATTTCATGATTTTTTCTTCATCGTTTCCGAGTTCGGCACGCAGATTTGCGTCGTTGAAATTCCTCAGATACTTGATGAGATAATCGATGATATTATCAGAAAATACGCCTTTTGCCGTATATATGGCTCTATCTTTCTCGAGCTCGTCGGCGGCTCTCACACATGAGTCAGGGAGCTGCTCCAAAGCCTCAGCGACAGCCTTGTTTTTGTCGTCGTGGATATTGACGCCCAGACCGACGTAAGTTTTTTCCGCCACCTTGAGGGCGTCAGGACTCTCCATGCCGTAACGGGCCGCTGCGCACAATGCCGCCATCAGCAGATAGAGGTCGGCGCATCCGTCGGAAGCACGCCACTCGAACGTCTGTTTGTCGCTGAAGTCGCGGTTCGACGGCTTCTCAACAGGATTGGCATCGGCAAGCATGTCCTTTCCGTTGTTGATCCATCCCAGCGGCACACGCACCAAGGCACTGCGATTTGAGAACGACCAGCAGAGCGAGGTAGGAGCCTCCTGATGAGGCACTAAACGCATGAATGACAATGGGTTAGGATTACCGAATGCTGGCAATGAAGTACCTGCCATCATATAGCCTGCGATGGCTTTCTTGGCGTAGTCGGTGAGCTCTCCGTTCTTCACCATCACGCTCTTGCCGTTCTTGGTGAACTTACAGTGTACGTGCAGACCGCTTCCGGCCTTGCCCACAGTGATCTTCGGAGCGAAGGTGATAGTAACGCCGTATTGATATGCCAGTTGACGCATAATCCATTTAGCCACAACAAGTTGGTCGGCTGCGTCTTCGATATTCGTAGGTAAAAATTCTATCTCATTCTGTTCATAAATCTTGCCGTCTTTGGTGAAGTTACCCACCTCTGAGTGACCGTATTTGATGAGTCCGCCAGCCTGAGCGATGAGACGCATGGCTTCGACGCGGTAGTCGGTGAACTTATTGAACGGAGCGCTCTCGTGATAGCCTTTCTGATCAGGCACTTCATAGGTTTCCTCGTCATCGGCTATGATATAGTATTCGAGTTCGCCCATAGTCTCCATCTTAAGGCCAGTGCTCTTCTGAAACACCTGATGTGCCTTGTGGAGAATGTATTCCGGTGAGCTCTCGAATGGTTCTCCGTCGCGGTTGTAGAACGAACAAAGGATATCGACTGTCGGTATCTCGGTGAACGGGTTACGGAATGCCGTTCTGAACTTAGGCATAACGTAAAGGTCAGATTTGCCTGCCTCGATGAAAGGGAACAGACTCGATCCGTCGACGCGTTCTCCTGCCGAGAGGATGTTGTCAAGATGTTCGTAGCTGTGGATTACAAAATTGAGTGTTTTTAGACGGCCGTCCCATCCGCAGTAATGGAAATTGATAAATTCTACTTGATTTTCTTCGCAGTAGCGGATGATGTCCAGCTTTGTAAACTCTGCTGCCGGTTTTTGAAGATAGCTAACCAGCAGGTTTGGATTCATTTGAATTCTTGCGTCCATGATGATATGCAAAATTATTTTAAAATTCTACAATGTATATTGGACTGGCAAAGATATGGTAAAAAATTATACGTTCGACAATTTTTTCAACAAATTATCAACATTTGTACAATTCTAAAAGACGGCGAGCGCCTTCATACGCACTCATTCTCTTATTTTCAACATCGTTTTCAACAAGCTTCAGCATGTCTTTTACGAGCGTGTTTTCATAGAAATTGCTCTTTAAAGTGCTCTCAATTGTATCGAGCATCATCTGGACGTCCTGGCGGGCGCGTTTCTCGTCGAGATAACCAGATTTTCTTATGTTTTCGACGTGTGTTGTCACCATGTTCCACACTTCGTTGACGTTGAAGTGCGTCAAGGCAGAGCATGTCGTCACTTTCACTGGCTGTCCCGACTCTGACGGCGGGAACAGATGCACTGCGTTACGGATCTCGGCGGCGGCTCTCTCGGCGCGGGCGACGTTGTCACCATCAGCTTTGTTGACAACGATGCCGTCGGCCATCTCCATGATGCCTCGTTTGATACCCTGTAACTCGTCGCCCGCGCCTCCAATGAGGACTAACAGGAAGTAGTCGACCATCGAATAGACAGCCGTCTCGCTTTGTCCGACGCCGACAGTCTCAACGATGATAGTGTCGAAACCAGCGGCCTCACAGAGGATGATGGCTTCTCTGGTCTTACGGGCCACGCCTCCCAAGGTGCCGGCCGATGCCGACGGACGGATGTAGGCGTTATGTTGCTGCGAGAGTTCTTCCATACGGGTCTTATCGCCCAAAATAGAGCCCTTTGAGCGTTGTGAACTCGGGTCGATGGCAAGCACAGCCAAGCGATGATTGTTCTTACACAGTTCCATACCGAGAGCCTCGATAAAAGTGCTCTTTCCTGCTCCTGGAACGCCAGTAATACCCAGACGAAGCGCCTTTCCGCTGTGCGGGATGCACTCGGCGATGATCTCTTGAGCAAGTTTCTGATGTGAAGGCAGAGAACTCTCCACCAAGGTGATGGCCTTACTTAAAATGGTGATGTCGCCGGCAAGGATGCCGTCGACATACTCCTTCAATGGCAGAAGCTTCTGACGGCTTCCCATCAGTCGCTCCAAAGCCTTAGGGTTAACCTGCACTGCATTCTGATCGCCTTCGGTCACTTGCAGTGCAGATTCCCATTCATGCTGCTGATTTTCAAAATGTTCATTCTCTACCATGTGGCAAAAATAAACATTTTTTCATTACGAGCAATATTTTTAGTCAATATTAAATCCTAAACCGATCGACATCTGGTACATATTGTTGATTTCGTCTCTGCTGTCCTTGACGCTGAAAAAGTCAGTGAGACCATATCTTGCAAACAATACGAAGTTGTCGATGGCGAGTGAAAACAGTGCATTCACACCGACAGGATTATAATCGAGATTCTTTGTGATGGTATGCTTCGAACCGCCGTATCTTGCGAACGAACGGACTCCGAAACGCCATTCAGCTTCAACGCCGGCTGCCAAAGCAACAGGAGTGTTGTTGATATCACACTGAACCTGCAGCAGCAAAGGAAGACGCAAGCTCCAATAGCGCAGGAAACTGCGATGTGCGTAGTTATTGACAGGACCATTGCCTTCTTCCGAAGAATAGGCGTTCAGCGACTGGAAATAAGCCTTGCGTTCGTCATCAACACGCAAAACAACATCATGTGAAAAATAATTGTAGCTATTGCTGAGACCAAGACCCCACGACATTCCAAAATGATCGTTGCAAGCGGTAAAAAGCGCGTGTTGGTTATAGGTACCCCACTCAAATGATGATGAACGGAGCGGCACATGTGCTTCAGGACCGAACGGATCGCTGGTCATGTTAAGAAAACCATAATACCAGTCAGGAAGAGTCTGCTGAAGCTTGCTGCTGAACAATCTCTCGACAAAGGTGACCGTCTCCCTGCGGCCGTTGTCCATTTCTTTCGTAATCCTAACAGTCTCTGCGACTTGCGCGAATGCTCCGATTGTTGCGAAGAGCATTATCGCTGCTAAAAATGTAGTTTTTTTCATAGTTATAATTTTGATACATCTTCTTAACGCAAAAATACACATTTTGCTGCATGTATGATCAAAAAAAACAACTATTTAATTATTGAATTATTATATTTCAATAGTATTGAAATTATTGGTTATAAAAATTCAATACTTCCACCCTATAGAGATACTCATATTTGGCTTGCAGCATCTCGCTTTCCGACTTAAACAGGCGGTTTTTGCTTTCGTTGAGCTCTAGAAGAGTGGCACGGCCGGCCTCAAAGCTTTCTTTCGAATAGTTATAGGCTACCTGCGACGACAGGAAGGTCTCCTCGGCAGCTTTATATTTCTGCTCGGCGGCAAGAGCACTATAGTAAGCCTGTTGGATCTCCTTTTTCAGCTGTTTCTTTGTGGTGCTTATAGCAAGTTCTTGATTTTCAATCGACAACTTGGTTTGTGCAACACGATATTTGGTCTGCATACCATTAAAAATCGGCACGCTCAGCCTCACTCCAAAGCTCGTTCTGCCGTTGTTGTTGATTTGTTCGTCGAATGGCAGATTATAATTGTTGTTAAAGTAATGATAATAGCCATTTGAATAGCCCGCAAAGAGGCTCAGCGACGGGTACCACGATGATTTTGAAGCTTTTACGTCGAATTCCGTCTTCTCCAACCGCATGTTGGCTGCTTCCATCTTAGGCTGATGATTCAGCGCGAATTCATACGTCGACTCCTGCGATGGCAAAGTGCCCGCCTCGACAGGTGTGTATATTTCAGGTTCCACCACGTCGAAGTCGTTCATATCCTCCAACTCCAGAGCCTGCACGATATCTAACAGACTGAGCATCAAATTGTTATCAGCCTGTACCAACGACGATTTAGCTGTTGCGACTTGGGCTGCGCTTTCGTAGACGTCAGACTGCGGCACCTTACCCAACTCATAGAGCTGCTGTGTCTTTTCATGCTGTTCCTCAGTGAGTGTCAGCTGTTTCTCAGCGATAGCCTTAAGTTCCTTATTATAAACCACCTGCATGTAATACGACATGATAAGAAGCTTCAGGTCGTACTTGGCGGCTTCGAGATCTTTCTTGGCGGCGTTCATCTCAAGACTGCTCGACTTCATCTGGTTGTAGAGGCTTAGACCATTGAAAAGAGGCATTCCCACTGATACTCCGAACGATAGTGATGTCGAGTTATCCGACACATAGACGCCGTTGGCCGATGGCGACTGTCCAAAACCAAAGCTCTGGCTCGCGTCGGCGCTGACCGTTGGCAACCATGCGTTTTTCGACATCTTATATTGATATTCGGAACTCTTTTGGCCGATGACGCTCTGCAGTATTGTCACATTATGCTCCATGGCATAGTCGACGCACTCATCGAGGGTCCAGACCTTTTGCGCCTGACTTGCAAAAGACAGCGTTATTATTGAAATTATGAGCAGTGCTTTTTTCATATAGTATTTAATTATTGAATTATTCGTCATTTCGAGCGTAGTCGAGAAATCCTCCATCCGAAAAATCTATTTATGAATAGTTCTTTTTCCATATTGTTTTTCCTCAAAGAGGATTTCTCCATTACCATCTCACTTCGTTCGATGTTCAGTCGAAATGACGGGAGTTATTATTTGAATATCTCATTGCCTCTAATTTGATCCCCCGCCTCAAGTCCTTCATTAATCACAATATTTACTCCATCCGACAAGCCTGTTGTCACCGGAGTCTTCACGTTGTTTTTATATACAAAGGTGCTGTCGTTGCTGTAAACGATGCAGCTCTCAGGTATAATGACGGCGTCAACGGCCTGTTCGATAATGATTTCGCCGTTGGCGCTGTAGCCTGCTCTAAGGGTCACATCTTCGGGGATGATGAGGCGTGCCTTCATCTGGAAGAACACCGCTCCACTCTCGGAAGTGCCTTTAGGAGCTATATATTCCAGCACCGCATCGAACTTTCTGTCGTTCATAGCACCAATGGTAATCTGCATCGGCATACCCTCGCTGATACGTCCGACTTCGGTCTCATCCATCTTGCCTTCGAATATCATGTCGCGCATGTCAGCGACAGTGGCGATGGTTGTTCCATCGTTAAACGTGTTGGAGTTGATGACGCTGTTACCGACCTTTACCGGGATGTCGAGGATCATGCCGTCGATGGTTGATTTTATTGAGGTGTTGGTGTACTGTGAGGCGTTTTTCGAGATGCCTTCTTTCACGATGTTGAGCTGATCGAGGGCGTTGTTGTAGTTTTCCTTCGCCTGCTCATACTCCAGCTGCGACTTCTCGAACTCCTCGGTGGCTATCAAACCCTTGTCTTTCAAGGCTTTCTGACGTTCATAGGTCTTCTCCACATTGTCAAGGTTGAGTTTTGCGAGCTTCACCTGCGACTCGGTAGCTGTAAGGTTGGCCACGTCTGGAATGATCTTCACCACCGCGATGACTTCATCCTTCTTTATCATCTGACCTGCTTCCTTATAGATTTTGCTGATGATTCCTGATACCTGCGGTTTGATGGAGACTTCATCTCTCGGGTTGATCTGACCTGTGATGACGGTCTTCTTCTGAATCGTCCCGATGGTGGCTTCCACCGTCTCATATACTTTTTCCTTTGGCTGTGATTTCTTGAACAGATAGCTGAATGTCCAAATCACTGCTACGCCTAATGCGATGAAAAACAAGATTTTAAAGAATTTTCTCATATTGCTAATAATTTATATATTTTCAACTTTAAACTTTCAACTTTAAACTACTATAAACTTTAAACTATAAACTATAAACTATTCCTCTCTAATTGCGTCGATTGCCCTAATCTGTATGGCCCTTATTGCAGGCAGAACGCCAGCCAGCAATCCCGACAGCACTATTATCACCGATGCTGCTATTGCCGCTCCAAAACCGATCTGCGGGTCAAGGAACATCACTTCTTCAGATGGCGTATTACCAACAAATCCTGAAACTACCGCCATAATACCAACACCAATCACAAGTCCCACTATACCCGCCAAAATCGTCAGTAAGAGGCTTTCTGCCACCACCTGGCTGATAATCAGAGCCGGTTTCGCGCCAAGCGCACGTCTGACGCCGATCTCACGTGTACGTTCCTTGATGGTGACCAGCATGATGTTACTCACGCCGACAACACCTGAAAGCAGAGTGCCGATACCCACAATCCAAATCAATATCTTTATTCCAAGGAATAGATATTCAAACATGGTGAACATTTGTTCAAAATCGAAGCAAATAAAGGCACCTTCGTCGGTAGGAGCGATATCGTGACGCTCACGTATCAACGCCTTTACTTCTTCCTGCAACCCTTTGGTTTTATAGCCTCTAGCGGTGGTGAAAACGAAGAAATCGAATTTGTCGCCGTAGTGATATGCCAACTGCATCGTTGTCAAAGGCAACACCACCGTCTCGTTCATCGAGCCACTGACGCTGACATGTGAATTATATGGCTCCACCACTCCAACCACTTGATAATAAATACCGTTGGCTTTAATCATCAGACCCAAAGGATTCTTGTCGGCGCCAATCACATCTTCATACACTTTCTTTCCCAAAACGCACACTTTTCTTCCCTCGTTGATATCCGTCTCGTTGATGAAACGTCCATAAATCACTTTGTTGCGGTCGATATCATTATAGTTTGGAAGCACTCCTTTCATACTGAAATTGCCTCCTTTTGTACCAAAAAACACGTTATTATCGCCATTATACGAGTACTCAGTCAATATAGGCGAAATCATATCCACCCCTTTGATTTTCCTTTTAATCGCTTCCATATCAGACATATCGGGATGCCAATAACGTCCTTTTTGATAGCCTTTGTACGCCTCCGTTGTATAATTCGGAATTATAAACGTAGAGTTGGTGGAGAAACCTTCAATATTACTATGCATGCCTCTATCGAAACCATTACCGCACGCCAGCAAAATCACCAGGATGAAGATACCCCAGAACACACCGAAAGCCGTCAAGATGCTACGCGTCTTGTTTCGGGCAATCGTCTGCCAAATCTCGTTTATATTATCAACGTCGAACATTATCTATAATTCATTGCTTCAATCGGTTTAACCTTCACTGAATTCCACGCCGGAGCGAATCCCGCAGCCACCCCGCTCACTATCAGAACCAAAGTTGCTGAAACCACTATGCCGATATCGACTGTCGGGTCGACAAACACCGACATGCCGTTACCGTTACTCAGACCTCCGCTCGCTTCCATAGCCATGCCGATGAGCTCCGTCACTCCTATGCCACAAATCATGCCGATATAGCCGAAAATAGTAGTGATTACAAGTGATTCCATCACTATCGAAAGAAGTATCGAGCGTGGTTTTGCTCCAAGTGCCTTACGGATTCCTATCTCGTTGGTTCTCTCTTTCACGGTTATTCTCATGATGTTGCTCACGCCTACCACACCCGAAATCAGCATCGCTATGCCGATGACCCAGATGAAGATGTTGATTGTGTTGAAAATCTTCATGGTTTCAAGAGAGTCAATCATCTGGCTATCAATCCACATACCACGTTTGTCGTCGGGTGAGAACTCGTGTAAAGCCGCCATTTTTCTCTTTAATTCCTTCTTAAAAGCTTCGTTATCTTCTTTAGTGTTAAGACCTTTTGTGGTAAACACTATCTGGTAATACTCATTCTCATTGTAAATCGCTTGCAGGGTGCTATACGGAGCATAAGCCAAGCCGCGTTCACCCCACATATTAGCCTTGCAAACACCTACCACAGTAAAACTTAACCCATTGATAAACACAGTTTTACCTATCATCGTCGTCTCTCCAGTAGTACGAAGAAGTTCGTTGTTGGAGTCTTCATCGATGACAGCCACCTTCGCCTTGGTTTTCATGTCGTTCTCATCTATAAAACGACCTTCCAGTACTTTTATGCCTTCGATATTCTTGTAAATCGGTTTTACTCCGTCAAGACCTATTGACCTTGACTTATCGCCGAAGATGAGAGTGCCGCCCTTTGACACCGTTGGCGACACCTCTTCGACTTCGTATAACGATTCAAGGAGTTGTATGTCTTTGTTATTCATCATAATAAAGCGGCCTGCCTTATGTCCTTTGTAAGGAAGTTCAGTCGAGCTCGACCATATCGTATAGGTGTTGTTGATTCGGTCGGCGAAGTTGCTTGTGACTCCGTTTTTCAGTCCGTTACCGGCCGAGAGCAGGATTATCAGCATGAAGATACCCCACGAGATGGCGAACCCCGTGAGTATCGTCCTCAGTTTGTTGCGCCTGAGGGCCATGAAAATCTCCGACCAAAAATCCCTGTTGAACATCTTATTTTATCTCTTTTGTGAAATCCATTTTATCTGGGTCGTTTTCCTCTATTGACTCTATCAGACCGTCTTTCAGATGCACGATTTTCCTTGTGAGATTGGCGATTCCGCGTTCGTGCGTCACTATCACCATCGTTATGCCTGTGTCGTTCACTTCGCGCAATATCTGCATCACCTCTGCCGATGTCTTACTGTCCAAGGCGCCTGTCGGCTCGTCGGCGAGGATGATCTTCGGTGAGGTCACTAACGCCCTCGCGATGGAGACACGTTGCTTCTGACCGCCCGAAAGCTCGTTCGGATAGTGTTCGGCCCAGTCTTTAAGCCCAAAGCGATCGAGGTACTCCATCGCGAGGGCGTTGCGTTTCTTACGGCCTACACCCTGATAAAACAAAGGCAATGCCACATTCTCAAGAGCCGTCTTAAACGGAATCAGATTGAACGACTGAAATATGAAGCCGATATATTTGTTACGGAACTCCGCCGCCTGATTCTCCGAGAGGTCCTTCACCATATGTCCGGCCAGATGATAGTCGCCATCGTCGTAATTGTCGAGGATGCCCACTATATTTAATAAGGTGGACTTCCCCGATCCCGAAGCACCCATAATCGACACCATCTCGCCCTCCTCCACGTTGAGGTTGATGCCCTTCAACACGTGCAAAGGCTGGGCTCCGAAATAAGTCTTGTGTATATTTTCAAGTTTTATCATAGTGTACTACGTATCTAAGACACTGCAAAAATAGTAAAAAATTTTTACATGCAAGAAAAAAACGAAAAAAATTTCATTTTGCTGCATAAGCAGCGAAAAAAACTACTGTAAAAATGATTCGAGGAACTC